>JAGYNZ010000028.1 GCA_018399745.1 Deltaproteobacteria bacterium | reverse complement strand
CTGGCGGCTGGAAAGGGCCGGACAGTAACCGTTCAGGTTTCCATATCAGGAAACTCAAACTTTATGGATTCTTTCTCTTTGTCTTTTTTCACCTTGACAAGCAGTTCAACCTGGTCGTTTTGGAGTCCAAGCACAAGAGGACATTCTCCCTTATCCTCTTCCAGGTGTGTGATGGCCCTGGTGATGGCTATGATTTTATCAATCAGATCCCGTGATGGTGCTGGAAGTTTAATTTTCCGTTCCTTTGCCTTTATGGTAATTTTTGCGGAGTCTTTCCCCTTTTTGAAAGAGAGCTTTTTGGCTTTTTCCGTCAGTGCAGCCAGAATGGCCAGAGATAGATACTTAAATGCATCCTCTTCAACATCTGCGCTTTTGTGAGATACCATGGCTGACAACTGTTCCTGGAAATTTGTCTCTAAATAACAACCGCACATCTCTTGAAGTTTGAGATGGTAGTTTCGAGATAGTTTCTCCATTTCTGTGCTCCTTCTGTCATTTTGATCTGACAATTCTTCTGAACGATTCAAAAAATGGGGTCATCAATGGCCGTATTCAATGAAAACGCTATCCTGTGCAGGTCCCAAATGTCAAGAAGAGTCAAAAAGCGGTGATCTCATTGCGTCATAAACCATTTCGCCTGGCTGGGGGAACCAGAATACGCTTTCCGACCAGGGGCTTATTCATCCCTATATGTCTCACTTTCTATATGGCTAAATAAATAGTTCAAAACAATGAAACTGTTGTATCTTTCTTATCAAATATGGTTTCGTGGCTGGTATCTTAAATATCTTGGCCACCCTTTTATCTGTTCATTCACTGGGATTGCCACTATACTCATTTCCGTTATTCTACATATCGTGAGCAAAGTATAGCTATATCCATCGTGCATACGAAAGAGGATGCTGTCAATGTTTCAACTGATTTTTGTGGTATAGTTTTTTTGTTTTTTTCTTTTTGATTCCTCCTTTAGTCCTAATCGGTAAGCATTGTGTACTGCCCTGTCCATTACGGCATCTGCCAGGATAAGATCTTTAGACCTTGAATGTTATTAAGAAATAGGCAGCTGGGTAGCAGAGGTCGTGGACCTTCTTTTATGGCTGTAGTGTATAGTTTCCAACATATCCCCTGTCTGCGAGAGAGAATCCGTAAAGAAGCCAGCAGGGTGGTCTGGGCTGAAAGAGACCAGTCGAAGTCTCTTTTGCCCTGCCTCAGCTCAAAAAGGGTTATTTGATTGCTTGACATTCAGATACCAGTTGTGATACACGATTTTCATATAATAGGAATTGGCAGAAATAGAATTCCAGGAGATTGTGTGCTCAAAATTCATATTTCGCTGTCAACCTGTTCCCCAATTTCTGAAAAGCGATTTCCTAGTGCGCCAGGCAAAGCCTGCGCAATCCAGTTGATCTGTTCCAGGTTTCAGCGAGGTTGCTGACTGAACCGAATCATCATTCGGCCAAATGCATTGATAAAATTCCTTATTCATAATTAATCACTTAGTTTTGCGGGCGATATAGACGAGTCAGTAAATTAACGAGGTGTAGAATGGTCTGTAAAATGCGAAAGTCTAAAAGGGTTATCGGGCGAACAGCAACCAGGTTTGAAAAAATCTTGTGTCAGGAAAGGATAAATGCCATCTATCGGGCTGCCGAGCTGGCTGCCGGCGGGGAGAGATCAAAGGAAGCAGCCTATCGAGAGCGGATCGACCGTCTGCTGGAACGGGCTTCCCATCTGTCTCTTCTCCTTTGTCATTCCAGAGGTTTCCTCAGGGGGGACTCCCGGGCCGGCGATCGTCTCCTTTCTCTGCTGAATTATCTGGTTCAGAGAACCGAGGCTATGCACGCCGGTTCCCGTTCAGTGGCAAAACAGACACAGGCGGATGCGTCGGGCAGCCGGGGCCCAGAGGGAGGAAGCCCCGGACCTTCGGGAGGCGGATTCAGGGGACGCCACCACAATTGGCCCTGTTTTGTCAGCCCCATAGCGATTTCCGACATTGTTTTTGGCGTATTGAGACTGGAGGAGGAGGTCTCCGGGGGCTTCGGACCATACCTGGCGGTGGTCAGCACATTGGTAGAGGAAATCTCCGCTCTGGAAATCCTTTACGCTGAAGCCACGACCGTACACGACGCCTCTGGCCCAGTGACATATGAGTCCTTTGACACCGCCTTGGCTTTTCTGGAAGACACTACGGTGCGCCTGCCTTTGAAGGGAGCGGGTTATTTCTACTTCAAGTACGGCAATCCAGGACCATTACCCTTGGATCTGTGCCGACTTGAGAAGTGGCAGGCAACCCGTGATGCCGAGGAGTGTTTCAAGCAACTTGGAAACGAACCGCGATACGAGATAGAGGAGATCATCGACATAGATCGCTCCACAGATGAGGAGACCATCAGCCGCAGGGCCTGTGCGGGCGATCTTATAGAGATCAGTGGCAGCGGTTTTGGTGGGGCGCCGTTGGTTGTTTTTCCAGGCGGGTATGCACCAGCCGAGTATACTGTCCGTACAAGCAGCCTTATCCGGTGCAGGGTCCCGGAGGGGACGCGTTCTGGTAATATCACCATCGAGATCCCGATTAGGATACCAGAGTGCTCCCGCTTGGGCATGAGCCGGCTTCCAGCCAGCGACACCGATCGCTATCTGGAGATCTCCGAACCTGTGATCCTTTCTGAATTCAGGGTCAGCGGCTCTGTCCAGGTAATCGGGGAGGATCATGTGCGGGTGGAGGCATGCCAAAGCTTTAGTTTATACATTGCTGGTGATAATGCTGACCGGGCGGTCCTCACTGACGGCAGCGGCTTTGTTGTTTGGGAACAGGAGGGGCCGGGGATAAGCGGCGGGGTGGGACTTAACACGCCGGCAAATGAGACCTATATCTTTGAGATATCCGGCTTCTGCGGCCGTATTGTCAGGGAGTTGATCGTTGAGACCTATCGGGCGGTCCATCTTTCGGTGGTTGAAACGCAGGTGCGGGTCGGTCACACCGTTGACCTGTATGCCAGCATATCCTGCCCTGCCCCGGCTGGGGGTCTGTCGATCAATCTGATCAATACGACCGGCGTGTATGATGTGATAGAGGTCCCTGGCCTGGTCATAATTCCGGAAGGAGAAATGGGCGTCACGGTTACGGTGACTGCCGGAGAACATACATATGAAGCAGGCATCCGCGGCGATGCTGACGATCACGAATCGGGTTCCATAAGGCTGCTGGTATATGACGTTCCTGTCATTCATCATCCTGATTCCTTTCGGCAGGTCATGGAATGCGGTCCATTCACTCTGGACTTAGAAGGGTCGAGTTTTGACATCGAGTACGATGCCAACACCGTAAGGGTAACTGATGGCTATGCCTGGAGAACGCTTGATGTGACCGGGATCAGTTTCGAGCGACCGGAAAACCGTGTTCACAATCAGTTGCTGCACCTGGAGGGCAATAATCTGTCCTGCGGTCTATGGCAGATCTACGTCACCAGTCACAGCCTGGAGAGTGAGCCTGCTATACTTGATGTGTTAAGCGATTCCGGGGCCTGCCGTGCGGAAATAGTCCGCTTCGCGGCATCTCCCGATTCCATTACGATCAGGCCGGAAGGCACCCTTGTGACTCTGGAATGGGAGGTATTCAAGGCCCGTCACATTACTATCACTTCGGACATCCGGGGTGAAGTCTTGTCCCGGGAATACTCGGCTCACTGCGTCAGGCATGAAACTGACAGCTTCCAGATCACCCTCAACGAAACCCATACCTTCACCCTGGAGGCTTGTGCCCGTGAGGGGGCGCCGGTAACGACCGAGAGTCTGCGCGTCCGGGCAAGAATTAGCGCAGACGGACCGGAGATTATGGGCTTCAGACAAGTTTTTGTTCAAAATTGCCATGTGGATGCCTATTCTGCCAGGCTCGTGGTCGACGATTTGGACGATGGGACCTCAGAGGACCTGGGTGAACTAAGCGCTGAGTATGACGACTGGGGTACCTGCATGGGAGAAATGGAAGTGATTGAGCTAACTGATTCCCACAACTACCGGATCACCGCCTGGTATGATGATGATCCCATCGCTCCAGGTATTCCTTGTGAGTTGATTATCAGGGGAGACAGCGACGGTCCTGACAGCCGATGGATACTGCCATTAGGAGAATTCTATTATTAGACTGTAATAACATTTGGGGTTTCGAAATATCGCCTGAGTAAGTGGGACTGGTTTCAGGTGCTTTCTCTCAGGAGAAAGGGAATAAGGATTGCGTCGGATCACAGGATTTCAGGAAGCGATGAATTTGTCCAGGGCAGGCAGGTTATTTTGTCAATTGGCAGATGGATATGGCTGGCTACTTTACGACTATGTGATAAACAAACTGGCTTTGGACTTCTGGTCTTTGCTGCGTATGGAGTGGATCGATACAAAGCAGTTCGGCGTTTGACTGGGAAAAACCATTGATCAGGGCGGTTGTTGACACAAATATTTTTATGTCTTCTTTCTTTGAACGTTGTTGAAAAAGACCATGATGATAACAAATTCATTGAATGTGCTGTGGAATTAAATGCAAAATCCATTATTACAGGGGATAAAGCTTTACAAAAGATAAAAGATTATATGGGAATTAAAATACAGAGCCCGAAACAATTCACTGATGATTATTCAAAAAAAACGATAAAAAGTCGCTTATCTGATCAGGACAGACTGCCGAATTATCTTCCTGAGTTTTGCGGCGACCTTTGGTTCAAAAACTTGTAGTGATATGTCCCGCCTGCCCGTCAGTTCTTTTTTATGAAAAGATATTGAGAGTAAAAGATGAAAATAGATATAGACTCTTTAAACTATGGTGAGCTTGTTGAATTGAATCATAAAATTGTAGCTCGGCTAAAATTTCTTGATTCAATGCATACCCATAATGAAATGATGCGGTTCAGCCCGGGTGATCAGGTTTGTTTTGCATCACCGGGTCAAGATAAACAGATTGGCACCCTTGTAAAATATAATAGAAAGACTGTTACTGTGATTACAGAGTCTGGGCAGAAATGGAATGTTTCTCCCCATTTACTCGGCAAAGTGAAGAATGTGAAGAAAGAAAGTGGAAGGGTAATCGATCTAAAAAAGAGATGACGAAATTCTGGCTGTGTTTTGTGCCGCTGTTCGTCGCAGTTGATGCGATCGGAGTGCTGCCTCTGTTTGTCTCACTTACCGAGGAAATGGACAAGGCGCGGCGACGAGCGGTTATTCTGCAGTCCATCAGTACCGCATCCATCGTTGCGGTGGCCTTTCTGTGGTTCGGCCCCGCGCTTCTGCGTTTCCTGGGCATTACTGTTGCTGATTTTATGGTGGCCGGCGGTGTCCTCCTCCTGGCGATTTCCCTGAGTGATCTCATTACGGGTGAGAAGAGGCAACGCCAGGTTGAGCCGGATAGTCTTGGCGCCGTGCCGATCGGGATTCCACTGATTACCGGCCCGGCCGTGTTGACAACCTGCCTTCTCCTTACCAGCATGCACGGGCGGTGGATTACTACAGCAGCGGTTGTCGTGAACATTGCTTTTGTCGGGCTGGTGTTTTTGGCTGCGGGGCCCATCACCAGAGTTTTGGGGAGAACGGGCACAAAGACCGCGTCGAAACTTGCCAGCCTTCTGCTGGCCGCCATTGCCGTCATGTTGATGCGTAAAGGAATCATGGGCATTCTGGCACTACAAGTGTCCTGAAATTGCCGAACCAGTCTGCCAGGGCCCAATCTCTTTCTGCAGTATCATATATTCGCAGGGATAAAGCTTCAGTATAGTCAATTTTCAGGATTGAACCGAAAAAATTTTGCAAGGGCTTGAATACTTTGCTGAACCTGCCATAATCATATTGGAATTTTTAAAGTTTTCTTAACAAGAGGTAATTATAGCGCCGGTGTACTATGTGTCATGAATTTTTGACATATATGAAATTTTTTATGAATCTTTTGAGATATGCAATGGGGATATCCGTGGATTGATTGGTGATGTGTTCCTGCTGTCAGCATACGGCGAGTTTTTTGCCCTGGTTGATTTGGCATTTATGCTTTTGGTGATGGCGGAATTCTATGATATAAAAGACTTTATTGCCTGACTTATCTTCCGGGGCATAGAGATTGCTCGGTTGGTCAGCAGCGTCATGCGTTTTTCACAACCAAACATAAGGAGGCCGGTATGAAAAAAACAGATTCAAACAATTCCTCAATCACGCTCAGCCGTCGCAGTTTTATCATTGCATCCACTGCAACCGCTGCTTGGCTCGCAATGGGCGGTCATTCCAGAACCGCCGAAGCTGCCGCGTCCCATGTCCTGGCCCCTCTTCCTTATGCTGAAAATGCATTGGAACCGGTCATAGTCGCCAAAACGATTGGTTTTCACTATGGAAAACATCATAAAGGCTATGTAGACAACCTTAACAAGCTCATCGCAGGAACCGAATATGCCGATCTGCCATTGGAGAAGATTATCATGCGTACGGCAGGTCAAGCTGAAAAAACCGCTATCTTTAACAACGCGGCTCAAATCTGGAACCACACCTTCTATTGGAAGAGCATGATACCGAAGGGCGGCGGCGAACCGCCCAACGCACTGAAGTTGAAAATGGAGGCATCCTTCGGCAGTGTGGAAGCCTGTAAAAAGGAGATTTTCAGCGCCGCTGTTTCGCAGTTCGGGAGTGGTTGGGCCTGGCTTGTCCTTGATGGAGAAAAACTCAAGGCAATAAAGACCTCCAATGCCGATGTCCCTTTGACAACAGGCATGAAACCGCTAATTACCGTTGACGTATGGGAACATGCTTATTACCTGGATTATCAGAACCGCCGCGCCGACTATGTTAATGCCGTGCTCGACAAGTTGATCAACTGGGAATTCGCCCTGCAGAACGCCGGTTGATATCGGGGGCCAAGGTTGTACATAACCAGATCTTGCTGCATAATCATTTTTTTCAGCGGCGCCAGGTTCCCCGCCGCATATTGCCATGTGCCGGGTTATCTGCGGTCTTCGCCTGACAGACATTTCGACATTCGCCCGCTACGGGTTTGGGAAAAATATTCAGACAAAGCGCAATTCAGCAGACAACCCATCGCAGGATAGGCTCAGTACAACCTGGATATCAGTCAAACAGATGGCGTTTTTTTCAAGGTGTTGAAAGCGCTGTCGCTCGGCTGGCATATAACTCAGTTCTTCCATCGGAAAGTCGAATGCAGCGGCTGAATGGCGCTGAATCTTTAGACAGACCCTTAATTAAGTCAAAATATGACTTTTTTATTGGGCTATATGCTATATTCATTTTACCGATGTCGATTTTACATCCAGGCGGAATAATGAAGGAGTTGGAAATTTGAAACAGGCCTTGGATCAACGGCGTAAGGGGGACTGGGCGCTCGAATCCGTTTTACTCCGGCTTCGGACCTGTTCAACTGCCATAAAATTTTACTGAGGAGGGAAAATGTCACTTTTTCTGGTACAACACGGTAAGAATCTGTCCAAAGACGTAGATCCGGAAAAAGGCCTTTCTGGTGAGGGTAAAAACGAGGTACAGGGCATAGCCGCTCTGGCCGGAGAACACCGAATATCGGTTTCCGCAATCAGGCACAGCGGCAAGAAGCGGGCCCGGGAGACAGCCGAGATCTTCGCCCAGTTCATTAATCCCGGCGGAGGCGTCCAGGAGATTAAGGGTCTGGCACCTCTCGATGACGTCACAAAACTGGGTCTGAAGTCAGACGAAAACCTGATGCTGGTCGGGCATTTGCCATTCATGGAGAAGTTGACCTCTTACCTGGTTACGGGGTCTCCTGACAGATTCCCGGTGCTCAAATTCCAAAACGGAGGCATTGTCTGTCTGGACCTGGATGAGGAGACAAATTCATGGTTTATCAATTGGACCGTCTTTCCTGGCATGTCTTAGGAAGGAACAGGGTATTCCTAGAACCGAAAAAGCCTTCCTGGATATGGGAGCATGAATGTAGAAATCCTTGAATTTGAAAGCGGAGCAAAAAAGGCCAGAGGACTGACGGTAGTTATTGATGTGTTCAGGGCATTCTCTGTTGTCTGCTATGTATTTGATGCCGGTGCCGCTCGATTGATAGCAGCATCTGATGTGCATAAGGCATTTGAATTGCGAAAAATCTACAGGAATTCTGTTTTAATAGGGGAAAGAGGAGAACGGAAAATTGAGGGCTTTGAATTCGGCAATAGTCCCACAGAGATCACAAAAGCCGATCTTCGGGGGAAGACGGTTATACAGACTACAACAGCGGGAACCAATGGTTTGATCAAGGCCGTGAATGCCGATATTCTGATTACCGGAAGTATTGTAAATTCCGGTGCGGTTATAAACTATATAAAGTGCCTCGATCCGGAAAATGTATCTCTTGTGGCCATGGGATACGGGGCTGTTTTGCCTGCTGAGGAGGATCTTGTCTGCGCAGAGATAATAAAATCAGGACTTGAAGGTATAAAGTCGGACTTTGATGATAGAATCAGCAGGCTGAGATATAGTGCCGGCAGGAGATTTTTTGATCCTTCAAATATAGACTTTTCCCCTCCCACGGATTTTTCCCTCTGCACAGTTAGGGACAGGTTCAGTTTTATCCTGAAAGGCGAAAGAAGGGCTGATGGAAATGTTGAACTTATTAAAATTGATGTATAATCGCTACCCTGGAGCGAATGTTAAAAGACCTTAACTATTATGTGAATGAAATAATTGATTAATAAAAGTTAATATAAAATGGAAAAGAAGTTTACTATTAATTATATAATGATCCTTATTACTTTTATTATGTGTTGTTCCTGTAATCGGGCTGACTTTAATTCGCCGGAGGTTGAAAATTTATATAATGCCTGTAATTTAAATAAGAAAGTACATTATGACATTTTTGCTTATGCCATAATCGGCATTAAGAATATAAAGAGTCATATTAACAGGGATATAATTACAGTAATTGACTATAGAAAGGCCTCAACAGAAGAGAGATTTTTTGTGATTGATCTTAAAAACAAAAAAATTTTGTATAGCAGTCTTGTAGCCCATGGCAAGGGAACAGGAAATAATTATGCTAAAACATTTTCCAATAAGCCAGGGTCAAAAAGTAGTAGTCTCGGTTTTTTTATTACAGAAGAAACCTATAAAGGAAAACATGGATATTCACTGAGGATTAAAGGTATTGAAAGGAATATTAATGATAATGCAGAAAAAAGGATGATCGTAATACATGGTGCAAAATATGTCAGCAACGAGTTTATTAATAGTTATGGCAGATTGGGAAGGAGCTGGGGCTGTCCTGCTCTACCACTTGATAAATCAGCTGAAATAATAAATACAATAAAAAATGGAAGCTGTATTTTTGTTTTTGGAAAGGACAGCAGCTATATCAGAAAATCAAATTTTTTACATGTATAATCTATGGACATGTTACCTGTCTTGTTTTCAATAAGTAAAGGATTTTAATGAAAGAAATTGACAGATCTCTTATAAAGATTTCAACAAGCAGGTTCGTACGAATATTGCTGATTATTATTGGGTGGTTTTGTGTTGCATTGGGCGTAATAGGTATTTTTCTGCCGGTTATGCCGACTACGGTTTTCCTCGTAATTGCCGCTGTATGCTTTGCCCGAAGTTCAGAGAAGTTTTACATTTGGCTTCTGACCAACAAATGTCTGGGAAAGTTTGTGCTTGACTACATGGAAAAACGCGGCATGACGCCTAAATCAAAATTTTTGGCGCTAACCACTCTTACACTCGTTTTCGGTTACACTATAATATTTGCTATTGATCCCATGTGGCTGAAGGTAACGTTGACATCTCTATACATAGGGCTTACTTATTACATTCTTTCCCTTAATACTCTCAAATAATTCTTCATATTATACAGATACTATAGGTGGAATATTCGAGATTTTGGATTAATATTGCAAGAGAGATTTATCGTCAAGGCAACACCGCATGACATGCTTTTTCTCAGCCAGCTATGTGAGACTCAATTCCACACGGCTGTCTTTCAGGTTCTCAGCCTTTTCCGGCGTCAGTGATTGAGGTTTGACCAGGAACAGTCTGCCGGGTTCGATTTTTCCCTGACCCAGTATGTAGTTTTTTACTGCTTGTGCCCGTTCATTTGCCAGGGTTCTCAGGTCGTCATCGGTGACCTCAATGTTTTTCAGAATCATCGCTTCCATTTCAGGTACCGGGACGTCCTTGGTGAAACCCAGAATATTCTTGGGCTTTTCAAACTGACCGGCCTTATAGGCCATTTTCAGATATTTCTCATACTCTCCCGGCTTGATCGCCACAGAATCCACTGAAACAGCAGCCGACTCGTTTTTGTCCATTTTCTTAAATTTCTGTGCCTTGATCTGTTTGTCGAACCGGTATGAAATAAGCGCCTCCCTGTCTTTTTCCATATCAGCAAAACCACTGACTTCCAGTTTCAGGTTTGGGCGATCATAAAGGGCTTTTACCAGTGTATCCAGTTTTGCCTTGTGTGCATCTGTCAAATCAGCTTTTCCGGCATTAAATTCAAGTTGACTCAAATCTTCATCGCTGCCAACCATTGCGCCTATGAGTGAGAACGGGGATGTAGCCGCTTTGACCAGAATGTTCTTGATCATTTGTAGGATAATTCCGCCTATACTGAATTCAGGGTCATCGATGCGGCCGGTCACAGGCAGATGAAGAGAGATTTCACCGGTTCTGTCTTTCAGCAGGGCAACTGCCAATTTTACCGGCAAGTTCAGGGAATCCGGACTCTTGACGGTCTCACCAAAGTCAAACTGATCTATATAGATGTCGTTGGTCGAATCCAGTTTTTTCTGGTCAATAAGATAGCTGAGGTCCAGGGAGAGCTTCCCTTTCCGGATTTTGTAACCCACATATTTACCTGAATACGGGCTGGCGTGGCTCAAATCAAGGTCTTTGAATCTGATCTTCAGATCGACAAAGAGGTCGCCCGCGAGAGGATTAATGGTGCCTATGATTTCAAGAGGGGCGTAGCTGTCGAGCTTGCCCTGGAAGCTTACATCGGCCCTCTGGTTCTCTTCGGATATGAGGCCGCTTACAGAGCCCTGAATGTCCTCCAGGTTTGCAGAATAGCTTGGGGATACGGAGCGGTCGGTAAAGCTGATTTTGCCATCCCTGCAGATTATCTTGCCTATGTTGACCGGAATGTTTGCAGTGTCTATTGAAGCGGACGTTTTCGGGGACAATTCGGTTTGAGTCTCCGGTGTTTTTGAAGCTTCCGGGGATGTCTTGGTGTCGGCACTGACGATGTTTTGCAGATTAAGAGAGCCGTCTGCATTAAGGATGATCCGACTATCCAGATTTTCAAGGGCAATCTCATCTATGTTGGCATAGATGGGCGTAATTCCCACGTCTATACCCTTTACCAGGAGCTGTTTCCATTTTATCAAATCATCGGCCTGGATATTTTCTTTTACGGCAAGATCGGCCACAACAGCGCTGCCTCTATATTTTGCCTGAAGGTCTTTATCCTCAGACTGAGACAGGGAGACCGTCCCGGCGGTGGAGAACCTGCCGTCGGAGATAATGATATCAAGGACTCCGGCAAGAAAAGGCTGGAACCATGTGAGATTCACATCACTGATTTCCAGCTGCATATCAGCAGCAACCGGATTGATGCCGAGTTCGCCCCGGGTTCCGATGCTGGCGGTTTTATTCAATTTACATGACAGATCAATTTTCCCCTGTGAATTGGTCTTGGATGAGATGTCCAGGCCTTCGAAGTTGATTTCATCCAGGGTCAGGTTGCCGTCCTGCTCGGATGCCAGTCCTGTTCCCTGGATAGTGAAATTATTGATGGATAATTTGGTGACGGTGGTCACCCATGGTTGCTCATTTTCAATGTCGGCGGGAGGAGTTTCTGCGGTCTCCCGTGAACCGGTAAGGGCTTGAATGTTCAGATCTCCATTTTTCAGCCTGCCGATCATCAGGGAACCTTTTTCCCCTGAAAATTCCCCTACAGACAATTCCTTTCGTGCAGTATCAGCGGATATATCCATTAATGATAGTGACGGCAGATTGAAGATATCTGTTTGCTCGGGGGCGTATGCATCTTGGATTTGAAAAAAATCCGACAACGACACTCGAGTACCATCTATCCGGATTTGGTCGATGGCCAAAGTGAGAGGCTCGGTTTCCTCGGACTCGGAGGCAGTTTTTTCAATTTCTGTATCCGGAAACAGAGAGTGAATATTAAGCATTCCGGCTTTGTCGCGGGTTATGTTGATTTCAGGTGATTTAAGCTCAATTTTTGTCAGATGAATATCTTTAGCCAGAAGACGGGACTTTAACCAGGTGGCCTGAAATAATGCCAGTTTCAGCAGTTGATGGTTCGAAGTATCGATTATCTCCAGGTCTTTGAGCGCCAGAACTCCAGAGGATGAAAGCTCCGCCTTTTTGTCCTTAGACTGGATATAGGACAGGCTGACATTAAGATCAAGAGAACCCGAAGGAATTTTCAGATTTGTCTTGTAAGGAATGTATGCAAAGTAATAGGGGAGGTCTATCCCCTTGAGTTCAATATCAAAGACGGTTTCCAGAGACTCATGCAAAGGCTTGGTCTTGCCGACCAACAATATCGGTTTGTCATTAAAGGCGGCCGAGAAGTGTGGTTGAACGAATACTTCCAGATTGCTGCCGATATTGGAAATAAAAGGAATTATCAGGTTTAGTCGGCTGATTTTATGGATCTTGTCTTTTGGCTGATCAAGGATGTCCGCACTTCCGTTAAGTATCTGTATGTTATACAAAGAAAATTTGAATGGCCTGGATGAAGAATCGGCAGATTTTTCAGCATCTGTGGAGTCGCCCGGCTCCGTGGAGTTAAGCAGGTCTGAAAAATTATAGCTCCCGTCCATGTTGCGGACAACTTTGATATAAGGTCCTTCTATCCTGAATTCTTTAATGACAGGGGCAAGTTTAAAGATCGAAACGCCCTGCAGGTTTACGTAAAGGCTGTTGAAGGATGCAAAGTCCGCAGGCCTCTCCCGTTCCTTGACTGACAGTCCATTGATGGTCAATGACAGCGCATAAGGATTCAGCTTCAGATCTTGAATCATCACGGTACGATGCATGGCCTCTGCCAGTTTTTTGACCGCGACGTTTTTAATTATCAGAGGCAGAATCAGAAAACCAAAGATTGTATAAACTGTAAAAAAGACAACGACTCCGAGACCGATCTTTTTAATACGTCCCATAGCTTTGATTTTTTGGATTAGATTCATGAATGTTATTCCCTCTGTCTGATAAATTTTATACTTTCAGAAGTGAGAAAGCAAAGGAATTCCCAAAAAGATCAAAAGAATAAAAGAAGAGGGGATTGACTAAATAATTGAGTAAGTAAATGATGAAGCAATGACGCCGCTTCAGAAAAATGTCGAGAGCCAGCAATTAAGATACCATTTGGAAATCCTTAAAAAATCAGTTACTGATTCGGGGGATCAACAACCGCTATTCGATTGACTATACGCAGAATGGCTTCTTTTAACGGGGTTGGCGGATTAAAAAACCTTAAACCCAGTCCGATGTCCTCCTTTTTCCCCTGGGAGTTAACCCATGCAACCCCTGCATTTACTTCTATCTCGTAAAGCTCATTAATGGAGAAAACCAGTTTGACATGGGTCCCGACAGGGACGAGACTGTGTGTACAGATAAACATACCTTCGGCAGAGATGTTCTTACTGTATGAAATGAGATAATTGTCCTCATGGGAATAGTCTACTTTGAATCGGGCGGGGATACGGACACTTGCTCTTTGCTCGGTTCCAGACACTCTCTTTCTCCTTTCCTGACTGCATATTTTTCTGAAAATACGCAGTCAAAAGACCTTCTGTATTTTCAGATCTAACGTGTCAATCGGAAGATTTCCCTTCGGGCTGAAGTGCTAGGATTAATTTTGTTTTTGTTATCGATATTCCAGAAATGTCCGGCACGCCTTCCAAAAATCCGTTATAATCAGGGAAAATGGATATATCACCAATAAATATTAAAAAAAATCAATCTATTACCATCAGTGTTGATTCAGTGGCTTATGGGGGTAAAGGTGTCGCTCGACTTGATAATTTTGTAATTTTTGTCAGAGATGCGCTTCCCGGTCAGCGTCTGAAGGTAAAAATTATTAAAAAAAAGTCTTCGTTTGCTGAAGCTATTATCGAAGAAATTATTACTCAAAGTCCGGATTATGTAGATCCCAAATGTGTATATTTTAATGATTGCGGTGGTTGTACTTTTCAAAATCTTCGATATTCAGCACAGTTAAAGATAAAAAAGCAGCAAATTGAAGGTGTGTACACACATTTAACAAGGTTGACATCCGTAAAGATTTTGGAGCCTTTGGCCTCACCTGAAATCTGGGGCTACAGAAATAAAATGGAATTTTCCGCCGGAGATAATCGATGGTTGATGAAGGAGAATGATCCTGAAACACCAAAAGATTTTGCAATTGGTCTACATGCACCGGGACGATTCGATAAGATTTTAGATATTAAACAGTGCCTTCTACAAAATGATACTCCCAATAAAATATTTGCAAATATCCGGCAATGGATGCAGGAAAACAAAATTACCCTGGACAGTCCAAGAAATCACACGGGTTTTCTTCGCAATATAATGATCCGCGAAGGGGCTCATACTCGTGAGATAATGATCAATTTCATTACTCGAGAGAGTGGAAAAGAAGTATTAAAGACTTTGATTGATGATTTGATCATACGTTATCCGGAAATTACTTCCATAGTAAATAATGTTATAAAATCAAAGGGCCAGACTTCCTGTGGTGGTGAAGAGATCCTTCTCTATGGCGATTCTGTTATTCACGATAAAATTGGAGGTATTCAATACGAAATTTCAGCAAATGCATTTTTCCAGACAAATACGAGGGGAGCGGAACAATTATATGATGTCATCAGAGAGTTCGCTCTGGAGACGGATAAACCGGTTATTTGGGATTTTTATTCAGGAACAGGGTCAATTGCCTTATTTCTGGCGGATATCGCAAAAAAGATCTATGGTTTTGAAGTCTGTTCTGCAGCAGTAAAAAATGCTAATGAAAATGCGCACAAAAATAACATTGATAATTGCGAATTTTTTGAAGCAAATTTAGATAAATTTTTTCAAATGAATCAGCAACTTATTCGATCCTTACTGCCTCCTGATATTGTTGTGATTGATCCGCCAAGGGCTGGAATCCATCCGAAGTTTCTCAACCATATAGTGAGTTCAGGCGCTTCAAAGATTATTTATGTCAGCTGTAATCCTTCTACTCAAGCCAGAGATGTTGAACAATTTGTTTTGGTGTATGGTTATAAAGTGGAAAAGATTCAGCCGGTGGATATGTTTCCTCATACCTGGCATATTGAATCCGTCGCATTACTGACGAAATAGAAAAGACAGGCCCTGTGAGCCTTAAATGGCCGGTGTCTTTGTGGTGTGCGGGCTTGATCCTTGAATGCGTGAACGATAAAGATTTTCAATAAATTATGAATTCCTGTGCCTTGTGTTGTACTATGAATCGTTTTGTCTTGACAAGCTGAATGTAAAAAGTTAAAAACCGCGACTTCTCTCTTAATTATTATATTCAATCAAAGATATAAAATAGAATTAAGGATTAAATATTTTTTTGAGGCAACAAAAACATGAATAGAGATAGGGCAATGGTAAGAAACATCGGCATCAGTGCCCACATTGATGCGGGAAAGACCACTCTTACCGAAAGAATTCTTTTTTATACTCAACGAATTCACGCCATCCACGACGTGAAAGGCAAGGACGGCATCGGAGCGACCATGGATTTCATGGAGCTCGAAAGAGAACGTGGAATAACAATTACCTCTGCCGCCACCTACTGTGAGTGGAAGGGCTATGAGATAAATATTATTGATACTCCGGGGCACGTAGATTTCACTATTGAAGTCGAGAGGGCCCTGAGGGTACTTGACGGCGCCGTACTGGTCCTTTGCTCCGTTGGAGGTGTACAGTCTCAGTCGATTACAGTCGACCGGCAGATGTCCAGATACAAGGTCCCTTGTATCGCCTTTATAAATAAGTGTGACCGTAGTGGTGCCAACCCGTTCCGCGTTATAAAACAACTCAGGGAAAAGCTGAACCATAACGCTGTTGCAATGCAAATACCTGTAGGTCTTGAATCTGACTTTCAGGGGGTTGTAGACCTTGTCTCCATGAAGGCTATATATTTTGACGGCCCAAGCGGTGAACAGACACGTTTGGAAGAAATACCCCAAGGGCTTCGCGCAGAGGCTGAGGCCTCCAGGGAAAGACTTATTGATGCCGCTTCAATGTTTTCTGATGAACTCATGGAGGCCGCCCTTGATGACAGGGTCACGACAGATGTATTGGTTGAAGCGATAAGAAAGGGCACTCTTGTCCGCGGACTTACCCCTGTATTTATTGGGTCTGCTTACAAGAATAAAGGGGTACAGCCTCTCCTTGATGCAGTAGCTCAATACCTGCCGCAACCAATGGATATTGAAAACTACGCCATAGATCTGGAAAATGAGGGAGTTGAGAAGAGACTTGAAACAGATCCTTCAAAACCTCTTGTAGCCCTCACGTTCAAGCTGGAAGAAGGCCGTTACGGACAACTCACTTATATCAGGGTATATCAGGGGACCCTCTCCAAGGGAGACACCATAGTAAATTCAAGAACCGGTCAAAAGGTCAGGGTGGGAAGGGTTGTACATATACATGCCGACCAGATGGAGGAAATAGGGTCTGTCCCTGCCGGCTATATTGGGGCACTCTTCGGTGTGGACTGTGCATCCGGTGATACCTTCACGGCTCCGGGAATTAGATATAGCATGACCTCCATGCATATACCCGAGCCGGTTATCTCACTGGCAATTTGCCCTAAAGACAACAAGGCCCATGTCAAAATGTCAAAGGCCCTTTCCAGATTTACCAAAGAAGATCCTACATTCAGGGCGTACGTTAATCACGAGACCGGAGACACTATTATCTCCGGCATGGGAGAACTTCATCTTGAGATATATGTTGAGCGAATGCGCAGGGAATACGATGCAGACGTTACTACCGGCATACCACAAGTAGCATACAGGGAGACTGTTACCAGGCATGCCGAATTCAACTATACCCATAAAAAACAGACAGGTGGTGCGGGTCAGTTTGGAAGGGTAGCCGGTTATATTGAGCCCGTTGAAGACGAATTTGTCTTTGAAAACAAGATAGTCGGTGGTGCTATACCCACGGAATTTATCTCTTCCTGTGAAAAAGGTTTCAAAAAAAGTATGGAGAAAGGGCAACTGTTGGGCTTTCCTGTTACAGGAGTAAAAATCGTTATCAACGATGGTCAATCCCACCCTGTTGACTCTTCTGACATGGCTTTTCAGGCTGCATCCCGCAGGGCCTTTTCGGAAGGCTACAAAAAGGCCAAACCTGTCATACTGGAACCCATAATGAAAGTGGCGGTGGAGACGCCTACTGAATTTCAGGGTGCTGTAATGGGATTACTTAACCAGCGGAGAGGGATGATTCTGGGTACACAGGATGAAGGAAATATAAGCGTAATAGAGGCTGAGGTCCCGCTCGCCGAGATGTTCGGCTACTCTACAACTCTGCGCTCCGGCACGCAGGGGAAGGCCCAGTTTACCATGGAATTTTCTACCTATCGTCAGGTACCTAAAAACATAGCAGATGAATTGATAAAAAAAGCCGTCGAGGAAAAGAAAAGGGCCGCTTAATCCCCATGTCTTTCAATCTGGTTTTTCCAGACGAAACTTTGAAAAAAGTTATGAATTTTGAATATTAAATTTTAAATTTTTGGAATAAAATATCATACTATATAGTTATTTCATTAATCCAGTACTCAGCATTCAATATTTTATAAAACCTCTCTTTTTTAGAAAAGGTCTTTAATATGTCAGGGAACAATCTAATTTTTAAAAATCCGCTGGAATTTATCAAGGAAAATGCCGGACATCTCCCGGAGGATGGACAATTCGGTGCAATACTCGCCAGGGCCGGAGAAGGCAAGACTTCTTTCATGATGCACCTGGCCCTGGACAACTTGCTCAGAGGAGAAAATGTGCTTCATATATGTCTGGGGCAACCGATAAAAAAGGTGTGTCTCTGGTACGAGGAAATCCTCCAGGGCATATCAGATCAGTACGAGTCAAATAATACCAACTTGATGTGGGAGATGATACTTCCCCACCGTTTTATTATGACTTTCAGTATTGATGACTTCAGCGTAAAGCGGCTTGAAGAACGTCTAGGCGACCTTACTGAACAGGGCATATTCTTTCCTCAGATAGCCCTGGTAGACGGATTGTCATTTGATAAAATAGATCAGGCTGCCTTAATCAAACTCAAAGCACTGGCCAAGGAACACGGTTTTCCTATATGGTTTACTGTAAGGATTCACAGGGAAGATAACCTTGGACAACAAGGTGATATCCCGTTCCCAATCAGCCCGATATCAGATCTTTTTGAAGTAATAGTGCAGCTCAGGCCTGCTGGACATGAAATCAATGTGCAACTCATCAAGGGACAAAGGCTGGACAAGGTCCTGTAATTAGAAACCGTGAGTGACAATATCCTGCTTTCTGTCAAAGGGCTTGAAATTGAGATCAGGACTAATAGAGGACCCGTGCTCCCTGTAAGGGATCTTTCTTTTTCTGTTAAAAAGGGGGAAAACGTCTGTCTCGTAGGGGAATCCGGTTGTGGAAAAAGCGTTACAGCTCTTTCCCTGCTGGGCCTGCTCGCAAGTCCTCCGTTTAACTTAAGAAGTGGAAAAATAGTATTTGAGGGTGTAGATCTCATGGACCTTACCCCTGGTCAGTTATGCAGCATCAGGGGTAAAAAAATAGCCATGATTTTTCAAGAACCTATGACGGCCCTCAATCCGGTTTTCACAATTGGAGATCAGATTTCTGAAGCCATAACAACCCATATCAGACTTTCAAAAAGACAGGTTCGAGAACGGATTATTGAGCTCTTAAGACAGGTTGGAATGCCCTCACCCGAAGAGAGGATTACAGCTTATCCTCATCAGCTTTCAGGAGGGTTGCGTCAGAGGGCTATGATAGCCATGTCCCTTGCATGTCAACCAAAACTTTTGATAGCAGATGAGCCCACTACTGCTCTGGATGTGACCATACAGGCCCAAATCCTTGAAGTACTGAACAGGCTTCGGAAACAACATGATCTCGGCCTCTTACTCATAACGCACAACCTTGGAGTAGTAGCCCAGATAGCCCACAGGGTAATCATAATGTATGCGGGGAAAATAGTTGAAGAGGCATTAATTGATGATCTTTTTGAAAATCCCCTCCATCCATACACCCAGGGTCTCCTGGATTCGGTACCCTATGGTATGCCTCCGGGCTCCAAGCGTCTCATTTCCATCCCGGGGCATGTCCCTGCCTTGGATTCCATCCCTTCGGGATGTGCTTTTCAGGACCGTTGTCCCAGGGCCATGGATATTTGCAGAAAGATAGAGCCTGAAGATTTGCGTCTGGAAAACAACAGGCGCGTTTCCTGTCACCTTTTCACATAAATGGTACCAGTCGCCTCCACCAGGATTCCTCTGATTCTTTTGCTATATCTGTCTCGTTAGTAGAGGCCTGCCGAAATATTTCATCCTCTTTTAGAAGATGTGCCGCTTTTAACCCGGCTGAGGTATCTGGATAAATATTCATGGCGATCTCCAGACGATTTTTAGCTTGAGGCACCTGCCCGGTTCGGGTATACCATTGTGCAACCAGGAGTTCATGTTGGGCCAGACGCTCTCTTGCCTCCGCTATTCTCTTACGGGCCTCATAACTATAGGGACTATTTGGATGCCTGCTCAGGAGCCGATCATAGGTCTCAATGAGTTTATGGGTAGAGGTCTGTTCACGATCAGGGCCTTTCATTAACCTGTAATAGCAGGAACCCTCCTGAAAGATAACATAGATAACCGCCTCATTGGTAGGATGAAGCTTCTCAAACTCCTCATAAAGGAGTAAGGCTTCGCTATAATTGCCCATGTGGAACTTGCAATCTGCAAGACGCAATTCCGCAAGCGCAGCATACGAGCTGAAGGGGTAACGATCTCTTATTTTTTGAAATATCTCCTCTGCCATGGTATAGCGCCCTTGCCGAAAATAGTCCATGGCCCTGTCAGACAGATTAATCTCGTTCTCCGGTTTCGCTGGACCAGCTGCAGAACGAAACCATGAAAACATGCCTTTATCTTTGTCGGACTCAATACCTCGATCCTTGCCGGCACATCCGAAGGAAATACCCGTAATCAAAAGGCTTAAAAGCACAAGATATCTTACCGACAATCTTTTACAGCTTCTTGTTCGATGATGCGATTTATTCATCATGGATTACGTTGCAGAAAATGTTTTCTCACAACAAAAACACAAAGCGCTCAAAATGCATTTTTTTTAAGATCAGGACAACGCCTTGTTAATAGCGGATTCGATAACAGCCTTTCCTACCGCGCCGGTAATTTGTTCCACGACCTGTCCGTCCTTAAAAACGATTAAGGTGGGAATGGCTCTTATGCCATACTTGCCTGGAGTAACAGGGCTCTGGTCTACGTTCATCTTGGCTACTATTAGTTTTCCTTCATAGGCTTCTGCCAACTCCTCAACTATCGGTGCAATGGCCAGGCATGGTCCACACCAGCTCGCCCAGAAATCAACCAGTACAGGTTTATCAGATTTTAAGACCTGGGATTCAAACTCTGCATCAGTTACATGCATCAACTTGTCTTCAGACATGATCTATATATCTCCTATTATTTATAATAAAATATAAGGGCTTAACCTCAACATTTCTGCGAAGGCAACATGCTTCAAAGGCCAGTATCAAATAGTAAGGGTGAATGTAGGCCAGGGTTTACTGACTGTCAAGAGACTTCAGACAGTGCCGTTATCGCCTCATCTATTCTTTTCACCGAAAGGATCTCCAGGCTATTTGAATACTTGATACGATAAGATCCCGCTCGAGGAATAATGCACCTCTTGAGCCCCAGACGGGCAACCTCGTTGATTCTTAATTCCATCCTTCCAACCGATCTCACCTCTCCAGTAAGACCGACTTCACCAAAAACCGCGGTGTCCATATTAAGTGGAATATCTCTGAGACTTGAGACAATAGCCATGATTACGGCGAGTTCACTTGCAGGCTCGGATATTTTAAGCCCACCAACCACATTTATAAAAATGTCTCGGTCAAAAAGTACCACACCCAGATGTCTTTCTGCAACCGCAATGAGCAATGCCAGACGATTACTGTCAATACCGGTTGAGGTTCGCCTTGGTATCGCCAGGTGTGAGGGACTTACCAGGGCCTGAATTTCTACCAGTATAGGACGGGTGCCTTCCATACATGGAACAATTACCGAACCCGGAAGCGCCTTTGGCCTTTGGGCAAGGAAGACCTCAGAGGGGTTAGGAACCTGTTCCAGTCCGCTTTCAGTCATTTCAAAGACACCTATTTCATGAGTTGGGCCGTAACGGTTTTTTACAGTCCTCAGAAGTCTGAAAGTGTGACTCCGATCCCCTTCGAAATACAATACAGTGTCCACCAGATGTTCAAGTGCCCGAGGTCCTGCTATGGCCCCTTCCTTTGTTACATGGCCCACAAGTATCGTCGATACGGCTTTGGACTTGGCAAGCTGCATGAGCCGTGCAGTGGTTTCTCTGACTTGGACCATGCTCCCGGGAGCTGACAATATCTCGCCGCAAAACAAGGTCTGTATGGAATCTATAGCCAGGATAGAATGATCCTGTTCTTCCATAATTTCAATAATTCGATCAAGTTCTGACTCGCAAGCAACCCAGAGATTTTCAGGGATCTTTCCCAACCGCTCAGACCTCATCCTGATCTGAGCCAATGATTCTTCGCCGCTGACATACAAGACTTTCTTCTGCTTTTGATTAGAGGCCAGATGGCAGAGTACCTGCAATAATAATGTAGACTTACCTATGCCAGGCTCTCCGGCCAATAATACCAGGCTGCCCGGTACCAGGCCCCCGCCTAATACCCGATCCATTTCACTTATCCCAATGACAATTCTGGCATCATCGACGTCTGCAGACACCTCCATCAAGGGTAAGGGGGCAGATCGATTCACACCTAAAAGACTTCGGTCTTGTACATTCAGGGTATTTACAGATTCTTTCACCAGTGTGTGCCATTCTCCGCAACCGGGACAACGACCAAGCCACTTGGCCGAAGTCTGGCCGCATGTCTGGCACACATAGATTGTTTTGTTATCTTTGCTCAATACCTGAATTCCTCATTTATTAGTATTGAATTTAGCACCCTCCAAAATTTATTATACGGATTTTAAAGGTTACACTGCTTAATCCATGTCAATCCGTGTAATCTGTATCCCCCCAAAAGGGAATTCCCATACTATAGAATTAATGGCATGGTAATGTAATCTTGACAATTACGCCGCCGCCTTCGCGATCCATAAAACTGATCTCACCACCCATCGCTTCTAATAAACGGTCTACTATGGCGAGACCCAGTCCGGTACCTTTTGTTTTGGTGGTGACAAACGGTTCAAAAAGACGATTTTTCACATCCAGAGGCAGGCCTGGGCCATTGTCCTCTACCATAAGAGTCAAAACAGGGCCGCTGGATTTTATGCTGAACCAGATTTCCCCTTTGTTAATTTCACTCACTGCCTCAACGGCATTTTGTGCCAGATTAAAAACTACTTGCATCAATTTTTCTCTGTCAATATACAGTTCCAGTTTCTCACACGACATATGAAATTTCACGTCACCAATTAAATGGGCAACACTTCTTTTAATTTCCTGGCAGAACTTTTCTGTATCAAGCTTTTCTTTATTGAGTTTGGCAGGCCTTGCATAAGTGAGCAGATCAGCTGTCAAACCCTCAAGCCTTTTGGATTCCTCCACAATGACGGAAAAATCCGCACTTTCGTCAGGATCTGTTGTATTCTCCAGATAAAATTGGGCAAAGCCCTTTATACTGCTCAATGGATTTCTTATTTCATGGGCCAGGACTGCGGCCATTTCACCCAGGGCCGCCATTCGCTCCTGTTTGTGCAGCCTGGCTTCCAGACGATAATTTCTGCGCCATGACCAGAGAAAAAAGAACGTCAATATCCATAAAGTAGTAAGCGAAAGTCCAATTAAGACAAGTTGAAAATTGGCCTTTCTGAGAATTGTCCGGGCTGGATATGGATGGATAGAGACTCTTAGGCAGTAAGCCTTGGCGTTGTCAATAAACTCAATTTTTTCCATTTCACTGGACTGTTCAAAATCAATAATATCATTCATTGTGTCGCTGTTGCTCTGTACAGAGAGATGAAGATGCAAGGGAAAATCCAGCACAAATACCTCCTCTCTGGTTGCAAGGGTAGAAAAATGGATCTCTGGCTGTTTCTTCAAAATTACGCTTTCTATATGGGCATCAATCTGGTTTCTTCCCACCAGGAGAGGATTGGAATGGAGTAACACGTTACCACTTCGATCATAAAGGACCAGAAAGGCAAGATCATCCCATTTATCAGTAGCTACAAGTTCGGGAAAGAGTTCATTTTTGAGGCCGATCCTTTCCAGGGTAAAGCCCAGGCTCACAGCTATGTCCACTGCCCGGTTTTCAAGCAGATTCTTTGACCCCTCTATGGATATACGGTAAATACCAACGGCACTGATGAGTGCCAATACGGAGAAGAGCAATAATATTATTAAAGCTGACATCAGATAACCCACTGAAAAGTTGTTTTCAGACCGCTTTCCCTTAAAATATGAATCCATAAACTAGTAAGCTCCGACAATTCAAGGCATTATCGTAATGGAGATATATTTTACCGCATGGGTTGTTTTGTGATAAGCATAATAAATGGTAAGAGGTAGGAAAACCATGAGATACTCGCAGGCTAAACAGGGAAGAATTTTTATTATTCGTCTTGAAGATGGGGACATTGTTCACCAAGAAATTGAAAAATTGTGTCGCAAAGAGTCTGTCAAGGCCGCGGCTTTAATAATTCTCGGTGCAGCTGACAAAGGAAGTAAACTTATAGTGGGTCCTCAACATGGATGCGGAAAACCAATTGTTCCTGCGGAATATATTTTTGATAATGTCCATGAGATTGCCGGGACGGGAACGATTTTCCCGGATGAAAAAGGTAAATCCGTATTACATATGCATATGGCCTGTGGAAGAAAAACATCTTCATTAACCGGATGCATTCGCAAAGGTATTAAGGTATGGCATGTAATGGAGGCAATATTATTTGAATTAGTCGATACAACCGCAGTGCGTTCTTTTGATCCAACTACAGGATTTGAATTACTGTGGCCCTGACGTGGAGAGATATCGCGCATCTCATCCAGGCCTTTGAGAGGAATCATATTTCAGGCTTTTTGCAGTGTAATCAGATATGATCTTGGTTACGAAATAGCTACGAACGAATATGTTTTATGCCTGAATATACCCTTTATTTTGCATCTTTTGGTCAAGTTGATACTCAGTGATCAATTGTCTCTTCATTTACTTCCACCTCAAGTTCAAAAAAACTGGTCCCGCAATCGTAGCATTTAACATCTATCCTGTTTTCCTCCTGCAATGAGACGTAGATCTCATCACATCCACAGGAACAGGGGGTTTTTATTGATTCTTTTATAACCTTTTTAATAGACGGATAAAGCGTGGTCGGTATATCTGTATCATATGCTATTTTCACTTTGTAGCCTCCAGAAAAAATGCGTCGGACAACAGGAATAACTTTCAGAAAGGACGCATTTGGTTCTTCATCATACCAACGCGATTGGAGAATTGTAAAGGGGTTTGATGCATATTCGGCAAAATATAGAAGACTGTGGCCTGACGTTGGTATTGGCATTGGAGGTAGTTTCATTTCTTTATTGACAAATTTTCAAAGCGCAATTATTACTTTAATAAGTGAATCATTATTCATTAATTATAAGAAGGAGGAATTTGCGGGATGAGAAGTAAGAAAGTATTGTGCCTGTTGGTTGCGGTATGTTTTGGCTTTGTAATGGCAGGGGTAGCTGTAGCAACTGATAAGGGACCTGAGACCATTACCATGGATTCAAAGGTGTACCCGGAGCACAAAAAGTCACTGGTCACCTTCAGCCACCAGAAACATAATGTGGATTACCAAATAGGCTGTAGCGAATGCCACCATGTGTATAAGGATGGGGAGAACGTCTGGAAAGAAGGGGACGAGGTGGCGAAGTGTGATTGCTGCCACAGCGAAGCAAAGGCACCAAGGGAACCAAAGTTGAGTAAAGAAGAAAAGATCAAGGGCTATCATTACTCAGCCATTCATGAAAATTGCAAGGGGTGCCATCAGGATGTAAACAAGGAAGGCAAGGCCGCTCCTACCAAGTGTACAGAGTGCCATCCTAAGTAAGACCGCCGGATAATAAAAAAGATTGGCAAGTGTTTTTCGAATAGTACTTTGTACCATGGCCATGTCATGAGAAATGAGAAGGCCTGTCGATTATGAACCGGCAGGCCTTTTGAGTTTTTGGTCATGCGGTTGCCCAATAATCTTTATGGATATCAATCACATGTTCTATTATCCGCGGACCCGGCCCTGGATTTTCCAGCCGGGAAAGAGCATCATTGTCCAGAACCGCCATACCCTTACATTCATTTAGAACCGCTAGAACTCCATCTCTAAGTCCTTTAAAGTTATAGCCCCCTTCAAGACAGAATAGTATTCTGCCCTTACAGCACAACTCTGCAATATTGACTAAAATCCTGGACATATAGGCAAAGCCGTTTGCGGTGACTTCCATGCCTCCCAATGGATCATCCCTGTAAATATCAAATCCGGCTGAAACGAGTATAAAATCCGGAGAAAAGGTTTTGGCAATGGGCAAGAGCAGGCGATTGAAAATGGCGGCAAAGTCCTCATCTCCAGCACCAGGGTCCAAAGGCACATTTACAGTAAAGCCCTTTCCATTGCCTTCACCTGTTTGATCTGCTTTCCCGCTTCCCGGATAGTAGGGATACTGGTGAGTGGAAAAGTATAATACGCTGGAATCATCGTAGAAGCTGTGCTGGGTTCCGTTCCCGTGATGAAGATCCCAGTCTACAATCAGGACCCGTTCACAACCAAGGACCCGTCTTGCATAGTGAGCACCAAGTGCCACATTATTAAAAATGCAAAAGCCTTTGGCACGATCTTTTTCTGCATGGTGCCCCGGCGGACGCACCAATGCGAATCCATTTTGCGCATCAGGCCCGGCTATCTTGTCCATGGCCGCAAAAACGCCTCCGACAGCCAGACAGGATGCTTTCCAAGAGCCTGCGCTTGTAGCCGTATCCGGATCCAGCCGGCAGAAATCTCTGCAGGCGGTCTTGGCTATCTTATCTATGTAATTATCGGTGTGATTCCATAAAAGCTCATTCCGGCCAGCGGATCTTGGGACAATATATTCGAAAAGGCCTTGCACATCATCCTGGTCCAAACGCTCGTAAATAACCCTCAGACGATCAGGTGACTCCGGATGACCGAACCCCTGGTCATGCTCAAAGTACCGGGGATCTCTGATTACTATCGTGGCAGGCATTTTCATGGCAGACACTTCTTGCATCGGCAAAAACCCTCCCTGCAGGCATCGGATCGCGATTTAAAAATTACACGGTTTGATTTACTCATCTTTTGTCCATAAGGACATGAGGGCCTGTGAAAGCGGAGAGATTGGCTATTACCCACATAGTAAGGTTCGGGCCTGATCGCTGGAATTGACCATATACCACGTTTGGCGTCTATAGCCTCTCTTTGTGCAGCGAGCAATTTCTTGCTGAAAGGCGAACCTTTTTGAGAAAAACATACAAAGGCCATGCCCTCACGAACAAGTATTTCATTGACCATTCGACCATCAGGAAGAAATACATAGGCCAGCAGTCGGCCAAAGCGATCCCGCTTTTCATCATCTTGGACCAGCATGACAAACCTGTCCTGGACCAGTTCCCTGTTAAGTTCAGTCGCTTTCCATCCCAGGGTTTCTCCGGGTTTGTCCCTCTTAGGTATCTCAGGAGAATTTATCCCGCGATAGCGTACCTTCGTTCCTTTCTTGAGAACTATAGTATCGCCATCAATGACATAGGCTACAAAAGCGCTTTTCTCTGCAAAGGTCAACCCAATAGAGGCAAGAAGCCAGACAGTTGCCAAAACAAATATCAGGATGGCGGTGGATAAGAGGAAAAAGAAACAATGCGGCAGACGGCGTGTTTTCAGCAGAATCATCCCTTATCCGTAAGTCGCCTTAAGGCCTCCAGATAACGCTCACGGGTCTTTTCTGCGATATCTGGAGGAATCTCCGGTCCCGGCGGCTCTTTGTCCCACGAAATGGACTCCAGATAGTCCCTTACAAACTGCTTATCAAAACTCGGCTGTGAGCCGCCCGGACTATAGTCTTCAGCCGGCCAGAATCTGGAAGAATCAGGGGTCAGAACCTCGTCAATCAGAATAAGCTCTCTGCCGGATATGCCGAACTCAAACTTGGTGTCAGCAATTATTACCCCTTTTTCGATCGCATAATCCGCCGCTGTGCTGTAAAGCCTGATACTTATATCCCTGACCTTTTCTGCCACATCTTTGCCAAGCAGCTTCCGGACCTGTTCAAAACTTATATTCTCGTCATGAGAGGCAACATCAGCCTTGGTGGAAGGTGTGAATATGGCATTCGAAAGCTGTTGCGACTCAAGCATCCCTTCAGGCAACCTTATACCGCATACAGAACCTGCCCGGAGATAGTCTTTCCAGGCGGAGCCGGCAATATATCCTCTGACTATACACTCGACAGGTAAGGGTTTTGCCTTTTTGACCAGCATGCTGCGGCCCTCAAGGAGTTTTGAAAATGGCTTTAACTCCTCAGGAAACAGAGATACGTCTGTCTGAACCAGATGATTCACTGCGAGGTCTTTCAATTTTTCAAACCAGAACAGTGACATCTGAGTAAGTATACGACCTTTGTCCGGTATCGGCGTGGGAAGAACGACATCAAATGCAGAAAGCCGATCCGTTGCCACGATCAGCAAACATTCCCCCACCTTGTAAATGTCTCTTACTTTTCCCCTGTGTAAAAGATGAAGGCCTGTGAAGTCCGTTTTAAATATGGGCATGTATTTGTCTCCGGTTAATACCCTTTGGGCTATTTGAAAAGATCTCTGACACCAATCTCATTAGATTACACTAACTAATCCATGGACATCCTGGTAATACATGACCAAATGAAAATTTCTATAATATGCGGTCATTATAAATCAGACTAACCAATAGACAGGACCATGGCAATCATCTGCGGGCAATACTTGCGGCTTGCCCCACTATTTTCTGTCTGTACACAGTAAAAATGTTTCTACGCTCTCCGATCTTGAACTCTTTGGCTTGATCATGCGAACTGATTGGAAACTCTTTCTGCATTTGTCCCGGAAAAAAGGAAAATCCTCCCCTTGGAAGACCTTGCAGAAAAAGGTGCCCCCGGGTTTCAGTAAGTCTCCAGCCAAAACCAGGGCACGTTCTGCGAGAGCTATAGACCGGAAGTGATCCACATCTTTGCGGCCGGTAGTTTTAGGGGCCATATCGCTGAGTATCACATCGAAATACGGGGAAAACTCTTTTAGGCTAACGGACTTGAGATCATAGACATTGTTCTGCAATAGACGGACATTATCTGCAATTATATCAAGTTGTTGGATATCAACTGCCACAACCAGACCCTTCGACCCCGTTACTCCGGATGTATACTTTGACCAGGAACCCGGGGATGCCCCGAGATCCATAACCCTCTGTCCCGGCTTCAGGAAGCCGTATTTCTCCTGGGCCTCTTTCAGCTTGTAGACTGAACGGGCTGGAAAGCCCTGTTCCTTGGCCTTTTTAAAATAATGATCCTGGACCTTTTTCACTATGAGACACCACCTGTCAAAAATTAAAGGCCGGATTTTAAAGATTTATCGTAAACAATTCTTTCGGCCAGCGGCTTCAGGCTTTCAGCCCTTATTCAACAACGCAGATCAGGTTTTATCAGAGTATTTATCAATAAGTTCAGCCAAATGTAGCACCTTGTGCCCTTCGGTCTTATGAGCAGATCCCGCTCTCCACTGCAGCAGACAACCAGAGCATGTCGTAACTACAATAGATGCACCGGTCCTGTGCCAGGCCGAAAGCCTTTTTTCGAAAATTTTCCAGGCGAGCTCAGGATTTCCAATACTAAAGAGCCCTCCCTGTCCGCAGCATTCATGAGACATAGGCCAAAAGGCATCTGAAAACAACCTGTCCAGCAGTCCTTCGCTTTCCACGACACCGCCTAGATCAAATCGTTGGTGACATGGAGCATGGTACGTCACTGTGGCTGATCTATTCCCTGACAATCTGAGAGGTAATGCGTTTAACTCAACGACAAGCTGGCTGAATTCCCTGACCTTGTTTGCCACATTGATGGCGATTTGTTTTTCTGTCTCCTTTTCACTGAACAACTTTGACCATTGCTTGATCATGGAGGCACAGGCAGCACAACCTGTAACTATGAAATCCGCCTTTGCGGTCTCAAGGGCCTCAAGGTTTTGAAGTGCAAGTTCTTTAGCGGTCTTCACTGCACCTGCCGACCATGCAGGCATACCACAGCACCCCTGTCCCAATGGTACCATAACCCTGCCCCCGAAACACCGGATCATGGCCTCAGCTACTTCAGGATAGAGATAGTTCTGAATGCATCCCAGAAAAAGGGCTATTCTGGGTCCCGGCCTGAGATCGATCACACGACCCGGATCAAGCAATCTGAAATGCCTTCTCGAAAGGGCCGGCCTGTGAGCAAGAGAAGGCATCTCAAAATGAAAGGCCTTTTCATCCTTTAAGGTCCGACGGTCTTCAAGGCCTATCAAACGCCAGATAAGGCCACTTGTGACGGGGATACCGGAGACGAGCTTTGCCAGTAGGGGAGCCAGCCTGCGACTTTTAAGGATATCCCATAACCACCTTGGTGTTGAAAGCCCTTTTGTGCAGTCTGCCCCCCTGGCATTTCTGACCAGGGCATCTAATTTTACTCCGGCGGGACATACGTGACTGCAAGCTCCGCACTGAACACAGCCCTGTAAGGTCTCATGCACCTTGACTGGAAGCAATTTTTTTTCAGGATCTTTGTCTTCTGAAACAAAATTCAGACCTTCGCCAATAATTTCCGTTATGAGTCTGTATTTTCCCCTTGGTGACAGGCGTTCGTGTCTGGTAACGTCGTATACCGGGCACACAGAGAGGCATGCGCCGCAACTGACACATTTATTTACAACATCAATTGCGTCATCAGCCAAACGGCCTTCATTTTTTCGAAGATCATTCAGGTGCTTTCACCTCTAAAACAAATTATCTGTGGAATTATCAGATTGAGATGGGCCACCTTCTACCTTGTTCTTTTTTGCCTTTTCAATAGCTTCCAGCAAGGGATTGCTTCCATCACGGGATTTGGTGCTATCGCCCTTCATTTTATTTCTTTTTGCCTTTTCAATGGCTTCCAGGAACGGATTTTTAGCAGGATCGCTAGGCCTAATAGTGGTGACCTCGGTGCTGGAGTATTTCTGTTTTAACCCTTTTATTTTACTTGTTGCGGCTCTATCCACAGGAAGACTTGCCTTTAGCTGATGCAGTTCATTATTCAGCCCCTGTACATCCTTCTGTGAATTGAGTTTTACTACACATTTTCCTATTGACCTCCCCTTTATATCACCCCTCAAAAGGTAAGTATTTCCCACTTTTAACGGTTGATAAAGCTGTTTACCCTGACCGCTTTGGATAATAATATCTATGCCGTCAACAGTGCTTAGCAGCTTTCTATCCTCAAACTCACTGAGATTAGACAACAATATTATTACATCGACTCTGTTCTTAAGCTCAGGAACCAACAACTTAAGCCGATCTGAAGGATCGAGTACATCTACATTATCTGCCTTTATCCTTTGATCCAATTCAGGAGACGTGATGGCAAGGACGCCTACTTTTATACCATTAACATCAAATATAGCGTAGGGCTCAAATACGGCCTTATCTTTGTAACGCAGGTTTGAGGATAGGGGCCGCAAACCCCTTTTGTCAGCCTCTTTCGACAAAAATATGATAGAGCCCGCAAGATCTCTTTTGCCCGCACAAAGCGCTGTGTAACTCATGTCACGGTAAAAGTCTAAAAGAAGCCTTGCACTGGCAAGCGCCGCTTCTGACGGCGCTGATTCATTTCTGAAAAGAAAATTACCAGCGTCTAAAAGAAGAAAGTTGCCGTGGTTCTGAACATTATTCTGAACATTATCGCGGATCCAACGGACCCGCCGGGCCATTCCCCCGATCTCTTTCCCCCCTCAAGCCCTGCAAGGATCAAGGTAGCCAAGGGTATTTCCAGTATAAAGCAGAGTAAATTCCTTTGTAGGTTTCTGATTATCAGCCAATAATGAGTCGGCGGCAAAAGAGGATATAAAAAATACAGATAAGACAAAAAGCATTGTTTTTTTGATCTTATTCATAAAAATGTCTCCTTATTTGAAATTGGTTCCAAGCAATTGCCTCATCCACCAACTCGCCCAGTGTTCCTTTAAAATGGCTTTGGCAAGGGTCTTGGCCCCTTCTGATTTTAATCTCTCTTTTACATATGGTATCCAGAGCGCCGCATCACTGCTTCCGGTATCCAAATGTTCTTTGAGAGAAAGCAGCATATCGAGCTTATCGGCGTCATGGGCCAATACTGACTCTATGGTATTGCAGTCTCTAAACTCTGATAACAGATCCGATATCTCTTCACCGCCCGGGAGTCCTTGAATCATATCTGTTATTGCCGATTCTTCATCTATAATTACATACCGCTTGTGTACTGCATTGGCGTCGCCGGTTCTGGCCTCGGGCAGATCATGCACCAGGCATAGTTTTAAGAGTTTTTCCATATCTACTCCCGGGACATTTCTTGCCAGCATCATGGCACTCAGGATCACACCAAAGGTGTGGGCAGCTACTGATTCTCTGCCTTTACCCAGAAACGGATAGCCCGTTCGCCACGTATGCTTAAGCATTGATCCCTCAAAAAGAAAACGGGCTATTGCCTCCCAATTTGTCTCTTTGTCGTCCATTGTCACTCCATTGAAATAAAACGAAAAACAAGCGTCTCCAACAATACCCTATGGGGAGTCCTTCCTCCCTTGAACTCAAGATCTGCTTCGGCCAGTAAAGCCAGAAAAACCAGCATCCTGTCCAGATCAAAACCATATGCCTGCAGGCTCAATTTGTAAAGTCTATATGGATGTCCCTTCAAGACATCAGGCTGATCATCTCCCAGGCTCTCTTTTATTTCAGGCAGTATCCGATCTTTAAATATCTTAAATCGCAGGTTCTTAAATCCCTTAATGCCTGCCCCGTATTCAAAAACAGCCCTCAAAATTATCATCTTACGCAGAAAATTTGCAATGGTCTTAAGTATTGCGAGGGGATGGATTCCCTGATCTAGTAAATAATTCAAGCTGTTAAGGCATTTACCCAGATCTTTTTCTCCAATAGCATTGGTAAGGTTATATAATTCTTCATCCCTGTGTCTTACGACCAGTTCGCAGACGTCCTCGGCCGTTATCCTGACGCTGTCTCCTGCCCGGGCTACGAGTTTCTGAATCTCCGTCTTCAGACCTACAGGGTCTTTATGACCGACCCGATCCATAATAACCTTAATGGCCTTGTTATCTGTTTTTTTTCCGCTTTCCCTTATTAGATCGCTGATAAGGCCAATAGCAAAATCTGTCCCACCTTTTCTGTCTTTTTTTTCCTTATCCAGGTCTACTACAGGCCCATATTTTTTTAATTCTTTGTACAGGGAACACTTTTTGTCTACTATCTCGGATTCGAGAATTATAATTGCAAGGGACGGGTCGGCCCTCTGAGCAAGCCAGACAAGAAGACGATTCCCTGAGCCGGTATTCATGGGTTCTGCAGTTTTTATGTCTCCACAATGAACTTCAAGAAATTCTGATAAACTCGCAATCCTTAAATCCTTGGGCCAGCTCAAAACATCTTTTATCTGTCCCGAAGAAAGCCCTTTAAGCTCCATCGGATCTATATTCAAATCAGAAAAGATCCGTGAAATCAGTTCTGTTGCCCGATCATTATCATCTGCTTCAATGGCCGCCAGGGCCTTCTTCCATCTTGTTTTTGCAGTATCTGAAGATATCAGTAAGGGCAGATCCTGTATTAAAATAACCTTACGCCCCGGGAAAAAACCCTGGGTACCCAGAAGCTCAAGTAACCTGCCCTCTGAAAAGGAATCAGGGGATAAAATCTCGAAGTTGAAATCCTTTGCCTCTTTCGGAATAAGGCAATCTATTAATTTATTTATTTGAGGATGGATAATAGGCCTGTCACCTATAAACATATAGACAGGATAGACCTTGCCAGCTTCTGCCTTTTTGATGACCTCTTTAATCTGGCCGAGATATTTTTTTGAGTTAAGATTCAAAATGCTGGGTCCTGCCTTATGAGTGAATCGCGTGGTTACTTATAAAATATATGTGGATTTTGTTATACCAAATTCGTTCTTTAAGAAATATATTTATGCATGGTGTTACTTTAAGGCATTGATGCTGTGCTTGAGTTTCTGTCTCTTTCTTTCTTTCGGTTTCTGGAATTGTAACCTGGAATAGAAAAAATCTCACCTGAATGACTTTTTATGTTTTTCTACGATCTTTGAAATTTTTTGCTGTGGCCTTTTCAAAAGGAGTGAACCAGAATAGTGCGTCTGAGCGGGTATCCCGACAGGGGCTTCGGGTTAATCAGGTATAAATGCTGCCAGGATCTTCAGCCCAGCCGCCTAATAGCTTAAATAGCTTAACAACTAAACCAAAGGGCGCTAAGTTCACAACCTATGACAACCCACAAGTATTATAATATCCATGCACTCATGCCCCGCATCTTTAAGGATCAGAAATTAATCTTTCTCTTTAGCACATTTTTGGGCGCTGTTGCCGCAGGAATTTTCTTCAGCAGTCTCAACAACTTTCTGGTGGATGTCTATGACATGAGCGCCGATCAGAGGGGAGTGCTGGAGACTGTCAGAGAAATGCCCGGAATGTTGCTCATTGTACTCTTGGCCCCTTTCAGTGCGGTAAAGGAAGGAAAAATTCTGTTTGGGGCCACACTTGTTATTGCCCTGGGTATTATGGGTACTGCCAGCCTTTCGCCTGATATCTTGACGGTGACGGCCTGGCTGTTTGTCTGGTCGGTCGGGGCCCACATGGTAATGACTATAAGGGAAAGCTTCTGCGTAGCCCTGAGCGAACCCGGAACCAGGGGTCGTCTTTTCGGAATAGTCAGAAGCCTCCGGAGCCTTGGGACTATATTAGGGGCCACTTGCATCTGGTTGGGTATGGGCATATTGGGATTCGGATATGAAAAACTCTATTGGACCGCGGCTTTAATAGCCCTGCTTTCATCTTTAATTATACTCCTGATCAAGGAAAAAAGACATACCGGATTAAAACGTAAACGCTTTGTATTCAAAAAAAAATATTCTCTTTTTTATTTGCTTGCGGTTCTGTTCGGTGTACGGAAACAGATCTTCATCGTGTTCGGACCATGGGTACTCATAAGGATCTTTGATCAGGATGCACCGGCCATGGCAAGGCTTATTCTTGTATCTTCTGTTGCGGGCCTGTTTTTAAAGCCCTATTTTGGAAAACTCATAGACACATTGGGGGAAAGGACCGTGCTTATAGCTGATTCCCTTATACTTTTGATGATCTGCGCCTGCTACGGTCTGGCAGAGACAACGCTTCCGCAACCCCTTATACTGCCTTGCCTGTTCACATGCTTTATCCTGGATGACAGCTTGTTTTCCTTGCGTTCAGCCCATATAACCTACCTTTCAAAGATCGTTGAATCGGAAGATGAATTGACAGCCTCCATCTCCACGAGCTATTCAATTGAACACGTAGTGTCTATGATAGCCCCTATAATAGCAGGACTTGTCTGGATACGCTTCGGTTATCCATGGGTCTTTTTCATGTCTGCTTTAGTAGCTGGCCTTATGTTTCTTGCGTCAGCAAAATTGCCTCGAAAAGCCAGTTTCTGACGTACAGACTGAACTATTTTTTCCTTCAAACACCAAGCTCTCTGGACCTCTCTGTTGCGGCCCTTACTACATCCAGTAATATCCCGCGCAACGCGGCCCGTTCCATGACATGCAGACCCTCAACAGTGGTCCCCCCCGGGCTGGTAACCATCGCAGTAAGTTCCGCCGGGTGTTTCCCGGTATTTTGACACATAAGGGCTGCTCCCAGTACGGTCTGAACCACCAACTCTTGGGCAACAGTTCTTGGCAAGCCTTCCCGTACCCCCGCATCAATTAATCCCTCAATAAATGTGAATACATATGCCGGTCCGCTACCACTGAGACCCGTAACCGCGTCCATTAAAGTTTCTGCTATCACAACCGCCTTGCCCACTGCCTGCAATATTTGTCTGACTATATCCAGATCGCTTTGTCTGGCGGCAGTCCCTTTACAGATTGCCGTGGCACCGGCCTGAACCAATACAGGTGTATTGGGCATCACTCGCACTACTTTTGTGCCCTTGGGGAGTCTTTTTTCCAATGAGTGAATGGTTATTCCTGCAGCTATGGATACAATAATATGATTCCGGCTCACAATAGGCCCGATTTCTTCAAGGATCGTGGAAATGACCTGGGGTTTCACCGCCAGGATAATAATATCAGACCCGGCAACTGCTTCCCTATTTTCTGACGTAATATTTATCTGAAATGATCTCTTTAGATAATTTCTTCTATTCTCTGTCAAGTCAGATGCCGTAATCTGGCCTGGTTTCAAAATTTTTTTTGACAGCATTCCCTTGATAAGGGCTTCTGCCATCTGTCCTCCACCAATAAATCCCAAAGTCTTACAAATCTCTGTTTTTTCTCTTGCTGTCATTTAACGTCTCCCTGTGCGTATTTATTCACTTCCTGTCTGTTTGCCTGCTGACAAGGGGCGGAATATTTATCTCTGCATAATATTGAGCATAAGCTTATTAATAAATGTTTGCTTTAAGCTTGACTTAGCAATTTTTCACAAGTATAACTTGAAGTAATTATTGAGCATATTTTATGGATTTACCATAATTTATAAATTTTGAAAATTTGTAAATCGAGGGTTCTTTTCATGAATAAAAAATCGGAATTACAAGTTTTTCGTGAATACCTGAAAAAAAATAGATTACGATACACCCAGGAACGAGAAAAGATAATACAGGAAATCTTTGCCACACACGATCATTTTGACGTAGACACACTGTATCTGACTATGAGGCGAAAGGGTATACATATCTCAAAGGCATCCATATATCGCCTTTTACCCCTCTTGATAGATTCCGGCCTGATCCAGGATGTCTTCTTTGAAGATGGCCATATGCACTATGAGCATATTTATGGCCACGAACATCACTGTCATCTTCGGTGTGTTGAATGCAGGAAGATCGAGGAATTTACAGATCCGCGACTAAATGAGATCGAAAGGGACCTGGGAGAACGTTTTGGTTTTAAGATACTGGGTCATAAGTTGGATGTGAAGGGGTTGTGCCCTGAATGTAGAGAAAAGATTAGAAAAATGGCATGAACCAACCCGGCCGATCCGTTTCCCTTACTTCTCTTAATGTAGTGCTTGTAGAACCGGAAATACCACCCAACACCGGTAGCATTGCCCGGCTTTGCGGAGCAACTAATTCTATCCTTCACCTTATCCATCCTCTTGGCTTTAAGGTCGACGACAAGAACCTCAGAAGGGCGGGTCTTGACTACTGGTCCAATATAATCGTCAGACATCACAGAGACTTTAAGACCTTTATGTTTGAAAGTGCTGGAGGTGACTTTTTTTATTTCTCAACTAGGGGAAAACATATATATACTGAAGCGGAGTTTACACCGGGATGTTATCTCGTCTTTGGGAAGGAGACAGAGGGACTCCCTCATTCTCTTCTTGAAGAAAACATCGAGAGAAGTTTTTACCTCCCTATATGGGGCAAAGTTAGAAGCCTGAACCTATCTAATGCAGTAGGAATAGCCCTTTACGAGGCGTACAGAAGGCTTGAAATATGGAAGTGAATCAATCTTCTATACTGAGATAAGGTATC
>JAGYNZ010000027.1 GCA_018399745.1 Deltaproteobacteria bacterium | reverse complement strand
ACATGGAACACGGCTCTATTGTAACATACAGAGTGGTGCCGGTCAGCCTGTAATTGCCGATCTTTTTGGCGCCTTGTCTCAAGGCCAATATCTCTGCGTGTGCTGTGGGATCGCATTGTTTCATGGACATATTGCCGGCCCTGGCCAGTATTTGACCCTTTTTATCCACGAGAACCGCTCCTACAGGCACTTCTCCCTTCCTGCCTGCCATAAGGGCCTGTTCAAGGGCCTGCCGCATGTATTTCACGTCGTCAAGCATAACAGTGAAAAGCCAAAGCCATGCCTTCATAAAAGCCTAGCTGCATATCACAAGGCGGGAAAAACATGTAATATGTGCTTGGACCTATTTGTTGGGTCTTGAGTTTTGCAAGCAGCTAAGAATTCAGTTGCCTGCCCTCAGGCAGCAAGGGTTCCGGATCTACAAGCTCAAATCCGGCACTGACAAGAATAGAATGGACTGCACTTATGTTATAGGTCTGGACCCTGATATACACTATTCCAGGGCTTTTTTCATCTTCGGTCATTTTGCTTCTGCAAAGCCTTGTAAAAGGGATTCCTTTCTGCTCAAGGACTTTGACTATCCTTGCCAGGACATTAGGTCCTCCATCGTCTTTTATGGTAATAAGTGAGCTGCCCTTTTCTGCCAGTCCGAATATTATCCTGTATGCCCTTATCAGATCCCGCATGGAGAAGATTCCAACTACAACACCCTTTTCATCCAATACAGGTATTGCCCCCACCCTTTTCTTTTCCAAGAGCAGGAGCGCATCATCTATGGTTGAATGAGGAAGTAGACTTACGAGGTCAGTACTCATGATTTCGCTGACCGGGGTCTTGGATACCTGCTCCAGCTCTTGTATTCGAGCTTCGCCGGACAATACGGATGACGGATAAGCAGATCTGACATCCCGGTCTGTAACCATTCCGACGAGGCGCCGGTCTTTGTCTATTACCGGCAAGTGACGAAAACGGTTGGAACGAAGGATTTCACGGGCCTCAGAAATAAGTATATTTGATTCCACGGTCAGTGGGGCAGGAGTCATATGACGTAATATGTACATTCTAAGCTCCTTTCAATCTATAAAAACGGAAAGACCGGCAAGATAGGCCTCCACGCTGGCCGGCAATGCCTCGAGATGATAACCGCCTTCTAAAATAGACAAAACCTTTCCTTTACAATATCGTTCTGCCCAAGAGGCCATAAAGGTGCCAAGATAACCATAGAGTTTAGTCGTATATGCAAGGCCTGACATGTCGTCCATTATATGGGCGTCAAAACCGGCAGCTACAATAATGGCCTCCGGCTCGAATTTTTCCACGGCTTCTCTTACAATTCCCTTAAGCGCATTAAGGACTGTCTCGTCTCCTGAACCCGGGGGTAAAGGGATGTTCAAAGTCGCACCCTCACCTGCTCCTGTTCCTGTTTCGTTTGAATAACCGGTCCCGGGAAAACTGAATGTAGGGTGTTCGTGTATACTGATATAAAATACCTCAGGGTCATGTTCGAAGATTTCCTGTATACCGTTTCCATGGTGGGCGTCCCAGTCAATAATAAGGATTCTCTTTTTACCGTGGACATCCTTCCAGTACTTGGCGGCAACAGCCACGTTATTAATAAAACAGAAGCCGAGCGCTTGCGCCTTTTCTGCATGATGTCCCGGGGGGCGAATGCAGCAAAACACAAGCTCAAATTCATCATTTTCAAGGATATCTACTCCATTAAGACATCCGCCTGCAGCCAAAAGTGCTGTTTCATAGGAATTATATCCAAGACGGTTGTCCGGATGTCCAAAAAACTCACGGCCGGAAACACAGGTCCCTTCAAAGCTGGATAGATATTCCTCGTCATGGACAGCCAGCACTCTATTTATCTCCGCCTTTTCCGGGCTTATTTTTTTTAGATATGGTGTCAGCGGACTGGTCTCAAGACGTTTAAGTATAACTTCCAAACGGGCAGGGATCTCAGGATGAAGGGAGTTTGCCGTATCGTGCTCAAGATATCTTGGATCTGTCACTAAGGCAATTGGACGAAACTGTGACACCTTACCCATATTTTATCATTCTATCTACGAATATCCAGGTCCGGTAAAGATATAAATCCTTGTTTTTGCTTAATCAAATCGACCGAATCCGATCTAAACCCGAGCGAGAATTTCAACGATTTATTCCTTTACTGAATCTTGGAAGAGAAAAGACTCTTTTACCAGTGGCCAAGATACGTTCACTATCTGCAATTTACCATATCGGTTTTAATATTAAATCACTTCAGGGTTGTATTCCCCGCCCCTTGGGGTGGACTAGTTTATTGATTTTAGAATTCTGCCAAAATAAAGCCAAATATTTAATAATGCAAGTCTCATCATTATTATATTGTGGCAGAATATTAGTATGACAAACTTGATTTTATAAATTATCCATAATCATTAGGAAGATTCTCAAAATGATACCAATATTGACATTCATCGGCTGGCACAATTCTGGCAAGACTACTGTAGTCAGAGAAGTGGTACGAAAACTGCGCGGCAGGGGTTATAAAATAGCCGTGATCAAATCAACTGAACATAGAGGGCTGAATATTGATATCCATGGTTCAGATTCTTATTTGTATAGAAAAGACGGCATAGAATCTGTAGCGTTAATATGCCCTGATACGATGATCACGTTTCAAAAGAATATCGGAGAGGATTTGAAGCACCTGGCCTTTAGACTCTTTCCCTATGTTGATTTGGTAATTGGCGAGGGATTCAAGCACGCATACGGGATACCCAAGATCGAGGTCACCCGGGCCTCCGAATCTAAAGAACCACTTCGGGATTCGATTTCCGATGTATGTGCTGTGGTGTCAGATTATGAAGTGTCATTTGACAGGGTTTTTAGTATTAACCAAGTTGGAGAACTGACAGACTTTATAGAAAATAGCTTTTTGAGCGACAGTAAAGACGATGTGCGCCTCTTCCTGGATAGTTAAGGGTTTTCATTAAATAATTAGTCGCAACATACTAAAGTTAAAGTGTATAGTTTGGGATCTTATTTATTAATTGCCTGAAATCGACATGGGGCAAACAAAAAGCGGATGTCCAATATAAAGTGGCTGCCTGAAGACCTTGAGGTGTTTAAGATGCAAGACGACGGAGGGCATAGACAACCAGACAGTGATACCGGGCCCTTGGCCGTTCGGCCTTTTTCAGATCTGGGACAATTGATCTCGAAGGCGAAAATGGAGGCCCTTACAAAAAAGGAAAACCCTTCAGCGGATAAAAGACTTGCGAGCCGCTTGAAGAAAGAACCATCCCTGCTGGAGCCGATTCATGAATATCAGGAAAGAGAACTTTTCCTGCAGGCCACGAGAGACGTAAAACCGCTGGACTCGTCCAAGACGAAAGAGCCCTCAAGTTCATGTGCAAACAAATCCGCCTTTGTGAATGAAGATGAACAGGCCTTAATATTCAAAGAGCTCAGGGCCCTTGTGGAGGGGGAAAGGCCTTTTCCTGTTCATCATACCCCTGAATATGTGGAGTGGACCAGGAACGGTAATAATAAAGGGCTTACGAGTAGACTGCATAAAGGTGCCTTTGCAGTCCAGGCCTATTGTGAATTACATGGCATGGGCGCGGTTGAGGCCCTTGAATCATGCGAGGATTTTCTTGCTCAAGCACTATTAGAGAACAAGAGATGTGTAGCTTTTGTCCACGGAAGGGGGTTATCGTCCCCGAGAGAGCCTGTTCTTAAGGGAGTCGTGTTAAAATGGCTAACCAACGGTCCTTACAGGCGCTTTATTTTGTCCTTTTGTAGTGCGCCCATCTGGGATGGAGGCGCGGGCGTCACATATGTACTACTGAGGAGGCATCCGGCAAAACGCAGGCGTAAAAAGACAGGCGGAAAGCCCTGATGAATTCTCACAGGCACACCCCGCGCGGATTTTTTATAGTAGTGGAGGGTATTGATGGAACCGGCAAGACCACGCTGGCCCGAAATATATCGCGGCGTCTTGAGAGCAGAGGATTTCCTGCCGTCTTCACATATGAGCCTACAGACGGCCCTTGGGGAAAGATGTTGCGCCGGAGTTTTTCCGCACCCGGGAGGCTTACGCCGGAAGAAGAGTTGGATCTCTTTCTTAAAGACAGAAAAGATCATGTGAAAAAGGTTGTCAGTCCATCTCTGGAACAGGGGAAAATCGTGATTTGCGACCGCTACTACTTTTCTACAATGGCGTATCAGGGAGCCAGAGGTCTTAATCCGGAAGAAATCAGAAAGACAAATGAGATGTTCGCGCCGATCCCTGATCTTGTACTCCTGCTGGAACTTGATCCGGAAGCAGCAATTCAGAGAATAAGAGAGAACCGTGGCCAACTGCCTGACAATTTCGAACAGCTCGAATATCTTAAGAGAGTAACCCGAGTTTTCAAGGACCTCTCTGACCAATCTATAGCACGTATTGATGCCGAACTTCCACCCCAGGAATTACTGAACTCGGCGTGGCAGCGGGTATCAGATCTGTTGGTTGGGGAATAGGTGCTTTCCAGTCCGTTAGCCCTGTTGCTTCTACCATTCGGGCTGGGAATTGCTGCCGCCCACATTGGATATCCAGGTTTCTCAGGCTGGTTTCTATATATCATTGGGATATTTGGGTCTGGATTACTCCTGTTCGTTGCGTGTTCAACGAATTCATCCAGGTGGATTTTATGGGTCCGGGGTCTTGTCCTTTGGACCGGGGCGGCCCTGGTTCTTTTTGCCATAGCCTTTTGTCACGTAAATTTGTCGTCTAGATCCCTGGAAGACCGATCTCAAGTCCTTCTTAATCTTGCGGACATACCGGGAAAACACATAATTACCGGCCAAGTGATACGTGCCGCACTTCCTGCAAATGATGGAGTGAGGCTCTTAGTCGCGGTCCATAAAAGTCATACCGCTTCAGGCGATCTCTCTGTCTCAGGCATCATGAGCCTTACGGTATTGGGCATACGAATCCAGGACGTCTCTCCGGGAGACTGGATACGTTTTGCTGCAAGCCTTCGCCCAGTAAGAAATTTCAAGACGCCCGGGGCCTTTGATCAGGAAAACTGGTGGGCCATAAGGGGGGTTATGGTAAAGGGTTTTGTAAGTCATCCGCTCAGGCTAGCCCATGTTGGGCACAGTAAAAGCTCGAGTAAAATGTCTCTGTTCCGGTACGGGCTGGAATCCGGACGAAGAGCAATCATGCTCAGCATAGACGGCTGTCTTGCAGGACCTGCCAGGGGCATTGCAATGGCCCTGCTACTGGGCGAGAGGGCATGGTTATCAAATGATCTCAAAGAGGCGTTTGCCAGAGCGGGGGTTGGCCACCTGCTGGCCGTATCAGGCATACACATGGCCCTGGCCGCCTTGTTGATTGGAGGCCTTACAAGGAACCTGCTCCTCAGATCGGAGTGGATTACGCTCAGGTTCCCTGTAAAGAAACTTGCTACATCCCTGGCATTGATAGGGGCATTGACCTATGCGGGTCTGGCCGGCTTTTCGCCTTCCGCCGTGCGGGCAATGATAATGATTATTGCGTTCGGTACGGCCTTTCTCATTGACAGGCCGCAGACACCTCTTAATTCTCTCGCGTTGGCAGCATGGGCTTTGCTCATCTTTAATCCCATGTACCTTTTTGACATATCTTTCCAGTTGTCTTTTGCGGCAGTCTTTTTCTTGGTCATGTTTTCTTCATACCTGAGATCAGTACCAAAGGAAGAAAAACAGGATGGTCAGAAGACTTTTTGGAACTATATAAGAGGCTTTATTCTGGTAAGTCTGATTGCAACACTTGCAACGACACCCTTTGTGGCATGGCACTTTCAGCGCGTATGCCTTGTGGGATTACTGGCCAACCTTTTGGTAGTGCCGATAACAAGTTTTGTCATTCTTCCTGGTCTGTTGTTTGGATCGGGCCTGCTGCCTCTATTTCCGGAATTGACATCAGGCATATGGCAAGGCGTGGGCCGGTTTCTGGATTGTACGGTGGATCTTGTACATTGTATTTCAGGATGGGGCTGGTCTGCTGTATGGATTCCAAGGCCAAGTATTTTACAGATATCTCTGTTCTACCTCTTTCTGGGATCTCTTGCCCTGATAAGGCATAGTAAGATTTTTAGGGCCTCGGCCTTACTGTTATTTGTTTTGCTTCTGTCAGCTTTTGCATATAATGAGTGGAGCATCACTCGTCGGGACAGCTTGAGACTCCACGTGCTGGATGTCGGTCAGGGGACATCACAGGTTGTGGAGCTGCCCGGAGGAAGTCTTATAGTAATGGATGGAGGAGGTCTGAGAAGCCCTTATTTTGATACAGGAGAAAGGATAGTTGCTCCATTTATCAGACACCTTGGTTACAGAAAAATAGACATTATTGTACTGTCTCATCCGGAGCAGGATCACATGGGCGGCCTTGCCGCCCTTATAAGGCAGTTTTCCGTGGGAGAACTCTGGACCAATGAAGATATTTCCAAAAATCTTTCCTGGAAACGACTCATGGAAGCCTGTTCTCAGTATGGGGTAAGTCACAGAGTATGGCGAGAAGGCGGGTCGGAACATATAGGAGATATAAAGGTGCATGTTTGGCCGTCTAAAGGGTGCGAGGGTGCCCGGGGACATAATGGCAGGTCGCTGGTACTGGAACTGTATTGTGGAAAGCGCTCTATACTGCTTACAGGGGATATAGGCAGGAGCAGGGAGCAATGTCTGCTGAAACAAGGACTTGTTGGACCAGTGGATGTATTAGTGGTGCCGCATCACGGAAGCAAAACATCAAGTTGTATTGATTTCGTCAGACGGGTTCATCCTGAAATAGCGGTTGTGCCTGTGGGGTGGAGAAACAGTTTGGGACTTCCAAACCCTCAGGTCCTGGAAAGATACAGGGAGGCCGGAAGTAACCTCCTGAGAACCGATATGGACGGAACGGTCTGTGTTGAAACAAATGGTGAAGAGATTTCAGTTGATACTTATATGGCTCATAATTTGTAAATTTTGGTCATGAGGTTATATAATTGAATAAGATATTCATGGCGGAGAGTGAATTGGAAGAGACAAAGTCAGGCAAAGACCAGGGGCTTAAGCTTAAGTCCGCACGAAGAAGGGCGGCCTTATCTGTAGGACTTAATTTTTTACTCTCTGTGGTAAAGGGCCTCGCAGGTTTCTTTGCAAACAGCACGGCCCTGATCAGTGACGCCATACACTCGGCTACAGATGTGCTGGCCTCCGGAGCGGCTTATGCGGGCCTTTGGGTGGCGGGGAAACGACATCCCTCATTTCCTTACGGCCTTTATAAGGCGGAGACAGTGGCCACACTGATTATCTCTATGGCCGTACTATTGGCAGCCTATGAGATTGGGCGAAGCGCCATCTTCGGCCCCGACAGAATCCCTGATGTCTCTCTGGCCTTTCCGGCCGCGGCAGGTTCTTTATTGGTATCATGGCTGTTTGGTTTTTCTCAGCTCCGTGCAGGAAGAAGGCTGAACTCTCCTGCCCTGATTGCGGACGCCAGGGATTATCTGGCAGATAGTCTCTCTACAGGAGTAGTCCTTCTAGGCCTGATAGGTGCCCATTACGGATATGCCCTGGATAGATGGGCAGCAGCTATTGTATCTGTTTTTGTCTTCAGGTCCGGCGGGCAACTTTTAATATCGGCATTAAAGGACCTTTTGGACGCCTCAATAGACAGGGACACGGAGCGGGCCATTATAAAGCTGGTGGAGTCTCATCCATTGATTTCGGAAGTTAAGCGATGTCTCAGCAGGACTGCCGGAGGGCGCTTTATAGTTGATCTTGACGTGGTGCTGAGGACCAAGTCACATGAGATTGCTGACAGGATTTCAGACCGTCTGGAAGAGGACATACTGGATCAGTTTCCAAGGGTGGTCATGTCGAGAATCAGGCCTCATTTCGACTACTCCCCTATGTTAAATTCTGTCATGCCGGTTACCAGACCCGAAGGAAAGATGGCTGAAAATATCGCCAAGGCCCCATGGTTTCTGGTCGAGATAAAGGAGCGAGAGACGGGAAAGGTCCAAAAAAGGGAATTTATAGAAAATCCTTATTGGCGTGAGGAACGTAAGCGTGGATATCTGGTGGGAAAATGGTTGCTCTCTCTCAAGCCTGATCAGATAGAAGTAGCCAGTGATCGTGAAGGCACGGCTATAGCCCTGTTGAAAGAGGCAGGAGTGGAGATAATCAGGCCATCAGCAGGCAAGGCGATTAACACAAACACCTCATAACGATAAAAATTCGTGTACATCTTATTTGTTCTGTCAAAAAAGGCCCGTTACATCAATTAATTCAAATAAAAAAGATCATACATGATTGGGTAAACGATTACCCAAATTGGGTAATGACATACGCATCCCGATCCCTTCTGCTCTGATAAATATCCTGTAATAACAGTTATATAGATCCTTATCCTGTTATGGCATAGTCAGTGCATATAATATGGGTTAAGCGGTTCAACGTTCACGGTTCCCGGTTGGAGATCTCTAACTGGCTGTTAGCAATAATTCAGTAGACTATAACCTTTGAACCCGGAACCCTGACCCTGGAACCGATCTATAATATGGAGAAAGAAGACAATGCAAGGCTTTTGTCGCAAAATCCGTTGCCGTAGACAGGCTGGATTTACCATGGCGGAGCTAATGATCGTCATAGTCATCATAGCCATTCTGTCTGCCATCGCAGTACCCAGCATCATCAATTGGTTGCCCAATTACAGACTGAAGTCTGCGGCGAGGGATCTGTTCTCAAATATGCAGAAAGCCAGGATGCAGGCTGTTAAAGAGAATGGAGATATTGTTATGATGTTTGATGCCGGCACAAATCCGGGATTTTATTATTTTGATACTGATAATAATAATGCCTACACAGCCGGAGAGAATAGAATCGACTTTTCTGCTTATGGGAGCGGCGTTGATTACGGGAACGGTAATGCGGCACTAAATTGGGATGGAGATAATTGTACGCAAGCCGGTTCTATAACTTTTAATAGCAGAGGTACGTCTAACACGGGAACCGTTTATATCCAGAATAAAAATCATGATATTTGCTATGCAATAACCGGAAGATCAAGCGGATCAATAAAATTACGAAAATATAATGGCGAGCTTCCATTTAGCGCGAGTAACTGGAAATGATGTTAGATGATAATAAAATGAGCAAAACAAGTGGTTTTACCCTGATTGAACTTCTTATTGCCATGGCCGTCTCCGGTATCATTGCCGGCGCTATATTCACGGCATTTCTGTCTCAGCAAAAGAGCTATCTTGCCCAGGAGCAGGTCTCTGAAATGCAACAGAATCTCAGGGCGGCACTGGATATCATGGCCAGGGATATCAGAATGGCAGGGTATTCACGCGGTGCCCCAGGATTTGGAATAACTGATATCAGCCCAAGGGACAAAGACGATAATATTAATGTCACTATTACCGGTAATGGTTCCTTTGAATTCACGGCCGATCTCGATGACAACGGTACAGTGAGTAGCGGCGAGACCATTTACTACTGTGTATATGACTCTCCTGTTGGTTCCCCCGACGGAATAACTGACTTGGGCAGAAACAGTGGTGGAGGCAGGCAATTAGTAGCAGAAAATATAGAGGCCCTTGGTTTTGCATACGCCTTCGATACGGATGGAGACGGTATTTTGGATACCTATGATGTTGGTGGAGACGATCAAGTCATCTGGGCGGTTGATTCAGATGGCGATAATTTCCTGGATAGAAATCTGGATACCAACGGTGATGGCGAGATTGATGAGAATGACGGTCCAGGGCTCGGCGGAAACGGCCTTATAAACGGGACCGCGATAACGCCTGTTTCTATCCAGGATATTCGAGCCGTGCGCATCTGGCTGCTCGCAAGGACTGAATACGGGGACAACAGCTTTCTTAATACCAAGACTTATACAGTCGGGAATAAAGTAATAACACCAAATAATAACCTGCGCATGAGGCTTCTTATAACAAATGTACGATGCAGAAACATGGGACTATGATTGAAATGAAATTCAATATAAATAATGAGAAGGGCTTTAGCCTTATTGAAATATTGATAGCAGTGACTGTATTTGCCGTCGGGATACTCGCTGTGGGTAAAATGCAGATGACGGCCATAAATGCTAATTTCTTTGCAAGTGGTATTACCGAAGCAACTACATTGGCCCAAGATAAAATGGAAGGGCTGATATGTCTTTCTTATGCTGATCCATTATTAGATGATACGAATGGCAATGGTCATGCCGGAATAGATAGTGCAAATGCAACAACAGCAGATCACAGTGTCATTGATGGTAGGTACAGTATCTTTTGGAATATAGCTCCTGATCATTACATAGATAATACCAAAGAGATAAGGATAATTGTTACCTGGTCAGATAAAGAAGCAGGAAAAAAAGTATCTCTTACTTCTATGAAGGCGGATATTATATAAATAATATTTTTTAGCAAAAGGATAATAGTATATGAAATATATCTTATATATGGCAAATAATGAAAGAGGTTCTACTTTAGTTCTAGCAGTACTGATTTTACTTCTTCTTACTATTATAGGAATAGTGGCAACGAATACTAGCACATTAGAGCTCATTATATCTGGAAATGATAAGGCACAAAAGATGGCATTCAATCAGGCAGATGGAGGAACTGAGGTCGGGATTGAACTCGTTGAGCAGAATATCAGTCTTGCCGGTTTTGATTCAACTGACCTTGAAAAACTCGGAGAAGTCAACGCGACCAATCCCAATCTATATCTTAACACCGTATCTACTTCGCCTTCTGATGGTAATAGAGATGCTTACTTCCCAAAGGATTATACGGGAGATGAGCCTCATACCAATTTGACCATCGGGGGAAATACCGGTTTGTCAACTGGCGGTGCCATCCAAATGGCGGCCGGATATGAAGGCAAGGGTAAATCGGCCGCAGGGGGTGGGAGCTGGGTGGTCTATGACATATGGTCACAACATGTCGGAGAGGTGAACAGTGAGGCCGTCATATTGCTTCAATGGAGACATGTCATGTAAGGGCGTAAATGGCGTAAATAAAGATATTGAATGGAAGTTTTGTTTCCTACTCAATAAATTTTCCGTCATATAAACCATGATAAGGATTCAAGGACCCAAAATTCAGGGATCAATTATCTCTTTTGAATACAGGACATTAACATGAGAAAATTTTGTACAGTCTTTATATCACTAGGGTTACTTTTTGCATCAGGACCTCTTGGCCCTTCCGGGTCAATGGCATCTACTGACAGTGAGTATCAAGCCGTGCCACCATTTGTATCTGCGGGTGTTCCTCCTCTCGTAATGCTGGTAATGGGCAGAAATCATAAATTATATTATGAGGCCTATAACGATGCATCAGATCTCAATGGAGACGGTGTATTAGACGTAGGATATAATCCGGACATAGATTATTATGGATATTTTGATTCCCACAAGTGCTATGTATACAGTAGTGTAAATAGCCGGTTTGAACCAACCACCATTACTGCAGACAAAAAGTGTTCAGCAGCCGACGAATGGAGCGGCGATTTTCTAAATTATCTCAGCATGTCCAGGATGGACTGTCTCAGAAAGGTACTATATGGAGGTCATCGTGCTGTCGATACGTCGACTGAAACGGTGTTGGAAAGGTGCTACATCCCTCAGGACGCCCATAGCTGGGGCAAGGAATACGAGAGTATCGAAAGGGATGGATACGACATCAGAGAATATACCCCTCTAGATTTACCTTCTGGACCAACCGGGGCGACAAGACATCTTTTTGTGAATACCACTCTTTCCGAGGCAGGAGATCCTCTTCTTAGGGTACTTGAAGACAGTGTTTACAGAATCTGGGATTGGGTGGCATGTGAGGTACCGGTTGCAGGAGACAGAGTGATAAATGGGCAAACCGGTCCTCTGGTTACGGATAATGGCAGTGCGAGTGGTTTTGATGTAACCGAAGGCGGGTCTGCAGGAACAATAACTGATGCCGGATTTGGCTGTCCGAGTGCAGAGGAGTCACCCAAGGCATTTGATGATTCCATAAATACGAAATGGCTCACTTGGGGTGCTTCAACGTCATCTGCATGGCAGGATATATGGATACAATTTCAATTTAATTCTCCGAGAGAGATCCTAAAGTATACTATCACCACCGGAAATGATGCAGAAGGCAGAGATCCGAAGGCCTGGAAGCTGCAGGCGTCGAACGATGGAATGCTCTGGACCGATATCGACACCGTCGAGGATGGCGCACTTCCGGTAGCCAGAAAAACAAAAAAAGAATTTATCTGTGACAGTCCTCCGTCAGAAAGCTACACTTATTATCGACTCTATATAACAGAAAAGAAGGACATGATTAATAACGATTGCGGGGGTTACTGGTGTGTTCAAATCACTGAGATAGAGATGATGGAAACGACAGAGTCTGTTCCCTCAACGGCGACACTGACAGACTATCATGTCAGGGTAAAGGTGTGCGATCCATCCATGCCTGAGAGCAACGCAAAGATGTATCCTTCTGGAGTCTATAAACCGGTCGGCATACTTCAGAGGCACGGCGAATTGGACAGGATGTATTTCGGCCTTATAACAGGATCGTATTCAAAAAACACGTCCGGCGGCGTGTTGAGAAAGAACATCAGCTCTATCACAGATGAAATTGACCCAAACACAGGACAGGTTACCTCAACAAACGGTATTATAAAGACCATCGATGCCCTGAGGGTCATCGGCTTTGATTACGGCAGTCATTCCTATAATCAAAACTGCGGCTGGATAACTACCAGGCCCATAAATGAAGGTGAATGCCGTATGTGGGGAAATCCTGTCGGGGAGATGATGTACGAAGGCATGCGTTATTTCGCCGGCAAGGGTGCGGCAACTCCTGACTTTGATTACTCCTCGGGTGATGATGTGACTCTGGGACTGCCCAAACCGACATGGCAGGATCCCTACGATTCGAGTAGCGGTTTTTTCTATTGTGCCAAGCCCTTTATGCTTGTCCTGTCCGATATAAATCCCACATATGATTCAGACCAATTGCCTGGCAGCTATTTCGGCTCTTTTACAGGAGATTTAACCGGATTGGATGTAAATGATCTGGCAAATACCTTATGCACCGAAGAGAACGATGCCGGTTCGCATTTTATCGGCCAGAGTGATTCCAATTATGACGGTACCTGCAGCGAAAAAGACATAACCGGTTTCGGGGGTGTTCGCGGTCTCTGCCCTGAGGAGCCTACCAAACAGGGAAGCTATTACGCGGCCAGTGTCGCCCATTTTGGACACAAGGAGGATTTAAGCGACGCGAACGGCAGCCAAAGTGTGGATACCTATGCCGTCGGCCTGGCCTCCCCTCTGCCAAGGATTAATATCAATATCCCGGTGGGTGATGACAATAAAACGATAACACTGGTTCCCTTTGCCAAATCAGTCGGCAACTACGGCATTTCAGCTACTGAAGGAGATTTCCAGCCCACAAACACTATAGTAGATTTCTTTGTAGAGAGCATAAATGCGACTGCCGGGACATTCCGAATCAATTTCGAGGACGTGGAGCAGGGGGCCGACCATGATATGGATGCCATTGTTGAGTATGAATATCAGGTGAACGGCACATCTGTCGACATAACGCTTAACTCCCTGTATTCAGCTGGTTCTATAATACAACACATAGGCTATATTATCTCAGGCACTACGGCCGATGGGACATATCTGGAAGTCAGAGACTACGACACTTCATCAGGTTCTGATCCTGACTATTTCCTGGACACGCCTCCAGGACAAGGGCCCGGAGGGACATGGAATGACGGTGGCGCCCTGCCTCTTAACACCACAAGGACCTTTACTCCGGGAGACAGCCCCGCGGCCACATTACTGGAAAATCCCCTGTGGTATGCCGCTAAATGGGGAGGTTTTGAGGACAGAAACAATAACGATATTCCTGACCTTGAAAGCGAATGGGATAACGACGCAGACGGTGTGCCTGATACCTATTTTTACGTAACGAACCCGCTGGAACTGGAAGAACAGCTTAACAGGTCTTTTGCCGAGATGCTCAACAGGGTGTCATCAGGCAGCGCCGCCTCTGTTATCTCAAGCTCACGGTCTGGAGAGGGAGCAATATATCAATCTATATTCTTCCCCGAGCTGGGGGACGACGAGGGCAAGACCGCCCTTTGGGTCGGCAATACTCACTCACTGTTTGTGGATGATTACGGCAACATGCGTGAAGATACTAATGAAAATGACACCCTTGATCCAGACGCCGATTACATCATAGAATTTGAAGGCGAAACTGGTAAGGCCAGGAGATACGGCTACAATTCAACGTCCGAAACAGAGACATTTGTAGATGAATGTAAGATCACCGAAATTAACTTTGTATGGGACGCACTTTCCGGACTCTCCGATCCCGGCATGGACGTGCTTACCCAGAGGAATTATGGCTCAAACGATGGTAAGCGTTACATATTCACCGACTATATAAACACCAGTGATAATGTTTCCATTGATAATGTAAATAATACTCAAACCATGCCCTTTACCCCTGATTTTGTAAACGATCCTAGTCATGACAACTATTATTTTCTTAACCCTTACTTGACATACGACCATGACAGTGACCCAGTCACTCCGGCAATCGGTCTTACAGAAGATGAAATGATCGCCGAGGCCCAAAAGATCATATGCTTTATCCGGGGAGAAGAGGGCTTGAGCGAAACAGGCACCGGAAGGGTGTATCGTAACCGTACATTGAATATTGATGGCAACGATACGGTTTATCGTATAGGCGATATTATTTACTCTACTCCCACTGTGGTTTCAAAACCATCAGAAAACTATGACCTGCTCTATAGAGATGGTTCCTACAGGGTTTTCAGGAAAAAATACCTTAATCGCAGGATTGTTGTCTACGTGGGAGCAAATGACGGTATGTTCCATGCCTTCAACAGCGGTTTTTACGATGCTAAAGAACACAAATTCAATAGCCAACCAAATATATGGGACAGCAATTCCTCATCCTTTATACCTGACACCAGCTATACAGATTATGCATTAGGCTCAGAATTATGGGCTTACGTACCAAACGCCCTGCTGTCTCATCTCAAATGGCTCACGAAATTATCAAGTTACAATACCCATGTCTATTATGTTGACCTGAAACCCCGGATATTTGATGCAAGGATATTTTACCAGCAGGATGGGGTAACCCCTCTGGATGATGACCATCCCGGAGGCTGGGGGACGGTTCTGATCGGCGGAATGAGGCTTGGCGGAAAGGATATCGGTGTGGATACCACTACTGACGTCAATGGCGATCCCGCGCCTGACGGTACGTGTGACCTCCATTTCCGATCTACTTATTTTGCCCTTGATGTTACCAATCCGGAGGTAGCCCCCAAGTTACTCTGGACTTTCAGTGAAGACAATCTGGGCTTTACCACTGCCTATCCCACACCCATAAGGGTCGGAAGCAAGTGGTTTGTCGTCATTGGTTCCGGACCGGTCGATTATGAGGCTACACGTAAAGATGACGGTGTCAATCTTACCGAGTACGGCGGCAGCAACCGCACGGCCAGCCTGTATATCCTGAATGCCGATGACGGGACTCTGGCCAGGGAATTTCCCGGTGATGGCCATTCGTTCCTGGCTGATCCAATAGCGGTGGATTTTGATTTGGCTACCACGGTTGATGGCAATGGAGATCTCTTATGGACAGGGGAGGCGATTTACATCGCCTCTGACGGGTGCGGGGCCTGACTGGAGGGTCAGGTCTTTAGGATAAAGACCAACGAAGATGAAAATCCCAATAACTGGACAAAGAGCTTATTTTTCAATCCGAACAGCACCGGCGATGATCATCAGCACATTAACACGGCTGTTTCAGTGGCCAGAGATGACGAAGGAAGAATCTGGGTCTATTTCGGGACAGGAAGGTTTTGGAGTTCACTGGATCGCCAATCGCCTTATATGGGTTATCAGAACACATTTTACGGCATTAAGGAGCCCGTGGACGCAAACGGCACTTTGACCGACGCGGAGGTTGGCGCCAAAGAGAGCTACCTGAGAAATGTAACCGGCATAGAAATAGAGGATTACAACACCCTTTCGCTAAATACCTCAAATCCTCTTCATGGGACCGCTGTAAGCGACCAAAACGGAGACGGGAATATAGATTTTTCTGATCTCGTTGCCGAAGTACAGGCCAAAGATGGATGGTATCTTAATTTTGACGAGACCGGTGAAAGAAACCTGGGCCAGGCGGCTGTTTTGGGAGATATTGTCACCTTTACCACCTTTGTGCCCAATAATGATTTATGTGCTTATGAGGGGAGAAGTTATCTCTATGGTCTATACTATAAAACAGGTACTGCCTATTGGAAGGGTGTATTAAAGACAGACGGCAACAATGGGACAGGTGTAGATCCGGTCACCAACAAGGTAGTTTCAAAAATTGATATCGGGAAGGGCTACTCGGAGACCGCCAATATACATACCGGAAGAGAGGCAGGCTCCAAGGCCTTTGTACAAACAAGTACAGGAGCAATCATCGGTATAGAGCAGGCGAATCCGGGGATGACCAAGGCTGGAAAAACTTCCTGGAAGGAACAATAACATTAATGACTCATGTGGATAGACCGAAGGTGATTAGACCGCAGACTGAAATCTGTTAGGTCACTCCTGCCTAAATACCTTAATATATGATATTGTCATAAAGAATTCTTGATGTTAGTCTTACATCTATGGAATTTATACCCAAATGGCTGGCATGGGAGATAACCAGGCGTTGTAACCTACACTGCGTACATTGTAGATCTTCATCCGGGCTGGAAGCGAAAGATCACCCTGATTTTTCCACCTCTGAGGCCTTCAGGGTCCTGGATGACATAGCAGCCTATGCCAAGCCTGTGGTAGTCCTCTCAGGCGGAGAACCGCTGTTAAGAAAAGATGTATTTGACATCGCCAGTTATGGCACAGAAAAGGCCTTAAGGATGTGCCTCGCCACTAACGGCACTTTTGTAACTCCTGAGGTCTGTAACAGGATAAAGGACTCCGGTATATGCATGGTTTCTCTCAGCCTTGATGGAGCCACAGCCAAAGTTCATGACAATTTTCGTCAACAGCCGGGCGCCTTTGAATATGTAATGGACGCCGCAAGGCTCTTCAGGGAATACGGTATAAGTTTTCTGATCAATTCTTCTTTTACCCGCCGCAACCAGGAAGAGATTCCAAAGGTTTACAGGCTGGCCAAGCAGATAGGGGCCACTGCCTGGTATATGTTCATGATTGTGCCGACAGGACGTGGAAAGGAGATCTTGGAAGAGCTTATTACACCTGAAGACTATGAGACCATTCTCGACTGGCATTACGAGATGGAAAAAAAAGAAAAAAATATTCTTGTCAGGCCTACCTGCGCACCGCATTATTACCGTATTCGTCTCCAGAGGGCCAAGGAACAGGGCGAAAAGATAGAGCACAGGAGCCTGAAGTTTTCCACCGGAGGCTCCAAGGGTTGTCTGGCGGGTCAGTTGATTGCGCTCATCGACGTGGACGGAAATGTCCTTCCTTGCAGCTATTTTCCTTTATCGGCAGGAAATATCAAAGAGCAGTCCTTTAAAGAGATCTGGGAAGAAAGCCCTCTTTTTAAGGAACTAAGAGATTTTTCTTCCTATAAGGGACGTTGCGGTGCCTGTGAATATATTCGGGTTTGCGGGGGATGCAGGGCCAGGGCGTATGCAATCCACGGAGACTATCTTGCTGAAGAGCCTTTTTGTAACTACGTGCCAGGGAAGATGAGAAAAAAGAGCTGATAGCTTTCAGAGGTTCAGATGTTCACCGTTCAAGGTTGCCTGCTACATTCTGAATTTGCATTTCAAGCCGAAGTTAAGTAAACCATGAACATATAAACATCTTAACCTTTGAACCCCTGAACCCTGAATAGGAGGACAGGATGAACGAAGCCTTTTTAAGGGCATGCCATGGCGAAGCGGTCAGGCCGGTCCCGGTATGGCTCATGAGGCAGGCCGGGAGATATCTTCCTGCCTACCAAGAGCTCAGAAAAAAGATAGACTTTTTAACCCTCTGCAAGACCCCTGAGCTGGCAGCAAAGGTTACCATACAGCCCGTTGATATCCTTGGGGTTGATGCAGCCATCCTCTTTTCCGATATACTGATTCCCCTTGAATGCATGGGAATAGGGCTTGATTTTCACGAGGGAAGAGGACCTGTGTTAAATCCTCCTGTAAGGACTGAGCAGGACATTGAAAGGCTATATCCTATAGATCCAGATACCGATGTATCATTCGTGCTTGAGACCATTCGGATCTTGAGGAAAGAACTCAGCGGCAAGGTTCCGCTGATTGGTTTTTCAGGGGCACCTTTTACCCTTGCGACCTATATGATAGAAGGAGGTACCTCCAAAACCTTTGTAAATACAAAACGGATGCTGTTTGAGTCTCCACATCTCTTTTCGCGCCTTATGGATTTGCTTTCTGAAGTGGTCCTTTCTTATATAGAGGCACAGATAAAGGCGGGGGTTCAAGCCATACAGGTATTTGATACATGGGCGGGGATACTTACCAGAGAGGATTACGAAAGATACGCCCTTCCATACGTAACCCGGATCATTAAAAGAGTTAAGGGTTCAGGAGTGCCGTTTATTTACTTTGTCTTTAATGGAGGGCATGTTCTTGAAATCATACGTGATTCAGGTGCCGAAGTCATAGGCCTGGACTGGCGTACGGACATCAAAACCGCTATATCAATACTTGGATCTGATACTGTAGTTCAGGGAAACCTGGACCCATGTGCCCTTTTTCTTCCCGAGAACGAGCTAAAAACAAGGGTGGATTCCTTGTTGCGCCAAGGTCTCGAGGCCAAAGCACATATCTTTAATCTGGGTCATGGTATCCTGCCTGAAATACCTCATGAGAAGGCAAGGCTTCTTGTAGAACTGGTACATGGGTTGTCTTCCTGATGATAGGTATAGTTTTTCTCAACATGGGAGGGCCGAATTCCCTGTCTGCAGTGAGACCCTTTCTTTATAATCTCTTTTCAGACCGCGAGATTATTCAACTGGGTCCACGCCTGTTTCAGCCCATTATTGCCTGGGCCATATCCAGACGAAGGGCTCCCAAGAGCCGTGCTGCATACGCAAAAATCGGTGGCAAGAGTCCGCTCGCCAAAATAACTGAAATGCAGGCCAATTCCGTTGAACAATTTCTTAATAATAAATTGCAGGAACAGTTGCTTTGTCTTTCAGGAATGAGATACTGGAATCCGAGGACCCCTGACGTGTTAAATCAAATAAAAGAAAGGGGTATTTCTAAAGTTCTTGGTTTTTCTCTTTATCCTCACTATAGCCGTGCTACCAGTGGTTCTTCTATCAGAGAATTCGAGAGATGTGCGGGCAGACTTGGACTTGAGACCCAGATAGTAGATAACTTTCCAGATCATCCGGGTTATATAGAGGCCCTGGCAGACATAGTGCGAGAGGGCCTAAAAATGTTAAAAGGTGAAGATAAAGATAAATTTGCCCTCGTTTACAGCGCCCATAGCCTGCCCAAAAGTATGGTTGAAGAAGGCGATCCCTATGTAGATCATGTGTGTCGCACCATTACGGCCCTGGAAAAACTGATCGGGATTAAGGGCCATCTGTGCTATCAGAGCAGAAGCGGCCCTGTGGAATGGCTGGAGCCTGCAACAGATAATCTGCTGAACGAACTTGCAGAAAAGGGTGTTCATAACATTTTGGTATTGCCTATTAGTTTTGTTTCAGATCATATAGAGACACTTTTTGAGATAGATATGCTTTATTCAGAGATGATGGCTAAAAAGGGGGTAAGGCTTATTCGTACGCCTTCCCTTAATAACAGGCCATTGTTTATCAATGCGCTTTCCGATCTGGTGGAACACGGTCTTAAAAAGGCGGGATGGCTAAATTAATAATAGCAGGGGGCGGGTTGTCAGGCCTGTCACTTGCCTGGTTCCTCAAAGAACTGAGGCCCGGCTGGGAAATCCTGGTACTTGAAGCAGGGGCCAGAGCGGGAGGCAAGGCCTGGACCATAAAAGAAGATGGCTTTGTGTGCGAGAAGGGCGTAAACGGTGTGCTTGACAACAAGCCATCAACCCTTGACCTTGCCGCCAGGCTCGGACTTGATCCCCTGAGGAGCAATGATGCCGCCAGACGCCGTTTTGTGATAAAGAATGGGCAGTTGATTCAACTTCCAGTATCACCCACACAGTTCTTAAACTCGAAAATACTCTCTCTGCCCGGACGATTAAGGGTGTTGGCCGAGGCCCTTGTGTCAAAGGGTGATATTTCCAAAGACGAGTCTCTGGCTGATTTCGCCAGAAGGCGTCTTGGCAGGGAGGCGTTTCAATATCTCATAGATCCCATGGCCACGGGGATATATGCCGGAGATCCTGAACGACTGTCTCTTCGTAGCTGTTTTCCCAGAATTCACGAACTTGAGCGTGACTACGGGAGCTTGATCAGGGCCATGATCAAGCTCCAAAGAGAGGCAAAGAAAAAGGGTAAAAAGGGGCCGGGTGCTGGTCCCGGAGGTGTTCTCACCTCTTTTACTACAGGCATGAATGAACTCGTAGATGCCCTTGTCATGACATTGGGTCCTGCAATACGCCTAAATTCCTCCGTGGCATCGATTTCAAGGAATAACAACGGCTGGCGTGTCTATTTGCAAGACGGGAAGGAGTTCGAGTCAAGCCATGTGGTGCTTGCGTGTCCGGCCAAGGCGGTTTCAGAAGTCCTGAAGGAGACCGCCCCGGATATTGTAAAACTTGCAATGCAAATACATTACCCGCCTGTGAGTATTGTTTGTATGGGCATTAAGCAGGGAACCACGGAGAATTCACTCAATGGATTCGGATTTCTTGCCCCGGGCGTTGAAAAGCGCTCGATCCTTGGGTCTCTCTGGGATTCGTCCATTTTCCCGAACAGGGCACCTGAGGGCTATCAACTGACAAGGACACTGGTAGGCGGAGCAAGGGCCCCTGACCTGGCCATGCTTCCTGACTCACCTCTCCTTGACCTGGTTGTAAAAGAATTTACAGAACTCGTCGGTTTGAAGAGTGGACCAGAATTTGTGAAAATTTTTCGCTGGAATGAGGCCATTCCACAGTATGAGAGGGGACACCATGCCCTTGCTTCTGAAATCGATTTTGCCCTGAGGTCTTATCCTGGACTATATATAAGGTGTAATTGGCTTGGGGGTGTAAGCCTCAATGACTCTATCGCAAATTCGAAAAGACTTGCAGAACAGCTTGCAAGTTTATGAGTAAACAGCTCAAGGGCATTGCCAATACAATAATTCCATGAGCCGGAAACAGCAATCAGCATTGGGGAGGCCCTTCGGCACATCTTACTTCTGGTTCAAACTCGGTAGCATTAACCGCTTTTACCTTTCCGTCGCTCCGCTCCACCAGTTCGAATTCAATAATCTTTTGCTGAGTCTTCAATTGAGCAAAGGACTGATCAGTCACAATACGTCCGTCTCTGTGTCTGAAATCGCTGATATGGCAAAAGATATCGTCACGCATATCCAGCACACCAAGACCGGTTCGTACACCCAAAAATGCAAATCCCTTCTCCTCATTAAAGACATGCATTACCCCCCGCACACGCGAAGAATTATCTATGGAGGGCAAGATTTCAGGGACCAGATATCCTGAAAAGTGGTTATCAACTTCACATCGAAGAATTTCACTGGTATTGGAGAAAGAGAGCAGATCTACTCGTTTCCCTTTATTTTGAAGTGCCCTGACAAGCCTGAAAAAATCGCCATCCCCGCTGCCCAGTAGTATATAATCCAAATTGTCCGCCTGCAACAGCGCGTCTATTGCAAGGTCAAGATCGGCATTTGCTTTGGTAATAATATCTCCTTCAGAATTTTTATAACGCTGGACCTTTTTTAAAACCAGGTGGAAACTTTCACGTCTGACCGCATCTCGATACTCCTGTTTTTTCCTCTTATAGTCAATATCCTTTTCTTCCCGTTCTGAATCAATTGCCATATAGGCATTGGCCCTCAGTACAATGGCCCCTTGAGCTTCTACCAACTTTCTGACAACGCGGTATCTAATCCCCCAGCCTCCGCATCGTACCAGATTTTCAATATCCAAAAAAATTCCTGCTTTAAGCATATATCACCTTGAAAAAAAGATCGTTTTCATGATTTGACAGAGCATTATTCCGGGCCCTGGATCCTCCAGGATATCAAAAAATCGACACCTTAGATCTATATACTAAATTCATGAAATGAGAGATTCAAGGATTTTGGAGCTGCAATCCCCAAAAATAGTTCGGGCTTATATGTTACGGTCATTTCACCCAAGGGATTAAATGAGTCGAAATGTGGAGAAGAGGCGCTTAACGGAAAGTTTTTAAATCATTTTTCTAACTATCCTCCCGACCCATGGCATCCCACATCGAGCAGAGGTGTGGCCTCGAGTTCACGCCTCATGGCCATGTCAAAAAGGACCCGCTCCTTTTTCTTGTCCAGGCCGAGGTTAAGGCGTTTTTGGTTTATTTTATCAATCATCTTGTTGGCAAAATCATTTGATGTTTCAGCCTTATCCCACATACCGCCATAGAGATTTTCCATCTCCCTGAAGCAATAGTCTGTAACCACCCTAGATCCCGTTGTGGGAAAACCGGGACCGAAGACCACATAAACACCGCTTGAAACAAAATATTGGCCGATGGATACTGCCTTTTCACTCATCCATTGAGGTGCGCATCCTGCTGCCGGAAGATCGCTTATATCATTGCCGAGACCGCCTGTTTTTACCATTTCAGTAGCGGCAATAAGAATCCGGCTGTTATCCACGCAGGAACCCATGTGCAGTACAGGGGGGCATCCCACTGTCTCAAGGACCTCCTTCAGACCGTCACCTGCCATGTTTAGTGCCTCGGGAGACAAAAGACCTGCGCGGCCCATACCTGTAGCTGCGCAGCCAGTGACCAGCACAAGTATGTCATTGGCTATGAGTTCCTTGGCAAGGTCTATATGAATTTCCTCCATGACTCTGTAATTATCACAGCCCACTATAGCGGCAACCCCTCGAATGCGTCCATTCATTATATTGTCGTTAAGTGGTTTATAGGATGCGCGGAAACGGCCGCCAAGGGTGTAGTCGATGTTTTCATGACTGAAGCCCGCCACTACGTCCATCTGGTGCACAGGTATGAAGTATTTTCCCCTTTCCGGGTATTTATTGATCGCACGCAGTATGATTTCCTTGGCCGTTTCCATTGCCCTGTGCTCATCGAACTGTATATGAGTGGTCCCTGGAATCCTGGCTTTTTCAGATGTGGTGATAAGTTCAGTATGGAATTTGCCCGCCACGGGGGACAGGCCCTGCATGATGCACTGGACATCCACAACCATTGCTTCTACCGCAGCGGTGGCAAGGACAACCTCCTGTTGAATAAAACTTCCAGCTATAGGAATCCCTCTTCTCATGAGGATCTCGTTTCCAGTACAACATACACCTGCCAGATTTATTCCCTTGGCCTTGACCTTCTTTGAGGCCTTGACTATCTCCGGGTCATTGGTTGCCATGGCCAGGGCTTCGGCAAGCACAGGCTCATGGCCGTGAACCGTGATGTTTACTTCATCCTTTTTCAGGACCCCGATGTTTACCTTGCTCCTTACTGAGACCGGGGTGCCAAACATGATGTCAGACAGTTCAGTGGCTATCATGGATGCGCCCCAGCCGTCTGCTAACGACAAACGGGCAGCTTGAAAAAGCAGATTCTTATGTTCTTGGTCCACCCCCATATGTGTGCGGTGCATTATCTCTACCACCTCACGGTCAATACCCCTGGGGAAGATCCCCAGCCTGCCCCAAAGCTCCTGTCTGGCCTTGGGTGCCCTCTTCATAAAGGCCAGTGTCCCCTCTTGCTGACCAAATTCTTCGAGCAGCCTTGTCCCTACCGCTATTGCGAGATCTTTGGTATCCTTTTCGGCGGGGTCAATGCCGAGCACTAAGGCCGTATTTCTCAGCTTGATTGTGTCTTTGATCTCATAGGGGGTTTCACCACGGGCAGTGGCAAGAAAGGCCAGTGCTGTTCCTCTGCCGTGATCCATGTGGGCAGAGGCCCCGCCGGCAACCATGCGACAGAAATTGCGAGCAGCCACCGTAGCCGCATCTGCTCCACAAACACCTATCATGGTGTCCATGCCTTCTATTATCTGGCAAGGCCCCATATTGCAGATGCGACAGCAGACTCCGCCTTTGCCGAACAGACAAGGTTCCACTGCTCTCCTAGAGATCCTGTGAGCAGCAGTCACGACACCTTCAGAACACGAGTTACACAGTACATCACGATTGGCTTCGCACTGGATGCCAGGGCACCCCCCTTCTTCATTATCAAAGCGTCTGCTCGTATCCATGACTATTTTCCCCCTCGGTTGTCTTGAGAATTTCTCATGCCAGACCTGAAATCTGTTTTGCAGCCTGGACCGTATTTTTCATTAGCATGGTTATGGTCATCGGACCTACACCACCAGGCACCGGAGTTATTGCAGAGGCCTTTTCCTTTATGGCATCAAAATCCACATCGCCGCAAAGTATCGCCTTGCCCTCGGGGGTCTTGCCAATACGGTTTACTCCTACGTCTATAACCACTACGCCGTCTTTAACCATATCTGCTGTGATGACCTTGGGACGGCCCGCTGCCACTACAAGAATGTCAGCCCTTTTTGTATGAAATGCCATGTCCCTGGTCCTCGTATGGCATAGAGTAACAGTAGCATTTCCGCCCTCTCTTTTTTGAAGCAACAGGTTTGCTATGGGCTTGCCTACGATATTGCTTCTGCCTACAATTACGGCCTCGGCTCCACTGGTCTCAACCTCTGAACGTATAAGCATTTCCATTATGCCGTGGGGCGTGCATGGAAGAAAACAGGGTTCACCTACTATCATCTTACCGACATTTACAGGGTGAAAACCATCCACGTCCTTGGCCGGGTTTACCGCATATATGACCTTGCCCTCATCTATATGCTTCGGAAGAGGGAGCTGAATGAGTATGCCGTGAAATGCCGTATCCTGATTGTATTTCTCTATAAGGGCCAGCAGATCGGCCTCACTGATATCAGCGGGCTGATTGTCCTGGATGGAATGAAAAGCAAGGTCATGAGCTGTGCGCTGCTTTGCGGTCACATAGGAGATAGAGGCAGGATTTTCTCCTACCAGTATGGTTACAAGGCCCGGTGTGACCCCTTGTTTTTCCTTCATTTCAGCCACCTCAGCCTTTAGTTCTTCTCTTATCTGTTTTGCTATTTGTGTCCCGCTGATTATTTTTGCCGCCATATATCCCTCCCTGAAACGCTTCTATAATGTATAAATAAAAAAATTGAGCATCCGTCGGCGCTCTTCTCTGCATAAACAGAATTGAATTTATCCTTAATGTGTGAAGATTTTTAAGGTTACTATTTTTAAGGTTACTATATGACGCTTGCACGACCCAGGTTTTGTTTGAGGGCCAAGGCACGAGGAAATGAGGAAGCGCGCTATAACCGAGTTACATGAGCAATTTTTACCGACTGACAAGCAGCAATCGTACACGAGACGAGTTTCGCAGGCGCCTTATTATGGCTACCCCTTTTTAAAGGGTAGATCAAGTATCAAATGCCTAAATTTTGCTATTTTTTTAATAATTTGTAAATATACAATATCTTTTTTAAAAACACGACGACTTTCACACTTTGATGTGTTTGCGCCGATAGTACTTCGAAAGTGATAAAATGTCTTTGTGTCTATGGCTAATTTCAAAGGAATTTTAGCGTTAATGACCGGATTAATCTGAATCAGTGGCCACCTATTATATGATTATGCAGATTAATGGCAAAAATTCAGTTATGATATAGACAAGAATGATTCCTTTGATTTGAATCAATATCTGGTGTAGTTCGCGCAGTCCTGTTTGAAATCCTCAATGATTTCATTAGTGAGTGTAGATGGAACATTGGGAATCATTTCCAGGAATGTCTCTGTTGTCACTCGGTAATCTTTTCCTTTGATGTATTCTCTCTCAAAGGCAAGTTGTCTGACTTTCTGAAAGAGGTACTCGATATCAGCCGGGGTGAAGAGGGTAATCATGGAGATGATTCTATCCACATCTACATCGCCTCGGCTGGTATCGCATAGATAATGCTCGAAAATAGTTCGACGGCCTTGATCATCCAGTCCCCCTACTGGAATGATGCAATCAAAACGGCCAGGCCTTAACAGGGCCGTGTCCAGTTGCCGGATATAGTTGGTTGCACATACCAGGAGGTTTTTTCTCTCCTTTCTTTTCAACAAAGGTACCTGTTTCAGAAACTCATTTGTAATTGATTTGTCGATGCGTGAGGCGAGATCACGGCTTCCTGCTATTTCCTCGAATTCGTCTATGAACAGGACTACTTCGTCGAGGTTGCTCGCTTTTTCTATCAAGGTTTTCAGGTTCGCACCGAGGCGATCTTCTCCATCGGACATCAAGATGCTGGGGCTTATCTCAACATACCACCACTGGAGTATACCTGCTATTGCCCGAACAAAGTGGGTCTTGCCTGTACCGGGTGGCCCGAAAAATATAATGGTGCGGGGCGGAATGACCGCGTGTTTTCGTGCGAGTTCTATCTCTGTCAGAGGAAGTATGATTCTTTTGTTAACGATCTGTTTTGGCGGCTGGGTCTCGGATATGGTATCCCAGATTGATCGGTCGATCCTCTGAGCCCCCAGCGCCTTGAGAAGCTGAATCCTCTGTGCATCATGAAGTTCCTGATGCATGGGCTCAATATTTTCCATGAAATCCAGGCATGCCACCTTCGTTCCCACATCCCGGCCCAGTTTTTCAGAAAGCACCCACTTATGTTGCATTATTTTGGGCCACAGCTCAGCGGCTACCTTAGGTTCAACCTTTTGTCCACTGAATTCGCAAATCAGGGCCACGTAATCTTGTGGACTAAGCTCATCAGATGCGATTTTCATATATTTCTCCGCTATAAAAAAATAAAGCGGAGACCCTCCCTGAGAATCTCCGCAGTGTTTATTTTTACTGATATGATTCGCTTTTTAACTGTCTAAAAATAGGATGAATCGGGTTAGGTGTCAAGGCAATAAAAGATAAGGTTTCTCTTCCCGCGGTCGATTCGTTACTCATAAGTTCTATGTTATCAATAGCAATTGAGTGTTGGCATGATTCCTTTCTATGCTTTGGAGGGCCTATAGAGCTATATAGTATTTCCTGCGTGTGCCCGGACGTCTTGCTCACTTATTTTGAGGAGACATTGACTCGCGGCCCTTTGCGGCAAGTATCCCCTGAAGAAAATAATCACTTATTTGCTTTGCAGCTGTGGCGACACTGTACTTTTTTTTGTGAGAAAGGACCCAGAACCGAGACATTTCATCCAATGCCCCGAAAAAGGCCCTTTTAAATATCCCCGGCAGTATTTCTGACAAGAAGAGCTCCTGAGCCTGACCCTGGATTACTATATGTGAGATGATGTTTACATATTCGGCAAATCTTTTGTTGCGATACTCCTTCATAAACTTGCTGCTTTGACGCAGCTCTACCTGTATTAATTCTGCCAGGTCTCTATTTTCTTGCACCAGGATCAAATGGAGATAGGCAAAGCGCTCCAATTTTTCCCGCGGGTCATCAAGTGAAGCGATTTCTTGCTTAACCCTGGCAATGATCTTGCCCATTTCTTCTTCAAATATGGTAATAAGGATATCGTACTTATTGTTAAAATAAAGATAAATAGTACCATCAGCCACATTGGCTTCTTTAGCTATTTCTGCTATGCGGGAATCGAAAAAACCATTACGGGCAAATACCCGAATAGCGGCCCTTAATATTTTATTGTGTTTGTCAGCGGTTTTCATGGATAGACGCATTTTAATGAATGCACATTCATTCAGTTATTCCATTTATTCTCTTTTTGTCAAGAGGAAATGCGCACATATTTTTTAATGACTGTATTCCCGGCAGGTTATACCTATAGTCTTTGGAATCGCTTCTTGACAGTATTTGCCACCATTAGTATTTATAACGCCTTAACAAATACCAATGATTGATATCTGTCTGGAGGGATGGCCGAGTGGTTGAAGGCGGCGGTCTTGAAAACCGCTGTGCCGAGAGGTACCGTGGGTTCGAATCCTACTCCCTCCGCCAAAAAATGTATCAATACGGAGAGGTGACCGAGAGGCTGAAGGTGCTCGCCTGCTAAGTGAGTGTATGCTGAAAGGTGTACCGTGGGTTCGAATCCCACCCTCTCCGCCAAAAATTATTTTCTCGGATTTTACGGTGAAAGCCGGTATTTTTTAGGAGGTACATCTAATCATGATGCGTAATTTTCTTTTTACATCGGAGTCAGTAACAGAGGGTCATCCAGACAAAGTAGCGGATCAGATCTCAGATGCTATTTTGGATGCCATTTTAGATAAAGATCCTTATGCCCGAGTTGCTTGTGAAACTCTGGTAACCACTGGTCTAGCATTGATTGCAGGTGAGATAACTACGGATTGCTATGTGGATATGCCCAAGGTCGTCCGTGATACTATAAAAGAGATCGGGTATTTCAATTCTTCCATGGGTTTTGATTGGCAGACCTGTGCGGTTATTTCAAGTATTGATAAACAGTCGCCGGATATAGCCATGGGTGTGGATCGTTCAGATGATATCGGGGCTGGAGATCAGGGCCTTATGTTTGGCTATGCCTGCGATGAGACTCCTGACTATATGCCCATGCCCATATGGTATGCCCATCGGTTGGCATTTCGTTTGGCAGAAGTAAGGAAAAAAGGCATTTTGCCTTTTTTAAGACCTGACGGTAAGTCACAGGTCACAATTCAGTATGAGGACAGAAGACCTGTCTCAGCACATTCCATTGTAATAGCCGCTCAGCATAACGACGAGGTGAGCGAAAAAGAAGTAAAAGATGCGGTTATTGAGGAGGTTGTTAAAAAGGTCATTGCACCCGAACACCTGACCGGAGAAACAAAGTTTTTTATAAACAGCACCGGGCGTTTTGTGATAGGCGGTCCTTTGGCAGACTGTGGAATTACCGGGAGAAAGATTATAGTTGATACTTACGGAGGCCGCGGTCATCATGGTGGCGGGGCCTTTTCCGGCAAGGATCCCACTAAGGTTGACCGTTCACCTTCATATATGGCCCGTTACGTGGCCAAAAATCTTGTAGCCGCTGGGGTCGCAAGGGAATGCGAGGTACAGATAGCTTACGCTATCGGTGTTACCCAGCCCCTGGCCATAAATGTCCGTACGTTTGGTACCGAAGTCATTCCCAGGGAACGGATTATAAAACTTATCGAAAAGAATTTTAGTTTTAAACCTAAGGACGTCATTGATTACCTGGACATGAGACGGCCAATCTTTAAAAAGACGGCTGCATATGGTCATTTCGGCAGAACTGAACCGGAATTTACCTGGGAACGTCTCGACATGGCGGAAAATCTTAAAGAACAAGCGGGACTTTAGGGGGACAAAGCTATGAACTATCACATCAAAGACGAAAGATTGTCAGAAGTCGGGCGTTTACGCATTGAATGGGCGGCCAAGAGTATGCCTGTATTAAACCTTATAAGGGAGCGTTTCCTGAAAGATAGATCTCTTGAAGGAATACGTATCGGGGCATGCCTGCATGTCACAACTGAGACCGCATCCCTTGTCCAGACCCTTAAAGCAGGGGGAGCCAAAGTATATTTATGTGCCTCAAATCCTCTCAGTACACAGGATGACGTGACTGCATCCCTGGTCAAAAACGATGGTATTCCGGTATTTGCTATTAAAGGCGAAGACAATGATACCTACTATGATCACTTAAGGGCGGTTCTTGAGGCAAAACCGCAGATCACCATGGATGATGGTGCGGATTTGGTCTCCACTCTTCATACCGAGCGAAAGGATCTACTGGGTAATGTTATAGGCGGAACAGAAGAGACCACGACAGGAGTTATAAGGCTTCGTGCAATGGCCAAGGATGGAGTGCTCAACTATCCGATTGTTGCGGTCAATGACGCAAATACCAAGCATTTGTTTGATAACCGCTACGGAACCGGGCAGTCTACCCTGGACGGCTTTCTGAGGGCTACGAACAGGCTCGTGGCAGGCAGTATTTTCGTAGTAGCTGGTTATGGCTGGTGCGGCAAAGGCGTGGCCATGAGGGCCAAAGGCATGGGTGCCAGAGTGATTGTGACTGAAATAGAACCATTACAGGCCCTTGAGGCAGTCATGGATGGATTTGAAGTTATGCCGATGGTTGAGGCAGCTCCCCAGGGTGATTTTTTCTGCACTGTCACTGGAGATATTAACGTCATAAGGGAAGAGCATTTCCTCAAGATGAAAGAAGGCGCCATTGTAGCTAACTCAGGTCATTTTAACGTGGAAATCGATCTAGAGTCCCTTGAGAAAATAACTAAAGAAAGTCATACAATTCGTGACTATGTAAAAGAGCACACATTGATAAATGAAAGACATATATATGTATTAGGAGAGGGCAGGCTTATTAACCTGGCCGCCGCTGAGGGTCACCCGTCAAGCGTTATGGATATGAGCTTTGCCAATCAGGCCCTGTGCGCGGAATATATGTTAAACAAGGATTTGAAGATGGAGAAAAAGGTCTATGGCGTTCCGGAAGAGATAGACCGTGAAATTGCAAGATTGAAACTGTCCAGTATGGGAATTCGAATAGACAAACTTACTCAGGAGCAGAAGAAGTATCTGTCTTCTTGGGAAATGGGGACATGATAATTAGTGCCCAATTTATTATATTAGCAATTATTTTCGTTTTTTCGTGCTTTTGTGATCAATGGTTGCTCGATGAAAGAATCTTCAGACCAATAGCAGTAATTGTATGACGATCAGCCTACTCGGTGCTTGCTGCCTGTATCTTATATGAAATATCTAGGTGATTTCCTATTGGTTTGACAAATAAAATGGGAATTGTTAATTATTAATTAGTTTCCATCCGGAAACCCCTGTTTTTTGGGTGTACTGACTGACACCGATCAGGCGAAGCAGGTTGAGCGGATCATGACAGTGGAGATTTTGGAGTGATAGACGCCAATTTTCATTTTTCAAGGCCCCCAGAGGCGTTTGGGGGTATCTTCAGGGCATATCTCTCCTGTCGTAACCAGAGAATGACACCAGAAATATCCTTAATCCAACTCCATTTTCAACTTGGCCAGCACCGAAAGATTATACGATACAATCGCACTCCAAACATACTGCCGAAAGCCCGGCCATCCGGTCCAGTTGCACCGGTTAAATCCAAAGGACCGCTTGAGCCTCGAAATGTTCGCTTCAATCCCTGCACGGAAATTCCTGAGCTTCTTGTACACCCAGTTGCTCTTGACCATCTCGAGTACAGAAAGGCCCTTTCTCTTCGCGAACATGACATCCTTGATCTTTTCTTTCTTGGCCCACTTGAGATTGTCTTCAGAGGCAAAACCTCCATCAGCGGCCGTCTGACGCGGTACCCTTCCGTAGAGGACTTTCTGCCTCTCTATCATGGGCTGAAACATCTGCGAATCGGCAGGATTTCCATGCACGACTACGCAGTCCGTGATAATGCCGGAATCTCCTCCTGCAAGAAAGACCTTGTGGCCAAACTGGGTATCACGGCCGCCCTTGACAATGATGTCTGTATGACACTCAAAGAACGAACTGATTTTCTCGGACGCCTGAACCTTCTCACCCCGAATGATCCGCCGTTCGGTCTGATCCATGACACGTTCCAGAATCGAAAGAGTCTGCTCAAGCTTTTCTCTCAGCACCCTGGCGCGTACCCATTGCATCAGATCAACACTGTCAAACGTCTTCAGGGCAAAAATGGCATACATTGCATATCCCCGTATACGAACAGAAACATTAAGCAGGTCCTCATACGCCTTTTCCCGTATCTTCTGTTTCTTGGCGTTCAGTATCGTAACCACCCGCTTCCTGACTACTCTCCGGTGATCAGCAAACGAGTATTCAGGCATGGGCTTCAACTCCTTGCCTGCAATAAGCAACCGCGTGATAACGCGAACTCCATCCTCAAACAGTTTGGAATACGTAGGATGATGGATGTTGCTCTCTACAGCCGTAGAGTCGATACGGATCTTTCGATCCTTCTCAAGCTCCTGATCCAAGGCGTATTCGATCAAAACCCGATGGATCACATCCCATGTCGATGCGCTGATGGCCTTGATGTTTTCCTGCAGCACAGACCTGCTCGGATACTGATTTATATCCAGCCTTGCAAAGGCACGAAACGACTGAGAGTCTTCGAGGTGAAACGCCAGTTCCTTATAAGTCAGGCTCCGGTACTGCTTCAGAATGGCAGACCGAAGGGTCTGTTCCGCTTTCATTCCGGGACGCCCGGTATCCGATCTTTTGATGCCTACGATGTTTCCGTGAACCAGATCCACAACCCTCGGTTGCGCATCAAGAATTTCCGAGATTACTCCCAATTCTTTGGCAATCGGATTGCTCGGCATCACATGAAAGATATTAAACTGTTTGACCCTTTTCTGACGCATTTTTTGCCCTTTCGCTATAGAACTTACTCAATGAAATCAAGCAATTATTATAAACAATATACAAGAATGCGCCAAAAAAGCAACAAGAAAAACAAACTATCACCAATCCTTTCAATATGTTAGAGTTTCAGGATGGAAACTAGTAAAAAACAATAGGTATCCGTTCCCGTGGTCTGAGTTGTACGGTGAGAAATGACCAGGGGAAATTACGGCCAGATCAACGAATATCTTAATCAATTCATAAAAGAGCCAAATATTAAACTGATCCTATTGGTGAAGCCTGACGGGTACTATTGTGGTTGCAATGGACAAAAAACTGAAAGGCGCACCAATTTCATCTCTGTTCTCTCAAGACCTTGTCGAGCAAAATGGAATCCATATCTTTAAGGATGAAAAAAGCACTATGCGGATTCTAACGCCCATCATGGGTTTCAACGCAAAGCTTGGCGTTTTGATAATGCTGTACGATTCAGAAAAATCAATATGAGATAGATTTATGGTAAGGTGAGACATGAGGCATATTTGGCGTGGCGCTTTTTGGATAGCACTGTATCTTTTGCTTATAATAGCCCCTCTGTTTGTATTGTTAATCGGTCAAGCTCCTCCCGGGCGCGGTTTTTGGAGGGAGTTTTCAGTCGGGCTCGGTTTTGCCGGTTTATCGATGATGGGTTTACAGTTTTTTTTGACGGGACGTTTCAGGCATATCACGTCTCCTTACGGGATAGATGTTGTTTATCATTTTCACCGCCAGATAGCCATAATAGCCTTTTTTTTCATTTTATTACATCCGGTAATCCTTATAAGCTCAAGTCCTTCAACACTTGTATTGCTAAATCCGCTTACTGCACCCTGGTGGATTACTATAGGCACAGGTGGTCTTCTGGCGTTTATCATTGTTATTGTAACCTCGCTGTATCGTATTGAAATGGGCATTATTTTCGAACATTGGCGCATCATTCACGGTTATATGTCGGTTGTAGCCGTAGCGTTCTCAATGACGCATATTGCAGGGGTCAGTTACTACGTCCAAGAGCCCGTAAAGCGCTGGCTGTGGATTTCCATGGTAATTGGATGGATTCTTGCGCTGCTGTATGTTCGGATCGTAAAGCCCATATCGATGCTCAGACGCCCTTATCTCATCGAGAATGTTATCAAAGAACGCGGCGATTCATGGACGTTGGCCTTGAAACCACACGGACATAAAGGTATGAATTTCAAGCCCGGACAATTTGCGTGGCTGACCATTGGAAAATCACCTTTTGCTATTAGAGAGCACCCTTTCTCTTTTTCTTCAAGTGCGATGAATCCGGGACAAATTGAGATGACGATCAAGGAACTGGGGGATTTTACTTCTAAAATTGGCGAGGTGGCCAGGGGCACACGCGCTTTCATGGATGGACCTTATGGAACGTTCACTATCGATCATTACAGGTCTTCCGGTTATGTCTTCATAGCCGGAGGCGTCGGGATAACGCCTATAATAAGCATATTGAGGACCATGGCAGATAGAAATGATTTGCGGCCTGTTGTGCTTTTTTATCAGAGCAAGACATTGGAGGGGACAACTTTCAGAGAAGAGCTTGAAAACTTAAAAAAGAGGCTTAACCTCCAGGTCATTCATATCCTCAGCCAGCCTGCTGATGATTGGGAGGGTGAGACAGGACGCATTAATGAGAAAGTTATAGCGAAGTATCTGCCGAGCACGAGGATGGATTGCGAATACCTCGTCTGCGGGCCGCAACCCATGCAGATGGCGCTAAAGGAGGCCCTTGAAAAGCTGGGCATATCCCTTGAACGGGTTCAGTCGGAGAGCTTTAATTTTGTTTAGCTTTTAAGCGGATAAATTCCATATGAGAGAATCGTATTCCGTTATATTGTCAATCGTTGCGGGGTTTTTTGTTGCTGTGGTAACGGTTGGCTTTGCAATGATTCAGTCACCGGAAATTTTGCGCGCTCCTGAAAGAGAATCCATATCGATCCCGCATACTATTGAGGGGCGCACGCAATGTGACGGCTGTCACGGCATCAGAGGCATCAGGCCTTATCCCGTAAGGCATATGGGTTGGAGTAATGAGAGTTGCAAAAAATGTCATTTGCCTGCTGTTTCACATGCCATTGAGCCTGTAGCTATAACTCCGGCGCCATCTTTTGCAGAAGATTCTGAGGCTGTTGTTAAAAATCATTCTGCTGAAAAGAACATATCAGATGAAAGAAAGATTTCCCCGATTACTCATCAGATAGAAGGCTGGGAGGACTGCATAAAGTGCCATAGCGTTGACAATAATATTATGCCTGCGCCTGCCGACCATACGGACTGGGGAAATAACATGTGCACTAAATGCCATGTGGTCCATCTTTCTGATAATAACAGATGATTAGTTGCTGGATGCATTGAAGGCTTGCTGTCCTTCATTCTTGGGGATACACGTGCTGAAGAACAAAGAATGCGGGAAGAACAAAGACGTTTATTTTACGTTGCGATTACAAGAGCTCGCCAAATCTTGTTCCTTTCTAGTGTTTCTGAGCTACCAAGAGATTTAGCCCATAGGATTGGGGCACAAGTGCGTGGTGGAAGTCCCAGCCATGCACACACCATTTCATCACGATTTCTTGCTGAGTTAGGTCGATCAAGACCTACGGTAATAAGGGCTGTGATCTTTTCCCTAATTGTTTTGTGTATAACATACAAGGTTAGATTGTGAGAGCGTAGCGAGCCACAATCTGAACCGTTTGTTGGGCAAGCCCGGTCTATTATATAGAAAATAGCTTTTTGAGGACCTGCCTGGATCAGGCATGTGGGACGTAGAGGATTTCCTGCTTCTGAATCCGCTTTTGAAAAAACGATCTTTGAGATGGACTTTCCTGATAAACAGGCTTTATGCCAGGGAAATGCCCCGTTTACGGATAAAATTGGCTGTTTTTTGCACGCAGAGATCCCTTGCCGGTTGAGCCGGATTTTGCATAAGCCGGTAATGTTGTTTTAAGTTCACATAACGATTCCTCCTTTGTTGATTATATGAGACGGGCAGATAGTCTGTCCGGTGGTTTAGGTATCATAGTCATGATGATTTTCATTTTTGCGCCATATGCCGGGCAGATAATTTTTGCATGTTCTTTCTTCCGGTTAAAGATCTTGAATGGATAAACAGAGAAAATCATCTATAGAGTCATGATAAGTTTTTTACTGCTCTGCGAAATCCTTTTGGCTCATCTTTGACAGTTAAAAATAACTTTACCTGTTAAATCAGTAAGATATAGACGCAATAATAGTTCTTGGCACTACCATTTGATTTTTTCAAGCAATTGCCTGCATACACGGACTGAGATCCCTGATAGTAGGTGGAATTGCCACTTTAACTGATTGGAATACCTTACCACAGGTACCAACACATTCTGTACGAACGGCAAGGCGTTTCCCGTTTTCTTCAATGGTCGTTTCCTGCAAGGATTCAAGATCCTGGATCATGTGTGCCCATTCAAGATCATGTCCCGACTGCTCGAGGCGTTTCATCAGTTCCTTGCGCATAGCAAGGGCAAGAAAACGGCAAAATACATGATCTCTTATGGTTTCGTCGCGTTGATGAAAAATGGGCTTGGTCTCCAGTATGGACTTCATTGTCCGAAATACCTGCTCTACCTGTCACAGTCTGTCAGCAATGGGAATCAAAATTCCGACCTGAGCTTCGCTTATCGCCCATTGACCTTGACAGGAAAATTTGTGATGTATAATGTAGATGTATACATTACAGGAGGTGCCAAATGATACGAACGCAGATATACCTGACAGCTCATCAGCGCGACGAATTGGCGGCCATTGCTAAGACTGTTGGGAAAAAGCAGAGCGAACTCATTCGAGAGGCCGTTGATCGTCTCATTGACGAAAAGGGCCGCAACAGGCAGGAGACTGTATTACGCGAGGCTGCCGGAATGTGGAAAGACCGCACGGATCTTCCTGATTTCAGAGCAATGCGTGCTGAATGGGATAGGAACTGATCATGGCCGGGTCGATACTTCTGGATACGGATGTTCTGGTTGACTTTTTTCGAGGTTATAGCAAGGCGGTTGCCTTTATCAACGACAACTATTCCCGGATCATCTTGTCATCCATAGTCGTCGCTGAGTTGTATGCCGGCGTTAAAGGCGATGCTGAGCAAGCGACAATCGATAAGTTTGTCTCCTTGTTCCGAGTTATTCCTTTGGATGTAGAAATCGCGAAGGCCGGTGGACTCTACAAACTGGATTATGGTAAGTCGCACGGAGTTGGGCTTGCAGACGCCATTGTGGCCGCTACCGCAGAAATCGAAAATGCGGAATTAAGGACGCTCAACATTAAACATTACCCTATGATAAAAGGCCTGTCATCTATCTACAATAAATAAGAGGCCAATCGGGTAAGGGGGAGTTTTTCTCTCCTCCTTCCCGCAACACTGGCAAGCAGGTCCGCACCAGGCGGTTTCCATGAGCTACCGAGCCGTAGCGGGGTAATGATTTTTCACCCATAGATCTTTAACAGATAACAGACCTTGATCCTTCAGCCAGTTGTTGGTCATCCCCGACTGGGTTGCCAGTGCCTTGGCGAGTCGATATGGTCCTTTCCTGCTCAGGCCGATTGATATGGGCAGCCGCAGGTTTGTACCGAGCTTTACCAGTAAACGAACCTTTGTACGACACCAGCGCCATCGTTTTAGATGGCACATGCGTAGGCGCCGCCTCAGCCAGTGATCTATCTCCGGCAGCAGACGATAGTATTCCGCAATCCCGAAA
>JAGYNZ010000026.1 GCA_018399745.1 Deltaproteobacteria bacterium | reverse complement strand
ACGATCCTAAACCACCCCGTTAAAATACGGGGTTGCTCTGGTCTAAGGACCTTGTTTTGTGGATAAAAACCTGTATTTATTGATATTGACAAACTTTTTATTTTCCTACAATCTAAATAAACCTATGCAAAAAATCATTGCCATAGCAAACCAAAAAGGAGAGGTGGGAAAGACCACCACCTCAATTAATTTAGCTTGCGGACTGGCCAACAAAGAACAAAAAACGCTTTTAATTGATCCTGATCCCCAGGCTCATTCCACTATTGGCCTTGGGAGTTGAACCAGAGATCTATGATGCAGCGCTTCATGATGTTTTGCTTAAAAAAAAGAGGTCTAGGAAGCTATTTTAAAGACCAAGGTTTCGAACCTTTCTTTACTACCCTCGCATATTCGACTTGACAAAGCAGAACAGCAGCTTGTCCCGGAATTTCGACCAGATTCTGGCAAGAATTTTTAGGCCACAGCCATCTTGCCACTATAGAAATCTATATGAATTTATCCCCTGAAGATGTGATGCGAGAGTTTAGGGACAAGTGGTCAGTTCTTTTACTTGGAAATGCACCTGAGAAGAGAGCAAGAAAGAGTAAAACATGAATGTGAAACCTGGCCCGACCAGGCGCTGCCGGACGTGAAACGCTGGTCAGTTCAGACGTTGTGTGTATCGAGAAATTGAAATAAGTTACTGATTTTGCTGTTTAAATCGCCTATATACTTCATCATCATTTCTGTTTCCGATTACAGCAATATAAACAGTATCATTGTCAAAACGATAAACTATACGATATTCCCCGATATCCACACGATAATATTTAGTATATCCTGTTAATTGTTTCGAGTCATTAGGTTTTGGATTTTCTCGAAGAGCGAGTATAGTACTTACTACTTGCCGGTATTGTTTTGGCGGCAATTTTTTAATAAATTTACCGGCAGCTTTAGTAATATCAATTTTATACAATATGATCAGGTCCTGGCTAAAAGTGCTTCAGAGGCCTTTTCTCCTAAATAACCTTCTTCTTCGGCTATTTTAGCTTTGGAAGCCCAATAAGCATCTTCATAGGCAAGGAATTTTTCAAACATTGCATTTGATATTAATACTGATTTTATTCTACCTGATTTTTCAACTATTACGGGAGATGTTTCCGCTGCGTCCAAGTATCTACCGAGTCTGTTTTTAAGTTCTGTGGCAGTTATTTGCATGTTAATCTCCTTTTTAAAATATGCCTATAATAGGCTTTTTAGCTAAATTAGTCAAGCTTTTGAAAAACAGATATCCTAAACTGCTCTTTTGAAATACTGGGTTGCTCTGGTCTAAGGACCTTTTTTTGTGGATAACACTCTGAATTTATTGATATTGACAAAGTTTTTATTTCTCCTACAATCTAAATAAACCTATGAAAAAATTATTGCCATAGCGAATAAAAAGGATGGATGGGCAATACGAAGGAAGGACACATGGGGCGCAAATGATAAAATTGACACTGTTGAGGCACGGGGAAAGCCTGTGGAATAAGGAAAACCGTTTTTCCGGGTGGACGGATGTCGATCTTACGGACCATGGAAGGATCGAGGCTGAAGAAGCCGGCAGGGCCCTCAAGTCCGAAGGCATCTGCTTTGACATCGCCTATACCTCAGTGCTGAAACGGGCGATACGCACACTCTGGATTGTGCTGGATGAAATTGACCAGATGTGGATTCCTGTCCAGCGTTCATGGCGTCTGAATGAACGGCATTACGGGGCCCTGCAGGGTCTGAACAAGGCGGAGACAGTAAGGCGCTTTGGAGAGAAGCAGGTGCTGCTTTGGCGCAGAAGTTACGATGTTTTGCCCCCGGCCCTGGAAAAGACAGACGAACGATACCCGGGCCATGATCCACGCTATCGTGAATTGAATGAACGTGATCTGCCGCTGACAGAATGTCTGAGAGACACGGTGGAGCGCTTCCTGCCCTACTGGCACGGATCTATTGCGCCTGCCGTCAAAGCAGGAAAAAAAGTAATCATCGCGGCGCACGGCAATAGCCTCAGGGCGCTGGTTAAGTATCTGGACAATATCGCAAAAGAAGACATTATTCAGCTGAATATTCCAACCGGCATACCGTTGATATACGAGCTGGACAATAATCTGCGGCCCATCAGACATTACTATCTGGGGGATGCAGATGCCGTGGCACAGGCAACCAAGGCCGTGGCAGACCAGGGCAAAGCCCGATAGAGGGTCAGGGTGCTGGTCAAATAATCAAGGTCCTGCTTTCCCATCCCTCCTCACCGCAAATGCTTGAGAAGCTGTACGGTAAAATTCCCACCAGTCCCCTTAGCCTCGCGAAGCAAGTCGTTATGCCTGATCAGATAGATTTTCCGAGGAGTTAAGGCCGGTTCAACATCATAGTATAAAGGCGCTCTTCAGGGCCGCTGTCTCCATCTGCCAGGTGATTCCCTGCTGCAGCTCTTCTCCCGGTTCAAGCACCAGTTCCTGATGGGCCATGATGGAAATTGCCTGGACGGTCTTTTCATAGCCGCTCTCCGACTGGGCTATGGTATTCACTGGAAATCCCCAGATTGTGATGTCCCGGCCAAAACCGATATGGAGCTCAGCCTCTATGGCCCGGTCCACGAAGGCTATTTTATCCCCTGTCTGCTCCCACGGTGAACTGAAATTCTGTTCCTGTCCTTTCACCAGCACTTCCCCGTTTCCCAAAGCCAGAAATGCCGGAAAGACATTCCATTCCACGCCGAATCGGCAGTTTATAAGGTCATTCGATCTGTTTTTAATGATATACTGGACATTAACTGACATGCCCTTATTCTTAAAGATAAAGCTCTTGGTAAGGCAGACAGGCGTTTTCGGAGACCCGGGCGCATAGAGACCTCCGTCTCTCACAAAAACAATGGTCCCCTGATCAATATTGTATTCAAAGGGCTGGTTGGCAAAATCTCCCCACTCTCTGAAATCGCACCTCCTGAAATCGTCCAGGGTGGCCGCAGGGTCGAAAAAATGATCTATAAATGAATTTCTGCTGTACCAGTCATATATAAGATCGTCCAGCAGGGAAAGATCCGGTACCCTGGTGAGGGTGTGGATGCTGGAGACGCCTTCACTTGATTCTGCATTATTATCGTAAGTCCCGCTCTCCATAAACTTTCTCAGGGGCTGATGATATGATTCAAACCTTCTGGTCAGGGTATTACAATAGTTGTTTGGATGGTCAAACAGAGAAAACTCGACCAATTGTCCACCAGAGTGCGGTTCAAAGACTGAACATGCGTCTCCGGAGGTAACAACAACCTCTGGAAGACCGTCTCTATTAATATCTGATTCGTCGATTGACAGGTCCTGCCCTTTGCGGAGTCCGGCCTCGGCCTTGAGTATTGACTGCCACACGGCATTTCTTAAATGCGGAAGATAAAGACCGCCAAAGATGCCATGCCAATATGCATCATTACACTGGGCCGACAGGATATAATCCCTGGCCTGCCTGTCGGGTAAGCGGGTACTGAGACTCATCCGGCTTACAGCGGAAGTGCGTTTGTGCATATGGTTTGACTCCGGGTACTTCACAAAGAAATTTTTCCAGTGACCGCCACGCAGAAACGGCCTGTAGATCCCTTTTGCTTCCGGGCCCAAAGACCTGATCAATTGCTGGAGCTGTAGAATATTACCTGCAGGAAGGGCCCACTGCTCCATTTCATCATAGGATGCGTTGGAGAGATAGCAGATACCTGATGCGGGTATCTTAGACATGACCTGAGAAAATGTAGTCAATTCAATGAATTCATCTTTCCATCGGGAAACGGACTCCAGGAAATCATCAAGCCATCCGTCTTCAAATACCCGTTTGTGAGTCCCGGGCCAAGCGCCGAATTTTTCTCCGTCGTCCACGTAGATAGCCATTTTCCCTTTTGCAGCCACCTGTCTCAGGTATGTCTCAAGCTCGTTAATTGACGAAAAAGGGATACAATAACGCAAGGTCTGATCTATCGGGAAAACCGCCAGGGTCTCTCCTCCCGATTCAGTGAGATAGTAGCCATGGAGATCTTCTTTACGAAAACCGGTTACAAGGAAATGCCAGTCATCTACGATGATAAATTTTATGTCTGCATCTAACAGGTCCTCGATTATCTGGTCTTCCCATACCCTCTCTGTGAGCCATACCCCTCTTGGTCTTTGCCCGAAACGCCGCTCAAGGTATTCGCTCAACTTCAGTATTTGTTCCTTTCTGTCCTCCCTGGATATGGCTGCAAGGACCGGTTCATAAAAACCACCGCCCAGTAATTCTATTTGTCCTCTATCCGCCATATCTCCCATGAGGTCGATAACAGCAGTATCGTTTTCTTCCCACCAGGTAAGCAGGGTCCCGCTGACATGAATGGAAAATGAAAACCACGAGGCACTGGAAACCGCCCGCAGAAAAGGACGATAACATGTGTTGGTCAACCTCTCTATGACCTGGTTCAAGTTGCCAAGGGGTTGGTGGTTATGCACACCGAAAAGCACAGGCATTCTGGACATATCGTGTCCTCCCATCAGTTTAATAATAGTTTTTGGTTAACAGCGGCAGGCCTGTGTGTCAAATTAAAAAACTATTTACGTGTATCTCTACTTGATTGAGGTACTCTTATTTGTTATCAATGGGACGATTTTTAACTTATTTGATTTAACACACATAATGACTGAAGCCCAAAAAACTTTATCAGGAGCTGTCCGCGAAAGAGATACCTCCTTTTGTCAGGAAGCAGACAACAAAACCTCGGTTTTAGAGGTTGATTCTCTTAAAAAAGTATTTTCAAACAATGGGCTCAAGGTAGAGGTACTCAAGGATCTCAAATGTTTGATTTATTCCGGGGAAATTGTGGGAGTAGTCGGGGCTTCAGGGGTTGGAAAGACCACCTTTCTTCACATACTGGGCACTTTGGACCGTCCTACCAGCGGTAAGGTCCTCCACTTTGGAGAAGATGTGTTTTCGTGGAATGACACAAAACTCTCCAAATTTCGTAATAAAGAACTGGGATTTGTCTTTCAGTTTCATCACCTTCTACCGGAGTTCTCCGCCCTTGAGAATGTTATGATGCCGTGTCTTGTGGCTGGGGAATCCAGGGCTAAAGCCAGGGAGATGGCAAAGGATATACTGGCTGAAACCGGTCTTGAAAAGAGATTCGATCACCGGGTTGGTCAGCTCTCAGGTGGTGAGCAGCAGCGAGTAGCCCTGGCAAGGGCCATGGCAAGAAAACCCGGATTGCTCCTTGCGGATGAACCTACTGGAAATCTTGATGAAAGGACAGGAGAAAAGGCCGCTGAATTAATTTTTACCTTAAATAAACGATACGGTACAACTGTAGTAGTCGTTACGCATAATTTGGCCCTGGCAAGCCGCATGGACCGATGTATCGGGTTGGCCGGAGGCCGGGCCGTTGAGCTCGATGTCTCTGAACTTAAGGATTTCGGTGTAGGAAGTATATCCTGATGCTTTGGTAATTTACTTTTTGGGATGCGGACTACCTTGACAACCGTGGATTAGGCAGTGAAATCAGTGACTGATATTTTTTAAATTCGCACTGATAATGACAAGCTATCTTATACGGCGCAATTAAATGGAAAAAATAAATGAAGACCTCTAATATTCTGCGAAAACTGATAGTACCTCTGTATAAGTCATTTTATTTACCTGCCGTATATCTTGTTTTGTCCATGTCGTTTCAATTTGTTTTTATCTCCAGTACCATGGGGGAAGTTTCTCTCCCATCTGCCACCATTCTCGGCACTAAACTGGCTTATCATGGACAGCAAGACAAGCCCGGTCGGGTGGATGAGGCATTGCAGGGACTTTCCAGACGACTTGAATCCCATGGATATACAGTGATTTTGTCGAAAGACCCACCACCGGAGACCCTGGATGACATTATCAGATCTGGAAAGGAACACCAGGCTCAGTTTGTTTTTTATGGAAGCATTAGCTGCCTTGGAGACTGGATGGGCCTGAATTTAAGGATTGTTGATCTGGAAAAGGCCGACATTGAGCCCAAAATCCTCTCTACTGAAGGGAAAAGGCACGAATTGAACACGCTTTTGGATAAAATGGGGACCAAAATGGTAAAGGCCATGGCTGCCCCTTACCTGGTATCGAAGGTACGTGTCACCGGTAATAAAAGGGTAGATACCGATGCAATTCTGCAGGTTACTATGACCAGGGCAGGCGATTTTTTCGATCCTGAGATTATTGCTTCTGATATTAAGAGTATATACGGCCTGGGTTATTTTAATGATGTGCGGGTGGATGCCAGCGAGGGTCCCTCCGGTCGCATCGTGACCTTCATGCTGAAAGAAAAGCACGCCATAAAGAACATCAAATTTTCAGGCAATAAAGAAATCCCGGAGAAAAACATACGAGAAACCATAGATCTTAAGCCATATACTATAATTCAAGAAAAGACCATTCAGGAAAATATCGAAAAGATCAAGGCCCTGTATACTGAAAAGGGCTATGTCGGAACCACTGTTAAGGCCTCAATTGAACCGGTATCAGAGCAGACGGCCGATGTGCTTTTTGAAATCAGGGAAGGAGAGCAGGTCCAAATCCAGGCCATTGAATTCCAGGGCAACAGCGCCTTTTCAGACAAGGAATTAAAAGAATTGCTGGAAACCACTGAAAAAAAATCTCTCTGGATACCGTCCTGGAGCAATATCATGGCCTTGTTTAAAGGGGACCAGGCTATACTGAAGCAGGATGCCATGGAGAGGGACCTGGGAAGAATCGCATCTTATTATCACAATCGAGGGTATATGGATGCAAAGGTGGGCCGTCCATCGGTCCAGAAAAAAGATGACGGTCTATACATAACGATTCCCATAGAAGAGGGAGACCTTTATGGAGTCGGTTCCCTGGATATAGAGCAGGACTTTTTTAAGGACAAGGAAGATCTTTTAAGCAAACTGCAGATCACTAAAGAGCCTGTTTTCAGTCGGCAGATACTTCGTCAGGACCTGTTGAAACTCACAGACATTTATGCAGATGAGGGCTTTGCCTATGCAGATATTACCCCGAAAATTGAAAAGGACCCGGACAAAAAGCTGGTAAATGTAATACTAGCTGTGAATACGGGTCCAAAGGTGAGGCTTGAACAAATAGAAATAGTTGGAAATACAAGGACCAGGGATAAAGTCATTCGAAGGGAACTCAGAGTCAAAGAGCTTGAGCCCTTCAGCGCCTCCGGCTTCAGAAAGAGTGTTCAAAGACTGAATAGGCTGGGTTACTTTGAGGATGTCAATCTTGTCCCCAGCAAAGGGAGCAGCGAAGAACTTATGGACCTCAAGGTAGAGGTCAAGGAAATGGCAACCGGTACATTCAGTATAGGAGCCGGATACAGTTCGGTGGAAAATTTTATGTTCATGGGGGAGATCGAACAGAGAAATTTCCTGGGAAAGGGTCAGTCTCTGAGTTTCAGGGGTATACTTGGCGGGGAGACCACGAGGTTCTCACTGACTTTCGTCGAGCCCTATTTAAGGGATACTCAACTCTCTTTTGGTATTGAAGCATACAACTGGGAGGTGGAATATGATGATTATACAAAGGAAAGCATAGGCGGCGCAGTGCGTTTCGGCTATCCCCTGACTGACGATCTGCGTGCGTTTGTTAAGCTGAGAATGGATAATACCGACATGACAGACGTCTCTGACTACGCCTCGACGATAATAAAGGATTCTCAGGATATACACTCTACCAGGTCTGTAAGCACTGGTATCCTTTACGATACAAGAAATGATTACTACAATCCCTCCCGCGGTTGGAATAACAGTGTCTCAGTTGAATACGCAGGGGGACTCCTCAGCGGTGACAGCGCCTTTGTGAAACTGGAAGGCGTCGTCAGTTATTACCATCCTATCTGGAAGTCTGTCATCGGCCACATAAGAGCCGGAACAGGCTATGTTGCCGAAGGTGGCAACGGAAAGCTCCCTATTTATGAACGCTTTTTCCTGGGTGGAATCGACTCTGTCAGGGGATACAAATATGGCCGTATAAGCCCTACAGATCCAAACAGCCCGGATGACGATCGCGTCGGCGGCAATTATATGGGTTATGTTCAACTTGAGACCATCTTTCCGCTGCTGAAAAATATGGGCCTGAATGGCGTTATATTCGTGGATATGGGTAACTGCTGGGACGATGACAATGACTATGAAAATCAAACGACGCGTCTGTCCGTGGGTCCTGGCATAAGGTGGCTGTCTCCCATGGGCCCCCTTCGTATAGAATGGGGATTCAATATAAATAAAGACGAAGGGGATGATTCCAGCAACTGGGAATTCAGGATGGGGGGAAGCTTTTGAAATGTTCGATTTGATGACTGATAAACCATGAAGACCCTTGGCGAAATTGCCCGACTGTTACAGGGAGAACTGAAAGGACCCGGTGATCTCAATATCATCGGCTTACAGGCCTTGGCAGCGGCAGGACCTGATGAAATAAGCTTTGCCGCAGGAGCGCGCTATAAGAAAGAGGTGGAAAAGAGCAAGGCAGGGGCGTTGATACTGCCAAAGAATTGGCCCTGCGTGCTGGACCGCCCTTCGATTCTGGTCGAAGATCCATATCTCTCCTATGCCCTGACCGTAGCAGCTTTTTTGGAAAGGCCTTTCATGGCGCTGGGTTTGAGCCCCGAGGCACATGTGGGCTCAAACTGTGATATTGACCGCAATGTCAGTATATATCCCCAGGTATTTATAGGTGATAGAGTTCACATTGGTCGGCATGTAACCCTCTATCCCGGGGTGTATGTTGGGAATGATGTCTATATTGATGACGAAACAACCCTATATCCTAATGTAGTAGTCTATGAGGGCTGTCGCTTGGGGAAAAAGGTGGCAGTACATGCAGGGACGGTGATCGGAAGCGACGGGTTTGGCTATGCCAGGCACGGTGAATCCCACGTAAAAATCCCTCAGATCGGCATAGTTGTGATAGAGGACGATGTAGAGATAGGTGCCAACGTGACTATAGACAGGGCGGCCCTGGGAGAAACCCGCATAGGTCGGGGAACTAAAATCGATAACCTTGTGCAGGTCGGCCATAACGTATCTATTGGGGACAACTCATTGCTTGTGGCCTTTGTGGGTATTGCAGGAAGTACTCGTATCGGCAAGGGAGTGGTACTGGGGGGTCAGGTCGGGCTGGCAGGTCATATAGAGATTGGAGACCGGGCCATGGTAGGTGCGCAATCAGGAGTTGCCAGAAGCCTTGCGGCCGGCGAGGCGGTCACCGGGACCCCTGCAATGCCTCACAAGTTGTTTTTAAGGGCCAGCAGTGCCCTGAAGCGGCTTCCTGAAATGGTAAAACAGGTCAGTGATCTTAAACTGCGTGTAGATAAACTTGAAGACAAATCATCAGGGGAAAAAAATGGAAACAATGCATAACCAACTCCGGATACAGGAAATATCTGCCTTGCTGCCTCACAGATATCCTTTCCTTCTGGTTGACCGTGTTTTGAGCATCGAGCCGGGGCTGAGCATCAAGTCACTTAAGAACGTAACCATAAATGAGCCTTTCTTCCAAGGTCACTTCCCCGGAGAACCGATTATGCCTGGAGTACTTATCCTGGAAGCCATGGCTCAGACCGGGATCATATTTGCCAAGAACACACAACCAGGTGGTTTTGAGAATAAACTGCTGGTGTTTGCCGGGATGGATGAAGTACGCTTCAGAAGGCAAGTAGTCCCTGGCGACCAGCTGATTATGGAATTAAAACTCTTGAAGCGTAAATCGATTTTGTGGAAGATGGAAGGCAAGACATATGTTAATGACAAGGTCGCAGCAGAGGCAATACTTTTAGCGGCCGTTCAATAAATTAGTCGCCTGAGGCGGGTCCTTCTTAACAGAATGAACACGGGTTGAAGGACCCTGTTTGCCTTGGCGATTCTGTTTCTTCTTTCTTAAAAGAAGAAGTTTCTAATAAATTAAATAGATTATAATGATTGGACAATCTGATGCCTATAGAAAAAAACATACACCCAACAGCCATAATTTCTCCGAATTCAGAAATCGCCGAAGGAGTGAAGATAGGGCCCTATGCGGTTGTCGGGCCTGAAGTCGAAATAGGGCCGGAGACGGAAATAGGTCCCCATGTTGTGATCGAAGGCCATACCAGGCTTGGAAAAAAGATAAAGATATTCCAGTTTGCATCTATCGGAGCGCCTCCTCAGGATCTGAAGTACAGCGGGGAACCTACAAGGGTCGAGGTAGGCGATCAGACTATAATCAGGGAATTCGTTACCATACACCGCGGAACTCAAGGTGGAGGCGGTATTTCAAGGGTCGGGAAGCAGTGTCTGCTTATGGCTTACTGCCATGTAGCCCATGACTGCCAGGTCGGAGACAGGGTGATCATGGCAAACGGCGTCACCCTTGGAGGACATGTGAATATAGGAGATTCGGTCATCATCGGTGGACTGTCAGCTATCCATCAGTTCTGTCGAATCGGTGCCCATGCCTTTCTTGGCGGCATGTCAGGTGTGAACAAGGACATACCGCCGTATGTGAAATACTGGGGCCAGAGGGATCATCTGTATGGTCTGAATCTGGTGGGACTGAGACGGCAAGGACTTTCGAGAGAGGTTGTTGAGGCCTTGAAAAAGGCCTATCGAATGGTCTTTCAAGAAAGTGATACTGTGCAAGAAGCCCTTGACACCGTGGAATCCAGGCTTGGGGAGATACCAGAGGTAAAAGAATTCACCGGGTTTATCAGATCTTCCAAAAGGGGCGTGCCCATGGCCTCAAATGGAGAAGAGGAACCTTAATGCAGAGTCCTTTAGGACTGGTGGCAGGGGGAGGGCAGTTCCCTCTATTGTGCGCCAGAGCTGCCAGAAAGCAGGGCCATGGGATAGTGGCAGTAGCCCATAAGGGAGAGACAGACCCTTTGCTTTCAGAGGAAGTAGATCAAATTGAATGGATTTACCTGGGGCAGTTAGGAAAGCTTATAAAGACGCTAAAAAAGGCAGGTGCGTCAGAGGCCATATTTGCGGGTTCCATAACAAAGACCAGGATATTTAAGGACGTCAGGCCTGATCTCAGGGCGTTAGATCTATGGCGACGCCTGGGCACCCGGCTGGATGACAGAATATTGAGGTCCATTGCCTCAGAACTCGAGCAAGAAGGCATTCGGGTGCTTCCTTCCACCTTTCTTTTAAAGGAACTACTCGTACCACCCGGAGTATTGACGGATTGTAAGCCCTCGAAAAGCCAATGGGACGATATTCACTTCGGGTGGAAACTCGCAAGGGAGATAGGATGCCTTGACATAGGCCAGTGCCTGGTAGTCAAAGATCGTGCCGTGTTGGCTGTCGAGGCAATTGAAGGAACAGATCAGACCATTCAACGTGGCGGACGACTGGGCGGAACGGGAGCAGTGGTGATAAAGGTCTGTAAACCCACGCAGGATACCAGATTTGACCTGCCCTCAGTCGGGGCTGAAACCATTGAACAAATGATCCGGGTTAAGGCCTCGGTACTTGCTGTAGAAGCGGACCGTACCTTATTTTTTGACAAAGATTCTACCCTTCATCTGGCTGACAGGTCGTCAATAACTGTAGTCGGGATCGACGGAGACCATACTGTACGGCACTCGTAGCAAAGCGCTCTGCCTTTTTGCCGTGCAATATTAATGGAGAAACACATTGATGAGGACAGCAGTTATAGGAGTGGGATATCTGGGAAGGTTCCATGCCCAGAAATACTCGCAGATGCAGGGAGTAGACCTTGTCGGAGTAGTAGACATATCGCCTGAGCGTGCACAGGACGTGGCCAGAGAGGTGGGTACCAGAGCATACATTGATATCCATGATATCTTAGGAAAAATCGATGCGGCTTCAGTGGTTGTCCCGACGGTTAATCATCATGAAGTTGCCAATATACTTTTGTCTCATGGTATACACTGCATGCTTGAGAAACCCATATCCACCACCGTGGAGGAAGCAGATGAACTCATTGGCCTGGCAAAAAAGCAGGGTCTTATACTCCAGGTAGGGCATCTGGAGCGATTTAATCCGGCCATAAAGGTGCTGGAAGCAAAAGTAAAACACCCCCTCTTTATAGAGGCCCACAGACTGAGCGGCTTTAAGGACAGGGCCACTGACGTGGATGTGGTCCTTGATCTGATGATTCACGATCTTGAGATAATACTGGCTATAGTGGACATACCCCTCAAAGAAATAAGGGCAGTGGGTGTGCCGGTACTGACCTCAAAAGTGGATATTGCAAACACAAGGCTTATTTTCGAGAATGGATGTACTGCAAATATTACAGCAAGCCGGATCTCTCTTCGGGATATGCGCAGAATAAGAGTGTTTCAGCCAGGGGCCTATATCTCTGCGGATTGCGCAGAGCGCAAGAGTCTGGTGGTGACAAGAGATTTAGGTGCAGATCCAATGTCCGCCATAAGACCCGAATTCAAGACCCATGAGGGAACAGACATACTCTATGACGAACTTGAGTCATTCATACGGTCAGTGCAGGGCCTTGAAAAACCAAAAGTTACCGGGGAATCGGGCAGGAGGGCACTAAAGCTCGCCCTGGATATAAATGCCCGGATTATTAAAGGGCTCGATGCACTGGACTTTGACAGTATCATCAGTAATCAGTAATAAAGGAATCAGTGGGTGCGGATATTTGTCATAGCTGGAGAGGCCTCCGGCGACCTCCATGGTTCATGCCTCATCCATGCCCTTAAGTCCAGGCTGCCCCAGACAAGATTTACAGGCATCGGCGGTCCCAAAATGGAGGAGGCAGGGCTGGAGTTACTGTTGCCCAGCTCTGATCTTGCTGTGGTGGGCGTGGCGGAGATCATTGGTCATATCAGGCCGATATTAAAGGCCTTTTGCCGTACCAGGGCCTGGCTCCGCAAAGAGAGACCTGATTTACTCGTTCTAATAGATTATCCAGAGTTCAACTTACAGGTGGCAGCAAGGGCAAAGAAGCTGGGAATCCCCATATTTTACTATATAAGCCCCCAGGTATGGGCCTGGCGTCAGGGCAGGGTGAAAAAGCTTCGCCGTCTGGTAGATCGAATGGCCGTTATTCTACCTTTTGAGAAAGCCTTTTTCAGATCTCACGGCATGGAAGTGAGCTTTGTAGGTCATCCCCTTCTGGATATAGTCAGGGCCGAGTTTTCAAGGGCCGAATTTTGCAAAAAGACAGGGATAAATACGGAAAGGCCAATAGTGGGACTCGTCCCCGGCAGCCGAAAAAGCGAAATCTCCAGGTTGTTCCCTGTAATGGCAGAGGCCGCCGGGAGGGTCTTTCAGGATAGACCGGATGTCCAGTTTGTGCTACCCCTTGCTCCATCTCTTGATTCCCGGATTCTGGAATCATTTCATTGCTCAATCGAAATATCTCCTGTCACAAACGTAGATAGCCAATCACTGGCGAACAAATCACCCAACTTCCCAATTATTCGAGTGGTAAAGGGACAGACTTATGAGGCAATAGCCGCCTCTGACCTGATACTTGCGGCCTCTGGTACGGTTACCCTTGAGGCGGCCATTCTGGGGACTCCCATGATAGTCACCTACAAGGTATCACCTTTTACATATTTTATTGGAAAATGCCTTGTAAAGGTGCCTTTTGCATCCCTGGTGAATCTGGTAGCAGGGCGCGGGTTAGTGCCCGAGGTAATCCAGCGAGATGTCACTCCTGAACGGCTCTCTCACGAGGTGCTGTCTTTACTGGAAGACGACAAAGGAAGAGAGAACATGAGGGCGGACCTGAAGGCAGTGAAAAACGCCCTGGGCGCATCAGGTGCAGCTGCAAGGGCGGCGGACCTGGCCATAGAACTTATTTCCGGCACGAAGGCAGCCTGACATCAGGCCAATGGATAAGCGTCCGGCAGCAATCAATCTCATTTGGCTTTTTATGATACTTTTGGCTACTGTGGTGGCCACTTACAACGGCAGAATGGAGCAGCTGGTTGATGCCTCATTCGAATCCGCAAAGAGTTCAGTCAATCTGGCAATCGGCCTGATCGGAATTATGGCCCTCTGGCTTGGTCTTATGAAAGTAGCTGAAGCCGGTGGCCTTATGCGTCTTATTGCCCGCGCCATTCGTCCGGTTATGTGCCGCCTTTTTCCTGATGTGCCTGCAGAGCATCCGGCCATGTCAGCCATGATTATGAATATGGCTGCCAATGCCCTGGGACTTGGTAATGCCGCCACACCAATGGGAATTAAGGCGATGATGGAACTTGACCGGCTGAACCCGAACAAGGGAGAGGCCACTGATGCTATGTGTCTTTTTCTGGCTGTCAATACATCAAGCGTTACCATTCTGCCGCTGGGCGTCATCGGTGTGCGGGCAGCCGCTGGTGCGGCAGAACCCGCTTCCATTCTTATCCCTTCACTCATTGCAACAATATGCTCTACCACCGTGGCCGTCATAGCCTCAAAGGCCTTTGTTTGTTTCAGCCATCATAAAATACCCTCAAAAATAATAAGCAATTATAATAATGATGCGGAACAGGACCCTGAAACGCTCAACAGTAAAGAAAAACAAACCCATGAAGAACTCCATAGACCCGGATGGGTCGGCAGGTGGGCAGTCATCCTGATCTTACTTGCCTTTGCCGGTGGAGCCGTATTTCGTCTGATCAACGGCACTCCCTGGCAGGACCTGGGTGCAGAGATTCTTTCCTACTGGTTAGTCCCTTTCATTATGTGCAGCCTCCTTCTGTTTGGTTATCTTAGAGGCGTCAAGGTGTATGAAGCCGCTACCGAAGGCGCAAAGGAAGGATTCCAGGTTGCGGTAAAAATCATTCCTTTTCTTGTAATGATCCTGGTTGCCATCGGCATGTTTCGGGCCTCTGGAGCTTTTGACCTGATGGTATTGGCATTCCAGCCGCTCACTTCAATAATTGGAATGCCGGCAGATGCCCTTCCCATGGCCTTTATGAGACCCCTTTCAGGCTCCGGGGCATTTGGGATCATGAGTGAGATGGTGAGCCATGCCCCTGACAGTTTTTCATCCTTTCTGGTCTCCACAATGCAGGGTTCCACAGAAACCACTTTCTATGTACTGGCAGTATATTTCGGTGCGGTTGGCGTAGTTCGGACCCGATATGCAGTCGCGGCTGCCTTAATTGCAGATATTACTGGAATTCTAATGTCGCTCGTTATGTGTCACATTATGTTCTAGCTGTCTTTTATAAGAAAGATACAGCATAGTAAGGTGCGCTGGCCGTGTAAACAAATATGTCTGTGGTGAAAATAGTCAACAAGCCATTTCTTTTACAGAGAAAATATATTTGTCCTTGAGGTACAATATAGAATAGCATATAAGGATTATGGACAACAAAATAATTATCAACATAGGAGTAGATCATGAAAGCCGGACTTTATTGTATTTACCCGTTTTCGTTCAAATCCCTGCACTTGGCCATATGCTTCAGTGTATTCATGATCTTCGCTGTTCACCTTTTTTATGGAACGCCGGCAGAGGCGGCGGAACCTGACGAAGTCATAAAAAATGCCATGACTGTACTGACAGAGATCAGGAATGCCCCGGATGGAGGCATCCCGGATGAACTTCTGGCAAGATGTGAAGGGCTGGCAATATTTCCATCTGTCTACAAAGGTGGATTTGTTGTAGGGGCCAGTTATGGACATGGCCTGATGGCTGCCAGAAATCCCAAGACAGGAAAATGGCACGGCCCAGCCTTTTTACGAATAGGAAGCGGGAGTTTTGGCTGGCAGATTGGAGTTCAGGCAACGGACCTGGTGATTGTGATAATGAATCAAAGGGGGGTAAATGCCTTTTTCAATAACAACTTGACACTGGGAGGAGATATTTCGGTGGCCGCCGGTCCTGTCGGCAGGAAATTGAAAGCCGCCACTGATGCAACTCTCAAAGCCGAGGTATACTCTTACTCCAGAAGCAAGGGCTTTTTTGCGGGCCTATCCCTTGAGGGGGCGTATTTACATCACGATTATAACACGGATGAGCGCCTCTACGGAAAGGTTTTGACCCCTGGAGAGATATTGTCTCAGAAAGCGATTTCTGTTCCGGAGTTAAGCCGAAGTTTTACTGAATTTCTTGACAAAAATTGTCCATAGGCTCACTGCTTCTTACCTCGCATAAAAAAAGATAAAATGTCTCGATTAAATTCAAATAGAGAATTCCTCACGCATACGTTATGGTTGAAACAAATTTATTTCCCTTCAGATTGATAATTTTCGAAGAGGCAGGTTCAGGGAAATATAAGATAGCTGGAATAGAAATCTATGGCCGTCATATCACAATAGAACGAACATATGACATTCTTTTCGACTTGCCTGAGATCGTTGACGAGCCCGAAGAATTTATCCCTGACGATTTTACAGCCGACCTTATCCTTAATTTTTTGAGACATCCTGATCTGTCTGAATATCTTGTTGAGCTCTGTAAAATCAAGGGAATACCGGTAATAGCATCAGGGCAAAACATACCGGGAGCCATCTGCCCATTTACGTGCTGCGGCCTTGGGCACAGGAAGGACCTTGGTGCCTATGGAGAACAGTTCGGCCTGCCTGAATATGATGTCAATGTAAAAGACGGATACATCAAAGGCCTTTATGTAAGACGTGGGGCCTCGTGCGGTGCCACATGGCATGTCATTCGCAGAATGATCGGGGTTACCGTGGATGAAGCACTGAGTACCATTGGGAGAGAGATTCAATATCTCTGCAAGGCCGATCCATCAGCCTTTGATCCTTTATCAGGCAAAAGTCCACTGCACTTTGCCGGCAAGGTACATGCGGCCGCCCTGAAAAGGGCCCTTTCCATACAGGCCTAAGGCAAATGAATATTTTAAATTATTTTATTGCTCTGAAATATGATTCCATTCAAAATGTTCAAAATGCAAGGCGCAAGATTTCAGAGAAACAAGGCGTACTCTGCGTACGCCGCTGATTGAGTTTCCTGAACGGAATTATCTATATCTTTGCAACCTGTTTGATAGATGCCTGATCCCATTGATGTTTCAGCCAGTCCTCAAAAAGGGTCTGTTGCTTCTGTTCAAGTATCCGCTTGGTAATAGCGTCCTTTTGCGCTGCAAAGCCTGCAATATCCGCCTCTTTCTTTTCCTTGAAGGTCAGTATGTAAAAAGTATTTCCGCTTTCAACTATCTCATCAGGACAGACCTTACCTTCATACAATAATAGTCCGACCTGGACAACGGCCGGAGGAAGATCTCCTTTTGCAGTCTTGTCTGTCCGCTTAAAAAGACCTGTCTGCTGGATTTCCCGCCCCTCTTCTCTTGCCGTCGTCTCAAGCTCCCGTTTCTTTGCTGCCTCAAGAAGTTCTCCGGCCTTCAAACGACACAGTTCTTTTGCCTTTTCTCTTACATAATCTTCTTCGACCTGCTCTCTGACCTCTTCCAGAGAGGGCAGGTAAGGTGCTTTTTTCTCAAGCACTTCGGCTATGAGGATACCCTGATGTATCCGGAGCAGGGAACTCAACTCACCGGAATTTAAGGCAAACAGGATTCGCAGCAGTTCCGGATCCCTCCCTATTACAGAGGTCGGTTCCTTTTGGCTGAAAAATTCAGTGGTTTTCAGCTCAATTTCATCATGTTGTTCTGCAAAGTCGCTGAGGCTCCCTAATTCAATTATCTCGTCATAGGCCTCATTAGCCCGATCCCATATCATGCTTTTGATTCTTTGGTCTTTAAGCCTGGTGGCAATAGATTTCTTTACTTCGGTAAGGGGTTTTACCCTATCCGGTTCTATCTCCTCAAGCTCGATTATGTGCCAGCCGAAACGGGTAAGAACCGGCCTGCTTATTTCCCCTTCCTTCATGGAGAATACAGCTTCTTCAAAGGGTTTTACCATCATGCCTTTGCTAAAAAAACCCAGCTCTCCGCCTTTGTCTGCACTTCCGATATCCTCAGAATTCTCCTTGGCCAGCCTTGCGAAGTCTTCGCCCTTCTCTATCTGCCCGCGAATTTTTTGCGCTTTTTCCCTTATTTCTCCTATAATATCTTCATCAGCGCCTTCTGGTATCTTAAGTAATATGTGTCTTGCACGCCTGCGTTCCTTGACCTCATATTCATTCTCGTGATCCTTGTAGTAAGCCTCTATCTCCGAATCCGTCACATTGGCATCGTCAATATCAGACTCCTCAAGGACCAGGTAACGCAGCTTAATCTGAGGTTCTGTCATGTAATTTTCACTATGTGATTCGTGCCATAACGTCAGATCTTGTTCTGTAGCATTTACTTCAGTCTCACATTCTGAGGTGTCAATCGATACATAGGCAAGATTGATCTCCTCGTTTTCGAACATATAATGGTTCCTTGCCTCTGCCTCGGTAACAGCAAGTCCGGAACTCAGAAGGGCCTTCAATCTATCTGTGAGCACCTGCTGTCTGACCTGTGCTTCAAAGACGGCGGGAGTCAAACGAACCCCACCCAGAGTTCTTTCATAAAGTCCCTGGTCAAAGACTTTATTGTGCTGAAATGCAGGCATAGAAAGAATAATGTTCTGAATCTCTATATCGCTGACTATTATACCCGCCTCATTAGCGGCCTGCCGAATTAGCGTCTCATTTATAAGGCCGTTAAGGACCTGCTGTTTAAAATCCACCTGGTCCAGAAAACCTTCAGGTATCTGCCCGCCGAACATCCGCCTGTAGTTATCCAGCATATTGGCGTGGGCAAGGCGATAGGATTCCATAAGAATATCTTCACCATTCACCGTTGTCACGACATCAAGCCTCTGGGAACGAAAACTTCCTACACCCCAGAAAACGAATACTATTACAATAATACCGAGTATACATTTAATAAGCCAGGAGCCTGTACTCTGCCTAATTGTGCTTAACATTGATTACCATATTCCTTTCTATTTACGCTGAAAAAACCGATCTTCTTTTAACAGGATCATTTTTTCATGATTTTTACATTATAAATTTCTCTCGAAAGCAAGTTTAAAAACCTTTATTGTAATCATTCACAGAGAGAAAAGCCTCTTTTCATTTTCAAAATTCCCCTTTGCAACTTCTAACAACCTGCCATTTCACAAATTAAAGTCTTTTCGCAATAATGACAACAAGTTTAGACAGGTAATATTCAGGGGTCTCAAATTAGACCTTATATTTATTAACGATTTCGTCTGAAGCCTGAAAGGTCGTGATAGTTTTTACATTTTCGGTTCCAGGTCCCGAGAGCCTGACCTCCTCCAAACGCCTTCTAATCCTTGCGTACCGGCACAGAATGCCCGCTGCGAGATCTGCATAGACATCGGAGCAGGTCTTTCGCCAAAGTCCTGTGGGACCGTAACCTGCTGTCAGATCCAGCTTAATGTCCCCTTCCATCATCATGGATACAAGCTTTGCGTTTTCCCTTTTATCTCTACCTATCACCAGCCAGGATCCGTCAGGCAGGACAAAGTGTCTGCCCATACGCAAAAGCACGCAGTCATTTACATCAAGCTCCGGCCTGAGCCTGAACATACATTTAAATCTAAGGGATAGTATGGGGTCAGCAAGTACGCATCCTCCAGCAGGGGCCGGATAGTCTTTTATTCCATATTTTTCGGCAAGGATTATCTGGTCTTTTCGTCCCCTGCCGGTCAGCCCCAGCAGTCTTGAACGATCAACCACACCCTTGTTTTCCACGTCTGTAGGGGGAAGATGAAGGGCTGAAAGGGGACGCAAGAGCTGTCCGTCAGCACCGCTCTCCCGCTCTATTATCCTGAGCGCATCTCTGCGCTGAGACATGGGCCTCTGGCCAAGGACCTCGCCTGTGGCTACAAAGGATGCGTTGAATTCATCCAGCCTGTTAATGGCATTTCGAATCATCAGAATCCTGCAGTCGATACATGGATTCATGTGTTTTCCATAACCATGCTCCGGATTCTTTATCATTTTAAGATACACCTCAGAAATATCTATTCCTTTGGATTCTATCCCCTGGTCGACCATTGCCCTGTTACTCAAGATCTTTTTCTGTCCTTCGACTTTATATCCAAAAAATGGCGTAATGAAGTAAAGGGCTATGATATGTATGCCTTGTGCCTGGAGAACCTTACAGGCAATGGTGCTGTCCAGACCTCCGGAGTGAAGAACAATGCCTGTAGGAGAAGAATTTGGTGATTTGGTTATTTGGTGATTTGGTGATTGAATTTTCATGTTTGTCTAATATATCGATATTCTGTCAAAACAGACGCTCGAAGATTCAGGTTGCTTTTGGATTTACTTCAGCAGTTCACCGGCATATGCCTTGGCTGTTTCCCTGTCTCCACCGAGCATCCTGGTAAGTTCCTCCAGGCGCTGATTTCCTGCTACTTTCCTTATTACGATAGCTGTCTTATCCCCTTCGGCCACCTTCTCTAATGCTATGTGATGATCACCACGTGCCGCTATCTGCGGGAAGTGGGTTATGGTCACAACCTGGCCAAAAGAAGAGAGTGCCTTGAGTTTAAAACCCACTTTCTCTGCCACCTCTCCCCCAATTCCCGCATCTATCTCGTCAAACACAATGGTTTCAATACCTGTCTGCTTGGCCAAAGCGGCCCTTAATGCCAACATTACCCTTGATAGTTCTCCGCCGGAAGCAATCGACGCCAGGGGACGAAGAGGAAATCCAATGTTGGGACTAAAGAGAAACTGGACCCTGTCAAGCCCCCTTGGTCCCACGTCCGAGGCTATGGGCCTTGCCGCGGCCTCTACATCAATCAAGAAATCAGTTTTAGCCAGTTTAAGATCGAATAATTCGGCCTTAATCGCCTCAGAGAGTCTCTTTGCACCCTGACGTCTTTTCTTGCTCAACTCCAGGGCCCGGCTTATGAGTTTTTTCTCTTTTTCTTCGAGTCTTTTATGTAACTCCTCTATACGATCTTCATTTTCGCAAAGGGCCGCAAGTTTTATCTCAATGTCATTTCGATGGTCCAGGACGTCCTCTGTTGTTGGACCACAGCGCCTCTTAAGCTGCCTAAGGGCGTAGATTCGTTCCTCAATCTGTTCCAATTGAGAAAGATCTGTCGGAAGGCCGTGTATATAATCCCGCAGGGTCAACGCCACCTCTTCCGCCTGATAGATCACTGAATTCAGTTCGTTTGCCGTCTTTCCCAGTATAGAATCAAGTTCCGCCATACGTTTAAGGTCCTGCCTGCAGATTGCCAATCTTTCCTGAATCGATCCTTTATCAGCATAAAGGATTCTGTAACAGTTGTCTCCCAATGTCCGCAAAGCCTCAGCGGCCTTTAATACCTTGAGCTTCTGTTCAAGTCCTTCTTCTTCTCCCGGCCTGGGAGCAATTCTGTCAATTTCCTCTGCCTCCTGTCGAAGCCTGTCTTCTTCTACAGCCGCTGCTTCTCTTGCATCTACAGCACCTTGGAGATTTGCTTGAAGTACCTTAATCTCTTGATACAAGCTGTTTATTTGATCCACTTCATGTTCAAGCCCGGAAAAGCGGTCCAGCCAGGGTCCATGTCTTTGCCGGTGCAGAAGTTGCTGGTATTCGTGCTGTCCGGCAAGGCTTACAAGACCCGATACAATTCTCCTCAGGTCCTGAAGGCTCACAATGGCCCCATTTATATATATCCTCCCCTTTCCGGTCCGTGGAACCGTCCTTCTTATGACAAGCTCTTCGTCGCAGGATATCCCCATATTTTCCAGTTTGTCTCGGACCTCGAATGAGACGTCAAACACTGCCTGCACCATGGCCTGCTTTGCCCCAGTCCTTATCTGCTGCAGATCAGCCCTGGCCCCAAGTATAAGTTTCAAGGCCCGGAGAAGTAAGGACTTGCCTGCACCGGTCTCCCCTGTGAGCACGGTAAGTCCATCCGACAGACCGAAAGATACCTTTTCAAAAAGTACAAAATTTTCTAACGCAAGCTCTAAAAGCATGATTTTATAGAAGGTGATACGAATTGGTGATAAGAATTTGCTCTATTCGGGCACCCTAAAAAGAAAGGGCCGCGTATCAAAACTTCAAATGTCTTCGATCTTAATATCCCTGTTCCCCAGCAAAAATTCAAGCCTATTTTCTAATTTTATCAATTTTCCGTGCAACAGGCTTTTCATTCTTGTCTTTCAAACAGAGACAAACTGGACCAGAATCTGCATGATCGAACCGGGGTTATGTCCTTTTAAGCATCTTCTTAAGTTGCTTCAGGCTTCTGGTGTTGAGTATGTCGTCCGGCTCCAGCCAGCCCCGGCGGGCCTGATCCACTCCGTAACGGATAAAGTCCATATCCGCGACGCTGTGCGCATCTGTTGAGATCGCCAGCTTAAGCCCCATGTCCTTTGCCATTCTGCAGTGGCTATCTGAGAGGTCAAGCCGATCCGGGTTGGCATTGATTTCAAGAAAACAACCCCGTTCCCTGGCCGCCTCAATGATTCGCTCCAGGTCAATCTGATAGGGCTCGCGATCATTAATCAGTCGGCCGGTGGGATGGGCAAAAATATTGAAGTAGGGGTTGTCCATTGCCCTGATAACCCGCTCAGTCATCTTTCTTCTGGAGAGCCGGCGGTGATAATGGACAGAACAGACGACGACGTCCAGTTCTTTCAAGACGGCATCAGGCAGATCAAGAGTCCCGTCCTTTAGTATGTCCACCTCTATACCCTTAAGGAGAACAATATCCCTGAGTTTTTCGTTCAACTGATCGATCTCCTGGATCTGTCTTGCAAGACGCCTGGCATCCAGGCCGTGTGCAATACTTACTTTCCTGGAATGATCAGTAATAGCCAGGTATTCATATCCGCGGGCTTTAGCAGACTCGGCCATTTCTTCAAGGGTGGCATGTCCGTCTGTTGCCTTGGTGTGGGCATGCAGATCGCCTCTAAGGTCTTTCAGATCAATCAGTCGAGGCAGGCTCCCTTTCTGCGCCGCCTCCACTTCACCACGGTTCTCTCGCAGCTCGGGTTCGATGTACGGGAGATCCACCTGGTTATAGACCTCTTTTTCAGTCTTTCCGGCAATACGGTCATCTCCCTTAAACACACCGTACTCATTTATTTTGAGATTCTTTTTGACGCCCAGCTTGCGTACCGCAATGTTGTGGGCCTTTGATCCGGTAAAATAGTGAAGGGCCGCTCCATAGCTGACCTGTGGGACAACCCTGAGATCCACATGAAGGCCTGAGCGAAGGATTATCGTGGCCCGGGTGTTCCCTTGAGAAACCACTTTCTTGACGTCCTCATAGTTCACAAAACGCTCCATCACCTGAGCCCCTCTTTTGCAAGTCACAAGGATATCCAGGTCACCCACCGTCTCTTTCCGCCGCCTGTAACTCCCGGCGACCGTGATTTTTTTGACGCCCTTTACTCCTTTGAGATACTCTACTATGGACCGGGCCCTCTGCTCGGCTTCAATCAGCTTGATCCGCTTTTCTATTCCTTCATAGGCCTCAAGTTCTTCCAGGATTTTTTGCTCTGTCTTTTCCCCGAATCCATCCAGTTCTCTCACTTTGCCCGTACGCGCCGCCTCCTCAAGTTCCTTGAGACTGGTCACGCCCAAATTCCGGTTGAGGGCCCTTACCCTTTTAGGACCTAAGCCCTCCACTTTCATCAGTTGACTCAGTCCGGACGGCGTTTTGCCTTTGAGCTCTTCAAACAGGGCTAGGGAACCGGTCTCTACAATCTCTTTAATCTTTCCTGCCAGATCCTTACCGATCCCAGGCAGATCCGTGAGATCTTCACCTGATTCGAGCATGTCCGATACACTTCGGGGCAGACTGGAGACAGCACGTGAGGCGTTACGATAGGCGCGAACTCGAAACGGGTTTGCCCCCTCAATTTCAAGGAGATCCGCCATTTTGTTGAATATATCTGACACATCCGAATTTTGAACCGGCATTTTCGACTCCCTGTTTGATACTGAAGCTTTCTATACCCATGTTACGTCATAATGCAGAGTACCGTTTTTCTATTTATTATTTACGGAGAATCTTTGATAATTTCCGCTTTCAGAACCTCATAATTCACGGGCCAGGTATTGTATTTACCGATGTCTGCTTGCGAGCCCTTTTATTTGCTGCAAAAATATAAAAAGCTTATCAAAAAAGTCTGTAAGGTCAATCCTTTAATCTATCTGGAATATGACTCACTCATAAATGAAGCCCTGATTATTAGTCTAAACATTCTTCATCGAATATTAGGTGTCCCTGGAACGCAGAAGATCGACAGTTTGAATAAAATTCTATTGCGGCTGACCCCGTAAGAGGAATACTCAAAATTGTCTTGAAATCTGCATTTTCAGTAAGCCAGATAATTATTCAGGCATTCTTCTCCACTAAACCCATGGTAAATTACTTGACCCGCGACTCCCAAAAATGATATGGAAACTGCTATACACTCAGTAACCATACAAGTGCGGTCTCGCTCCAAATTCCTAAAGCGGGACCTCTATGCAGTGAGAGTGAATTTATCGAACTAATTGGCGGGATCAAAGAAACTGAACCGTAAACAGTTTATGAAATACGACATTATTCGAGGCAGTAACTGAGGAGCAGTGACCCATATGGCAAAGATTAAATGGGATAAAAGCCTTTCCATCTGCGTGGAACTGGTAGACGAACAGCACAAGATGCTTATCGATAAACTGAACGATATCAACCAGGCGATCGAGCAAACCCTGGGTGCCGAGAAAATACTCAAAACCTTTGACTTCATGATCGATTACGCGGATTTTCATTTTTCCACCGAAGAGAAGCACATGATTGCCCATGAATATCCTGAGTACAAGGAGCACAGAAAGGCCCATCAGGAGTTCAAAGAAATGGTTAACAGCATGATCGAGGACTTCAAGGAAGAGGGGGCCACTGAGGGTCTCGCCAGATCCATAAATACCTACCTTATGAACTGGCTGGTAAAACATATCAAGGGGGAAGACCAGCAATTCGGGGCCTGGCTGGACAAAAAGGGGATTTGTTTGAAGGATTGAACCCACAATCCTTCAAACATCACAGATTGTATTAATCCGGTACGTCACATTTTTTGTCTGCTGGTGAGTCTGTTTTGCTTGATCCTAACAGGCCCCTGTGTTTCATGTTCAGCCTCAGATGCTCTAGGGATTCAGCCAACTCTTTAAAATGATCGCGCTTCCGGAGAATAATGGGTCCTGTATCTTTACCTTCAGAGAGCAGGTTTATGCATCTATTTATTCTAAAAAGAGGACCGGCTATCCTGTGAGAATATAATAGTGCAATGCCCGCTACCAGAATAAGGAACAGGGTTAACAGGACAAAAATTTCTCGTATTATGTTGTTCCACTGAGTAAGCGTTTCAGAATATGAGGCCTCCAGAGCGTTTTTGAGTACAGTCAACTCCTCTTTTAGCCTGCTCACTTTTTGTTCTGTCTCTTCTGTATATGCGTCTTTTTCCAAGGTCAGGATCGTTTGTCTGATGGAGTAAAAGGGCACAAGAGGTTTTTCGTGGGCCGCCCTCAGAACAAGCTCTCCGCCGTGGATCAGCAAATAGATGCAAAAAATACTCGATAGTAATGCAGGTATAATACTAAAAGCGATATAGGTACCCTGGCTCAGAGGATGTACAAAATACCTCCTTCTCTTATATTTTTTCTCCATTTTGCAACTCCCTTAAATACTTATATAATTATTAAATTAAATGCCTTCGTATACTTCTGTGAAGGCTGATTTGACGCCGTTACGGAAAAAGTGCCTGTCAGCAACAAACACAAGAATCAGCATTTATCCTTTGCTTTTTTCCAGATCATTTGTCTCTGGTTCTTCAGCCTGATCATATTCTCAGAAGGATACCAGTAAAAAGCGATAGAACCCTCGATTTCGTTTTGATTACGATACTTTATGGTATATATGATAACCCCGGCTTCTATTCTTTTGTCCACTGATGAAATAAAGTTCACATCAATATTGTCTTCACCGATACCAAAAATGACCGCAATCTGGCTGAACTCAAGAAAGCGTCCGGTATACCTCGGTGATGAAGTAATCCAACGGCCAATCAAATCGCTTGGAAGTGATTCTTTATCTTTATTATATATATGGTGCATTAATAATATTGCTGTAACCACGAGTATGGCCATAAAAATCCATTTGAATTTTATTTTATTCTTCATTTGTCCTTCATTCCCGATAAATAAGTCAAATCTTCTGGGCCATAACCTCAAAAAAAGCTTCAATAACCTTACGATCGAACTGACTCCCAGCCTCTTCTTTGATGTAACCGTAAACCCGCTCACGTTCCCATCCGGATCGATATGGTCTATCTGAAATCAGGGCATCAAAAACGTCGGCAACAGCCAGGATCCGGGCACCCAGACAGATATCTTCCCCGAAGATTCCGTGAGGATAACCTGTACCGTCAAACCTTTCATGATGTTGTTCAACAACAGGTATAATTTCCGAGTACGCAGATATGGGTTCCAGAATGCGTGCCCCTATCAAAGGATGGCTTTTCACTAACAGGTATTCTTCGTCAGTCAATTTCCCTTTCTTGTCCAGAATGGCAGCTGGAATGCCTATCTTGCCGATGTCATGGAGCAGTCCCGCCCTCTTCAATGTATCCAGATCTTTTTCCTCCAGTCCCATTGCCAGTCCTATCTTAAACGCAAGTTCCGCCACCCTCTCAGAGTGACCCGATGTCCAGGGTGATTTTGCATCAACGGTACGGGCAAGAGCAGTTAGCGTCCCCCAGTTGAGTTGGGCCAAATCGTCAACAAGGTAGACATTTGACAAGGCCACGTTTGCCTGGTCAGCTAACTGTCTGATCTGAATTAAGTCTTCCTCATTTTTGTCATATCCAGGGGGAAAACCAAGAGAAATTATCCCGGCCAGTTTCTCCTTGATAAATATGGGCAGCACCAAAAATGAATTTAATCCGTCTTTAACCAATGGTCTTAAATAAGAAGGGATGGAGCGCTTAACTTCAATAAACAGGTGATGAGAATTCTTGGTAAGGATTTGCAATTCCTCCGACCTGAGCGCCAGCAACTTAAGGGACTTCCCTTTTCCGGTCTTCCCCGCTTTTATGTATGTCCGGATAGTATTTGAATCATTACGATCCAAAATACTTACACTTACAAGTTGACAGGGAACCACATCTCCCATTTTGCTCAGAATAGTGTCCACAATTTTGTCCGTATCTAAGATTCCAAGTATCGCCTGATCAATCTCAGCCATAGCCTTTAGAACGCTGAACTGCTTGCCCAATCGACCGCTCATCTCATTAAAGGAATCGGCTAATTCTTCAAATTCATCTCCGCTGGTTATGGATACCCGCGTATTAAAGTCCCTATGGCCAATCCGAACGACACCATCCTTAAGCTTTTCAAGCGGAATAAGGTTCCTGCGTATCTGGAATGTGCTGAGAAATAGAACTGTCCACAGTGACAAAAGGACAACAAGAAAAAAGGTTTTATTGAAATAGGCCACAGGTGCAAATGCTAATGCCTTTGGTTGACTTAATACTACTGTCCATTTAGGTATGGAGTACCTGGCCTTTAAGAAGATGACCCAAGAGCTGGCCAGATAGACTTCGCCCTTGTGTTCCCATTCAAATAGTCGATCTCTGGAATCATTGATTCTTGAAACTAAGTGATCTGAAAAATTTTCAGGCAGGGGGATTGAACTATAAAGCACATTGTCGTACTCATCTAAAACACTGATTTCTGCCATGGCCGGCAATGTATATATTTCTCCCACACCCCAAAGCTCGGCTGTGCTGATCTCTCCCAAAATTATACCCGCCTGGATGTCATGTGTGTCCACTAACCTTATCATGAATATTCGCGGAAGATCATTTTGAGGATAGTTGACGAACAGGACAGTTTTACCGGCCTCAAGGCGTTTCGTGTCAGTTTGATCTAGTTCCGGCGGGTTTTTAATCTGTCCAATAAGGGGCTCCAGATGGCCAAAGCCATTAATTAATGCAAGGGCTGAAAAGCGCTGCCCAAAATATTCTCTGAATTCTTCAGTAGTAAAGGAACTCTTGGAATCAGCCATTGCATGCACATAAAATTGTATGTCCACCATTCCCCTTTCAAGAGACAGCAGGCGTTCCATAATGGACATGCCGATATTTTTGCTTTCCCACTGTATTTTCTGATCGTTCTGTTCATTCAGCTGTATGGTCACATGGCCAAATGAGTAAACGGCAAGAAATAGAATAGGAACCAGGGCACACAAAATAAAAAGCACGAAAATTCGACGTGCAACTCTACTGCGAAGAAAGGATTTGGATAACTTCATGGTCACAAATCCAGTTAAAAATATCCAGCAAGGCCAACATACTGCCCATCGTTGGCCCGAATAATGTCATCCTTTGCCTGCGGATTCTGAAGGGGCCTTTTGGTTTTTCCGTCCCTGCCCATGCTGTAAAGATCGTAGTCCGAGTTAACCGGAACGAAAAACCGGTCTTTCCGCAGCTTACCCTTTGGAGGATTGAGATCGACAATGTTCAAGTACTCGTAAGGTTTGCCCCATGGATCATGTAAGCCCCCCTGGCCGATATCATCGAGATCGTTTGGGTATACGCCCTTTTCCATAGAATAGAGTGTGATCTCCCTTTCCAACATGCGGATTTCCTCCACAGCCCTTGCGTTCTGCACGCGGTTGATATATTTGGAGCCGGCAAAAACGGCAATGGTGGACAGGGTAGCTATAATAGTCACCACAAGAAGGATTTCCAGGATAGTAAATCCACAGCAACCTTGAATCTGATTTCGTTTCCGGTGGTAGTTCAACATGCTCGCTAGCTGGTGGGAACTGAAAAAATCCACACATATTCTTACACATATTCTTAAATGATTGCCGGATTTCGATAATATAATTCTCTTACTGTGCTAAATATCGGTAATTATGACGATAAACCTTAGCTAACAATCCCCTGTCTTTTTGCTAACTTTATATTACCTTTATCCCGATATATCTTTAACGGCCCTTAAATTAGGATGCATTTTGAGATAACATCCTCTATCGGTTACCATGGGTCAGCTAATATTCAGCACAGCCATTCTTTTCCATGTATATTTCCGGTGTTACTGGCGACACGTAACAATTTCTGCGATTGCCCCTGAAAAAGTCTCCAGATCTTCTTTGACACCGTCCCTGCTTTTCAAAACGGATTTAAGGCCTTGAGATGCTCGGGAACCATGCTGATATGTCCTTGACACTCGAATCTCGATCTGATACACGAATTCTATGTTACATAAGTTGCAAAAAATTGATTTCGAGCGGTTTTGGCAATTAAATGCAACTTTCTTCCGGCAAATCTGCTCTTCGATATCGTAAGAGCGATTTCCTTTAACTTGTTGAAAGACCAACCATCTGACAGCCGAAACAACTCGGCGGGGAAACAGATCCTAAATACAAAGGGGGCATGATGATGAGAAGTCTCGTTGCAGTCTTTTTAAGTTTTGCACTGCTGATCTGCCTGTTTTCCTGTGCAGGGCAATCACGACAACAAAGGGGGGCAACAACGGGTGTTTTAATTGGTGCTGCCACCGGGGCCATCCTGGGCCAGGTCATCGGTCGGGATACAGAGGCAACACTTATAGGTACTGGCATCGGGGCCGCAATCGGCGGTCTTGGTGGTCATCAAATCGGTGCCTATATGGATCGACAGGAGCGAGAGCTCAGATCTGCAATAGCCGCAAGTGAAGCCGCGAGTATTCACAGGACACAAGACGTCCTGACGGCCACTTTCAAAAGCGACTTCTTTTTCGACTTTGACTCATCCACACTCAAACCCGGTGCCTATAATGAGATCGGTCGGGTGGCTGAGGTGTTGAAAAGATATCCCCGGACGACCATCAGGGTCGAGGGTCATACAGACGCCACAGGTCCTGAAACCTATAATCAACAATTGTCAGAAAGACGCGCGGAAACCGTGGCTAATGCACTGATACAGCGAGGCATAGATCCCAGAAGGATTTATACCGTGGGTTTCGGTGAATCCCAAACCATCTCTTCCAGTAATGCAGCTAACAGAAGGGTAAACATCGTCATTATGCCTGTGGTCTCATGAATAGGTTTTTACTAAGAAAATGGAGGAAAGGAAAATGAGAGCGCCTTTGATAGCCGTAATAGTGTTCGTCTTTTTTTTGTCGCCTCTTAGCGCCTTTGGCGATTGTATAAAAGGAAACTGTGTAAATGGACAGGGGACCTTTGTCCGCTCCAATGGCGAAAAATATGTAGGTCAATTCAAGGACGGCAAGATGCATGGAAAAGGGACCCTGACATCGCCTGAGGGGGCAAAATATGTGGGCGAATTCAAAAATAACATGATGCAGGGAAAAGGGATTTTGGTACGTCCAGACGGGGTCAAGTATATTGGAGAATTCAAGAATAATAAGTTGCATGGAAAAGGGACCCTGACTTCTTCTGATGGTAAGAAGTTGGTAGGAACATTCAGGAATGGTGAGTTTGTCGAAAAGTAGAAAACAGACAGCTATATGATTTTCAGAGGTAAATAATGAAATACCGGACTGCCATCCTGTTGACTGAGTTTGTTACCCATGATGTAAAACGCTTCATAGTCAAAAAACCCGAGCACTTCAGCTTTACATCGGGCCAGGGCGTAGAGCTTGTAATTGATCAGAAAAAATGGCGGGAGGAGAAAGGCAGGCCGTTTACTCCAACCAGCCTGGTATCTGACAGAGTACTGGAGTTTACTATAAAGAAATATCCTGAGCATAAGGCCGTTACAGACAGACTGCATCGCATGAAAGCAGGCGAAAATCTGTTGATGAGCGATCCGTTCGGCAGCATATCATATAAGGGTCCAGGGGTATTTATCGCAGCAGGTGCCGGAATTACGCCTTTTCTGTCCATCTTCAGGCAGCTCGTCATCGAACAAACCATAGCGGAGCAGACTCTGATATTTTCAAACAAGACCCCGGCAGATGTGATCTGCGAGAAGGAACTGCGCTATTATCTGGGCAGCCGCTGTCATCTCATCTGTACGCGGGAAAGCGGCCCGGGCTATGAGGAAGGACATATTGACCGTAGATACCTGGAAAAAACCCTGACCGATACGGAACAGTATGCCTATGTCTGCGGACCGGATAAATTTGTTGAGGATATTAATATCATAGTCAAGGATATGGGCTTTTCTTCCGAATCGCTTGTCTATGAACAATAGATTCCATAAAGGCTTTCATGTGAGATACAATTGAGACTTATATTGGCGTGCCCATGTGATTAAACACATTACTGAATAAGATAACAGGACTTTCTCCTGTGCAATGTCAGAATCAAGTCAAAAAACCTGCGGCAGGGACTGAAAATGGATATGCGTAAGGCAGAGATCCATCACCAGATCAGCCCCTGTTGTTAATTGCAGGCTACAAAACAATGAATTCCTGCGCCACCGTTCACGTACGGCCTGACCATCTGATACCATGGAATTGCTTGCCAGACATGTCATCCTCGTCTCTGCTGAGACAGCCGGTAACGCCAAAACGCGGATCAGACAGTTTTTCGATCGGACGTCCCTGGTCCGCTATGACCGTATCGACTTTGTCGGAATGCCATTATCAGCACAGGATAACGCTTTTACCCTGATGCTGAAACAGGGACTGGACGAAAACCACCGAATACTCGATCGCTTTATCGAGGAACTTGGCAATACCGGCCTTTCTCCTCAGTGCGACTTGGCCGAAATACCGCAAGGGTATCAGAGCAAGATACTGCACATCATTGCCCATTTTCTCGACGGGTTCATCGGCGTCGATTCGGCCTTTTATAACCTTATCGACGACAGTCACTGGCTGACTGACGAGACCGCCCATGCCGTTACTGAATCCCCCGAACGATATTGGCTATGTTCGCTGGACGGTTATTCGACGACACCCAAGGAAGCAGTTCTGTTGCATACATGACCGATGCCCTTTTTTAAAATAAGATAAAACAGGTCAGATCAATCATGCTGTCTATGGCAGTAGAGAGAAAAGATCATGAGCTGTTATTCCTACTTGAAAAAGGGGAGAAAGGTGAGGGCCTGGCAATGGTTGTTTCCGAAGCAATCGTACAATTGTGGCCTCACACAGAGCCACAAAATTGGAAAAATCGAATTTACTTTCCCGAACGATGTCAACTCCTTTAAAACTATTATAAAATGCTTATTATAAAACCACCAGGAATACACAGCATCTTAATTCTAAGTGCCAAAACTTAATCTATTATAAATACTTATTATATCCTGGTAACGGCATCGAAAGGATAATTTATGGGCAGCAGGTTTGGAAAGTACGGAGACACAAAGCGTAAGGAGCTGATTCGCAAAAACAGACTCAAACAGACTGTTCCGCAGCATTCCAAAAAGGGAACTTTTTCAAAACGGGGCCGCAAAAATTTGGCAGGCACTAAAATTTGGGCGGGCGATAATTAAAAGGATAATCTGATTTTCTCTTTACTCGACATCACTTTCTGAATTTGACAGTCCATCCCCTAAAGTCCATACTAAAAATTAGCTAATAACAGAATTGCTAGGGAGGGATTTGAAGGACACGTTCGAGTCAGTGTGTGGCGGTTGGGAGTATCGTTTCAGTCCAAATCGCAATCGGACTCAGCCCACAGGAGGCGGTAAGTCAGAATACAGCTGCAGGTGCCTTTGTGGGCACAGCTATTGGCGCCGGGGTCGGCGCCGCCATCGGCTCGGCTTCCGGGGATACGGGTTCAGGTGCAGCTATCGGAGCCGGGAGCGGACTTCTGGTCGGAGCTGCTTCAGGAGCCAGTTCCGGCAGGGTTTATGGTTGGGAGGCGCAATATCGTTACGATGTTGCATATATGCAGTGCATGTATGCCAAGGGGAACGAGATCCCCGGAGTCAGAACACGCGCCCGTCAGGTACGGCAAATCCCGCCTCCACCGCCATCCGGTTACCCGCCCGCAGGTTTCAACTCTGTTCCGCCGGATTATGTGCCCCCCCTGGAAGAACCGTAGCTATGCTTTTACTGAAGCAAAAATCAGATATGTCATTGACTAGCTGAGTTGCTCTTTCGGTTTTCTTTAATTGCCGGGCGGGGGGAAAAGACGTTCACCCCGTTAAATTTCCCGGAGGGAACCCTATTAAACGTGTCAAACTTTAGCTACACAACCACAGCATTTATCCTATCTACACGCCAACGAGCAGATCTCCTTAAAAAAACTGAGCTTTTGGGTAGTCGTCGCGGTATATCTTACGGGTCAGGCTGCAGATAGCGTATCAATTGGTACAGGATTATGGAATCCCATTGGCAGAAGTAGCTCGACAGCTCGGAGTTTCTACGTCTGCCATTTCCAAGGCAATTACAAGGAAAACGAAAAAGTAGGTCAAGCTAGTCAATTACTCTCCCATTTTCCAGATCAGGAAGTTGCCGGATACCGGACAACAAAGTAAATGACAATGTATGCGAAAACAATGGATTTGAATATCAATTATGTTAAAGGAGGCATAAGATGATGATAGCGAACCGCACCGAATGCCTTAATATTAAATTATACAAGGGGGCACGATGAATCTACAGTCGCTTTTTGAACCCAAAACCATGGCAGTCATCGGTGTGTCCTTGAATAATGACCGCCATCCGGCTAATGTTATTTTTAACAAGAACTTCCTTCGTTACCGAGTCCAGGTTTTTCCGGTTAATCCTAGAGGAGGCTCTTTTCAGGGACAAACCGTTTTCACCAGTGTCTTCGAAATTCATCGGAAAATTGATCTGGCAGTGATCGCTGTCCGCGCTGAATATGTTCCCAAAGTCATCGATGATTGTATCCAGGCCGGGGTCGGCGGTGCAGCGGTGATTTCCGGAGGATTCGCGGAGAGCGGCCGGAGTGATTTACAGGACCGGATCACAACTTCAGCCAGAGATGCGGGTTTTCCTTTTATCGGACCTAACTGTCTGGGCGTCTATTCTCCCGGCCTTGTAGACACATTTTTTATTCCTATTGAACGCATGGTCCAACCAGGCTCGGGAAATGTCGCTCTGGTCAGCCAAAGCGGTGGAATCCTGGTTGATCAGATGATCAAGTTTGCCACAGAGGGGATCGGCCTGTCACTGGCTGTCAGTATCGGAAACAAGGCAATGGTCAATGAATTGGATCTGCTTAATTATCTTGCCGACAAAGCGGACAACGAAGTGATCGCCTTTTATGTAGAGGGATTTAGGAAAAACGAGGGCAGGGAATTCGTTAAGGCTGCCTTTAATTGCCCCAAGCCGGTTGTTGTGTTGAAAGCGGGAAGGACTCCCAGCGGAATGAAGGCGGTTTCCAGCCATACCGCCTCTTTGGCCGGCGATTACAAGACCACTTCAGCAATGTTTTCCCAATTCGGCGTAGTAGAGGCCAGAAATGAATCTGAGCTGGTTTCCTTTTGCGAATCTCTGAGTTGTTATCAGGAACGCATTGAAGGCCAGATAGGCATTGTTAGTGGAAGCGGTGGGCATGGTGCTCTGGCAGTAGATTTTTGCATGGATTACGGCCTTATTGTCCCGCCCCTTACTGAACAGACCCAAAAAGAAATCAGGGAGAGCCTGTCGGCCAGCGTGCAGTCTATAGCTGCGATCGGCAATCCGATTGATCTCACCGGAAGCGCGGTGGATGACGACTTTGTCGCTGTGGCTCGTCTTCTCGGCCAGATCCAGGAGATTGACTGCATCATAATGTTGCTATTGCCTTACCTGCCCGGCATCACCTCGGACCTCGGGGCTCGCCTAAGCCAGATTTCAAGACAGCAAGGTAAACCCCTTATCGCATACGTACCTCATGTTGATAAATATCGTATGCTTATTGAAGGTTTTGAACTCAATCGCGTGCCTGTTTCACCCTCCATTGAAGGGGCTGTGCTGATGGCTGAGGCACTTAAGAGGAGAAAACCATGTTGAATGAAATCAGACATATTATATCTGATGCCGCGGTGAAATATGGCTGGGTAATGGAACCGGATGCCAAGGCTATCCTGAAACTAGCCGGAATCAATGTGCCTAGGTCGCATTGGGCAAAAGATATAAAGGAGGCCTGCGAATTCGCAGCAAAAATAGGCTATCCGATAGTGGCCAAGATTGTATCGCCTCAAGTGGTGCATAAATCTGACGTAAGGGGCGTAATAGTCGGTATTGATAATGAATCGGCATTGGCTGAACAGTTTGTACGACTGAGTAAAATGAAAGGGTTTGCCGGAATTGTCATTGAAGAAATTATTGAAGGTTTGGAGCTGATTGTAGGTGCCAAGATTGATTATCAGTTCGGCCCGGTTATTTTGCTTGGACTTGGCGGCACCGGTGTTGAAATCTATCATGACGTTACTATACGCATGTCCCCCTTGTCCCGAAGAGATGCAGAATTAATGGTGAAAAAACTAAAGGCAAGCAAACTGTTGGAAGGATATCGCGGCAAGCCGCCTGTAAACATGCAGGAGTTATTTCGATTGCTCTTATCCTTTTCTGATCTGGTTTCAGAATTAGCAGATGAAATCGAATCGATTGATCTCAACCCGGTCTTCTGCTCACAGGAACATTGTATTGTCGGCGATGCAAGAATTTTGCTTCCTTCAAGAATAAGAGAGAATTGAAAGATATCCTATGTTCCCCTGTCAAGCTAAAAAATTTCTTTTTAAAAACCACAAGGATAGTCTTATTTTTCTTCTCGATTAGACATCACTCTTAAAATTTGACAGCCCATCCCCTTAAGGCCTATAAAGGCATTTTCTCTGCTGATATTTGACAGTGCGCAGACCTGCCTGCACGGATGCACACTGGACGATGGAACATACGCGGTTAGGACCTGTTCGGACCCTGTCAAGCCGATGTATCTTGTCTTTTCAGAGGACTGCCCTCACTGCCACAAGGTCATAGAGGCCCTGAGAGGATGCACGAAGTGAGAGTTCCACTTCAATCCGGTAAAAGAGATAAATCGCGAGGTTCTCCCGGGACTGGACCACAATGAAGCGTATTCACCCAGGATAAATACAATGGCCCTGAAACTTTCGGGAATTGATACCATTCCTGGACTGATAGCCAGGAATGCTGACGGACTGACTTTTATAAGGGGCGAAAAGAATATCATAAGTTACTGAAGTTTCGCAGTAAAAAAATGATCGACAAGACACTCAACATACTGAAAAAATAGCAAAAATAATTGAAAAAGCAGCTCCAATTTAGTATACTTGACTTAGCTAAAGTACTAAAAATACTAAACAAAGGAGCTGCTATGAATCACTTTAAACCATTATCGCTTTCTCTGCAAAAGGAAATTGCACAAAGAAATATCTGTCTGGAGTCGGAAATTGACAGGTCAATGGATAGTTTTGGTTTCAGGACCATGCTTCATCAGTGCGGCATTTATAAACAGAGGGGATATCCCACTATTATCACCTTATATATGATGATCTTGTTACCATTTGTCAAAAAGTGCATGGCTTCTCTCTGGACAGCCGATTCTTTCCGCAGGATGTGTGATGCTCAGAAGGATACTTATTATCGTTTTCTGAATCAGGAACGTTTCAATTGGCGCAAGCTTATATATTTACTGTTATCTCGCATTATCATGAGGTTACAGGACACACCTCTCAGAGACAAAGTCCTGATTGCAGATGACACTATATTGCCAAAAACCGGCAAACAGATGGAGTTGGTCAGTTATCATTTTGATCATGCAAAGAGAAGATCGATTTTAGGCTATCAGTGTTTGCAGCTTGGCTATCATGACGGTGTCAATTTTTATCCTGTTGATATGGCTGTTCATACTTCCAGGAATCGTACTAATCAGGATTCAAGACAGATAGATAAAAGGACAAACGGATGGAGGAGGCGCAAAGAAGTTTTTGAGAAGAAGACCGATGTATTGTTAGATATGTTGGAACGATCATGGAATTATGGGATAGAGGCATCTTTTGTCCTGTTTGACAGTTGGTTTTCCCATGATGCCTTGATATCTGAGACGGTATCAATAGGCTATGGAGTTATCTGCCGACTGAAAAGAGGGAAAACCAGATATATTTATCAGGGCCATGGATATACTCTCAAGCAGTTATGGACACAAGCAGCCAAAAGGAAAACAGTCTGGTTGCCGGGCATGAACGTAAAAGGAGTGAGCCTCAAGGTCTCATTACCGCAGACTGGGCAAGTACAAGTCTTGTTTGTCAGTGATGGGAAAAAGCAATGGCATCCTTTTCTATGTACGGACTCAGAATTGGAGCCCTCTGAAATTCTTAAATATTATGCCAGACGCTGGAGCATTGAGGTCTTTTTCAAAGATGCAAAACAGATGTTATATTTGGGTAAGGAGCAGAGCGAGACATTTGATGCAGTTATCGCTTGTTATAGTCTGGTTATGATCAGATATTTGCTGCTGGTCTATATTTTAGCAAGACATGGCCACAGGGTTTCCCTGGGACCTTTGTTCCGGGAAATGGTAGCTACCCATCTCCAAATGTTTTATATGGCTAAAGTCTGGGACAAAGTGAAGGCACTTATGTTTGTGTCAAGTCCACTAGTTTGTCCTAAAATTGACCCTGATAACTTTTTGAAACTTATTGATATATTAGAAAATATTATCATGGAGCAGTTAACAATAACAACTGCGAAACTTTAGTAAGTTACATTCAGAAGACCTGTTTTCAGGCAACATCCTCCGTAGATTCTGAGATGGCACCTTCGTCAGTTTTAGGGACGATTTCCCTCAAGGGACACCTGTCGGATTTTTTTGAGGGTGGATGTTCAGTAGATGAGCCTTGTCAATCATCTCCGTGATTGCTTGAGGTCCTTGATATGAGTATGATCTTCCCCTTAATCCTGTAACCTTACATTTCACAGTTGGTAGTCTATTGTATTGGTCTTATACTATCATTGGTATCCGGAGTATCGTCTGTTCTCCTTTGGTATTTTAAGGGGGATTTCTTACTCCAATCTCTCTCGAATACGGGCCAAAGGTGTTTCCCCCGAACCGGTTGAAGATGGTAGCACGTTCTTGTGCATCCTTAATCTGGGCACTTTATGGAAATAGCACATTAGTAGACGATCTTAAGGATTTTTTTGGTGAAAAGTTGGGTACTGTAAAATATCTTGTGTGAATTCTGAATAGTAGAAAAAAGGCACTTTTCCTAGTAATGGTTTTGATACTCAAAAAATCAAACCTAAAGGAGAAGTGC
>JAGYNZ010000025.1 GCA_018399745.1 Deltaproteobacteria bacterium | reverse complement strand
TAGTAAGGCAGGGGCTTTCTGTACTGGATCCGAATACCATGAATCTTGAAGTCCCTTACGAGGACCAGGTGTTGTACTGGATAGCAGGCAGGGAAACTGGCTCAGAAAAGGATACCGAGATATATCTGCCCGCCCAGTTCGTATTTTTGTTCTGTAACCTCGATGAAGTGTCTCTGACCAGCGGGGTATCATCAAACGGCCTTGCTGCCGGTAATACTGAAGAAGAGGCCAGGTTGCATGGCCTGATGGAATACATAGAAAGAGATGCCGAGAGAGTTGGTCTTTACTCTCCAGAGCGGTGTTTCACTCTGAAGGCGGAGGATCCCACGGTAGCCCATCTCCTGAACAGGTGTCGGGAAACAGGTCGCCATGTCCAGTTTCTGGATCTGACTACTGATCTTGGAATACCTTGCTATAAGGCCTTTATCCAGACTGGAGATGAATTCGTAAGGGGCTGTGCAGCCGACCTGAGTGGAAAGACCGCAGCGGTATCCGCATTGACCGAGCTGGCATATCCTTATTTTGTCAGATCAAATCCCCCTCCGGCAGGACAAAGGACCATAAAATTCGAGGACCTCCCTGATTATTCATCAGGGGATGTAAATAGTGATCTGGATGCCTTGGAGAGACTGCTGTTATCGAACGGCCATAAACCTATCTATGTGGATCTGACAAGAAAGGACCTGGATATACCGGTGATCAGGGCATTGGTACCGGGTCTGGAATTCATGACGATATTAGATCGGTTCTCGAATTTGAGCAAAAGACAATTCAGAAACTATCTTAAGACATTCGGTGTCACGTGAGTAAAAACACTGCCTTTCATAAATAAAGATTGTTCCGACCCGACCCGAATTGGTGGCAGCTGATCAGGTCACAACCTTCATCCTTCTTCGTTCGGTCTTTCTGTTTGCGTGCCTTTGTCCTTTTTTCCCGTCACCTGACAGGATTCCCGCATTCAGGTGGATATTCCAAGTTTGGGCAGTATGTGGACCTGCAACAGGTACCATATACCTATAAGAGCAATAATAATCAGAATTTCTGTCATTTTTTATTCCTTATTCAGTATGTTAAGGTATATCCGGATAGGTTTTCGACTACTGGAAAAATACCGGATATGACCACTATCGTTAAAATAAGACATCGAAGGGCCACTTACAAGCTTATCGGTTTTTGTCCGAGTTTATTCAATATATGGGTCTACTATGAACTGCCCCCGCAGGTCTAAAAGCACAGGGTTAAAAGAGGAGAACAGGAAGGAAAGATACGAGCTAAATCCTGAAGATCCTGAAATCCGAAATTTTTAAATGACGAAAGGGCTTTCGATAAGAATTCCTTCTATCTCCTGGCCATGGTTCAAATCTTCGGTGAGGATTTTGTATACTTTTGCCCGACAGGCCGCTGCTATGATAAGCGCATCCCAATATTTGTATTAACAAAAATTCTATCTTTCATGAAGTTCTTTTCTCGATGCGGTGATTATGCCTCCAAGACGGTATCCGGTCCGCAGATCAGAAATCGCCCTCTTTCTGGCAATTTCATGCTTTTCAGTGGATTCTAGAATTCTCTGCAATTCCTGACTGAGTATCTTGCTGACCGAGGAGTGTCTTCTCGCAGAAATAACCCTTGCCTTTTGAATTAAATCTTTATCGAGACTGAGCGTTATATTCTGTTTCATCCTCTGACTCCTTTAGAATATTCACGTAATATACGTGTATTATGAATGAAACATTTTAGCAAGAATTAAGCCTATATCCCCGTACCACAGGGAATCTGGAATGTAATGGGGGACATAGAATTCATACAACATCACCGGCACTACCTTTCTGTGGCTTTCGCATTCAATCTCCCTTTTTATAAAAACTGGCCCTGGCCCAATTCCGCATGACATGACATAATATTAGAGGATACCAGTCAGGTTCAATCGGTCTTGTCTCAACATATATGGGATATAAAATTTAGTTGAATAAATTGACGATGTCCCTCAATCTTATATTAATATGAGTGTGTTTGCGGTTAACATAAATTATATAGGGCAGGAAATTTGCCTTGCCTAAGACGCCGAAACAGGTTTTTCTGGATGCAGGCCTAAGATTCTCGATTTATTAGTTTTGTTTGTGTAAAAAGGCTTCATCATGACAGCAAAGAACAGAAAAAGCGCAAGCAAACTCTCCACCAGCATACTCAATTATTTTGCTGCATTTACCGAGACAAAGTTCAATTTCAGGACACTTATAAATTATCGATGGACAAACAATGAGCTGACGCTCGATTTAGCAATATTCCAGGACTTCCAATATACTCTTTTACAAAGAATAAAGGCCGGAGATAAAACGCCTCTTATCGTAAAAGCTAATGAGCACATTCTTGCGCTGTCCGGAGATGAGGTTCTATTGGAGATTGACAAGGCCCTTTCCGGCAAGTTTTGTTTAGATTATCTCAAAACGTGCGTCGAACAAGAGTGGGCAAAAAGAGCTGAACGAAATACTGCGGCACTCGTGGCCACTGAAAAAGGACTAAGGCCTGACAAAGATTCTGACCTTTCCAAAAATGAGATCAAGAAATATAACGAACAGGCATTCCCTGATGGTTGCCGGAAATATAACCTTGCCCTTAGAAAGCAGATTGAGCTTATTCTTTTAGAATTACAAGAAAAGAAGATCGATCGCCTGAAACAGGACCTGGGAATTGATCACGTTCCTCATTCAACTTTCAACTCTGCCAATTACCTGAAAAAACACTTTGATGCACTTCAGGTTATTGCGCGCGATAATCGAACCGAGGAAAAATATTTTGACAGTGTCAAAAAGTATTTCAAGGAAATCATTGAAGACATAGTCTTATATGACTTGTTCACCAGTATTCAGAAATACTCGAGATACAACACTGTCGGAACAACCTATCTGTTCTTTCACGAACTGAACAGGCAAACTGATGACAACACTATTGAAGGGTACCCCATATATTTTATAGAGGTTACTCTGGTCCCGGGCAACGAAGAAGTTACGGTTTCATTTTCCAGGGATCTTTTACTGATCAATACACCGGCGGTAAATTATTTCAAATTCCCTTCAGTTCTGACCACCTCAAGATCTTCAATACTTAAAAATGCTGGTTCTAACCTCAGTGGAATAGAGGTCTTTTTACAATCTCAGTATGGCTGGAATGAGTCTTTTGTGCTTGAACCGCATTTCAGACCAATCAAGGCGCCAAAAGAAATTTATCCTGACATTAAATGTCGCGTTGGATTTCAGGTTGTCCAAAACGAGAACAAGAAGCTGCTGGATTATTCCGAAATTATGACGCACCTTGAATCAGGGGGCAAGAGCAAATTCGTTGATTTTATATCAGATTATGTTGACGGAAACGTTGAAAATACCCAGGATACAGTGGATAAGGAATTCAAAAAGAGATATCCTATCAAGAGCTCCAGCAGATACATTTCCGATAATCCATTAAATCTGAATATTTCCCAAAAGAGGATTCTGCTTGCCCTTGATAATTCCAAAAACAAAATAATTGTTGTTGATGGTCCGCCCGGAACAGGTAAATCTCACACGATTGCAGCCATTACCTATTGGGCCAACCAGGGAAGAAAATCCGTTGTTATAACATCCCATAAAAAGCAGGCCATTGATGTGATCGACAGGATACTTACAGCCAAGTTTCGCAACCTTCACCCCAGGGCGAAACCATCGATTATCAGATTGTCCAAAAACGGTAAATCAATAAACAGCCTTGAGAATTCCCTTCAAAATGCGGTTATAAACGCCGCGGGTGACCGCGCCAATAACTATAACGAACAGGCTGCCGAAAAAGACGAAAAGGCGTCAAGAAGGGATGTTATCGGGAAAATTGAGAGACAGCTTTCTTCATCCGATAAATACCGGGAAACTATTTATAGTCTGTTTGAATTTGAGCAGACACAAAATAGTCTTGTTGGTTCCGGCGAGTTTTCAGAACATGATCTTGCACTTCCCAAAGTCGACGAATCGGCCATAATTGATTTTAAAAAGATACAGGATTTTGCAGAAGATGAAAACATAGATAGTTTCAAGGATATCAGTCAACCCGCTTTTCGTTTTCTTTTAAAACGACGGAAAGATGTTCCGAAGTTTCTTAATGCCTGCGAGGAAATCAATCTTCATTCCGGGGAGGATTTTGACTTTGAGACAAGCCTGACTGAAATTCCCGAGTCTTTTGTCAATCTACTTGAAAAAGTCGCAAAATCGTTCAAAAAAGATGTGGCTATTTCCTTTCTCCATGCCGGCGATATACCCGGCGCATTCTTCAAAAGGCTGATAGGGAAATCACCTGACAAAAAAGAACAGGAACAGTTGATCAGATCTTTGAGAAGCCTTGAACACGCCCGGATTATTGAAGAAGTCGCGCGTTTATCAAATATTCCGCCAAACGAACTCACCTTGGATATGATGTCTGAGGGAATCCCCAAGCTTCGAACCGCCATTTATTTGAAGAAGCACAGGGATATCATCAGTGAATACCGTGAAGTCAGCGGAGACAAAGAAAAGAGTATTTCCGAGGTCTACAATACTCTTAACGGATTAAGAGATGCTCTTCAAAAGGTGGATGCAGAACTTTGCAGCTCTGTCGATGCGCTATTCCAAAAATATGGATCAATCCTTGCCAAACTCAGAATTTCAAGCGGAGATCTGAGTACTTTGTCCCGACTCAGTAATCTTACTTATACTGAGGCTGATATCTGGAAATGGATCCAACTGCACTATACGCTTTCTAAAACATCGACCCTTGATACATTAAACAGAGAAGATCTCGGTGCCTTTTATATGCTCAGGCAGAAACAGGTTGAGTATCAGAACGACCTCAGGTTGAAGAACCTCAACAATTTCCTGGCAGATGTTGCCAGAATCAAGGTCTCTTTTAACGGGGGAACCAGGCTGACGGGCAAACAGGCCCGGGTGTTTCTGGAAAACGTAGCCGCTATTATTGCCGAACCGGACATGATATCCAGGCACTTCCCCATGGACCAGGACCTGATTGATGTTCTTGTGATTGATGAGGCGTCACAGGTCTCAATAGCCGAGTCAATCTCCCTTATTCTGCGGGCAAAGCAGGTCGTTGTTTTTGGCGACGAATACCAGTACGGCGCGGTTGGCGCAATTAACGTGAACTCAAAATATTCAGACGCTTATTTCAGGAATATAATTAATTCATATCAGGAGGATTACAATGTATCGACAACAGATCAGGCGAAAAATGAACTGATTCAGGAAGTTTCCAAAGAGATAAAAGAAGATGAGCAGGAAGTTGAACAGGTATTGGGGCCCTTACAGGATAACTCGGGCACGATCCTATGGCTCAAAACCTTCAACATCCGGACGTCAACCTTAAGTTTTGCCAAGGCCATTGCAAATTACACAACTTCCCTCCGTGAGCATTACCGGAGTTTTCCTGAAATCATTGATTATTCAAATGAGTTTTTCTATAAGCCTGCTCAACTGGATCTCAATGTCAACCGCATCCGCACCAAACCGATTGGAGAGGTCTTGCAGTTTATCCCAGTGGAAACCAGAGGCAATTCAGGCAGTAATGTGAACCTTGATGAAATCGATGCCATTATCCATGATTTGAAATCAAGGATTAAAAACGGCTTTAAGGGAAGTGTGGGCATTATCACCTCTTTCCGTGAACAGCAGGCAAGAATGGAGCAGGCATTGAGCGAAAAACTCAATATAACCGAACTGAAAAAGAACCATGATCTGGCCGTTTGGTTTGTAGGGGATGTGCAGGGTGAAGAACGTGATCTCGTATATTACTCCTTTGTAGAAGACAACAAATACGGCAACGCCTATTTAAGTAACATTTATCCGGTAATTGACGGCACGGCGGATAATATCAGGAGCTTAAAGATGCAGCGGCTCAATGTTGGGTTCAGCCGCGCCAAGGACACGATGGTTTTTGTCCACAGCATGCCGGTTAATGAATACAACAAAACCCGGCTTGGCGATGCCATAAGGCATTATGATAAGGTCCTTAATGAAAACAGAAAGAATGATTTTTTTATTGAAGACCCGAATATCTTTGAATCACCAGCAGAAAAAGACCTATATAACCTTCTGATCAGCACTAACTTTGTGAAAACTCACCGAGAGCATGTCAAAATAATTCCCCAGTTCAAGATCGGAGAATACATCAGGGCCGAATACGCCAGACAGATACCAAAATACCGGGTTGATTTTCTCATGACATTTTCAAAAGGCGGTAAAGAGCAGACCCTGATCCTGGAATATGACGGTGTGGAATATCACACAAAAAATCCTGATATCGTGACAAAACATAATTTTTCTCAGGAGTACCTTGATTATGATATCAGCCGGCAGATAGAGCTGGAAAGCTACGGCTGCCGCTTTTTGCGGCTGAACAAGTTCAACCTGCAACCCGAGCAGGAAGGCGAGACAAAAGGGGATGTGCTGGACAGATTTTTAAGAAAAACGTTTGCAGTTGAATGATACAGATTGAGACCATTTCTCCAACAACTTGTTGGAGAAATTTCCTGGTGGCAAAATCTGGTCGTCGTGCAAAAGGCAAAAGATCCTGGACGGTAATCCGTTGATTTCCATAATTCTGTACGCTTAAAAAAGTTGAAAGGATTAACAAGAAAAATTACTCACAAATCTTCTGATTCTCACTGTGAGAGAATGTGAGAAAGTGTGTTCAATGTGAGGAAGAATGAATATACTTGACAAAGTAAGACAGCCTGAAAATCGTAAATTGGAGTTGAAAAGATCCCTGCCACCCAAGGCGAAGTGGTTAAAATCCATTGTCGCTTTTGCGAATGGAGCTGGAGGGGAGTTAATTCTTGGGGTAGATGATAAAAGCAGAGATATAGTAGGGATAGAGAACCCTTTTGAGTTGGAAGAAAAGATTTCAAATACTATTCATGATAGTATCCGGCCGTCAATTTCCCCGTATATACAGACCATTAATCTGAAAAACAGACAGCTCCTAAGTATCCAGATTCTTCCTGGCCAGCAAAAGCCCTATTATCTTGCTTCAAAGGGCCTGGAAAAGGGCGCTTATATCCGTATCGGGTCAACCAATAGACAGGCCGATTTTCCCGCCATCGAGGAGTTGAAACGTCAGGCTTACGGCATTAGTTACCTTGATCAAATATTTTTTCAGTGTGGTAAAGATGCTTTAGATAAAGAGGCATTACATGTTTTTTTCAAGAGGCTTCTTGGGATTAAGAAGCCGTTGCTTAATCACTTTTTTCATTACGTGATATTAAGAAAAAACAATGGGGACATCTTTCCAAGTTTTCTTGGAGTGGTTCTTTTTGGCAAAGAAAATCTGCCGGAATTAAGGGAAGTTGACTATTCGAAAATTAAGGTTACCAGATATAAAGGAATTGACAGAACGGAAATACTGTCTTCACAATTCTTTGAACCGCCTCTCGGTCTGAAAATAGATAGTATTATTAATTATACCATATCAGAGATTCCGAAGACCCAAAAACTTGTGGGTGCAAAAAGTGAGAGGATTCCGGTATTGCCGGCATTTGCTATAAGGGAGGCTGTCATCAATGCGATTGTACATAGAGATTATAGTTTGAAAGGCGCCTCCGTGCAAGTGGATATCTTTAGTGATCGTTGCAAAATAACAAGTCCTGGTGTGCTTCCCGGCGCTTTAAGCATTGATCTGTTGGGCCAGGGTATTTCAGAAATAAGAAACAGAAGCCTTGCCTGCATTTTTCGCGGGGCCGGCTTTATGGAAGAGCTTGGAAGCGGAATTTCAAGAATGATTCAGGAAATGAAGAATTCAGGCAATCCAAGGCCGGAGTTCGAGGAAAAAGGCCAATATTTTTGTGTTACTCTCAGGACAAAGCAGCAAATGACATTCCATTTGGAAGAAATATATCAGACACTTAGATCAAAAGGATCTTTGTCTTCTTCCGAGATATCAAAGGAGATGGATATTCATCAAAATACGGCCATAAAAAGGCTTAAAGAGCTTATAGATTTAGGGAGCGTGGAAAAAACAGGTTCCGGGAAAAACACCAAATACAAGGTTAAAAAATAACTCTCTATGTCTGATAAGTTTACACTATCAGTGCATGGCTGGGAGAACGCCATTCTTCTTCAAGCAACGGGAAGGACTCAACAGGGGGCTGTTTCCAGAAATAAGGGAGCCTATCAAATGCCTTAATTGACCAATGACGAAAAGTACATCACATAATACATAGTGGAATAAGGATGTTATAAAATACGCACTGCACGGTCAAAGGGCTAATAATGGGCTTACAAAGGGCTCGCAGAATGATTTAGATTGATAGTCGCGACGGATTGCATATGTGGGGATAAGCCGGGCAAGAGATAACCTCTATATCTCAGCCTCTACGCTTAGCAACGAAAGAAAAAAAGCAATCGAAGATAAGAAACTACCAATTCAAATTATAGATTTGCAGAATATAATAGTAACAACAAAATATGGGAGCTAAAAGTGGATGCGCAGTTTTCAAATGCTAAAACTTCACGCGGCGAATATTGTAATCTCAGTTTACAGCAGTGCCCTTCATTAAACGATAGCCCATAATCGTTCAGAATCCAGGAGTATTTCATGGCAAAGCCCGACCTTACAGATGAAGAAAAGACATCCATCATTGAGGCGCTGAACAACAATACCGAACCGCCCTCGGAGCTGATGACAAAACTTTTTCCAGGACTTGCCGAGAAATTCGATGTGGCAAAATTGGATAGAGCAAAGATCGTCACCCTTGAATATGCCGGAAAAAGAAGTGAGGCTGCTATCCTGAACCAGGGTTCTCCAACGGATACCGGATCACCACTCCAGGTTGAAAGATGTTTTAAAAGCGGCAGTCTGACGGGTGAAACCCAGCTTGATCTCTTTGAAAGAGCAAAGGATGGTACTGATAATAATTGGCAGAACTTGATTGTGCAGGGGGATAATCTGCAATTCCTAAAGACCTGCTATCAGAATGCTGATCCCTTGATTAAGGATAAGGTCAAGGGCAAGGTGAAGCTGATTTACATTGATCCGCCGTTTGCGACAAAGAGTGATTTTAGATCTTCGGGAGACGAAAAAAGCTATTCAGATAAAGTCGATTCAGCCGAATTTATTGAGGGATTGAGAGAGAGGTTGATTTATATAAGGGAAATTTTGGCAAACGATGGAAGCATTTATGTGCATTTGGACCAAAAGATGAGTCATTATGTAAAGATAATTATGGATGAGGTTTTTGGAAAACCTAATTTTCAAAATGAAATAAATTGGGCTTACAAAACTCAAGGCGCTACAAAAAGAAGATATTCAAGAAAACATGACACCATACTGTTTTATTCCAAAACTAATAACTGGATTTTTAACTACGAAACCGAAAGATCATATATGCAACATAAATATGGTTTTTCTAAAGATGATTTTAAAATTGACGAAGAGGGACGACAATACCGTGATGCAATTGTAAGAGATGTGTGGGAAATATCTGCGATACAATAAGCAACACATGAAAATATTGGATACGTAACACAAAAACCAGAAGAACTGCTTCGAAGGATAATTAATTGCTCTTCCAACCCCGGTGACCTCGTCATGGACGTATTCGCCGGTTCAGGCACCACCGCAGCCGTGGCGGAAAAACTCGGCAGGCGTTGGATTGTATGCGATTTCGGCAAGCATGCGATCTACACCATGCAGAAGAGGATGCTCAGGATTGGGGAGTCAAAAGCCCTTGGTAAAGAGGTAAAGAAAAACCAGAAATACGACAACCCCCCAAAACCATTCTGTGTGGTTTCTACGGGCGCTTATGATTTTTCCCGTATTATGAAGCTCCGGGAAAACAGGGATGCCTATGTCGATTTTGTGTTGGGGCTTTTTCAGATCAGCCGGGACGAAAAGGATTTATCGGGCAAATACAGGCTTATCAATATCTTTGGCGAAAAGGACGGCGATCCGGTGGAAGTCTACCCTGTGTGGGATGATGAATATCTGAAAAACATCAGGATTGATGCGGACTATCTCAAGGGAATCATTTTGCAGTCCGGCGGCAAATTAAAGGGAAATTACTATATCATTACACCGGAGACCTGCACCCTGATTGGCGATATGGCTATGAAGAACAGCGGCGGTGATGATTTGTATTTTAAGATGCTTAAGTTTCCGTACAAGATTCTGGAAGATGTATCCCGGAATTTTCAGATACAGGAGCAGCCAAGCGCCCAGGAAAATGTCAATAACCTTATCAATTCGACAGGGTTCTATTTCAATGACAATGTGGAAATCGAGACCGAAAAGACAGAAGAGGGCTTGAAGATCACCCGGTTTGAGACAAGTATTCTGGATAAACAGGGGGAGCGATTAAAAGGCCTGGACGGGCTTGCCATGCTTCTCGTGGATATTGATTATGACGGTGAAATTTTTGACATGGACAGGACCGTATTTGCAAGAGATATTTCTGAAAATGGCGAGATCAAATTGGAAGGTTTGACAGAAAGCGTCGCAGTTATTGCAATTGATAAACACGGCAATGAAAGCAAACCTTTTATAATTGGCAATACATAGGTGGATAGGCTGAAGTTAGAAGGTTCGTTCGCTTTTTGAAAGGAATTATCATGAAATCGTTTGAAAGTACCTCGTTGATGAAAAATGAAAGCGATGCCATCGAGGCAGCCATTAGGATGCTGAAAAGTGAATTTCCCATAACCAAAGTTATTCTGTTTGGGTCAAAGGCCCGCGGGGATTATGACGAGCATTCGGATATCGATCTGCTTGTGGTTACCTCCCGGTTGTTGCATTGGAAAGAGGAAAAAGCCATCGTTGGTGCCCTATTCGATATTGGCATGAAATATGATGTTATCTTCAGCCCGTTATTCACATTCGTTGCTGAGTGGGAGAATGGTATATTCAAGGAGTTTCCTGTTTACCAGGAAATCTCACGAGATGGGGCTGTCGTTTTATGAGTCAACAAATCATCATCGACTATTGGATGGAAAAGGCCGGAGAAGACCTTGCGTCAGCACGGGATAACCTTAAATCGGGCAGATATCAGAATGCAGTTCGAGACGCATATTTTGCCTGCTTCCATGTCTTCTCTTCGGTGCTTTTAAATGAGGGAAAGACGTTCAAAAAACACAAAGAAGTACGATCCATGCTCCATAGGGATTTTATTCGAACCGGTAAAATCGATAGGTCATGGGGAAAATACTACGATTGGCTTTTTGATAATCGACACAAGGTGGATTATCGACCATTGGTAAAATTTGATCCTGAACAGGTCAGAGAGATCGTTGAGGAAAGCGAAGCATTCATAAAAGAGATGACAGGAATGTTAAAGAGCCAAAAGTAAAATGGCAAAGAAACCTAAAAGACAGAAGGCAATCAAGAGGCTGAACCTGTCTGACCACACGCTGGATATAAATGTACGCAAGTGTAATTACAACAAGTTCAATTTTGCGAATATCGAGGAATATGTCCGTGAGCTGGTCGGATCACGTGACTACCAATACGATGCTATTAAGCAGGTCATGATCTATTTGTGGGGTGGCGGGTACAAAAGCATTACAGAACTTGGAAATGAGAACTATCAAAAGAAGCTACAGATTCAACAACGGTTTGGGACTGAAACAAATTTTTACTACAATCTGCCCCTTCCGGATCGACTCTCCGGGGTCGTGCATATGGCCACAGGGACCGGTAAATCATATGTAATATTTGCCATCGCCTGGCTTTCCCTTGTCATGGGGCTTACAAAGAGAGTTTTGGTACTCGGTCCGGCTTCCACCATTATCGAACAGGGCCTTCGCGAAAAATTCAGGGACTTGATGAACAGAAAGGAATTTAGTGACAAACTCCCGACGAAATACAGGGGTAAAGCGATCAATCTTCTGACTGACAATGACTCGATAGAAGATGACTCCATTGTGATTGAAAACATCAATGCTGTTTACACCTTTGGAGGTATCAACGATACATTATTCAAAAATACCGATGAAGTCCTTGTCCTTGGAGATGAGATACATCATGCCTATTCCCATTTGAAATATGCAGACAATCGTCTCGTGCTCGATAAAGAAAAGGGACAGGAAGGCAAGGGAGAGGTAAGAGATGAGCGGCTATGGATGCGATTTTTGCGTGAAAACGGCAAAATCACCAGGCACATCGGCTTTACCGGCACACCCTATAACCAGAACGAATATTTCGCTGATATCATTTACAATTATTCCATCAAGGATGCAACCGAAGAGAGATATATAAAAAAGATCAATTCGATTATCCGTACCGAGACCGATGAAGGTGACTCAAGACTTACGATTGATCAGCGCTTTGAAATGGTGCTGAAAAATCATCTGGAAAATCGTGAGAAGTATGCCTACAGGAATTTCTTCGGCAAAAGGAGAGTAAAGCCGATCACGATTTTTATCTGCCCCAACCAAAAAAATGCCCAAAAAAGAAATGAGGAATTCATCAGATTTCTGTCTGGATATGAGAGGAAACACAACGGCGCGAAGGGAACGGATTCGGAGATCGTAGACAGGTTACGCAAAAAAGTTATCTGCGTTATAAGCAGGGTTTCCGAGTCGGAATACAAGCAGGAGCTTGATAATATCGAAAAGACAGATCCGGTAAGACCGGGTGGAAGCGTGGAATTCGTTTATGCGGTGAACAAGCTTTCCGAAGGCTGGGACGTGGATAATGTCTTTCAGATTGTTCCAATGGAAGAGAGGGTTTTTAATTCCAAGCTTCTTATCTCTCAGGTGCTGGGCAGGGGGATGCGCATACCCCGTGAAGTTCCTAATGAACTTATACAGCAAACCTATCCTGTTCTGACTGTTACAAATCACGACAAATTCGCAGATCACATCAAGGAACTGGTTGACTCGGTTACCGAGAGCGATATGTATCTCACCTCTTCGGCGCTGATTGACAGGGAACAGGGGCGAGGCACACACAATTTTACTCTCTTCAACCTCAATTATATCCCGAGCACTCGTTTTGAAAAGGCAGGCCGCAGTCTTGAAGCAAAACCGCCGGGCAAACTGGCATTAACCCCATTTGAGGAAAAACTTGGTGTTAAGGTCATAAGGACCAAAGATGAAAGGCGTTATGAGCTGGCAAGGGATTTTTATACGGTTGATGAAATTGTGTATGATATTTATAAGCGTTTTAGCCTGAGGACCTTTGAGGCATTGCATTTTGATTTCGGAAGCGTGGTTGTGGACAACCGTTATCCTGAAGAAGATGAAATCAGGCAAGTTATGCTTGAAGCAATGAAAAATGCCGGAATCACTGGAAACAAGCTCTCGAAAGATAATAGAAAACAGATCGATATCTATTTTAGCCAGTTCCTGCCACCGGGGAAAAAGAAACGGGTCTTTGAAAATATTGAAGGGGACATAGATCCCATTACTACTTTTCGAATGGACAGGTCAGGTATCCGTGTGAGCGAACTTGAAAGGGACAGATCCGCATTTTTGAGCGAGGATTATGAAACCGAGGTGGGGGGAACAAACAGATTTGTACTGGACTATATTAATGAGTTGAGAAGGCGTCCGGAAGACGGGCCGCAGCTTTCCCTTTTTAAGGCCGAAGATTTTGTGGAACGTAAAGATGAAATTATCCGTCCATTTGTAAGGGGTGATACAAGGCCCCCTTACGTAGTAAATACATCAAAGCTGAAATCGCCTCAAAATATCGTTCTGGTCTCCCATTCGCCGGAAAAAGAGTTTGTTTTCCAGTTGATAGACAATTCAGATTACATAGATTCCTGGATAAAGTCACCAGACAAAAATTTCTACAGCATTCAGTATGAATATTGGAAAGGCGGGAAGGACAGGGTCAGGCGCAGTTTCAATCCCGATTTCTTTATAAAGATTGATCTTGATGATTATATTTCAAGGCTTGAGATCGAGGAAAAGGATGAACATCTGGAGGAACTGAAAGAACTCCAGAATGAAGGTATAGAAACGCTGATCAAGGTGGTGGAGATCAAGTCGGATGAAGAGCAGCACGAAGCAACCCCGGCAAAAGAGGGATACGCAAAAGCGCATTTTGAAAGGGTGAACAAGAAGTTAAGCCGAACGCCCTTAGCAGACATCGACGCCCAATATCGGGCAGATGCCAAACAGTGTTACAGCTTTGATTTGCTTACCCCTCATCAATACCAAGGCTGGATTGCGGATTTAAAAAAAGGAAAGCCATGATAATTTAGGGTTTAGCAATTTATTTCCAAAGGGGCTTGATAGTTAAATCCCTTAAATAATACAGACCCAAACTGTTTGTGAGCCGCTTTGGTCGGAAGAGCCGTTTGGAGATCAATGTATCTCTTTTTTCCATTTTTCCAGTTTTTTCTCGTAAAAACAGATTTGATCATTCAGATCCTTTAATCCCCAGGCATAGACATAACTGAACCGGGCATCGCGTCCAGCTTGAGAAAGAAACCGGAATCTGAGTGTGCTGAAATAACAGAAAAAATATAAATCGCGACATACAGGATAGCCTTTTGAAATACTCCTTTCGGCCAGTTCTAAAAAGAAGAATTCTTCACGGTCATTGAATTCCTTCAGGAACTGCTCTTTTTGCCAGTGAGTGATGGCTTCGGGCTTGGCCTCAGGCATGGAGGGCAGGACCTGCCCCTTGCTCTTTTTTATTAATGCCTGAGGGTCCTTCTTCTTTTTTTGCCAGGGCCAAAAACTCATTGTTTTAAAAAATCAACCACCAGAGAGATAACTTTGATTTGATCTTAAGGGGTATCTGTCTTAATGCTCTTTATTTTTGACATCTTGATACTCGAAGAGGTGGATTCAAACTTATATAATAACATAAAATTTGCTTGGATAAACTGACACGATTATTAATCATACTATTGAATTTTTACACCATGGATATATGCGTATTAAGCATGTTTTGATACCTGTTTATTGGGTATTTTACCTGTTTCTCCATAACTTGAGAGTATTTGTTTTAATGGATGCATTAAACCTGATAGTATATCGAGCAAGTGAGACATACCTGAAATTGAATGGCCCCCATTTTGAAGTCCCTTAAAAAAACAGCCGAAAAATACATTATTTACATCTTCAGAATATTATGAAAAAGATATCTGACATTCCTGAATCAGACCGCCCACGTGAAAGGCTTCAACAGAAAGGTGCTGAAGCATTATCAGACCTTGAGTTGATGGCCATTCTTTTGGGCAAGGGGACTGTAAGACATGATGTCTTGTATATAGCCAAAAGGGTAGTAAAGACCTTGGATGTCGACGGTTCAAGGCCGGACTTGAAGGAACTCCAGGCCATTGAGGGGGTAGGTCCGGCCAAGGCTACACTTATTGCGGCGGCCCTGGAATTTGCGCGACGCCGTATTCGGCCTGAAGGATTAAGGATATCCTCTCCGCCTGCGGTGCTTCCTGTAATCAGACATTATGCAGATCGTAAACAGGAGCATTTTCTCTGTATATCCCTGAACGGTGCCAATGAAGTCATTGCGAGCCGAGTTGTATCCGTAGGCCTTGTCAACAGGACCCAGGTACATCCCAGAGAGGTCTTTGCCGACCCGATAACTGACCGGGCGACAGCAATCATAGTGGCACACAACCATCCTTCAGGCTGCCTGAAGCCGAGTAAAGAAGACATGCAGGTAACCAGACAATTGAAATCTGCCGGAGAAATCCTGGGGATCTGCCTGTTAGATCACATCATATTTACCGGCAAGGGCTATTATAGTTTTTCTGAAGATGGAAAAATCTGAGATTAAATATTTGTCAATTCAACGATCTATATGTTGACGAAATACTCGGTCAAGTCCTTGGAAATTTAATATTCCCATACAACCCTACCGACTCTGTTCATCCTGTCTGAATAATAAAATACCTGATCTGTTGACTTGATCTGGAACAATTTATGTTTTCAATTGAATGTTAAACAGGTAATACTGACTGTTTGACCGACAGTCTAAATATGGCAATAAACTCCGAATGAATACTGAACAAGTCCTTTTAAAACTCAGAGAGTCTATCGAAGAACCGAAGAGTGTTTTGGCCTTAACCGGTCTTCGAGGCACTTCATCGGCCTGGCTGATTGCCAGACTTCTCAAATCTGTCAATCATTCTGTACTCTGGGTCACTTCCCTTCAGAAAGAGGCGGAACAGATAGTATCAGACCTTTCCTTTTTCTCGGATTTTCCTGTTCTATTGTATCCTTGCCATGACTCGCTTCCTTTCGTGCCCCTGCTTCCCTCAACCGACACAATATCTCAAAGAATTTCGACACTCTACCGCCTGGCCACCGAAGAGGGTCCTGCCGTAGCGGTTGCTCCGGTGCAGGCCCTTGTGGAACTTACAATACCTCCTGAAGTCCTTTTAAACCATGTGGAGTATCTCCAAAGAGGAGAAGAGGTTGACCGGGAAAAACTGCTCAAGTGGCTTATTGACTCAGGCTATGAAAGCTGCGCTATAGTCAGGTCCAGAGGGGAGTTCAGCATAAGGGGCAGCCTGCTTGACATCTTTTCGCCTTTAACAATTCGTCCTGTACGAATAGACTTTTTCGGCGACTTTGTGGAAGAGATGCGCTTTTTTGATCCGCTTACGCAACGCTCGGCTGAAGATCTGAATGAACTGGTTTTACTTCCGTGTCATGAACTCATATTTTCTCAAACCATGTATGAGGCTATCCATGAAAAACTGGTTGAACGAGCGGCTGAGTATAGATTGCCTGCCCGGAGGGTACATGAAATCCTGCAACAGCTGGAGGCCAGAAGGCTGGTGGAGGGGCATGAGGCGCTGCTGCCGCTTTTTTATCCAAAACCCGCCTCTGTTCTGGATTATATTCATCAACATACCCCTATATTGATTGACAGGCCTGAAGAGGTTGATCGGGCGCTGGAAAACTACCGGAAAGGTGCTGAACAGACATACGAAACGGCCTTGAGCGAACATAGGGTTTTTTCTCCCCTGGATTCTCTTGTCTTTGACCCGGAGCAGCTTGCGAAACGCATCAATGATCATACGTGCTGGCTGTTTCAGGACATTAACTTGTATGGATCGTTACTTAAATCTTCAAACACCACTTCACCACGTCGGGAAATCACCAAATACAAAGTGTTTTCTATCGATCTGACACGTCCAAAAATCCAGGATCTGGAGATAGAATCGAGCAAGCCTGATCTGACCTTGATACCCGGAGGCGCAAAGAAGGGAATCGATCTTGTCGGGCCGGCGCTTGATCGGCTCAAAGACTGGATTGAGGCGGGAGAAAGGATTGTCCTGGTAGTGCCTGGCCGAAGGCAGGGTCGAAGGATGGTGGAACTCCTGAGTTATCATGAGATTGTCAGCGATGAGGTCGGACTCACCATGCCCTCAGCCCCTTTGACCAGTGATCCGGTCGAATCCGGCCTTAATATCTGTACCGGAGAACTTTCTTCAGGGTTTGTCCTTCCTGGTGAGGCCTACATAATTATTACAGAAGAAGAGTTTTTGGGCTCACGGACAAGACGGACCAGGGGCTCGGGAAGGGAGAAGGCAACAAAAGTAAGTGATCTCACCTTTGAGGATCTGAGGCCCGGCCAACCGATCGTACACAGGGACCATGGTGTAGGGCTCTATAAGGGCCTTGTCATGATCGAGACCGGTGGGGTTCCGGGGGAATTCCTTTTCCTTGAATACCGCGGTGGTGATAAACTCTATCTGCCGGTAGACCGACTGGGACTTGTGCAGAAATACATCGGGATAGAGGGTCGTGCTTTAAGACTTGACAGGTTGGGAAGCTCAAGCTGGCAACTCACGAAAAAGAAGGTCAAGAGAGACATATATAAAATCGCCCACGAACTGGTTGACCTCTATGCATCAAGAAAAGTGAGCAAGGGCTTTGAGTTTTCAGCGCCTGATGCCATGTTCCGGCAGTTTGAGGCCTCATTTCCTTATGAAGAAACCAGAGACCAGGCCGCCTCCATAGAAGAGGTGCTTTCCGACATGCAGGAACCCAGACCCATGGATCGACTGATATGCGGAGACGTGGGCTATGGCAAGACAGAAGTAGCTATGAGGGCCGTATTCAAGGCCGTTGAAGACGGAAAGCAGGTAGCCGTACTGGTACCCACTACTCTACTGGCAGAACAGCATGAGCGGACATTCATGCAGCGGTTTCAGAGATACCCTGTCACTGTAGAGGCCCTCAGCAGGCTGAAGACCAGACAAAGACAGAGAGAGATCCTTGCCGGAATAAGTCAGGGCAGGGTTGATATTATCATAGGCACGCATCGTCTGCTGCAGCCGGACGTAAAATTCAAAGATCTCGGATTGCTGATCGTCGATGAGGAACACCGTTTTGGGGTCAGACACAAGGAGCGGCTGAAAAGGCTCAAGCAGACTGTTGACTGCCTTACGCTAACCGCTACACCGATCCCAAGGACTCTTCAGCTCTCTCTTCTGGGGATACGGGATCTTTCAGTAATCAATACACCTCCGAGGGAGCGCATACCTGTCAAGACATTCATGGCCGAATTTGATGACTCGCTGATAAAAGAGGCTATAGAACGGGAGGTCAGTCGCGGCGGCCAGGTATTTTTTGTTCATAACCGGATCAAGGGCCTATACAGGCTGGCGGAGCATATCCAGCGCCTGACACCAGATGCCAGGATAGAGGTCATACATGGACAAATGAACCCCACCGAACTTGAAGAGATCATGATACGCTTTGTAAGGGGTGACATTGACTGTCTTCTGTGTACCACCATAATAGAATCCGGTATAGACATACCCTCGGCAAACACCACCATCATAAACCGTGCGGACAAGCTTGGGCTTGCTGATCTGTACCAGCTCAGGGGCAGGGTAGGAAGGGCCGGCGAGCAGGCCTATGCCTATCTTATTATCCCCCGGATTTCCCAGATCGGAAAAGAATCCATAAAAAGGCTTAAGGCCATTATGGAACTCTCTGTGTCCGGAGGCGGATTCCGCCTTGCGATGCAGGATCTTCAAATAAGAGGTGCCGGGAATATACTTGGAGTCTCTCAGTCAGGGAGTATCGCAGAAGTAGGATATGAACTCTATCTTGAATTACTCCAGAGAGCTATAGAAGAGTTCAAGGGGTTTCCTCAAAAGGACGAAATAGACCCGGAGGTAAACCTGGGCATACCTGCCTTTATCCCTGAAGAGTATATCCCGGATGTGGAACAGCGTCTGCTCCTATATCGTAGAATGGCACGGCTGGAAGACAGCGAAAAGGACGCTGATTTTTCCCTGGAACTCACAGACCGCTTTGGCCCGATGCCGGAAGAAACGGCCTCTCTACTCAAGGTAATGGGGATAAAACGCACATTGAGGCTGCTGAATGTTATTCGACTTGACAGGGGCTTTTCTAACAATAAAGAACGTATTGTCTTGAGTTTTGGGCCTGAAGGTCCACCTGATCATGCGGGACTCTTAGAGACAGTACAAAAAAACCGTCATTGGAGCCTATTGCCGGATGGCAGACTGATTATTTCCCCTGAATTTATTGAAGGGGCTGGAGATAGCCTCGCAAGCATTAGACAGACCTTGCAAGTACTCGTAAAAATGGCTACAAAGGTATAATTTTGATATGATATTCTGTAATGGAGTCTATAATGATGATTTTACATAACATGTTTGCCCGTACCTTTTTGGTTGTGGCGGCTGTAATGGCATTTGAGACGTGTCCTGCATATGGTATCTTGGTCGACAGGATAGTCGCCACTGTAAATGGAGATGTAATAACACTTTCCGAACTCGAAGACTGGGCACAACCCTTTTTTCGGAAGTATATTAATCAGGAAATGAGCAAGGAGGAGATAGAGACGACGAGGCAGGAAATCCTTTCCCAGGTCCTGCCGGAGTTGATCGATGAACGCCTTGCCAGGGAAGAGATCAAAAAACTGGGTATAAAAGTAGGTGAACGGGAGATCGAGAGGGCCCTGGACCAAATTTGTGAAGACAATCATATAACAAGAGAGCAGCTTTCAGAAAAACTTGCATACGAAGGCCATACACTCGAAAAATACAAGAAGGAGCTAAAACAACAAATTGAGAGGGCAGAGCTTATAAATGCACAGGTGAGTGCAAAGATAGTGATAACTGATGAACAGGTTAATGAATATCTAAAAGAGCATCCCATTAATAATAGCTCCAATGAGCCACTCTATATTATAGAGCACATAGGCGTTGCATTTGAACAGAATAATCCTGAATCCAGAGAGGAAGCCAGGATAAGGATCGAAGAAGCCCACAATGCATTAAAGGAAGGAAAAGTTTTTGAAGAGGTTGCGATACAATATTCGGACTTTCCATCGGGCAAAGACGGTGGTTACCTGGGTGCTTTTACCTTGAACGAGATGGCACTTTCTGTAAAGCAGGCCGTAATCGACCTTAAACCAGGGGATTTTAGTGATATAATTGATACTCAGATGGGTTGGCAGATCTTCAGTTTAAAGGAAATAGTACAAAGCGGACAAACTGAACTTAGTTCGGCTCAAATAAAAGAAGTAAGAAAAAAACTTTATCAAAATCAAACAAATGCCCGATTTGAAGAGTGGCTCAGTGAACTACGTTCAAAGTCAATTATCAACATACTTCTTTGATTTTCACTATAACATTTTGAACAAGAAGATATGCGTAAAGAATCTTTAGGGGAATACCTCAAGCGGGAACGTGAATTACGCCAGATTTCTCTGGAGGAGGTTGCAGAGGGCACCAAAATCGCGATTTACAGGTTGAGGGCTATGGAGGCAGACGGCTGGGACAAGCTGCCTGCCGAAATTTTCGTAAAGGGCTTTATAAAAAGCTATGCTGAATTTATAGGCCTTGTTCCTGAAGACGTCATCCTTCGTTACCAGGAATATGCCGCCCAGGAAAGACCTGACGAGCCAACTGAGCCGGCACATAAGCCGTTATTCAATTATGTAAATAAAGTCTCTTTGTTCAATAGAGAACTAATTATTGCGGCATCAGGGTTTTTCCTCATTCTTTTATTGATGGTAATGGCAATTTGGTTTTTCTGGCCCTCAGATGAAAAACACAAAAAGGATCAAAATCTCGTGCCTTCCACAACCACTTCATCGAAAGAAATACCTATTGGACACAAATAAACAAATGCCAACAAAATTTATTTATAGATAGTTATTATCAGTTCATATCTGTAAAATCTTGTGTCCCATATGACTTGAAAGTACAGGATTTATTTTTTGTATACTGTCCGCACCTAAGGCCATTGATTAGGTTTATAATATGCAATCAGTCAAATCCATATCGAATTTTTTAAATTGGTCCCGAGTGCGCCAGGTTTATATTTTAATGTACCTTATACCTTAATAACTCAAAAGTTTGTTGCCTTGCATCTGGAACATTATACTGGAGCAATAATAAAGGAATAATATGCCCGCTATCTTCAAAAGTCCTGCATTCGTACTTTCAGGCCAGGACTTGGGAGAGTCTGATCGGCTTATTACTTTTTACACAATGCTTAGAGGGAAAATGCACGGCATTGCCAAGGGGGCAAAAAGGAGTCGACGGCGTTTTGTAAATGCACTTGAGCCCTTCACTATGCTAGATCTGTCTCTAGCCCTGCCACGTACTACAGGTTTAAACAGAATCGACTCTACTGAAATCATGGATAATTTTCCAGTTATAAGACATAGGGTCGAATGCTTTATCATGGCCAGTCTATGCTGCGAACTGGTAAATCTCTGGACAAAGGAGAATGATACCCAAGAAGAAATTTTTAAACTCCTTCAATGGTATCTTAAATCTCTAAATGATGGTCTCCATCCAAGAAAGACCACTCTCTTTTTCAAGACTTTGCTTCTAGCCATGGCAGGCTATGGCCCTGATTTTGATCAGTGCCTTCTATGTAAAAGGCCACCGATGAGCGATCATGTGATCTTTAAAATCCATGCGGGTGGATTCATATGCAGCGAATGTTGGAATTCAGTGGACAGAACCCATAAAATAAGTTTGGGGACACTAAAGTCCTTGAGACATATTCAAAATGGATCTGTTGACAATTTTCACAGGCTTACCATGACGGATTCTGTATTTGAAGAGGCATGGTCCTTAATGAAAGGTCTTCACTGTCACCATCTGGAGCGGGTACCATCTTCTTATGAGGCTTTTAACGGCTTGAAACTTGAAATTAGAAAATAGAAATTTGAGTAGTTAAAACAAAAATGTTCAGAATATACTAGATTATAATAAGCCGATATACTCAGCAAAAATACAAAGGTATAGAGGCCAAGGTTCTATTTTCTAATTTCAACATTCAGTGAAGGCCTATAAATGATTAATGGATTGGGTTGTCTTTGAATGAATGTACGCACAGGTCTTGAAACCTTTCTGGAAAACTCGCCGTCATGGGTCAAGGGAAGAAGGCTGGGGCTCCTTTGCAACCAGGCCTCGGTTGATTCAAGTTTAAGATACTCTAAAAATCTGATATTTTCCATGTTGCCAGGCCAACTGAAGTGCCTTTTTAGCCCTCAACACGGCCTTTATGCTGAAAAGCAGGATAATATGAAGGAGTCTCCGGATGATTTTGATCCGCTTCTTAATATCCCGATCCTCAGTCTTTATGGAAAAGACAGAGAGCCTTCTCATAGGCAATTGTCCAAAATCGATCTTCTTGTTGTTGACCTTCAGGACATTGGTTCCCGAGTTTACACATTTATCTGGACCCTCTATCTGGCTATGAAAGCAAGCGCCAGAGCAGGTATAGGAGTCGTGATATTGGATCGTCCAAATCCTCTGGGAGGCGATCTGATAGAAGGCAATCTTCTGGTCCGAGATTGCCAATCCTTTGTGGGATTTGCCCCCCTTCCAATGCGTCATGGTATGACTATTGGGGAAATTGCACGGTTTTTCATGGAGGAGCAGGACCTGGATCTTGAGTTACATATTGTTAAGATGCAGGGCTGGAGGCGAGAGATGGATTTTGCTGCAACGGGTCTTCCATGGATATGGCCTTCACCCAATATGCCTACTTTTGACACTGCCAGAGTATATCCAGGTCAGGTCATCTGGGAAGGCACAAATGTCTCAGAGGGAAGGGGTACTACCAAGCCCTTTGAGATATTCGGTGCCCCTTTTTTTGATACGAGGGCACTGAGAAAGCAAGTAGAAAGGTGGAAAATGCCAGGTTTTGTACTGAGAGAACAGTCTTTCGAGCCGACTTTTCACAAGTGGTCGGGAAGGCGGTGTGCAGGCTTTCAAATCCACATAACACATAGACTTGAATATCGGCCATATATTACGACCCTTGCCTTTTTGGCCGCAGTCAAAAGGATACATTCAAAAGATTTGGCATGGAAAGACCCTCCCTATGAGTATGAGTTCACGCGTCTTCCAGCAGATCTTATCATGGGAGACAAGAGGGTGAGGAAGGCCGTCGATGCCGGAGAGAACCCAATTGATATCGAATCTATCTGGGCCAAGGATTTAAAAGATTTTGAGAAGGCCCGGCTGCCCTGGCTGCTATATCCTTAATTCGCACTCATATGCTCTTTTGAAGAAACAAAATTGATATACTGAATATCATCTGGCAGTGCTCGCTATTTGATGTTCGAAGAATATTAGTGGTTAGCGTAAAAAGTTTGTTTATGCGCTTTCGCTCCTTCCTTTTATTCAAGATTTTCTTTTAAAAACCGATGTTATCTTTATGGATAAAGAGAATTTAATAGATAGTGCCGTCAAAGATGAGCAATTGGCAGAGGAGCGACGGCAGCACCCGCGCGCAATATTTGCATATCCAGTTGAATTTAAAATTTTTTGCGGAAATCCAGTAACTTTCGATGGATTCTTAGAAGATATTTCACGATCTGGCGCATGTTTAACGTTTAAAGATAAGTACGGGCGATTAAATTTTGATAAAGTTGGGAATTCACAACTTAGACTTTCACTAAGTATGCCGGAAGGAAACAATGTCATTATCCTGGCTCAAATTAAGTGGTTCAAGAAAATACCTAAAACCGTTTCTTATAAAATCGGAATTGAGTTTCAATATGTCGAAAATTGGCAGCTAGAGGTGATAGAAAATTTAATCGGAATGAAAAATAAAGACCACAACATGATGTGGAATCTTTGGAAACAGTACACTGAGTCATCTGAAAGAGATAGATGGAAGAAATAAAAAATAAAATATGGGCCATCGGTGGGGGCAAAGGGGGCGTAGGAAAGAGTTTATTTACACTTTTACTGGGGGATTCACTGGCCCAACTCGGCAACAAGGTGATATTGGTCGATGCAGATTTGGGCGGCAGTAACCTTCATACTTTTGCCGGTATACGATATCCCAAATATACTTTGGCGGATTTTATCGGCAGGAGAGTGGAATCAATGGATGAAGTAATTGTGGACACCCCGATAAATAACCTGAAACTTATCTGTGGAGCGGATGATATTTTGGGGATAGCCAATCCCAAGTTTACTCAAAAAACCCGCCTTTTAAATCATTTAAAAAATCTTGATGCCGACTTTATCCTTCTTGATCTCGGAGCCGGGGTCTCCTTTACCACAATGGATTTTTTCCTGTATGCCCCAAACAAAATAGTCGTACTTACACCACAGGCTACATCGATACAAAATGGTTACGGCTTTATTAAAGCAAGTCTTTACAGAAAGTTACATCGGATTTTCCGAGCGGATCCTAAAGTCCTGGAAATTATCAAGAGGTCAAGTGTTTCAGTGCAGGGCGAAACCATAGACTCGATAGCCAAAGTATACAATGCAATTAAACCCCTGGGAAAGGATTCTACGGGAAATTTGATAAAATGCCTTAATGAGATCAATATAAAACTGGTTGTTAACATGGTAAGGAAACCGAAGGAGAGGGATGTATCACATATAGTAAAATCTGTAGCAAAAAATTACTTGAGTCTCGAGATCGAAGATTTTGGCGTAATACAGTATGATAAGATATTGGAAGCATCAGTTAATAACATGGCTGGATTTTTAACTAAAGGAAAAGACTGTGCCTCCCGTAATAATTTTTATGATATTGCCTATAATGTCTTAAAGAGCTGTCGTAAACTGATTCCTGCCAAATCCTTGGTTCCAAATACTTCATCAGTCCAATAGCAAAGCCCTCCGTCGCAGTTTGTCGTCGTGCAATCTTGGATCAAGATATGAGACCAAAATCATGAGAGACAAAACAAATTTAATGAGGAGTTGTTATAAGGCAGAGAAAAATCAAAAAATCCACTATGTGCGCAAAATTGAGGCTATCGGGCAACTTATAGGCAGATCCATGCCCCCTAAACTGCTGATGGCGGTCCAGGGAAATGAAGACACATATTGTTAAACGCCTCGAGAAAATTCGTAATCTTCCGACTCTTCCTGAGGTGATACATAAGCTGGGCGAAGAGATTCGGGATCCCAAATCAGATGCAAAACGTGTGGCGGCCCTTATCGAAGACGACCCTTCAATGATGGCCAGAATATTGAAGGTGGTTAATTCCGCATTTTATGGCGGAATCGAGCCGATCACCTCTGTACAGCAAGCAGTGACAAGGATGGGATTCAACGCTATCAACAACATTGCCCTGTCGACTTCCGTATTCGCTACGTTCGATAAATCAGTGGAAGTCGGCTTTGACCGAAAAGAATTCTGGCGACACTGTGTTTGTACCGGTATTGCAGCCAATATTGTCTATAATAGGGTCAAGCAGAACATTTCGAAATACTACACCCTGGATTTACTCCATCTTCTGGGCCTACTTCACGATATAGGCAAAATCATCTTTGAGCAGTTTTTCCACGATGAGTTCAGAATATCGCTTCGTGAAAGTGCGAAGCGCAAAATACCTCTGTTTCATATTGAGCTGGAATGCATAGGTTCTGATCATGCCCAGGTGGGTGCATGGCTGGGAAAGAAATGGAGACTCTCCGAGGAAGTGATTGAAGTGATTCGGTGGCACCATGAACCCGATAACGCAACAGAGCAATATCGTGATCTGGTCATGCTCTGTCATATGGCCAACTACGTTTGCAACGTCAAGAAGATAGGAAACAGCGGAGACGAGACAGCACCCGCATTTTTTCACAGCGTCTGGAAAAGGATGGGCCTCGAGGCTTCCGATATTCCGCCGATGATCGAGAAAGTGAAGGAGGAATCCGAGAAATCGGAAATACTGCTTACATTTATCTAACACGAGAGACGCAGGGAATGCATAATCAAATCACTTTCGTAACACGCTTGCTAACTTTACCACACACTTAATTCCTTCCAACAAGGAGAGACTGCAGGATAGTTAATGTGGTACGATGTGACCGGATTTATTCCTGAATTTCTTCGAACAATTCAGGTACTCTGCGGAGTCTCTTGATCACCCGTTCCTTTCCAATTGCCGTAAGCACGTCAAAGATGCCCGGACCCGCCAATTGGCCTGTAACTGAAGTGCGGATGGCGTTGATAATGATACCTGGTTTTTCTTCAAGCCCTTGTATAAAGTCTCTTACAGCCTCTTCAGTAGTTTGAAGGGTCCAGTCCTCGATCTGCTCCATTCGGTCTGCAAGCTGAGGCATAAGTTCTTTTAGATTCGGGTAATTGAGTACTCTTTTCTTAAGGGCTTTAGGGTCAACAGGAAAGTCTTCTGAGAAATATGCCCTTCCCAGGTATGGGAAGTCCTTTAAGGTATGAAAACGGCTTCTGATAAGATTCAGGGTAGAAAGAAACCAACGCCTTTTATCCCCATCATATACCGGGTTCCAGATACCTTCCTTGACGAACTCGTCTTTAACAAGTTCGGCGATTTTTTCTATGGGCAATGTCCTCAGAAAATGAGAATTTATTGAGAGGGCCTTGGGATCTGTAAAAAATTTGGGATCTCCAGGCGTGTAATTGAATATGGAATTCGCTCTGCCTATCCCCTCAAGTGAAAATGCGTCTATGAGTTCCTCTCTGCTGAATATCTCCCGATCATCAGATGTGTGCCAGCCTAAAAGTACAAGGAAATTCACAAGGGCCCAGGACAGGAAGCCGTGATCCCGGTAAAACTGCACTGATACAAGTTCACCGTGTGTCCGTTTAGATATCTTGCGCTTTTTTAGGTCCAAGGTAAGAGGCATGTGGGCGAACACAGGGCATCTTGCCCCGAGGGCTTCGTATATCAGGACCTGCCTGGGGGTGTTTGCCAGGCCGTCTTGACCACGGATCACATGTGTGATTCCATCCCGGATGTCGTCTACGGCGTTTGAGAGGAGATAGAGTGGAGAGCCGTCTGACCTCGATATGACAAAGTCTTCAATATCCTCGTACTGCTTTTCAATCGGTCCGTAAACCGCATCATGGACACATATCCCACCTTGTTGATCTGGTACCTTGAAGCGAATGACATACGGAAGCCCCTGGGCCTCTTTAGCAGCTATAGTTTCTGGTGAAAGTCTTCTGCACGTCCAGTCGTATTGAACAGACCGTTTCGCTGCCAAAGAGGCCTGCCTTTTTACGTCAAGTTCCTCCTTGGTACAGAAACACTTATAGGCATGTCCCGATTCAACCAAACGCAAAGCAGCATTTTTATGCTCCTCAATGTATTTTGATTGGAAATAAGGACCCTCATCCCAATCAATGCCCAGCCAATTGAGTCCGTCAATAATACCCTTGATGGAATCGGCTGTGGATCTTTCGACATCAGTGTCCTCAATTCTCAATATGAAAACGCCATTGTGCTTTTTTGCAAAGAGCCAGTTATATATAGCAGTACGGGCCCCGCCGATATGGAGATAACCTGTGGGGCTTGGAGCAAAGCGTACGCGTATGCCTTCTTCGATTTTGTCATGGTTCTGAGATTGCATATTGCTGTATCCTTAATTTGGTATTTTTTTCTGAACTTATAGCGGTTTATTTTTCATGGCTTTCTGAATCCTCGCCCATGTGTCACGCAACGTCACCGTGCGATTGAAGACAAGGAGCTTATCAGAAGAGTCTTGAGTATCCACACAAAAATAACCTTGCCTCTCGAACTGGTAAAGACTCCCCGGCAAGGCGTTTTCGAGACTCGGTTCCACACGGCAAGACGTAAGAATCTGCAAGGAGTTTGGATTCAAATTGGTTTTGAAATTACCATCATCTGTTAGTTCATCGGGGTTTGCTTTCAGGAAAAGATGATCGTATAGGCGTACTTCAGCTCGAAGGGAGTGGGCAGCTGACACCCAGTGCAGTGTTGCCTTTACCTTTCGTTTATCTGGAGACCCACCTCCTCGAGTTTCGGGATCGTATGTACAGCGCAACTCTATTATTTCGCCGGTCTGTCCGTCCTTCACCATGTCAATGCATTTTATATAATAGGCGTATCTCAGCCGTACCTCTCGGCCCGGGGCCAGGCGGAAGTACTTTTTCGGGGGATCTTCACGAAAATCCTCCTGTTCTATATACAGTACTCGTGAAAAAGGTACCTTTCTGGAGCCCATACCAGGATCTTCAGGGTTATTAATCGCTTCCAGACTTTCCACCAGATCTTCAGGATAATTTTCTATGACTACCCTGAGAGGACGCAATACACACATAACACGTGGCGCATGTTTATTCAGGTCCTGGCGTACACAGTGTTCGAGCAAGGCTACATCGACCGTGCTGTCCCTTTTTGCCACTCCGATACGTTCACAAAAGTCCCGAATCGAATTCGGCGTATACCCACGTCTTCGCAGACCGCATATTGTGGGCATCCGTGGATCATCCCATCCAAAAACAGCGCCGGACTCCACTAGTTTTGCCAGTTTTCTCTTACTCATAATGGTATAGCTGAGGTTGAGGCGCGCAAACTCGATTTGCTGAGGATGACACTTGACATTCAACTGGTCGAGTACCCAGTCGTATAGGGGGCGATGATCTTGAAATTCCAGCGTACAGATGGAATGTGTGATACCTTCAATAGAATCAGAAAGGCAATGAGTGAAGTCATACATGGGATAAACGCACCACTTATCGCCAGTCCTGTGATGTGACATACGCCTAATACGGTAGATGGCCGGATCTCTCATATTCAAATTAGGAGATGCCATATCTATTTTTGCCCGCAATATATGAGATCCGTCTTCAAATTCTCCTGCCCTCATGCGCTCAAAAAGGTCCAGGTTCTCTTCAACCGATCGTGAGCGATATGGACTGTCCTTGCCAGGCTCAGTCAATGTACCTCGGTACTCCTTGATTTCCTCCGGACTCAGACTGCATACATAGGCCTTGCCTTTTTTGATCAACTGAACTGCATAGTCGTATAACCGGTCAAAGTAGTCGGATGCATAGTAGAGGTGCCTGCCCCAGTCAAAACCAAGCCACTTCACATCTGCTTTGATCGACTCAATATATTCAATGTCTTCCTTGCTGGGATTTGTGTCGTCAAAACGCAAGTGGCAGACGCCCCTGTTTTCCTCGGCGATTCCAAAATTGAGGCAGATCGACTTGGCATGTCCGATATGGAGATAGCCGTTTGGCTCTGGTGGAAACCTGGTTACAACTCGACCTTCATTCTTGTTTATACTCAAGTCTTCCGCGATAATATTGCGAATGAAGTCAAATGATGGATGCGAATCAGTCTTGGTCATATCGGCAACTCCGTTTCGATCTTTATATTGTATTTTTGCAAGAAACTCCCTCTATTTATATACATAGTTGGCGAGGCCTGTGAAATTTTTGACGAATGAATTTTAACGGTGAGGCAACAAAACCACAAGCAGACGCTACTGTGAATTTGTTTTTTCATCCATACTACAAATTTTGTGACATTTATAAAATATTGTCCGTAACATCACAATTTTTTAAAAAGTGTGAAAGTTAGCTCAAGCAATTGAAGTTTCTGGACGATAATAAATTCAATATCGATACAACAATGCCATGTCATTTATACAGTGTTTAGATAATATTCATGATCTTCCCTCTATGCCTCATACTCTGAGTAGTGTGCTGGAAGGCCTTGACAGCATGTCTTCCTCGGCCCAGACTATGGAAAAAATAATCAGGGATGATCCTGTCCTTACGGCGAAGATCCTGCGCATAGCGAATTCGCCGTATTATTGCCTGAGACAGGAGGTTAGCAGTATTGCCAGGGCTATAGTCGTTTTAGGTTTTGAGGAAGTGCGACGCATAGTCATAGGGCTCTCACTTACCGGGATATTTTCTAATGATCTGGGCTTTGACGAATTTGATACCAAGAGCATATGGCTTCACTCCATCGGTGTAGCCAAGGTCTCCAAGATGCTGGCAGAGGATATTGATGGTCTGGAGGCGGATGAGTTATTTACAGCTGGCATGGTACATGACTTGGGGCGTTTTTTACTCTGTCTATACTTTTCATCTGAGTTGAGAGAGATTTTGGAATTGAGGCAAAAGAAACAACTCTCCCTCTTTGATGCGGAGGAGCAGTATGGTCTTACGCATACAGAGGTAGGAGCATATCTCGCCAAGAGATGGAATTTGAGTGAGATGTTGATGGATGTTATCCGCTACCACCATCGTCCCAACAGCGCTGGTCCAAATACCTTGGCTGCTTCAGTTGTCTTTCTGGCGGACGAGATCTGCCAGAAAATGAAGTTCGGTTGGCACATTGAGGGAGAGCCGGACAGGGTGATTGTGCCCAAAAGCTTGGGGTTGAACTTGGATATTGTAAAAAAAGCAGTACTCTATCTAAAAGAAGAAAAAGAGCGCATAGAGGCCAGCTGGGGGGCGATATTTTTTACCTAGTCCATTGATTGCCAATCCTTTCTTCGAATTATAACCCCAACACTTCTGCATCAGCTATTTAAATCTATACCCCAAACACTCATGAAGTAGATTTTCGTCACCTCCGAGCAGAAAATTTTCATCTGCTCATTTGAGATATGCAGACGAAAAACGGACTTTGGCATCTGCTAACCTGCAGATAATAAGCCAGCTACTTTTTCCCACCGTCATATGATCTTGAAGCTGGGAAACGCCTGTATTTGATTATATGAATCTGTGGCTGATTTAAAAAGTATTTTCAGAATAGTATTATTGCATATTACGACCTTTTAGTCTTAACTTTGAACATAAATAACAAAGGACACCATAGAACGGATTATCCCGATCTTTGTCTCCTAAAACAAACAACACAATGAAGCCTTTTCGCTTACATTCGGATTTTTCCCCATGCGGAGATCAGCCTGAAGCTATTGCGGCCCTTACTGAGGGTCTTCACAAAGGCCTGCGCCTTCAAACACTTTTAGGAATCACTGGATCCGGCAAGACTTTTACCATGGCCAATATAATGGTTCATGCACAACGGCCTGCCCTTGTAATTGTTCCGAACAAGACCCTTGCCGCGCAGCTGTTTGGGGAATTCAAAACCCTTTTCCCGGAAAATGCAGTTGAATATTTTGTAAGCTATTACGATTACTACCAGCCAGAGGCCTATATACCTCAATCCGATACCTACATTCAGAAGGACTCTTCAATCAATGACTTTATTGACAGGCTGCGCCACTCAGCCACTCATTCCCTATTTACCAGAAGAGATGTGATAGTTGTGGCCAGCGTATCATGTATCTATGGTCTGGGCTCTCCTGAAGAATACCAGCGGATGCAACTCTACTTGAGGGTGGGCGATGAGATTTCCAGAGAAGAAATCCTGAAAAGGCTGGTCGCAATGCTTTATGAACGGAACGATATTAATTTTTGTCGGGGCAACTTCAGGGTTCGGGGAGATATAGTTGAAATTTACCCTGCCCATGAGGAAAAATATGCCTTAAGGATTGAACTCTTTGGAGACGAAATCGAAAATATAACTATTATTGACCCATTAAAGGGGCAAACTATTGCTTCGCTGAGAGAGGCTATCATATATCCATCGAGTCACTATGTGGCATCTGGAGACAGGCTTGATCGTGCCATTCTGAGTATCAAGGCAGAATTGGAGGAAAGGCTCCTGTTCTTTGAGTCCAGGAATAGACTGGTTGAGGCACAGCGCTTAGAACAGAGGACCAATCTGGACATCGAGATGCTTCAGGAGCTGGGTTATTGTCATGGAATAGAGAACTATGCAAGACACCTCTCAGGTCGATCTCCTGGAGAGCCTCCGCCTGCACTTTTAGATTATTTCCCAAAGGATTTTTTGACATTCATTGACGAAAGCCACATAAGCATTCCCCAGATAAGGGGCATGTATGCCGGAGATCGTTCCAGAAAAGAGACCCTTGTTGAGTTTGGCTTCAGGCTTCCCTCAGCGCTGGACAACCGCCCATTACGGTTTGATGAATTTGAAAAGGCCGTAAACCAGGTCATTTGCATTTCTGCTACGCCTGGGCCATACGAGCTTGAAAAGGCAGGAGTGGCCGTGGTTGAACAGATAATAAGACCCACAGGTCTCACGGATCCGAGGCTTGAGGTAAGGCCTGCAGGTACCCAGGTAGATGATCTCATGGAGGAAATACAGAAAACCGTTGCGAAAGATTCACGTGTCCTTGTCACTACTCTGACAAAGAGCATGGCAGAGGATCTTGCAGATTATTATTCCTCAGCGGGTATCCGTGTTGAATATCTCCATTCGGACATAAAAACCATAGAAAGGAGTCAGTTGATAAAGGGCCTTAGGCAGGGTGATTTTGATGTACTGATCGGTATAAATCTCTTGAGAGAGGGCCTCGATCTTCCGGAGGTGGCCCTGGTGGCGGTGCTTGATGCGGACAAGGAAGGCTTTCTTCGTTCGGAGCGTTCTCTTATACAGATTGCTGGGCGGGCCAGTCGGAATGTCGATGGCATGGTGCTGCTATATGCAGACAGGATTACCGACTCTATGAGGCGGACAATAGAGGAAACCGAACGTCGGCGCAAGCTACAGATAGAATATAATACGATACATAATATTAATCCTGTAAGTATAAAAAAGCATGTTAAAGATGCCCTGTCTTCAATTTTTGAAAGGGAGCAGCAGCTGGAAAGGCAGATAGCTGATGCGACCTTCCCTTATACCGATCTGTCTGGTATCCACGATATAGAACAAATGATAAAAATGATAGAAAAGGAGATGAAGGCGGCTGCTAAAGAACACCGTTTTGAGGAGGCCGCTGAACTCAGGGACAAAATTAAAGAACTAAAAGGATGAACTACGGCGTGAGTGACCAGCAGGTGACCGTTCATTCTTGTTGGTAGTCTGGCAGTAAACAATTACACGAGAGAATTCACCAATTCCCAAAAGCTTTGTTTCATAAAGAGTTTAGAGACCGGAAAGGTGTAGTCATAAAATAAGTGAGTGATAGGAAATCGTTTCAGGGATTGGACAGATATTTTGTCTTTCTTACTCAGCTGACAATTTCCGACCATTGAGATCGTAAATTGTCCCATTCTTTGTGTCACTGTTTGAACCGTTGACCTGCACATGATGCGGTTCTGAGATGCGGGTCATCAGCCTGATCCAGGACCCGGATGTTATTCGCCGGATACTTGAGCATCTCGGACTTTGGAGGCAGGATACGGGGTCTCGATGCAAGAAACCAAAACCTGGTTATAGGCCAGTTGTCCATGAAGATTTTGATGACCTGTCTGCGTGCTGACATGCACAGGCAGATGGCTGGCCCCATACGAAGAGTCGGAATCAACCCTCCATTAATTACGTCCAGCTGATTTTCACAAACAGCTATTGGCCATGTGCGCACAAAATATGCGTGAATCAACTCCTCCAAGGGCCGGAACGTTTATTTTTCCCTCTTTTTTCACGACACATTGAAAATTCCTTGACCTGCAGCTTCTAATAGTGCTATAGAAGTCAGTATGTGGTGCTTGGGAGTGCCGTTCCAGTCCAAATAACAAAAAGCGATTTCCTGTCAACTCCTATCAACTATCAACTGCCATTTTTGGGAGTTTCAATTTTCCCAAGAGAAAAGTTCCTTCGAATGGTTGTAAACCGCCCATGGAAATCTATATCTGCCCATTGCATCTCCACCAACCATAATAACATCATAAATCTTGGTATTATCTTAGGGGAGAGCCTTCTGCATGCATAGAGCGGATGATCAATGGCTTGTAATCTGTTGCTGGCAGGGTGGTATGGGCAGTGGAATCTGTTGGAAGTCGGCCGGTATCCAACCGTCAATGGCACCGACTTTGCTTGACTGAAGTTGTTTCCATGATAAATATAAACATTTTTAGCCTGTCGATTAACTATGCACACCACCATGGAAAATGTTGCACCAACAGACCCGGATTATTTTCCTTAAATAAGAACTACCCGGATAATGCTTGATTGCCGGGCCCGGCAATGTGGATCATATCAGAAAATTATGTTGGCAGACAACGTCTTTGAGATAAGCTACCCATTAGGTTTGCAGCCAGATCACCATTAGTTTATCAATGATGGCTAGCCCAACAAACTCTCAGGCTGGCCCGGATAATAAAGACCGGGCCATGAAGCACCACCGATCTATTGAACCCCACGCCTTTGAAGTCCGGGAACGTGAACCCTTATCGCCTTTTTGCAGCAGATCATTCATTTTGCGGTGAGAATGCTGGCGGTTCTGATGACTCTGGTTATTTTGTGGGGAATAGGGGATGTGGTGTGGATGCTTTACAAGCAACTTATTTCTCCCCCGCTGTTCCTTTTGAATATTAATGACATTCTGGCAACCTTCGGGGCCTTTATGGCGGTTTTGATCGCCATTGAAATTTTCATTAATATCACCCTTTATCTCAGGGACGACGTCATCCACGTGAAGTTGGTCATGGCTACCGCTCTTATGGCGATAGCCCGAAAAGTGATTATTTTTGATTTTGACAAAGTGGCGACCGGCTATGTTTGCGCCACTGGAGCCTTGATTCTGGCCCTGCGCACAGGTTATTGGCTGGTAGCTCAAAAAACCGGCGAACCCACTATAAAGCTAAATGACGATGAGAGGCTCGTCGATGACAGTGGATCTTCTTAACTGGAGCCTGAGTCTGCTCACAAGGGTCGCTGCAAAAGCAAGTTTGAATATTCATGGACTAATATTCCCGGACAGTTAATCATCTCGCGCCAAGGGGTCATCTATGCTTAATCATCCGCGTCTGGTCAAGATCGAAGACTACGTCAAGTATGTCGGCGACGAGACCGTGGAGCGTATTCTGAACAAGGCCAAGACATTGCAGGACTTGGATGTGGTTAATGTCAATTCCACTTACTATGGCGGTGGGGTGGCGGAGCTTTTGGGGTCGATGACCATTCTGATGAACAGCATCGGCATCAAAACCGGCTGGCGGGTAATCCAGGGGCCGCCGGATTTTTTCAGCATCAACAAAAAGATGCACAATGTCCTGCAGGGCGGCGAAATCAACCTCACCGACCGGAAAAAGCAAATTTATGAGGAGGTGGTGTACGAGAATGTCATCCGCAACCACCTGGAACACGACGTGGTCATCATCCACGATCCTCAGCCTCTGCCGATGATCAACCACTACCGCAAGCGGGGCCCATGGATCTGGCGCGGACATGTCGACCTGAGCGGGCCAAACCAGGAGTTGTGGAAATATTTACGGCCTTTTGTGGATCGCTACGATGGGGTGATTTTCAGCATTCCGGAATACGCTCAGAAAATTAATACTCCACTGCTCTTTTTCATGCCGGCCATCGATCCTTTTTGCATTAAAAATCATCCTTTCTGCCAAGCCGAGATCGAAGAGCGGTTGAATCACTATAATATTCCCATTGACCACCTCCTGGTGGTCCAGGTCTCCCGCTTCGACTTCGAGGAGGCCGCGGCCCGGATTGTCCAACTGATCAATGATGAGGGATTGCTGCGGCAGCTGGGAGAGGCCGGGCGGGAAACGGTGCGGCAAAAGTTTTTGCTGAGCCGGAACTTGGAACAATATTTAGATCTTTTCAGTCCTTTTGAGACCAATTTTACCCTGAGAAATCTTCCCTGAAGGGAGTGGGAGGTGCACTGTGTTAGCACCCCTGGTTTTTTTAATTCTGGCAATCATTGCCGGAGTCTATGGGTTTAGCGGTAAGGCCGTAGCCGCCGCCGGTATTGCCAAAATCCTTTTTTTATTTTACTGGTGCTTTTCGGGTTTACCCTATTTACCGGGTTGTTGAAGAAAAAGGCCCGGAAGAAATGATTCGGCTCAGCTTTATCATGACTACAAATCATGGTTCACTTTGCGCTTCGCAAAGGAGGAAAGATGAACTGGTACCAGCGTGAAATTGACCAAGTTTTTGAGGAGTTGAACATTTCCGAGCATGGTTTGACCGACGCCGAGGTCAGGGAGCGCCTGGCGAAATTCGGCCCCAACAAATTGGCCGAAGAGGAAAGGGTCGGCGTTCTTAAGATCTTGCTGGACCAATTCAAAAGTCCCCTGATTTATATCCTGTTGGTAGCCTGCGTAGTTACTTTCTTCCTCGAGGAATACAAAGACACCGGGGTTATCGGGGCAGTGGTGCTGCTCAACGCATTGATCGGCTTCATCCAGGAGTACAGGGCGGAGAAGCAGGTGCAGGCCCTGAAAAAAATGGTGGTGGCCAAAGCCTTGGTGCTGCGGGACGGCAAGGAACAGGAAGTGAACAGTGAAGAGGTGGTGCCGGGAGACATTGTGTTTTTGGCTTCCGGGTCCCGGGTGCCGGCGGATCTGAGGCTTATACGCTGCGTTGAATTGAAGACCGACGAAGCCATGCTCACCGGCGAATCCCTTCCGGTGGACAAGATCACCGAACCTATCGCCGAAAACAATCTGACCCCGGGCGACCAGAAAAACATGGCCTTTATGGGCACCATCATTGTGACCGGCCGGGCCAAAGGGGTGGCAGTGGAAACCGGTTCGCGCACTACCCTGGGGCGGATCGCCGTGGATGTCCGGGAAATCGGGGTAACCAAATCCCCGCTCCAGGAAAAGATTGACCGGTTCGCCCATGCCATCGGCGTTATCGTGCTGGTGGCGGCCACCTTGCTGTTTTTAATCGGTATTCTGGTGGGGATAGGCGCCCAGGAAATGTTTATGACCGCGGTGGCGGCCGCAGTGGCTACCATCCCTGAAGGTCTGCCCATCGTGGTGACCATTACCCTGGCCATCGGCGTGGGGCGTATGGCCCAGCGCAACGCGATCATCCGCACCCTGCCGGCGGTGGAGACCCTGGGCAGCACTACGGTCATCTGCTCTGACAAGACCGGCACCCTCACCAAAAATCAGATGACCGTCAGACTGGCCTACGATGGCCGTACAATCTACGAAATAACCGGGACCGGCTACGATCCGGAGGGCGAAATTTTCGAAGAAGGCCGCAAGATTTATGCCGAGGCCGATCCCCATCTGAACATGATGTTCCGCATCGGTCTGCTGTGCAATGAATCGGATGTCTATTTGGAGGAGGACCACTACCAGGTGTATGGCGATCCCACCGAGGGGGCGCTCATCGTTTCGGGTATGAAGGCGGGCTTAGACCCGGAAGAGGAGCGGGGCCGGTATCCTCAAACTTTTATCATCCCCTTTGAATCAGAGCGGGGCTACATGGCTACCGTGCACCGCCAGGACGACCATAACGTGGTCTTCGTCAAAGGGGCACCGGAAAAACTGCTGGACATCTGCTCCGAGTGCCGATTTGAGGCCTGGGAAGACGTCCCCCGAGTGGCCGAGTATTTTGCTCGGGAAGGTCTGAGGGTCTTGGCCATGGCCTTCAAAAAGGTCCCGCCCGAACAAACGGAAATCACTATAGCCGATCTGCAGACCGGACTGATCTTCGCTGGGCTGCAGGGACTGATCGACCCGCCCCGGGAGGAAGCCATTAATGCAGTCAGGGGCTGTAAACAAGCCGGCATCCGGGTGGTGATGATTACCGGAGATCATGCGGTCACTGCGGTGGCTATCGCCAAGAAACTGGGCATTGAAGAGGAAGAAGAGGAAGTGGAAGACCTGGTGTCCAAATCGGTGGAAGCCATGACTGATGAAGAACTCTTTACGGTTACCCGAGAGGTGACCAGTGTCCTGGCCCAACGCTCCGGCTTGTCCGGCCGGGCATCCCTGAGCCTGACGGGCAAACATGTGCAGGCCATGGAGGATATGGAACTGTTCGGCTTTATCAAAGAGGTGTTGGCCGCCCTGGTTAAAAGAGCCGGGCCCGAGGGCGCGATGCGCAAGGTCCTGGCCGGCAAGGAACTGGAGACCATGAGCGACCTCGCCCTGTTTCACCTGGTAAAGAAGGTCTATGTCTATGCCCGGGTTGCTCCTCATCATAAATTGCGCATCGTCCAACAGCTGATGAAACACGGCGAAATCGTGGCGGTGACCGGGGACGGAGTGAATGACGCCCCGGCCCTGAAGGCAGCCCACATCGGCGTGGCCATGGGCCGGACCGGCACCGACGTGGCTAAAGAGGCCTCCGACATGGTCATTGTTGACGACAATTTTGCCAGCATTTACCGGGCCGTGGAACTAGGGCGGGTGGTCTTTGACAACATCCGCAAGGTCACTTTCTTTCTCATCCCCACCGGCATCGCGGCAATCATTTCCATTCTGACCACCGTGATGCTAGGACTGCCGCTGCCCTATTTGCCGGCTCAGTTGCTGTGGATCAACCTGGTCACCAACGGCCTCCAGGATGTGGCTCTGGCTTTTGAACCGGGAGAAAAAGATGTAGTGGAGCGGCCGCCCCGAGACCCCAAGGAAGGCATCATGACCCGCCTTTTCATCGAGCGCACCATTATTGTGGCCTTGCTCATCTCGGCGGGAGTGGTTTATGAGTTTATCCATGCGTTGAACGAGGGGGTTTCCCTGGAAAAGGCCCGGACCATAGCGGTGACCACCATGGTGTTTTTCCAGTTTTTCCAGGCCTGGAACAGCCGTTCCGAGACGCACTCCCTCTTTACCATGAACCCCTTGGGCAACCCGTTTCTCTTTTTTAGCACCATCGCGGCCTTTATTGCGCATTTGACCGCCATCTATGTGCCAGGAATGCAATGGATATTCCGGATGGAGCCCATTAGCGCCTGGGATTGGCTGAGAATCGGGCTGGTGTCCTTGACCGTGGTCATCGTCGTCGAGCTCGACAAGTGGTTGCGGCGGGAAAATATTTTGCACGCCAGCTGAAACTGTCGGCTTTCATAAACCTTTTAATCAAAGGCAATTCATCATGGTTGGGGTCGCCTTCCTCTGGTCTTTGCGGCGCAAATGATTGAAAAAAATTAAATCGGATTCACCTTTCCCTTAGGCGGCATACCGAGCAACCGGAGGAGGCAGCCATGTTAAAAAATATTAATTACAACCTTTTAAGAATTGAAAATTGGGTAAAATAGCTTATCAACATGCCGGGGTCGGGTCGGACCAAACCAACACGCATGGCCCGACCCCATTATCAAAATGACTTCCCTCCGGGAAAGAGGACTGAATCTTGACTGCTGAATTGTCTTGTGGTATGCAAGTTCAATATAAGTCTTTATATCCGGTATCCGGCCACGGAAAGAGCAGCGAATCCTGAGCCAGGCTTATCCTCACCCAGCTTCTCCCCCTGAACCTGCAATTAATTTAATTTTAAATAACAATACTTATTTATTTTTATAGTATTTAGTGGCTTTTTAAGGTGTTATATTGTTTTTTAGTAATAATTGTTTGCCGCTCATAGAAGAGGAGGCTGCAACCCGGCATTCGGGAAATCAGGTTCCTGGAAGCCCACGGGAGGACAAGCCATGCGGAATTATTGGCGGGTCGTATGCTTCATGATGCTGCTGACTGACTTTGGCAGTGCCCGCGCGGATATGGGCATGATCACCCCTGGAGTGGATGTAACCATCAAGGAGCCAGGGCAAAACGCGATTATCGGGTTTGATGGGTACGAGGAAATTCTCATCCTGGGGACGGATCTGGAGGCATCCGAGAATACCAAAGCGGTTCGCTTCATTCCCCTGCCGTCGAAGCCGGAGGTCAGCCTTGGGTCCAGCGAGGCATTCAAAAACCTGGAGGTGATCTTCAAAAAACACAGCCTGCGATACACCATGAAAAGCAAAATGATCGGGGCCTCTCCGTCATATGACGTTGAAGTTGTATTCCATGCCCAGCTGGGCGCGCACGATGTAACGGTGGTCCGGGTGAACAACGCCCGGGATTTTGGGGATTGGATAAATGATCTGTTTCGCAGGCGCGGCTTGAAAGAACGTCAGTTGTCAGAGCGGGAGCGCGAGATTGTTGAAGACTACATTCATCGAAGTTTCAACTATTTCGTATTTGATTTGGTTGACGTGGGACCGGAGGTTCGATCCATAAGGCCCTTGATTTACCGCTTTCCCACCAGGAAGTTTTACTATCCCCTGAAAGCGTCCAACGTGTTTGAGGGTAGAGGCACGATTCAACTCTTCGTTTTTGGAGAAACCTACCTGGTCCATGAATCCATAAAGCGCAATTACTATATCGGAGGGCGCAGGCAGGAATGGTTCCTGCTCTGGCCTTATGTTTCCGAGTATGCGGTTGTGAGCGGCGAAGAAATGCGGACCATCGCCCCTGAGCTCGAAACGCTGCTTGGGGCGCATGCGCTTCTGCGGGCCTACAAGTACGAGGGTGAAATGGAGTTCAAGGGCGATCTTTGGCTGAAGCCTGATAGTATTCCGCCGGCCCAGACTATCCGTCCGCTATCTGAATGAACGGCATGATGGTTATAAGACAGTGCTCATATTTCAAGACCCCGCCACTTTGCTCGACCGGTACCAAGAAATTGTATCGGGTGGGCGTTGACAATTCGAGGGTTAGAGCACGAAAGGAGGTTTGCGTCATGCGTTATCTTAAGACCTGTCTGTTCATGTTTGTGGTGTTGCCGGCCGTATTGGCGGCTCAGGCGGTTTGTGCAGTCCCTAAGGAGCATTCCTTCATCCGTCCCATCCCCGGCTTCAAGCTCTATGACAGCGAGTTCCAGAATTTCGCCGCCTTCAAGTTCAAGTTAGGGCAGGAGGATGGGAGCACCGCCGCAAAGCGCGTTAACGGCAAATACTGGGAGTTGATATACGAATATGAAAAAAGCGATCGCAGGTTTTCTCCGCTGGAGATCATCGAGAACTATCGCCGGGAGGCCTTGCAAAAAGGCGGAAGGGTTCTCAGCGGCGACGATGTCTATCTCGATTTCACTGTTCCCTTGCCCGATGGCGGCACGGCCTGGGCGCACCTCTGGGCCAAGGAGAACTACTATGAATTGACCATCGTGGACCAGGAGGGGTTTGAGAAAAAGCTCACCTTCAGCGCCAAGGAGATGAAGGACAAGCTGGATGCAGAAGGACGTGTGGCCATCTACGGCATCCTTTTCGACTTTGACAAGGCGAACCTGAAGGTGGGCTCGGAAAAGGTTCTCACGGAAATGGTCAAGCTCATGAAAGACAACCCGGGGCTCAAGGTCGAGATTCAGGGACTCAGCTCAAAAAAGTCTATTTGATCCCTTGACAGGCGGATCCCAATCGTGATACACGATTTTTATGTTATAGGAGTTGGGAGAGATGGAGTCTGAGAAGATTTTGGACCCGCAATTTACCGGTTCTTGGTCAACCTGCTCCTCAATCCCTATAAAGCAATTTCTTATCAACAATCCCTATAAAGCAATTTCTTATCAACCATTCAGCCCGCCGGCTCGCTACGAGGACCGAGTCGATGATAACCACCACCACATCA
>JAGYNZ010000024.1 GCA_018399745.1 Deltaproteobacteria bacterium | reverse complement strand
TTTCTTGACGAAAAAGAAAAAGGTGTCACTCCCTTATATATTGATAATATAAAAGAGGGTAATCGAGTTATTAAATTAATTAAAAAAGGATTTGAGACAGAAAGCAAAATAATTACAATTGAACCATCAAAGAAATTCGAATTCTCTGTGGAACTCAGACAACCAATAGTCTCTTCTGATGGCAGATTTATAGATCATAGAAACGGCACGATTTCAGACACAAAGACCGGTCTCATGTGGACCAGAGAGGATAGTTATATTCATCTTAACAGATATTTGAATTGGGAACAGTCAAGATCATATGTTAATAATCTAACCACGGGCGGATATAGTGACTGGAGACTTCCCGGGACAAAAGAGCTAAATGAAATATATGAAATCAAAAAATCGAATACAGACAAAGATGGCGACATCATACATATTGATCCAATTTTCTCCAGTGGCGGGACATTCTGGAACTGGTCGTCAGAGGAGCAAGATCAAAGCCGGGCAAAAGTATTTCTCTTTATCGACGGCAGCATAATTAAAAATGACAAGAAATTTTCCTATGAGAGAGGGGTGCACGCTGTTCGGCCATAGTCCAAAAAAAATATTCTAAACTCTAAAATCATCTGCCAATAATTTGATTACAGACGCCATTTTAAGCTTGGCTAATCCAATACCCGCCTCACAAGACAGCATCAGCATCATGTGTATGTGGACTTTGCCTGAACAGGCCCTGAATGAATCCTCGCCTTCATTTAAGCATCGAGCTAATAAATGAACACGATCCGTCTCTATATGAATCATTTTACAGCTACCAATATCCATCTCCTTAGATGCCTTCTGGGCATTAACCAGTACATTGTTTGCCAATATAGCGATTTCCATTAAATTCGACTCTCCGGCGGGCAACATCATAATTGGTTCACCGGTTGGTGTTAGAATACCCACACCTGCAAAACCTATAATTGATTTAAACGACTCTAACTTTTCTTGTGCGGTAACAATGCCTATAGCATTTGATTCATAATCACCTTTAAATTGAGATACCAATTGTTCTTCGTATCCTTCTTCTATATAATTCTGTTTTGTTTCATCCTCCTTTTTTTCTATCAGAAAATCGATCTCTTGAATATTATCAATATCCTTTTCTGCAATATCTTCTGTCTCTTGTTCCTCAAATTGCTCCAAGACTTCATCTTTAATTTTGCAAGACTCCATCAGGATAAAGGAAAGCGGGGAAGTGATGGCTTTCGTTTTATTTGCACATGAGTAATTAATTTCTATCTCCGTTTCATTCCATCCGATAATTTCATAGGCCGCCTCTTCACCTTCCAATGTCTCGGTTTTGGCATTAATCAGATCCCCTTCCAGGAAATACAATTTCCCGACATTTTCCCCTGACGTTACCGTAAGAGTGCAGGTTTTCCCTTCCAGTTCCAGAAATTGCAGAAACATGCCCAGCGTAATACCTTCTATATGCCCCTGAGAATCTCCCCTGTCTATGTGTCGAAGGATGTTGTCTGCCAAAACATCAAAGTCAAGTGGTTTTTCCAGATATTGAGTAGCACCCATAGTAAGTAGTTTTGTTTCCATATCCGGTGTGCCGAATGCCGTAATCACGATCGTCGGTATATCAGGAAAATGTCTGGTCAAATATGCTAGTAGCTGAAATCCGTCCATTTCAGGCATCTTCAGATCTGTAACAACCAGGTCAATTTTGGTGGAATTCAAGATTGTGACAGCTTCCTTTCCATTGAAAGCTATCAATACGTTAAATATATCAGAATATGACTTAAGACCATCTGAAAGACTGAGCAAGAGACCTTTTTCATCGTCTACTATCAGGATATTTTTCATGCTTAGTTTTCCTTAAGCCTTTTGCAAAATCCAGTCTTTTGTCTGATTACTATTTTGATCGTCGTCAAAAATGCCTGCTACTCAAGCAAGCTAAGAGTCCTTATCCTTTACGCCCTGCGAACAAAAATCCATAAGTTTTACAAAAGGCGCCCTGATGCTGCTAATTTTAAATAATCAGGCGGTTACGATATTATTATTCTGACCTTCCGGCACGGATATCGTTACTGTGGTACCTTTGTTTTTTACGCTGCTGATCGATATATTCCCGTTCATTTGAGCCAATTTTTTTTTCGTAAGTGATAAGCCGAGGCCTGTGCCTTGCGGCTTGGAAGTATAAAAAGGTCTAAAAAGATTTTTTTGTTGTTCCGAGGTCATACCACATCCGTTATCCGTAATGTTAATCCATATAAGCGATTCCTTTTTATTTATCGTTACAACAATTTCCGGTCTTTCAGAATCGTTTAGGGCATCACAGGCATTAATCATTATGTTCAGCATTACCTGCTGAAGTGTCCTGGGATCGATACGAGCGCATTTAGCATTCGGGGAGAATATAGTTTTGATCTTGATATTCCTTTTCTCAAAGTCGTTTTTAACTAAAGGAAAAAAATTCCCCATGAATGATGGCAGGTCTACATTACGAATATGCAATTTTTCAAACATATTAAAATTTTTTAAAGATTTAAGAAGATACTCCATTCGGGATATCTCACACATAGCACGGTCCAGAAATTTCAATATATCTTTTGAAGAATACCGGTTAATATTTTTTTGCAGGACACTCAAGGCCATTTTCAGGGAATTAAGAGGATTACCGATTTCGTGTCTTATCCCTAAAAAGATATATCCTGCATTATTCATCATATTTGAAGCCTCAGCAATTGATTCAAGCCTTGCTTTATCGGTAATATCACTTATCAATAACCAAAGATATCCATTGGACACACTATAAATTGAATAACCTAAGAGCCTGCCATCATATTTCAATGTCTTTGGAGATGGGATATCCTCTAATTGAATATTTTCTATCTTTTCAGGAAAAAGGATGGCACTGAGTGCTTTGTAATCTTTGGGAGTAATTGTTTTAAACAGATTAATTGCAGTTTTATTCTGAAAAACAACGGTCTTTTCTTTGGTGTCAAATGCAATCAGGCCTAGACTGATATTTTCCAGAATATTGGCATAAATACAGATCCCAGGACACATTTCTCTACTGAAAGGACAATATCCATCGCTATTATTCAGAGACATATTTATGTTTATTGGGCCTGAGTCGGCAGGCATCTCCTTTTTCAATTCTTAATTATGAAAACAGGAGATCCAGATCCTCCCTAGACAGCTGCCGCAGCATATCCTGGCCACTATTAAGGATAGCGCTGACCAGTTCACGCTTTTTCTCCTGCAAAGCAAGAACCTTCTCTTCTACTGTTTCGGCTGTAATAAGGCGATAGGTAAACACTTTTTTATCCTGACCGATACGGTGGGTTCGATCGACTGCCTGAAGCTCCACTGCCGGGTTCCACCAAGGATCTACAATGAATACATAATCCGCTGCCGTAAGATTAAGCCCCAGACCTCCGGCCTTAAGGCTGATAAGGAAAAGTTTTATGTCTTCAATATTTTGAAAACGACGTACCCTGTCTTTGCGTCTTGCCTGAGGTGTCCTGCCGTCCAGGTACTCATAAATTATTCCGGCACTATCCAGAGAACAACGAATTAGACCCAGCATCTTGGTAAATTGAGAAAAGACTAAGGCCTTGTGTCCACAAGAGACGGTCTCTTCTATCAATTTCATAAGTTTGTCCAGCTTGCCCGATCCAGCGCCATCCTCACCGATAATGGCAGGGTGGTTGGCCGCTTGACGAAGTCTGAGAAGGCCCTCAAGTATCTTTATACGGCTCCTGTTGAGACCTCGCCGTTCTATGGCTGTCAATATCGAGGTGCGGTAATGGTCCAGCACCCGGGAATAAATCCTGGCCTGCCTATCTGTCATGGGGCAGAGTATCACGTGCTCCATTTTTCCCATAATTTCTTTGGCAACGGTCTCTTTATTGCGCCTGAGGAGAAAGACCTTTACCGTTTTCTGAAGGAGACTCAGGGCTGCCTTGTCTCCCTGAGCTATCGGTTTTGCAAACCTTCTATTAAAGACCGCCATTGAACCCAGGAATTTGGGATTTAAAAACTCCATCTGGGACCAGAGTTCTCTCACGTTATTCTCAAGCGGTGTACCCGTGAGACATAACCTGTTCCTGGCCTTGAGAAGCCTCACTGCTTTGGCAATCTGAGAGTTGGAATTTTTGATCGCCTGGCTTTCATCCAGAATGATATAATTAAAACTTAAATTTCTGAGTGTATCTATATCGAGCCTCACCAATCCATATGTAGTAATGATAAGATCAACTCGATCCAATTCTTTAACCAGGTCAAAACGATTATTCCCTGAATAGGCCAGTATTTTTAAATCAGGGACAAAATGTTTTGCTTCAGACTGCCAGTTGAACAGTACAGAAGTTGGACTCACTATTAGAGACGGCCCCTCTTTTCTATTTTCCTCGCCTGCTAACCATGCAAGGACCTGTACTGTCTTTCCAAGCCCCATATCATCGGCAAGTATGCCTCCAAAGCCTAACTTTTTTAAAAAGGCGAACCAGCCCAGAGTATCCTTCTGGTAAGGCCGAAGGACTCCTTTAAAACAAGCAGGTACAGGGAAACTCTCAATCCCCGAAAAGTCCTTCATGGCATTTCTTATTTCAATAAAACGCCGATCAACAGGTTCGACCTCATTCTCTTCCAGTAAAGCATCCAGAATCAAGGCATGGGTCGATGAAAATCTGAGAGTTTTACTACGATTTTTATGTGCCGACGCAGTACCCAATTCAAGCATGGGCAGGTTGCGGGAAAGCCACTTTTCAGGAAGAAGCCCTGTGCTTCCATCACCGAGTTTAACCGTCTGTTCTCCCCTTAAAAATGCCCTGATGGCGGTTGGCAATGGAACTAAATGTTCTCCAAAGGATATTCCACCTTCCAAATCAAACCAGTCTATGCCGGATGAGATGTTTAGTTCAGTTATACGGCCTCCTCTGAAAGGCCGTCTATTTTGGCCCTGAATCCTCCAACCCTGTTCTGCCAATTCTGATAGTGCTTCGGCCGCACCCTTAATATCTCTTTGAAATAGTCCGTCATTTTCTTGAAATCCCTTGTCACATAATTCCATCAGGATTTCAGACTCACGATCTTTATCTCTTTTTAACCGTTGCCATCTTTCAGTATCCAGTACAGAGAGACTTGGATCACACCAGTCTATTTTCAGGTCTTCATATTTCATAAAGACCTCGGCTTTCAAAAATCCTTTTTCAAGTTCCACTATCAATAAAGGTTCTGGTAATAAATCCTGTACGGTTTTTGGTTCTATTCCCTCCGGTAAGAGAAATTTAGGTCCGTCTGAAAGGAATTCTGTCTGGATTACAAGATCCCGAATGTCTTTATGGGAAATTTCTATCTCCCCTGATTTCAAAGCAGCGTTTATCCACGAAAGGCTGGGACCCGGCAACTCGAAAAGATACCCGTCATATATGAATAGCACGGGTGAAGTATGAAAAAAAACGGGGATATTGAAAAGCAGCACGACTCTGTCGTTTTTTTTCAGCCTTACTGACGGCACGAGCTTAAACCCCTTTTCCCCTTTTTGGGTCTTCGGTTCAGCCTTCATTTCCAGCGATGTAGTAATTGGAGCTGCCTTATAGAGGGGGTCTGCCAGTTGTTTTTCCCCCGAGTTAAACACTCTGCAACGCTTTGTCTCGGCCAAAAGAGGCAGGAGAAGTTCAAGGTCTCTGGGTTCTACGGCCAGGTCGATAAAATTTTTCTGGATCCTTTGGTAATATCGAAAAAAGTCATTTTTCAGAACTCTCTCTGACACATTATCCAGTATCGCAATTATGGCACGATCAACTCTGGGTAGACCCCTGTGCTCTATAGTAGCTGCCTGAAGTTTCCGTTCTCTACCCAGAGTACTGTCTTTTCTAAGATATCTTTCAACGGCGGATATCTCAACTGCAATAGAAGTGACGTTCAGCTCGTAACACAGAACAAATTTACTAGAACCATCCAGCCAAGGAGGATCAGGCTGTTTACCTTGCCATAGGGCATCTACAAATAGTGACTGCCAATTGGTCTTTTTCTTAGGCCGATCCTTTTTGTATTTGCTGTCACAGGAAACCGCCGGCAGTCCTTCTGCAGACAAGATCTTGTCTGCTTCAACAATAGCTGCCCACAAGTGCTTGCACAGAAAGCCCTGTTTAAAAAAGGGACACGTGCAGAACATGAGAATTTCACCGTCTCTGGAATTCATATCATCCAATGATACTGTATAGAGACACGAACCCTTCACGGTACCTATGATTTTAACATACGAGACCTCTTTCAGTATTACCCTTCTCTGTTTGGCGTAATACTCGCCGCGTTGGCGTATAACCGGCCGAAATGAGCATTTTAACCGATATCTCCAAGAAACTGGTTTATCTTTGCTGTTTTCGTTAATAAAAGACTTGCGATCCATACCTGCGTTGTAGTTTCTGTGACAATATGATTCCGGTGAAAAAACCCAATCTGCGGCATTGCTTCAATTTTCCAATCACTGAGACGTAAGAGAAGTACGGCTCATTCCCGGAAAATTTTGCGCCTTGCATCCCGGCTTTTTAAGCGCAATCATGTTTCAGGGTTTTTGCAGTGTAATCAAAATATTAGTTTGATGAATTTCGGTTAAAACTTAAATTAAGCGATTAGCCTTTAGCGGTTAGCTATTAGTTTAATGATTACAGGATTTTTGCTATTACAAACTTTCACCTGTCTTGTCAGGGCAGCAGACCGACGGGTGTTATTTTTAATTAACGTAATGCCTTGATTTTTCAAAGCTAAACGCTAATGGCTAACAGCTAATCGCTCAACTTAGGTAAAAGCGAACTCGTATTATACACTGTTTTTGTGAATGAAGCAGTTAAATCCTCTTTCCACCTTGCCCTATTTTTCGAGATGATAACTTTCGGGGAGTTGGCTGTTAAAGACGGTCAATATCATGGGGTGAGGCGAAGCCTCGATAATATTTCAGCTTGAATTTTTAAAGTGACCATGGTATTATGACCATGTCATTTCGGTTTTTGCAAATTCAAAAAAGGAACTTTTGATATGGAAAAAGTAATCTCTAAATCAAAATTCAAACCGCGTGCCTTGCACTATTTTCGCGAAGTGGAACAAACAGGAAGGGCATTAATCATTAGTGATCGGGGCAAACCGGTATTAAGGATCGTGCCATTTGCGGCAGATCCTTCCGAGAGCCTAAAGGCACTTCGCAACTCTGTGATCAAGTACGAAGATCCAACTTCTCCTGTAGGGTTAGATGATTGGGAGTCTTTAAAATGATTATTCTTGATACTCACATTTGGGTATGGTTCATCAGTAATCCGGAATTGCTTTCCAAAAGGGCAAAAAGATATGTGGACGCTGCCGTGGAAGAGAAGGCTATAATGATTTCATCTATCAGTGTCTTGGAGGTTGCTCTTCTGATTGCTAAAAAACGTTTAATACTTAGGCTGGAATTAAATGATTGGATAGCAAAGTCAGAAATGCTGCCGTTTTTCAAATTTATACCTGTTGATAATTCTATTGCAATTAAATCAGTGAACTTGCCTCAACCTCTTCACAGCGATCCGGCAGACCGCATAATAATTGCTACTGCAATTTCATTGGGGGCCCCTATAGTCACAAAAGATGAGAAAATAATGAACTATTCACAGGTACAAACTATCTGGTGAACCTTAAGCGTTGACTGGTTCAAGATTTAAAGGTTCAGGGTTTACCGAAATTTTGGAACCGCTGATTCATAGACCATGGGAATTTATTGGGTTTTATTCATTATACAAAAAAAGGCATTGACTCGAAGTCCCGAGCGGGCTTTTCATAGATAGGGAAAACAAAATAATGAATGCAAAAAATACTTCATACTATCTCACCCCCTGGGGTGATACTTCTGGTGGATAGTGCGCAGGTGCTGAAGTTTAAGATGTGTGTATATCTGGGTAGTGCTGATATTGCTGTGTCCCAGGAGCATCTGAACGGCCCTCAGGTCCGCACCGCCTTCCAGAAGATGCGTTGCAAAGGAATGACGAAGTACGTGAGGAGAGACTTTGCTCTTAATACCTGCTGAAATGGAATAGGTACTGAATAACTGCCAGAATCTCTGTCTTGTAAGGGGCCTCCCTGCCCTGCCAACAAATATAAATCTGCTGGCCCTTTTACTCAGAAGCTTGGGCCTGCCTGACTTTAGATAATTGTTCAACCACTCTATAGCCACCTTCCCTACCGGCACTATGCGCTCTTTATTTCCTTTGCCTAATATCCTCAAATAGCCCACCTTCATGTCCATCTGATTAAATTTCAACCCCACGGCTTCGGAGGCCCTGAGACCGCAGGCATAAGTGAGCTCAAGGAGCGCCCTGTCCCTCAAGCCAGCAGGCTTATTCACCTCAGGTTGTTCCATGAGGGTCTCGACTTCGGATATTGACAAGACCTCCGGCAAATGAGTCCCTATTCGTGGATTATTGATAGCGGAAAGAGGTGTAGAGTCCAGACCATATTCCTCCACCAAGAAACGAAAAAAACCCCTGAGGGCTGAAAGTTTTCTGGCAGTGGTCCTTGGAGAAAGGCCTGATTCCCTCAATAATTTAAGCCAGAACAATATTTCCTTGGAGCCTATATTGTCAGGACTGCCGAGTTTTTGTCTGTCTGCAAAGTCAATGAAATTTAAAAGATCACGGCTGTATTCGTCAAGGGTGCTGCGCGAAACCCCGCAGTCTATAGAGAGGCGGGCCATAAATTCATCAAGAAGGTCAGCCCATGAAATGGCTGCTATGTCCGACATACTTTTCAATAAAGCCCTGTTAGCTGCATCTCAGCAGTCTCCCGGATTTCCGCGTTTCTGGTGGTTAGGCTTAGAACTCTCAACTTGCTCTGAAGACCTCTCCGCTCAACCGTCCCTTTTTCTTTCACTAGTTCAGACAGGGCTTCAATAGCCTTACATACTAATTCTGAATCATTTTTGATGTCCAAAATCAGAAGCAATACACCCCAATCACTTGGCATCCCATAAGTGCTCACATAACGTCTCACATTAGATAAGAAGTTGGTCCTGCCATAGGATTTATGTATGGCCATCAAGTCTTTAGAATGTTGTGGCCGTCCCTTGGCACCCATAAATAGCTTCTCTGCTTCCTGCAGATAGCGTTCCTTCATCTTCGGATCCTCAAGGACCTTTTCAAGATTACTACGTTCGTCCTTCTTGTTTCTTGAACCTTGACCCCGGTCGCGCATCCTGTCTATTCCTTTCCAGCTTTTTTTCCTTTCTCCAATCATAGGCTTCCTCTCTAAATCCGTTTCAGCTTTTTATTTTTAAAATTTGTGTTTTTTTTTAAAAATTCTGGAACACAATCCATAAAAACATGCAATAAACCAACATTCAGGCCTCGGTAGCTTCACACTTTCATGATCAATTTTTTTATGTTTAAACCTGTCTAGTCCCGGTTTATTCGTTAGCTAAATATGAATTCAAAATCTGGGAGCATCAGACAAGTTAGCCTTCCACCATAAACCGCACCCGTGTCAATACCTACTTTGTTGGCCTCAATGAACGGAACGGAAAAGGGTGTATGACCAAAAATGACCCTTTTGCCCCAGTCATATGAAGATTTTAAAAAAGGTGACCTGATCCATAGGAGATCTTCCGGGCTTTGTTCAGAAATGGGGATATTGGATCTTAAGCCTGCATGTACAAATATGTAATTTTGGGTCTCAAAATACAAATCCAGGTTGTCAAGAAAATCCAGATGGCTTTGCGGTATATCTGTCTTGCCCTTTTCAAGCGAATAACTCTCAAGTGTCTCTATCCCACCGTTCTGGAGAAAAAAGTCTTGCTCCTCGCCCTTGAGGAACTGCATAAACATCCATTCGTGGTTTCCCTTTAAAAATATTAGCCGGTCCCCATGTCTTTTCTTTAGATCGAGCAACAATTCTATTACTCCTCTGGAATCTGGTCCCCGATCCACATAGTCTCCAAGAAAGACCATCATATCTCTGTCCCAGTCTAATTTAATCATGCCAAGGACTGTCTTTAGCTTGTCAACACAACCGTGGACATCACCTACGGCAAAAATTTTTCCAGAGGGGGCTATCATTTGCGCTTATTCAGCCTGTTGAGCCCAACGTCCTCTGCTGCCCTCAAGGCCTCAGCAAACTCGTCCTGTGAAATCCTGCGATCCAAAGGGGGATACTTGTGTGCCATACCGCAGGGTCTGTATTGATCCATTAGGTTTACATAAGTATTCGGAGAAATTTCTTCCGCTATATATTTCAGTACGGATCTTGTATCACTTAGTCCTCCAGGAAGGACAAGGTGCCTTATTAGAAGACCTCTTTGGGCAACCCCGTCAGGACCTAATATCAATTCTCCCACCTGCCGGTGCATCTCCTTGACGGCCTTTTTGGCCACCTGAGGATAGTTGGCTATATTTGATAGATGCTCTCCAGCCTCTTTGTTCCAGTACTTGAAGTCCGGCATGTAAATATCCACTACCCCGTCAAGTAGTCGTAGAGTCCAAATAGAATCATATCCTCCGGTATTATAGATAAGCGGTATTGACAACCCTCCCTTGACAGCCTTTAGCAGGGCCTGCAATATAAAGGGTACCATATGGGAGGGCGTCACGAAATTTATGTTATGACATCCATCTTTCTGTAAAGACAAAAAGCAAGAAGCCAGGAGTTCGTTGGATACAGCCCGGCCGGCCCCCAAATGACTTATCTCATAGTTTTGACAATATAGACATCTCAAGTTACACCATGAAAAGAAAACCGCTCCTGATCCCTTTCTACCCACTAAGGGGCCTTCCTCCCCAAAGTGTGGGCCATAGCTTGCAACCACCGCCTGATCGGTGGCTTTGCAAAATCCATGCTCGCCTTCAAGTCTGTTAACCCGGCAAAGATGAGGACAGATTTTACAGCTGGACAAAGACTCCCAGGCCTTGTCTACCCGCCGCTCCAGCTCTCCGCTTTCAAATAATTCCAGATAACCTGGTTTATAACTGCACATTTATATTTCTGATAACAACAAAAAAATCTGAAACGTAATATCACTCCGAAAATACCAAATACGAAGCACTGAAATTACCATAACTAATTGTAAATAATTAACCTTTTTCCTGCATCCGACCAATGGAATTCAGACGGTAGAGTTCCAAAATAGACACACATAGGGCCATTAGTATCGGTCCGAGTATTAAACCCAGAAAACCAAAGACACTGAGCCCTCCCAGTATACTGAAAAGCAGGACAAGGGTATGTATCTGAGTCTTGCCGCTGATAAAGAGTGGCCTCAGGAGATTATCTATTTGACTGATTATAAGGATACCGAAAACAAAGAGTATTGCAGCCTTGAGATATAATCCTGTTAATAAGAGATAGATTGTGGCGGGAAACCAGACCAGGGCCGGTCCTATCATTGGTATAAAGGTAGTAAACCCCATTATCATTCCCCAGAGTAAAGGGGCGGAAAAATCCAATATCCACATGATAAAAAAGCCAAAGATCGCCTGAATAAATCCATTCAGAATGTTCCCGTAAAGGGTGGCACACAAGACGTCATCCATGACCTTTACCAGATTTTCCACATTTTGCTGTGAAAGTGGTAACAGTTCTTTAAATGTCTGGAGCATTCGTTCTCCATCTTTAAAGATATAAAAAAGTGTTATCAGCATCAGGGCAGACTTAAAGATAATGCCGGCTACATTTTTGAACATTACCGTGCCCTGCTTTAGAAAAAATTCACCCATCTTTTTTGAGAGATCAATTAGTATCTCATTGACCCCTGCCTCGTGAGTCTTGAGGGTATCAAGCGCTTTGGTAACTGCCTTGTTAAGTATGGGCGACTTTTCTTTATCCGGCACTATATTAAAGCTGCCTGTATATAGATCTTTCTGTACCTGGGTGTACACCCTGATTACTTCAGTGGTCAGACTCCCCAAAAGACCGAAAACCGGAATTATGATAAAGGCGATTATAAGAATACACATCCCCAGAGCGGCCGGGGCTTCAGATAACCTGAGGGTTCGTCTCACCCATTTGTATATCGGGTAAAAAAAAAGGGCCAGTATAATTGCCCAGGCTATCGGTTCAAAAAACGGCAGAAAGAGCCTCAGCCCCATAACAAGGATCAACCCTGCGAGGCCTAAGGCCAAGAAGGTCACTAATTTGTTGTTATTGCAACTGGTAGTCATAGATCACGGGTCGTGGTTTACGGCAGTTACATTAAAATACATTGAATTATAGACCGTCTTATCATGCATGAGATATCTACTCGTTCCAGTTACAGAGTGTCTCTACTTTTGCGGGCAGATCATCTCTTGGCAGGCCCAAGCTGCATGCAAATTCCGTCAATACGGCATAAGAACAATTTATACAGGTCTCTCTTTTACCCGAACTTACGTCCATAATTTCCTGCCTCAAAAACTCCCTCAAGGCATCAGTCACTTCTTTGCGTGCGGAGGAGATGTCGATACTTCTTTTATCAGAAAAGTTGACAAGGCGTTTCCAGTTAGCTGCACATCTTTTCAGCCCCCTGTAAATACTCCTGCCTCGATTTTCCAGAGTGATGTCCCTCAGAATAATTGTCCTGTAGCGCTGAACAACGGCTTCCTCAAGGGCTATAAGATCGCCTGGCTGAATATTGAGATGAGGCCCTTCAGGATCTTCAGTAAGGTAATGGATCGAACTGTAATATGCGACCTCTGGTATTTCTCCTGATTTAATTATGAGTAGGGCCTCTTCCGAGAGAATATGTTGCCTGAAGTCAGTCACCCGATAAATACTTATACTCTCTACTTATACTCTCTAATAGTCGGCAGATTTTTAACCGCTGTCAAATTGCAATCAAATCAAAACGGGATAAGCAGGAACTATGCCTTTAAACCCAAGAAAAGAGCTAAAAATTCGTCATTCTAAATCAGGCACTGAATCACTACCACGTCAAGGGACTTTTCCATGAATCTTTCAAGGAGTCCAGGCCCTCATTTACAACTATTTTACCTGAATATTCAAGTGTCAATACAGGCTTTTTGATCACTTCCCCTATAACAGCATAGCCTGTATCCCTCATTGTATCCTCAAAAGTCTGTTGATATTCCTTGCCAACAGTAACAATAAAGCGACTCTGACTCTCACTGAAGAGCAATGTGTCCAGGCGTTCCACCTCTTCAACAATTACAGCGCCTAAGTCTATCACCATGCCCAGGTCACCGCTGAATGCGACTTCTGCAAGTGAAATTCCCAATCCACCATCAGAACAGTCGTGACAGGACGAGACAATTCCCAGACATATGGCATCTGAAAGAGCACGATACCTGGCCATAGCTTCTTTCATCATTACTTTCGGTACGATGTTCCCAATATAATGATGCATGGCATGGTATTCAGAAGCACCTAACTCAGGATAAGTTGTCCCAAGCACATAGACCAGGTCTCCAGGGTGTTTCGCATCCATTGTTACTGCGAGACGCACGTCTTGTATTCGGCTTACCACTGAGAACAGCAATGTGGGAGGAATTGATATCTTTGTCCCACCGATAGTAGCATCATTTTTCATGCTATCCTTGCCTGAAATGCATGGTACACCATACGTGGTGCAAATTTCATACAGGGCCTGGTTTGCCCTTACCAGCTGGGCCAATTTGTAACGGCCGTCCGGGGTCTTTTCCGATTGAACCGGGTCACACCAACAGAAATTGTCAAGACCTGCCATAAGCTGCAGACTGCCTCCTACACTTATGGCATTTCTCACCGCCTCATCAACCGCACAGCACACCATGTGATAAGTATCTATGTCGCTGTAGCGAGGGCATATACCATGGGCTATCACCAGACCCTCGAAAGATTCAAGGTCCGGTCTCAAGACCGCGGCATCGCTTGGACCGTCGTCCCCTGCCCCTGTAAGAGGTTTAATAACGCTCCCCCCCTGGACCTCATGGTCATATTGCCGTACTACATATTCTTTGCTGCATACGTTATAGCGAGAAAGCAAGGCCTTAAGCTCTGCACCGAGATCTGAGGGCTCAGGCAGCCCTGGCTCCTCGTGTCTCGGGGGATTCCACGCTGCGGTAAGTTCAAGCCTGGGAAGTCCATTATGTAAAAAATCAAGATCCATATATGCCACCGTCTTTCCCTGATACAGGCAGTGAAACTTTCCTGAGTGAGTAAAGTTTCCAAGAACCGTGGCCTCAACATCCATCTTTTTTGCAAGGCCAAGGAACTCGGCCAGCCTTTCCACAGGAACTGCCAAAGTCATCCGCTCCTGGGCTTCTGAGAGCAGTATTTCCCATGGCTGGAGCCCTGAATACTTCAATGGCGCCCTGTCAAGATATAGCTCAAACCCGTTTGTCTCCTGTGCCATCTCACCCACAGAGGATGAAAGTCCTCCTGCGCCATTATCAGTAATGGAATTGTATAAGCAAAGATCCCGTGCCATCAGGAGAAAGTCTGTCATTTTCTTCTGGGTTATGGGATCCCCAATCTGAACTGCCGTAGCCGGAGAACCTTCGTGCAGCTCTTCAGAGGAGAAGGTGGCTCCGTGGATACCGTCCTTTCCTATCCGGCCGCCACACATGACTATGGCGTCTCCCGGGCGGGCATTTTTTTCTTGACCCGGCCTGGTGCAAACTTCCTTCGGCATGATGCCCCCCGTACCGCAGAACACAAGGGGTTTTCCCAGGTAACGATCGTCAAAGACTATAGATCCGTTCACTGTGGGAATGCCACTCTGGTTACCACCATGTTCAACACCTTCCCGTACACCTTCAAATATGCGTTTAGGATTAAGCAGTCCTTTGGGAAGAGGCATATCGTAATCCGGGGGCCCAAAGCAAAATACATTGGTGTTGAATATCAGCTTTGCCCCCATTCCAGTGCCGAACGGGTCCCTGTTTACCCCTACAATCCCTGTCAGTGCCCCGCCGTAAGGATCAAGGGCCGAGGGACTGTTGTGGGTCTCAACCTTAAAAACAACATTATAACGATCATTAAATCGGATCACACCGGCATTATCTTTAAATACGGAAAGGCACCAGTCATCAGGTCCCAGTCTCTCACGTATCTCCCTGGTCCCTTTTTGAATATAAGTATCAAAAAGACTGTCAATTGTTATGATTTCCCCTTTTTCATTGCTGTAATTAATTATGGAGTTAAAAATCTTGTGTTTACAGTGCTCTGACCAGGTTTGGGCAAGGGCCTCAAGCTCAAGATCAGTAAGTCGTTCCGTAAGCCCGAATTTTGCCCTTTCTTTCCGGACATCTGGCCTCTGGACATAATCCCTTATCCGTTTCATTTCCTGGAGATTCAGTGCCCATACCCTGTCTTTTGACATAGCCATAAGTTCTTCGTCTGTCAGTCTTAAGAGATCTATCTCCTTTACTTCTAAGGAGGCCTGTTCTCTAACCTTGGGAACTGCATAAAACGGGCTGTATTTCTCAGACCAGACTTCACCAAGCATATCCCTTGAAATTATAGTAGTCCTCTGTATCAGAGCATTTGCAAACAGTTCATTTGTCAATCTTTTTACCTGGTCGTAAACGAGTTCTCCTTTAATACAGTATTGAGTAGAGGTATATACTCCTTCATCCAGTCGCAGCTTCCGCCCTATAACCAACTCAAGGGCCTCCTTTGCGGTACGGCCCTCATTGTCCGTAACACCTGGTCTGAAACCTATTTCAACCAGCCAATTCCAAGAGAAATCAGGTCCTTTGGCAAACAACAGGGCCAGGGAGCTGTTTATCGCCGATACCTGAATCACCGGGTCGGAAAAAGGACCTTCTGCAATTGCCTTCAGTTGTTCCTCTGAGAGATCAGAGTCGACAAGATAGACCTTAATGGTTCTGATATCGAAGACATCCAGCCTTAGATCGTCACGGCACTGCCGTGCACTCTTAAGACCTTGCGGGTCTTTAAAATGGGGTTTTAATGAGACTTCTATACGATGAGGCATAATTTCTCCGCATAATGCACGACGCCGCAAAACAAGGACTGCACTTCGTTTAGCATATTAATGTTTCCTGTTTATCCCATATTTTTCTTTAGGGCAAGATCGATTGTGATTTAGATAATTTTCTGGTATGGAGCCTTATGTCTTTACTGTCTAAAATGCTCTTGAGGGAAATGACCCTGCCTTTTCTGTTTTCTTTTTTTACACTTAGCATCCTGTTGCTGTTATGTAGTCTGTTGCCGCTTTTTGAAACTATGCTGAGGACAGGGATAAAATTTATTGAATTGGGCAGATTCGCCGTCTTGCTGCTTCCAACATTTTGGGCATTTGTGCTGCCCATGGCCACGCTGTTAGGTATACTTCTGGGATTTTTACGCCTTTCCAGGGACAGTGAGATGCTTGCACTCTTTGCATGCGGCGTGGGTCTTAAAAAACTTATGGCATCGGTGGTAATGGTTTCAATAACAACTTGTCTATTCAGTTTTTTTTTATCGGCCAGCGTGATTCCAAAGGCCGAAACGGCAGCAAAAAATTTTATCAGGGAATTAACAGAGCGTAGTCTGGCGCGCGGAATTCCTGAAAAATTCTTTTTCAGTCCGATGTCTGAACTGACCCTATATGTCGACAAAAGCCTTGATCAGGGTCACCGTTTCATGGGAGTTTACATTCAGGACGCCCGAAAAAAACAAGTTGCCTACCAGATCCTGGCCAAAGAAGGAGAACTGTTTGTTCAGCCAGAGGGATTGGAAGTGGGTCTGCAATTGAGTAACGGTACGTTAAATCGCGTAAGTGATGACTACAGACAGACCGACACCCTTGACTTCAATTCATATGCCCTTCGTCTGAGCCTGCCGGAAAAGGACCGAAAACAAAATAGACGTGAGCTGGCGCTGAGTGGCTTGCTAAAGGCCGCCTCAGATCCTGATACATCTGCCGAACACAAAGTGCACTATCTTGTCGAATTTCATGAAAGGCTTGCGGTACCTGTAGGTGCCATGATCCTGGGCATAATGGCGGCGCCTTTGGGTATACTGTTTGGAAGAACCGGACTTTCAGGGGGAATTGCCTTAGGACTTACAGCATTTCTGGCCTACTATCTTTCCATAGCCTTTGCAGCCAGTTTGGCCGATACAGGCAACATTTCACCTTTTATTGCCTTATGGGTACCCAATCTTATCTCTGCAGGTATAACAGCTGGATTGATAATACTACTACACAGAAAAGGTCCGTTGAAAAGCTAAGATGAGTGTACTAAGCCGATACTTACTCCGTAACTACTTTCTTATTTTTTCATTGGTCCTTCCAGGACTGATTGGAGTCTATCTGCTGATTGAGGTATTTGAGAGGCTGGACGATTTTATTGAGGCCAATGCGCCAATGTCCTCGGCACTAGCCTACTTTTTTCTTTCAATACCCAAAATACTTTATGAACTGACACCTTTGGCCGTTTTACTTGCAGGCCTTCTGGGCATAATGCTTCTTTCAAGACATATGGAACTGCTTGCTATGCGATCCCTTGGAGTTAAACCCTGGAAAATGATATTGCCCTTGCTGCTTGCGGCATTTTTCCTGTCAACTATCCTGCTTATTCTAAAGGCCTTATACATTCCCAAGGCAACAGAAAGGGCCGAATCGATATTTCAGGTGGAGGTCAAAAAGAGACCGCCCAAAGGGATGGTGAAGGGAAACACCCTTTTTTTTAGGGGTGACAACAGTATATGGAATACAGAACTGGGGAGCCCGGACGCCAAAAGGCTTAAAAACGTTCAATGGTTTTCATTTGACGATAATTATGCAATTACGCAGCTCGCGGCAGCTGCCGAAGCAACATACACAGAAAACAAGTGGACTTTTAGGCATGGACTCCTCAAACTGAGAATGGACGAAGGGCATGGTTATTCCACCAGGGCCTTTGAGTCATTGGAACTTGATCTTGCGGAGACCCCTGAAGATTTTGTTTCTGTTGAAACACCCCCGGAGCAGATGGATATGATTTCTCTATGGAGAAATGTCCAAAGGCTGAAAAAGTCAGGATATTCAGCGAGAGAACAAGAGACTGTATTTTGGGGACAGATCCTGTATCCGTTTCTGGGATGCAGTCTTCTCCTGGTTGGATTGACCATTACAATGTTCAAGGAGCGCGGAGGCCTTTCACTGGGACTTGGATTGGGAGTAGTTATTGGTTTTGCTGCATGGGTAGCATGGAGCCTTGCGCTTACTTTAGGTAAAACAGGCACTGTTCCTCCTTTTTTAGCGCCGTGGATGGTTCACCTTGTTCTTATCACAACAGGTTATGTCCTGATGAGGCGATTAAGATTTTAAGAAAGGACGGCAGACTGACAATCATTAAACTAATAGCTAACCGCTTAAGGCTAATGGCTCAAACTAGGTATAATCGTGAATGAAAAAGCCAGAATACTGCATGTAATAAAGACACTTAAGACCGTATACGGGGACGCCCACATAGCTCTGAAGTCCAAGGACCCTTTTCAATTACTTGTATCTGTAATCCTCTCAGCTCAGTGTACTGATGTCAGAGTAAACAAGGTAACTCCTTTCCTATTCGAGCAGTTTCCAGATGTGAGGAGCATGTCTGAAGCCCCTATAGAAGAGCTGGAGGAACTTATCAGAAGCACGGGTTTTTTCCGTAATAAGGCTAAGAACATAAAGGCGGCTTCACAGATCATTATAGAACGTTTCAACGGTGACCTTCCGCTGACCATGGAAGAGATGATTACCATTCCGGGTGTAGGTAGAAAAACAGCAAATATTATGCTGTACAATGCCTTTGGAGTTACTGCCGGCATAGCAGTAGATACCCATGTAAAGCGTCTTGCCAGACGCCTGGGCATGACCTCAGAAACAGATCCAAATAAGATAGAACGTGATCTCATGGCTATAGTTCCCCAAAAAGACTGGGGCAAGATAACATATGTCCTGATAAATCACGGAAGACAGATATGTAAGGCCAGAAAACCACTTTGTAATAAGTGTCCTGTCCAAGATGCCTGCCCTTCGGCCAAGCAATTCATTTAGTGCTTTCCATACTTAATTATTGGCAATTCATAGACTTGCATCCATGCACCTTATCCATTATAAAGAGCCCACACATGCGCCAGTAGCTCAGCTGGATAGAGCGCCGGACTACGAATCCGTAGGTCGGGGGTTCGAATCCCTCCTGGCGTACCAATAAAATCAAGGGGTTACAGAGTCTATTCTGTAACCTTTTTTCATTTTTTCTAACCTATTTCTAACCACAGTGTGATCCTGTGCAAGACGAGGCTCGAGAAGTCTTTACCGCGTGCCCGGGAAAAAACCGAGTTAAGGACACGTCTTTCCCGATTGCTATCGTTGATATTCTTCAGAATCGTACTTTATAATTAAGGTACGTTCTTTGATAATTGGTTTATTTTGGTATCTGAGGTTGCGCCGACTCGCCTCGTTCCTCAGGAGGGCAGGTTCGTTTTCCCTGCGTGTGGTTGGCGTGGATCAAGTGTGTTGGGGGAGATGATCCCTCGATACGCAATCGATTATGTTTTTCCCTGCCGCGACAAGAGGAAGGGTAAAAACAGCAAAAATACCTTATCAACCCCGGCGTGGGGGGAGATTTTCCGTCCCCTGCCAGGGGTGCCGGTGCGTCTATGATCTCCTTCTTTGCCGGGTCGTTTGCTTTAGGGAACGGCTCGCAATCCCCATTACGTTTCCCTGAGCCAAATATGGGTTCCTGGACCTTACAGGATGACAATGGGCAAAAATCACAAAAAAAGGAGGAGGTACATGGCTTACCAGATCTATCATCCACGCAATGACGGCAAGGGTTCAGCATTCGAGCTGGATTTCAACCCTGCCAAAAAATCGGTTTTCATTACCATCGCCAATCAGGTGTCCGACAGGAAAGAGTTCGGATGGCCCGGACGAAAGGACGAGCAGGTCGATTTTGTCAGGATCCGCCTGGAACTCGACGACATCACCAGACTCGCCGATTCCATGCCCAGACCTCAGGAAGGAGATAAGGAAAACGGCTCTATTGTTCTCTTCAACACCTTCCATGACAGATACAAAGGCGATGAGAAACAAGAGGGCACCGACACAGCCAGTATGAAGGTCGTTGCCGGAACCGATCCGTTAGCGCGGTTCATATATCTGAACCGCAAGAACGGGGAAGGCCTCAAGAAGACCTCCATAGCTCTTCAGAGGCACGAATGGAGAAGCATTATCCTGTTGCTTAACAGGGTCATTGAAAGAATTGCACTGTAAACCAAAATCACCCTCAGCGGGGAGAGATGTTGCCGCCCCGCAGGGGACCTGTGCCGTCTCTCCCCTGTCGATTGAAAGGAGAAGACATCATGGCACACGGAGTCAACAAAGTTATCCTGCTGGGAAATCTCGGCATTGATCCTGAAGTTCGTCATACCCAGAGCGGAACGGCGGTCGTCAATCTCAACCTCGCCACCAATACCCCGGTAAAACGGAATGGAGAATGGCAGGAAGAGACCGAATGGCATCGCATAATCGCATGGGGACGCCTTGCGGAGATCTGCGGCGAATACCTTGCAAAAGGAAGTCGAATCTATACAGAAGGCAGGCTCCGGACCCGTTCCTGGGAGGACGAGGACGGCAACAAGCAGTATGTGACCGAGGTGGTCGCAAGGGAAATCCAGATCATCAGCGGCAATAAGGACAAAGAGATCCATCACGCTGAGGATGTGCCCTCTCTGCCGTCTGAAGACGAAGACATGCCATTCTGATTCAAGACTCAAAACAGCCCGGAACCCCCTGATATGCATCAGTGCGTGGTTGGCCCTGACGCCATCCGCTCAGGCGGCCTTTTCGGGCTGTTTTTTTGAACAATGCACAGGGAAAACCCCTGTTTAACCCACAGCGGGGACGATCAAGTCCCTGCCGGGGACATGGTTCGTCCTCGTTCAGCAAAAAAGGAGACGAATCATGCTCTATGTCAAGGATAATCATGGAAATTACGAGGTGGCTTCCATGGAACAGGTTATCCATGAAGCCAAACGATTACTTAGCACCAAGCTGAAGCCCGGCGTAAGAATAGCTTCGCCACAGGAAGCAAAAACAGCAATCCAAATAAATATGGCGGACAGACACCACGAGGTCTTTTCCTGCCTGTTTCTGAATGGTCAAAACCATCTGATTCATTATGCAGAGATGTTTCAAGGCAGCATTTGTCATACAACGGTGTACGCACGGCCAATAATAAGAAAGGCCATGGAGTTGAACGCAGCAGCCGTAATATTTGCACATAATCACCCTTCCGGCGACAGCTCGCCGAGTCCGGAAGACATCAGCCTTACGCATAGGCTAAAAGAGATCCTTAAAGTCATTGATGTAAAAGTCCTGGACCATTTGGTGATCGGTGGAGATGTCAGCTCCCTTAAAGAGCTTGGCCATCTTTGAGAAAGCTTTTTTTGACCACACCAAAAGTTCACTGCCATCCCTGTCAGGGGGCGAGTCCGCTCCCAGGGGGGATGTGGCCTGTCCCCTTTTCATTTTCTCATACTCAGGAGGACAAGTCATGAATGTCTATGAAGAAGTAACCAGTAAAATCATCGATGCGCTTGAAGCCGGGGTAGGACCCTGGATCAGGCCGTGGAAAAACAACTGGATGAATAGAAACGGTCTCTCAGGCCGTCCGTACAGGGGAATAAATGTCCTGGTGTTAAACATTACGGCACTGGCAAAGGGATATGCGGACCCCAGATGGGTCACTTTCAGAGACGCAAAGAAGCTGGGCGGCCACGTCAGGAAAGGCGAAACCGCGACCAGCGTCGTGTTCTGGAAGTTCATCAATATCGATGATCCGGATGATCCGGAAAACGATAATGGGCCGGAGAAGAGAGTCATTCCCCTGGTAAAGACCTACAGCGTCTTTAATGTGACGCAGTGCGAAGACCTGCGCATAAGGCCATTTGAAGAGGAGGCAGAAAACAAAAAGACCTTCGGTGATGAAGTGAACCATCGTGCGGAGCGGATCATTGCACTCCCGGAAGTTCATCATTGCGGTTCCAGGGCCTTCTATGCCATTAAGAAGGACTGTGTCTATCTGCCGCACAGGCATGCCTTCGAAACCCTTGAACACTACTACGGTACCGGCCTTCACGAGGTCGTACACTGGACCGGCCATGAATCCAGGCTGGCCAGGGTTTTCGGCAAGAGGTTCGGAGATGAGGCCTACGCCTTTGAAGAGCTTGTGGCGGAAATAGGCTCGGCGTTTCTCGGGGCCCACACCGGTCTCTCTTTTCGGGAACTGCGTCATCCGGAATACATTGGTAGCTGGATACAAGTCCTGAAGGGAGACAATAAGGCCATTTTTACCGCCTCCAGAAAGGCCCAGGAGGCAAGCGAATATATACTGAAAGAGGCGGGTCTTACTGAAGAGACCGAGTCCCTTACCGAAGCCGCCTGAAGCTCCCTACACAACAAACCCCGCCGGGGGACGACATCTCCCCCATGGGGTCGTGTTGTCCCCTGACATTCAAAAAGGAGGACACCATGCATGCAATTCATTTCATCTATCTTGCAAGCGACCGGGAAACCGATGCGGAGGCTCTCTTTTGTGAGGCAGACTATGCCATTGAATCGTACCGCAGCCGCGCATACGATTCTCATGCAGAGGGTCCCGGTCTCTGGAAAGACGTCTATCCTGCACCGGTAAGCTACAGGAGGAACATGCCCTTGTTCCTGGGAATTCTTGCACAAGTCAGAAGAGCAAGGGCCAACCTGTACAAATCAGTTCTGAATCATCTGGCAAGGGATCTGGACATGGATATCCCTGTCAATGCACCTCTGGACCCGGCAAGGATCGGAGCGGAACTGTTTGCACAGATCGCCAATCTGATGGAGAACAGCGAACACGTTCAGATTGAATCAGAAGCCACATGGTCCGCCCGTAAACTGCTGGAAATTATTCAGGGCAACTACAGGTTTGACAGCGGATTCTATGACGCTGTTACGACCTTCAGGTCCATAATCCCTACGGATAAAGAGGTGGCTGAGGTCTTTAACAGCCTTCACGAAGATCAGGATATCTACCTGGTCCCACTGGACCTTCACTGATAACCTTCATATCCAAAATCGGCCCGCAATGCGGACTGATCAATTGACCCCGCCCGGGGGAGACGACTTTCCCGGTGGGGAGCCGTCTCTTCCGGGAGTCATTCAAAAGGAGGAGACTACATGGCATACAACAGCAGTATAGAATTTGACGGCTTTGAGACCGAGCTTTGCCAGGTTGAGCTGGACAGAGCTTTTGAGCAGTTCATCAAAGAGGAAGAGCAAAAGTCAGAATCACCTGTTGCAGGTCCCGCCTATCTCGAAACCTATTGCTTTCGGGTTGAGCAGGGCTATGCATCATTCGATCCTGGAGACGCCCGGCACGCGAAGCACGATGCAGACAATCTGCTGGCGAAGTTCGTCAGTAAGGTCATCAGACCCGGAAGTCGCACATCAATGGAATTCCTGGGCGATGACGACTCCAGATGGGGATACGCCATTGAGCGCAGTGCGGTTCATCCGCTCAGATATTCTGAACCTGTCGTTATGGAGGACAGCACTCCCGTTTCCCATTGGCTGGGCCACAGGTCAGCTCTGCATACCGGCTTTTTCGTCAGGGTGTATGGAGACGTAGAGCCGGAAATCGTCTCAGGACCCTTCAGGAAAAATTCGGCAATCTGCGACCATGAGGTCATCGGAAAGGCCGTAGATTACTTCAAGGAACATCCTCATTGCGATGAAGACGGCTTTTATCTGCTGGACATTGATCTAGGCTGCCGACCCTCAATTCATCCATTCATGAAGAACGAAATGGATGTCATCCTCAAAATGGCAGAAAAAGGTGATTCGAAAACCTGAAGCATTTCAGGCATAGAGATCATTCGTAAGACATGAACATATCCCGCACCAGGGAGGCAAAACCTGATCCCCGGTATGGGATAACGGTTTGCCTCCCAATTTCTCACTTGAAAATATCGGATAGAGAAAACACAATTTCCGATTCGGAAACTGATAAGGAGGCACCATAATGTTAGTAAAGATAGAACAGAAAGAACTGCTGAATGCACTTCAAATAATAAACAAGGCAAGAGATCCGATGATTCCCTTCGGATTGATGACCGCTTCAGAGAATGGACTGTCCATGACCCTGGTCGTTCAAGACTTCCCGTGCATCTTCGGCACAGTGGAAATCCTGATTCCGGCGGAAGCAGAGGAATATGGAAAGGTCCCGGTGGACACCAAGATCCTTCAGAAAATAACCAGGACCAGGAAGGGTGTCTTGACGCTGCGAACGGTTGAGAATTTTCTTGACGTGTCCGGAAGCCGAATCGAAACAAATCCGGACACGGACTGGATAGATGAGACTCTCAACACCATAGAAGATGTCAGGAAGCCAAAGGATCCTGAAGGCAATCAGTGGAAGATCCTGAGGATGCTGAAAGGAAAGTCTTCAGGAAAGGAAATAGCCCACTCGCTCTCAAGTACTGTTCCTTTCGCTTTGTCGGATCATTCCCGTCACTCAAACCTTTCATCGGTATGCTGGGAGTGGTCTCCTGATGGCTTCAGAATGGTGGGAACCGACGGTCATCGACTGTCTGTTGCCGGTGTGAGTTCTTCATGGGAGAGAGAAAAGAAAGACTCTCTTTCCGGGAACAACGCCCTTCAGTTTCTGCTTCCTGTCAGCATAGCGAAGGTCCTGCAATCAGCGGTAGAAAAGGATGAAACAGTGCGTTTCAGCCTTGACAAGATCCATGAACACAGAAGCAGGCTTACAGTCCAGGGCTCTCATTTCCGGACAGAAATGATCCAGGACTGGCCGATGAACTATCCGGATTACCGGAACGCGGTGAATATACCCAAATGGCAGGGGGCGAATGTCGTAATAAGGCGTGATGACTTCCTTGCAGAAATAAAGGAGATAGTCCAAACGGCCAAGGCTCTTGATGGTTCTGATATAGTGCTCCTGGAAGCTCGGTCGGGCCGACTCCAGATTGAAGTCATGGACGAGAAGATTCGTCACAAGGTTGCCATCCCGTGTCATTATACGGGGGTTCCATTCTGTATTGCCTTTAACGGCAGATATCTCATGGAGGGAGCCGGGGTCATGGACAGTATCCTGGTATTGTCTTTTTCAAGCGACAGTATGCCGGCAATGCTGACTTCAGGGTCAGGACTCATGCACTTCGTGATGCCCTGCTCACCGCACAATTCTGCTTCCGGTGGGGATGACCCCGAACAGAAAAACCCGGTATTCTGGCCGGAGGATATTGATATGGTTCCGGTCTCTGCCGTGGACCCGGTAGTTCAGGAATGGACAAAAAAAGAAGCAACTACAAGATCCAGGACCAACAAGCATAAGAGAGTGGTCAAAGGCGACACTGCCCGAGTCAAGAACTTGAAAGAAGAGAACAAGGTCCTCCGGACCGAAAACGAAAGGCTCACAGAGGAGATAAACAGATTCCGGCAGGAATCCGCTCTGATGCGGGATGAACTGCAGAACACGAGTCAGGAGCTTGAAACTCTCAGGGCCGTCAAGTCTGTTCAGGAGGATCAGAGAGTTTTCAACATGAACATCATGCCGGACAGGAAGGCTACGGTGAACATAGAAGGTCGAGACCTGACGCTCCAGGAAGGAAGGGTTTTCGAAGGAGACGAAGTGGTCGGCCACTATGACCAGAAGAAGCGGTCAGGACAGATATGGTCCAAGCCCATAAGCATCATGAAGGGGTGGACCTTGCAGATGATGTAACTCTTTCCCGCCGACCGAGACGATGCACCCCGCTTCAAGGTGTCGTTGTTTACGTATCAGCAGGGAACAGAGCAGCGCAAAAACCATACACGATCACAAAAGCGGCCTTTTCAGGCCGCTTTTTTTATGACCCTATACTGGCGCACTGTCTGCCCGCAGCCCGGAGGCGAGATTTGCCTCTTCTTTCACGAAACACCATATGTCTCGTAAAACAAATCCATGATTTGAATGAATCTCTGCGGAACCTGTCCAAGACTTCATTTTGAATCTCTTCTGGCACACCGCCAGCGGGTAACATTACAAGAGGGAATACCAAGACGTCTGCCGACCTCTGAACAGCTATATTGCTGCTCTATGACCAACTTTACTGCGTCTTGTCTGAATTCTTTAGTGTAATTGGGACGCTTTCCTTTCTCTTTCATTGAACACCTCGCTTTCTGTATAGTTGCTCTTAGCATGGTGTCCATTAAAATTAAACCACATCAAGTCAGTTGTTCGCTTTTCTCGGCCATACTTTGATGATTCCTGAAAAAGGGGAAAGAGGGAAAAAGGTCGGGTCTTTATTCTTGACAATCCAGCTTATTTCTATCTTTTCCCTTAGGCTATTTGGGTTTAAGTGGGTCCACAGGTCAGGTCTCAACGTTCACAAAATCAACCTTCCGTGCAATCTCCGCCATCATTTTCTTGGGTTTCTTATCCTCAAGAATCCATGTTTGAATCTCCGCTGGATTGGCTTGCGGCTGGTGCTCTCATGCCATAATAGGCACCAATTTCTTTGAGAGCAAAGATACCATGCTGGTGACTCGCATATATGCGAATTTTTTTGAAAAGAGGATGCTTCCTGCCGATTATTAACTCTGTTGTTTGCTCTATTTGCTATAAATGAAGGATTGTCAACAAGGGCTCTCATTTCCGGAATGTTGCGTGTGTCTGCATTCTTTGGGTCAATCAATTTCTCTCTATCCCGATTGCTCCTAAAGATAGCTTTTCTTTCGTTTCCCCAAGGTGTTTACCCTGTTCACCACACCGTCTCAACGTTTGGATAATCAATGATGTTTTTATCCTTTGTGATCAATTTCGTCTTGCAAATTCGTGCTGTGGCTACAATAATTCTGTCTGCAGGATCTTTATGAAAACTCCCCGGGAGATTACAAGACTCCAAAGCTATTCTCGGAGTTAGATGCAACACTGCTATGCCGGTTTTGTAAATCGCATGATCAAGCCATTCTTCAGGAGATACTCTCAGACGTATACGTCCTCGTGTGACCATCATGGCAAATTCCCATATGGATATTGAAGCTATGGCTCTCTGATTAGCCTGTGTGCCGGAAACTAATTTGTAAGCCTCTTGAGAAAGACGCTCGGGCTCATTAATGACCCACCACCATGCATGTGTATCAAACAGTAGCATCGAATCAATCAAGTTCCCATTCATCATCAAAAGGAGCAGTCAGATCATCAAGAGTTTCCCCTGCATGAATCATGGCCCCTATCAGTGGATCAGAATCTTTTCCCTGTTTATAACTGACCACCTTGGCGATCGGTTTCCCCCGTTTTGTAATAATTACCTCCATATGTGTCTGATTAACTTCATCCAGGATTTTGAAGCAATTTGTCCGAAATTTAACGGCGCTTATTTCCATATGATAATCATCTCCCTGTTATTCTTTGTACGTTAAGTACACATTATAACGTACACTTTATTTTGTCAAACAGTGAGTACTTGAGGATGTTCCCAAATGTCTTCCCGATGAATTGATCTCACTGAATTTATAAGACGGAATAGGGGACAACAACACCATTCCCCCATTTTTTATGTCATACCTGTCGAAGTTTCCTGTAAATATTTCTTCTATGGCCACGTCTGCCATTTCCAAAGCAATTTACAAGGAGAACGAAAGATTAAGTCAAGCTAGTCAATTACGTCCCCCAGTTTTACGTGAGATCATTATGCAGGAAGTGTAACAGGATAATGTTACACATTTCAGGTTAGGTCAGGAGAAAATAGGGAGTGTGAAGGAGCAAGGGATAGGGGTGAAGTGCAAATAAGATGCAGGAAATCGTTGGATTAAGCGGAATAGGAGGACACGGAGAAACGGATGCCTGAGGTGTCACATTATTATGCAACAGCCAAGGGTTACAATGTTACACTATTTTGCTTATAAGTTAATTAGCCCCAGACCCAGGCAGACGGATCCCCTCTGTTGGTCAGCCAAATGTCATATTGACATTTTGTCATAAAATCGTTAATATTCTAATCAATGTTTCATTCTCTCAGCGCAAATAATGGCAAATAGTAAGAGGAGGAACCAATGCTAATTACCATAGACAAACGGGGAAGTATCAATTTGCCGGCCGGGCTTAGAAAAGAGCTTGGGCTGGAAAACGGGTCGTATCTTGATCTGGCAGTTGCGGAGGGAGGGACTATCATGCTCCATCCTGTTTCCATCTATCGCGATCTTCGACTCAATGATAGGGGGCTTGCCAAACTCCAGGAGGCCAGGGAAAGCGGAACTGGCACACTACCCAATTGGCTTGTCAAGGACATGAAGAATGCCAAAACTGGTACCGACCCAAAAATTTCTTAAGGATATTGAAAAATTCCGATCGAATGCGACCATGCGGAAAAAAATCGCCAAGACCCTGACCCATCTTGAGAATAATCCGCTTCATCCTGGCCTTAACCTTGAACGGATTGTCAACGACCCCACTGCTTGGTCTGTGCGGGTCGACCGCAAATTTAGAATATCATTTGACCCAGAAGATTTCCTTCTTTCGGGAAATCCGGATTGGACAACGAGTGTTCTTCTGCTACGTCTTTTGGACCACGACGACCTTTACAAATTCCCACGCTGAAGCAGAATGTCTGTGTCCGTCCGTATGGGAATGTGGCTAATCCATATTATTGTGAAGTACTTATATGGTATTTCGCCATTTTGCGGTAGAGGGTCATCCGGGACCAGTGGAGTTTCTGTGCAGCCTTACTCTTGTTCCACTTGGTGGTGAAGAGGACGGAAAGGAGCCGGTCCCTCTCCTTTTCGGGGAGACCTTCTGTTTCCTTGAGTCGACTTTGGAACGCCTTCGGCAGGTCCATTAAGGCGATCTTCCGGGAGGAGAGATTGATAAAGGTAGCCTCTAGGATGTTCTTCAGTTCGCGCACATTGCCAGGCCAATCATAGTGGAGCAGGAAAGCCATGGCTTCTTCTGTAAGGCCTTCGACTTCGCGGCCAAACCGCTGATTGAATTTTCTGATATAGTGCTTGAGCAAGGAAGGAATGTCCTCCTTCCGTAAGCGTAATGGGGGCAGGTGGACCCGGGCCACATTGAGGCGGTAATAGATCTTTTCTGAAATTGCCTTTTTCCATCAATTGCTCAGGATCGCGATTTATCGCACTTACGATCCGGACGTTTATGGGTATTGCCCTCTTGCCCCCTATACGGCAGACCTCTTTTTTTTCAGTAGTTCTCAGGATTTTCATCTGTGCATAAGGGCTCATGTCAACGATTTCGTCCAGAAATACGGTTCCACCCTCGGCCAGTTCGAATTTACCCTGTTTCGAAGCAAAAGCCCCTGTGAAGGCTCCTCGTTCGTAACCAAACATCTCGCTTTCTACCAAGCTCTCGGGAAGGGCGGCGCAGTTGACACAGACAAAAGGCTTTTTGTGCCTCGTGCTGTTCCGGTGGATCAGCTCGGCCGCAAGCTCTTTGCCTGTGCCGGTCTCGCCTGTGATGAGGACAGTGCTGTCTGTCATAGCAACCTTTACGAGATAAGTCTTGATTTCCCGCATTGCCGCACTGTCACCGATCATCGGCTTGTCAATCCCTGTTTCCGAAAGGCTTCCTTTGTGGTACGAGAGGTTTCGGTTGATACTTGCCATCAATTCCTCGTACGAGACGGACCATTTGAAATAGTCCGTGACCCCTGCCCTTAAGGCCGCAATAACCAGCGCTTCAGAGCTATTTTGGGTGATCAGGAAGAGCGGGACTTCTCTGTCCTGCCGACGGATCTGCATTACTGTCTTAAGCCCATTTGTGCTACTGTTCCCAGAAGAGTTTATGATCACGAAATCAGGCTTCCTGGCTTGAAAAAATCGGAGTGCATCTCTTTTATTCAATGCTTCGATGACCTCAAATCCATGGCGACATAAACGATCTTTCAGATCTTGACGCAAGATTTTATCCCGTTCAACGATCAATATTGCGGGATTCCACATGGGCCACCTCTCTGACCATCGAACAACTTACTACAGGCATCAGGATGCGGATCTAAAGCTCTTGGTCATTCGCTCTGGTGAAAAATGTTCTACTTATTTTATTCTGAAGAAAAATTACTCAATGTCAAGGGGAAGGTGACAAAAAATGTCATTTCATATGTAGAATAAAAACGTTTGCAGTCAATCGCTTATATAATACAAACATTTTTATTTAATTAGGGGCAGACCATGAACAAAAAAGATCAAATAACCAGAGAGCGTATACTTAATGAAGCTGAGGCACTTTTTGCTAAAAATGGCTACGACAAAGAACTGCCTTTATATCACTCAGTGAAAGTCAGTAAAATGCCTTATCTGGAATGAAGAGATATAAGGGCTTTTTCACGAAGTCGAAGATCACAGCAGAGCCGGTGAAGGCTGTCCGAAAGATCCAGTTCAGGCTGAGCTGTTGCGCCGGGAACATTCTTGTCTTTGAAAGGGACAACGACCGAACGCTTTAGGCAAGGATTGTGAAAAACCAGGAGACCTTTCTCTATTATCGGAAATCTAAGTTACGAAGCATTGAGTTGCTGTAATGAATTCATCACTACGCAAGAAACTGATTGGAATCACCAGACTTGAAATCAAACCTTCCAGGGTGCTGGAAGTTGAAGTGGTGCAATCTAGTAGCGCAACTGTATATCGACGGTACTGTCAACTTTTTTGTGTGAATTTATCATAGGCCAATTCTTTGAAGAATGGCAGGTTGTTATACACTTTTCCTATTGGGTTTGATCTCCCCGTCTGGGTGAAGCGCACAGGCAGGCAGTTTCTCGAATATCAAAACGGATCATCTCAAAGAGTTTCTCTGGCTGCTCCTGGATCTCCTTGAAAATTTCTACTACCTCAGTTACGCTAATATCCAGATTCATGGCACTTCTCCTTTAGTTTTGATTTTTTGGGTATCAAAACCATTGCTAGGAAAAGTGCCTTTTTTCTACTCTTCAGAATTCATACAAGATATTTTACACTACCAAATTATTGCATTAATGATAGTCAACCTAAGGATGGACATAAAGGAAATTGGATAAAGATAATTGATTTTGCACGCATAGTTGAAGAAAACGATAAATAGAGATTTGAGGTAATTTAGAATTCTTGGATCACATAATACCCAAAATCAAAAAACCTCAGAGTCTTCTTTATCACGCTCGATGGCAAAGAAATTGAATAATCGGCTTTAAGTCTTGGTAAACTACTTTGAATTTATGGGTGAACGGCAAGGGGCAGCAAGGAGAGCTACTAGGAGGTGTTAGCCGATGACAGGGAGGACCACCGGCTAACGGTTAAATGTTAAGAAGATTTATTGGACCTATAGTCCTATATTATTTATCGATATATCTTTCAGAAAGCTTAAGATTCTTTTTCATATTTAATAACAATATTGTCTGCCTGATGAAAGCAGATATCAGCAGGCTGTAGCTGTGGCAGGCCGTCTGAATCGGCCTTGTTTAGGCGTCATCCGGAAAGCACCTTATGCAGGAGTGGCGACGGATCGGTTTCAGGGCGGGTCCAGTCCGCAATGCTCGGATGTGTAACGACCAAAAATATTGATGCCTGAACTGTTTGAGAAGAGACGGCTCTGCCACCTGCGAAGGTTTTGCTCGACCATCTCTGCAACCAGTGTTTGAGCGTTAAGCCTATGTCTTACGTAAGCACCGGCTGTCTTTCCGAAGCAGACTATCACCTTTGGTCCAATGTAATTTAAAACGGCTTGGTGAAAAGGCCAACAGGAGTCAGCCAGTTCGTTGAAACTGTCTTTGATTCCAGCTTCCCGCTGAGATCGCACAAACACTAAGTTGCTAGCAGGCACCGAACCAGGTGAAAGACCAGAGCTTTGGATCAAATGGAGAACGCGCGGTTGCATGCCACAGGTACCGGGAGGTAGTCCAGCCCAGCTCTCGTCCCGGTATTCTGACCAGTCGTCGGGTCCGTTCAGCACCTTGCTGGTGTGCCATTGGATCGTCTCGGTATGTTGGAGGTCAGGGTCGCCCCCCGGATTCAAGCCCAGTAGATAGAGAGGACAAGCCGCTTCGAATGCTTTTGGTCCCGAGTAGAAGACTGATCCCGATTTTGACACCAGATGCCGAGGTATCAGCTCTGCCAGATTTTCGATTGTGCCAGTCACGTCAGTAACCCCTTAGGATTAATCAGCGCTCGCAGTCTTTTTGCAGTCCGCTGAGAGAACATATTGGGCTATCCTTTTCAATATTTAATATACGTGTCCAACCCCTGTATATTCTCGCTTGAGGAAATAAAGAGTTCTCCATGGTTCCTTTCCTGTTTTATGCCTACATGGTTATCGTCCGGATACAGCACTTTCTTTTCAGAGTGATTATTTCTGAGATTCCATCCAATACAGCCTTCAATATGCCTTCTTAATTGTGTTTCCGTGTTAATCTCTGCGAAGAATACGTTAAGAATTGCGACATATTTAAGGACCATTTTATGTAACGACTGGTAGGCCTCTATTTGGAGTAAAGGACCGTTTGATGACTTGTTGCGCCACAATCCTGGCCAAACTAATTCAAAAATTCCCTCCTGTGCCTTTTCAGCGTCGAGAATTCCGTAGTTTAGTCCCAGAATATGAATAAGATGTTCTCGCTGCCTCTTTGCGAACGAGACCGTTTCACCAACATAATGAATCAGATGGGAATTATCCCTTCTCTGTCGAATTGTCCACAGGTAGACTCCAGCAGATGATGCGCATGGGGCATCAAACAGATAGTTCCCCGGCTTCATGAAACTGTAGGGTCCATTAAAATCCAATTTAAGGATGGGTAACGCTCTCATTTCTTTCTGCATAACGGCCGGTATCAGAAGCGCGGGGCGGTAAATTCGTCCCGCCTGCATTCCCTCGTTAGACAACTTCCACTCCGTACTATTATGTTCGCCGGTATTCCTTTCAAGCCAAATAGTAGTCCCAACCGCTTACCGTGTGTTCCGACATCCCTCAACCACCCTACCGGGATTCTATCCACCACAGTTATTGCCCCACTCCTACTGGAAGTCTGCCGACAGCACATTGCTCTCGAACACCCGCTTCACCTCGTTCTTGAAGAACGCAGCCACGTTGGGATCGCGCAACAGAAAGAGGTTCTCGTCGTTGTACTTGTTTGCCGGCCCCGTGTAGTTGAAGCTTCCCCCTATCACGGTGTGATCATCCAGCACGATCAGCTTGTGGTGGAGCTTGCCGTTATTGGGGAGCGTCTCGCGCCGGAGCTTGGCCCCTTTGTTCAGGAGCATCTTGTGCGGCGACCATCTCTGAGCGGACTGGCCTCCATCCAGCACTCCGACCACCTCGAAGTTTCCGCCCTGAAGTTTGGTGATGAGAGCGTCGTCGATGGTCGTCGACTTTGCAAAAGTAAACATCATGAAGTACGCGGAAGTTTGTGCCTTAAGGATCTCGTTGACGATCCTCAGCTCGGGGTTATTGTCGGGGGAAAACATAATTTGAACTGTTCTCCCCTCAATGTCGAGCGTTAGCGGGTCGTTCGAGGTGAGCTTCGGCGACCGCTTGCCGAAGATTCCATCCCTGAGCTGGTCAAACTCGCTTTGGTATGCGGCCGCCACACCGATGTCGTGGAAGATTACGATATGATTGAGATTCCGGTGAGTGCCAGTAGTCGTGAAATTGGTCGACCCGGTCAGAACAGCCTCACGAGCCTCACCCAGGTCGCGGATGATGAACTTATGATGGAAAATCTTAGGATTGAAGTCGATTTTGGCATCCACGGCCCCACGGAGGAGGGTCACGAAGTGCTTACGGTTGACGTCAAGGCTGACCACTCTGTCGGGCGGATCGACTGGCTTATTCTCTTTGAGGTAGTCACCTTCCGTGACCAAGCGCACCCGAATTAGCTTGTCCGTGCCGGGACGATTTCGCCTTGCTGCTCGATCGATCGCGACAGCGATACGCGGATTGTCGATTTCCTGGACTGCGATGTCTAGAGTGTACTCGCTTCGGTCGATGAAGTCGATGATGACTTTCTCAAGGTCATCAGGAGCACCTGCGGCTCCGGGTGGACCAAGAAACGCCTGAAAACGACCATTGAGGAAGTCCATTGGATTACCTCCTTTTCCTTGGATCACAAATGGTTCCTAGTCTTGTCGGCCCAACATTATTCCTTAACCAGCTTCTGCTTTCTTTAAAATACTCCAAATCACAAATTTTCTACACGCATCTAATGAAAATTTTAATAAAACAGCATTTTTCGATCAAATATCAGGTATATAAAACTGATAAAACACAGAGAGAATGAGCCTTTTTGAAGACTTACTTTTTCCCGGTAAAGCCCGAAAGCCTCAAAGCCTGTTTTTTCATGAAGATTAAAGTATTATACAGAGTCTATATATTATACAGAGTCTGTATAATCATGAGAATTTGTAACTTTCTGGGAGTGCGCAGGGGATATCCTTGAATAAAAGGGAGTATCACAACCTTAAGCTTGTTTAAATTAATATGGGAATTACTCATACTAGATTAACTTTTTACCAAAGCTTTCCCCTGTCCCACTTTGCACAATAAATAATAGGTGTAAGTCAAGATTACGGTGCTGAAATGAACAACAGAGAACTTGCTAATTTTATATGGTCGGTAGCTGACCTGCTGAGGGGTGACTACAAACAGGCTGAATATGGAAAGGTGATTCTCCCTTTTACTGTATTGAGAAGGCTGGATTGTGTACTGGAGAAAACCAAAGACAGGGTCCTGGCAAAATATGACTCCGTAAAAAATCTCAATGAAGATGCCATGGAGACTGTCCTCAACAAAGTGGCAGGATACAACTTTCATAACAGGAGCAGGTTTGATTTCCAAAAACTGATTGCCGACCCCAACAACCTGGCCATGAACCTCCGTAATTACATTAACGGTTTCTCAAAAGATGCCCGGGAGATAATAGAAAAATTCAAGTTTAACGGCCAGATAACATACCTCGATCAACAGGATCTCCTCTTCCTGGTACTGGAGAGATTTGCCAAGATAGACCTTCATCCCAAGACTGTCTCTTCCATGCATATGGGTTATGTCTTTGAAGAGCTTATTCGCAAGTTTGCTGAAATATCCAATGAGACAGCCGGAGAGCATTTTACACCCAGGGAAGTAATCCGGCTTATGGTCAACCTCCTGTTTATCCATGACGGAGACATCCTCTCCCGAAAGGGCATTGTTAAGACACTCTATGACTGTGCCTGCGGTACAGGGGGAATGCTGTCCATAGCAGAGGAATACCTTAATGAGCTTAACCCGGATGCAAGGCTTGAGGTATTTGGCCAGGAACTCAATGATGAGTCATATGCCATATGTAAATCAGATATGATGATCAAGGGTCAGAAGGCGGTCAACATAAAGTTTGGAAACAGCTTTACCAATGACCAGTTCCCTGATGATAAATTTGATTATATGCTGGCCAATCCGCCTTTTGGCGTGGAGTGGAAAAAGGTCCAGAAGGAAGTAAAAAAGGAGCATGAGCAAAAGGGTTATGGCGGAAGATTCGGAGCCGGTCTTCCCCGCATATCAGATGGTTCATTCCTGTTTCTGCAGCATATGATCTCAAAGATGAAGCCCACAGATGGGGGTTCCCGCCTGGCCATTGTATTCAACGGATCTCCATTATTTACCGGAAGCGCCGGAAGCGGAGAAAGTGAGATACGCAGATGGATCATAGAAAACGACATGCTGGAGGCGGTTGTGGCTCTGCCTGACCAGCTCTTCTACAACACCGGTATACTGACCTATTTCTGGGTCTGTACAAACCGCAAGGAGCCCAGAAGAAAAGGCAAGGTCCAGCTGGTGAATGCAGTGAGTTTCTTCCATAGAATGAGCCGCTCAATGGGAAATAAAAGGAACGAGATATCTGATCATGACATCGCAGAGATAACCCGGATATACGGAGATTTTAAGGAAGGGAAATGCTGCAAAATATTCAATAACTCTGACTTTGGATACAGCCGTATTACAGTTGAACGGCCCCTTATAGAAAACGGCAGAATAATAACCGATAAGCAGGGCAAGCAAAAGCCGGACAGCAGTTTAAGGGATTATGAAAACATCCCCCTGAAAAAAGGTAAAAAAGAATCATCCCCTGAAGATATTAAGGAATATATGGAAAGGGAAGTGCTCCCCCACGTACCTGAAGCCTGGGTAGATCATAAAAAGACCAGGGTGGGATATGAAATCAACTTCACCAAATATTTCTATGAATATAAACCATTGAGACCACTCGTAGAGATAAGGGCGGATATACTGGCACTGGAGAAGGAAACAGACGGCCTGCTGGAAGAGGTCTTGGGATGAAGCCTTATCCTCAATATAAGGATTCAGGGATTGAAGCCATAGATATAATACCGAATCGCTGGAATTTTCTTAAATTGAATCGAGTTTGTTATATGAAAGGTCGGATAGGGTGGCAAGGGTTAAAACAATCTGAATTTGCAGATGAAGGGCCTTACTTAATTACCGGGATGAATTTCAAAAATGGTAGAATTAATTGGGATGAAGTCTATCATATCCCAGAAAAGCGTTACGAGGAAGCTCCTGAAATTCATTTACAAAAAGACGATGTGCTTTTAACTAAAGATGGAACAATCGGGAAATTGCTATATGTAGATTATCTGCCAGGTAAAGCCTCGTTAAATAGTCACCTATTAGTGTTACGGCCTCTCAATAATGAATTCGTTCCCAAATATTTATATTATCAGTTAGATTCAATCTTATTTAAGCATCATATTGAATTAACAAAAACAGGCACTACTTTTTTCGGGATAACACAGGAGTCTGTGGGGAAATATAGCTTTTTAAATCCTTCCCTCCCAGAACAAAACCAAATCGCCAAATACCTTGACCACAAAACCGCCCAGATAGATTCCCTTATTGAAAAGAAAAAAAGGTTAATTGAACTTCTCAAGGAAGAACGCACCGCTGTTATTAATCAGGCAGTCACCAAAGGGCTTGATCCTGATGCCCCTATGAAGGATTCAGGGATTGAATGGCTGGGGGAGATACCGGCGCATTGGATTTTAACCAAATTGAAACATATTACAAACCAGATTATTGACGGCACACATTTGACACCTACTTATGTTGAGAAGGGAGTCCCTTTTTTGAGAGTTACTGATATTCAGTCTCCTAAAATTGACATGGATAAGATAAAATACATACCTGAAACTGAGCATGAGATATTAATCAAAAGATGTAAGCCTGAAAAAGGGGATCTGCTTTTATCTAAAAATGGCACGATAGGTATAACTAAAGTTATTGATTGGGATTTTGAGTTTAGCATTTTTGTTAGCTTATGCTTAATAAAATTTGTATCTAATAAACTTATTCCTGAATATTTTATGTTTATTTTCGAAAGTGGTGTTGCTGATGAGCAAATATTTAAGAGTAGCAAGAAAACATCTGTTACAAATTTACATTTGGATAAAATCCGTGAATTTCTACTAATAATTCCAACCGTATCAGAACAGAAACAAATTGTGAAATTCCTTGAAAAAGAAACCTCCCGCATTGACTCCATAATATCCAAATCAGAAAAACAAATAGAGCTCCTACAGGAATACCGCACGGCCCTTATCAGTGAAGTAGTAACCGGCAAGATTGATGTCAGAGAGGAAAGGATATAATGCCGGGCATACATACAGAGCATACCTTTGAAGAGGCCATTGAGCAGGAACTGTTAATCCACGGTGGTTATATCAAGGGCTCTCCTGAATACTTTGACCGGGAGACTGCCATTGATAAAAAGACCCTTATCTCCTTTCTCAAAAACTCACAGTCGAAGGAATGGCAGAGGCTGGAAAACATCCACGGCCCAAACATCGAGACCAGTGTCATAAACAGAATCATAAAGGTAATCAATAACCAGGGGTGCCTTGAGATAATAAGAAAGGGGTTTACTGATTACGGCGTCAATTTCAAGATGGCTTTTTTCAAGCCTGAAACCAGTCTTAACCCTGATACGCAACGCCTGTATGATTCCAACATCCTTACAGTCACCAGACAGGTAAAATACAGCCTTAAAAATGAAAACTCTGTGGATATGGTACTGGGCCTTAACGGCCTTCCTGTGGCCACCATAGAGCTTAAGAACCCCATGACCGGTCAGAATGTCATCAATGCCCAGAAACAGTATATGTTTGACCGGGACTCTAAAGAATTACTGTTTCAGTTCAATAAAAGGGCGCTTGTTCACTTTACTGTTGATACGGATGAGGCCTGGATGACCACCAGGCTTGCCGGTTCCAGGACAGCGTACCTGCCCTTTAATAAGGGATTTCATACCGGCAGGGGAAATCCTCCCAATCCTGAGGGCTACCGAACAGACTACCTGTGGAAATATGTATGGACCAGGGATAGCTGGATGGACATTATAGGCCGGTTCCTCCATATAGAAAAAAAGGAAGTGGAGATCAGGGGTAAAAAGAGCATAAAGCAGAAGATGATCTTTCCCCGGTATCATCAGCTTGATGTAGTACGTAAACTGTCTAAACACGCAAAATTAAACGGTGCGGGTAAACACTATCTGGTTCAGCATTCAGCCGGATCAGGCAAATCAAACAGCATTGCCTGGCTGGCCTATCGCCTTTACAGCCTGCATGATTCCCTTGATCAGCGGGTGTTTGACTCTGTAATCGTGGTTACTGACAGAAACGTACTGGATCACCAGCTTCAGGATACAATCTATCAGTTTGAGCACAAAAGAGGAGTGGTAAAAAAGATAGATAAGGACTCTACCCAGCTGGCCGAGGCAATCTATAAAGGTTCCTATATCATAATCACCACCCTGCAGAAATTCCCCTTTGTCATAGAAAAGATTGCCGAAATGGAAAAAAAGGATGGAGAGAGGGCCATAAAAAATTATGCCGTGATTGTTGATGAGGCACATTCTTCCCAGGGTGGTGAATCCACTCGCAAGCTCAAAGAGGTGCTGGCCGGTAAAAGCCTTGAAGAGGCCATGGAAGAAGAAGCGGAAGGTCCCGATGCGGATGATATTGAAGATGAAATTCGAAAATCCATGCTTTCCAGAGGGCGGCATAAAAACCTGAGCTTTTTCGGTTTTACCGCCACGCCTAAGGCCAAAACACTGGAGGTGTTCGGGGTAAAGGATAAAGAGGGCAAACCCAGGCCCTTTCATCTCTATTCCATGAAGCAGGCCATTGAAGAAGGGTTTATCCTTGATGTGCTGAAAAATTACACCACCTACAAAACCTTTTTCAGGCTCACCAAGGCCATTGAGAATGATCCCCGAGTGGATAAGAAAAAGGCCAGAAGGGCCATAGCCAGATTTGTATCCCTACACCCTCACAACCTCAGCCAGAAGACAGAGGTGATGGTGGAACACTTCAGACAGGTGGTATCAAAGAAGATCGGCGGGCAGGCAAAGGCCATGCTGGTTACATCCTCCAGATTACACGCTATTCGATATAAGAATGAGTTTGACCGCTATATAAATGAAAATGCATATACAGACATCAGGACCCTGGTGGCATTTTCAGGCATAGTCAACGACAAGGGCATTGAATACAAGGAGACTGTCATAAACGGTTTTGGGAAAGGAGAGCTACCGAAAAAGTTTGCTACAGAGGGATACAACATCCTTATTGTGGCGGATAAATACCAGACAGGCTTTGATCAGCCCCTGCTTCACACCATGTATGTGGATAAAAAGCTGTCAGGGGTCAAGGCGGTCCAGACATTATCCCGACTGAACCGCACCTGCCCCGGCAAGAAAGACACCTTTGTGCTGGATTTTGTAAATGAAGCGGAAGACATAAAACTGTCATTTCAGCCCTATTACGAACAGACAATCCTTGAGACCACAACCGACCCCAATCATCTCTATGACCTGAAGACAAATATTGAAAATACCGGTGTAATATGGCAGTCAGAGGTAGACAGCTTTGCCAGTGTATATTTCCAGCCTGAATTCAAGGTGATTAATCAGGCCAGGCTGAATGCCTATCTTGACCCTGCGGTGGAGAGGTTTAAGGAATTACCGGAAGAAACCACTCTTCAGGGAAGCATGAGCAAGGATGATTTTGAGAATGCCCTCACCTCTTTTTCCAGGCTGTATTCCTTTCTCTCACAGATCATGCCCTTTAATGACATTGAGCTGGAAAAGTTTTTTCCATACATAAAGTTTCTTCTCAGAAAGCTGCCCAAAGACAACATACAAAAACGCCTCAGACTGGATGACGAGATAGCACTGGAATATTACCGCCTGCAGAAGATAGAGGAAAAAAAGATCGACCTTGAAACCACCGGAGAATACGAATTATCCCCAACAACCGAGGCCGGAATTCGAAGAGATAAGGATGAAGAAAAGTCACCCCTCTCTGATATTATCAAAACCATTAATGACCGGTTCGGCACTGATTTTACAGAGGCAGACCGCCTGTTCTTTGAACAGATAGTGGAAGACTGTGTGAGGGATGAAGAGCTTGGAACACAGGCCAGGGCAAATACATACGATAATTTCAAATATCCCTTTGAGGACGCCTATAAAGACAAGGTCATTGACCGCATGGACCAGAACCAGGAGATGTTTAACAGGCTCATGGAAGAAGGTGATTTCAGCACACTGGTCTTTAATACCATTATGAAGGAAGTATATAAAAGATTTAATAAGCAGAAGACACTTTATGCAAAAATAGAGGAAGCAGTTGACTAGCTGGAGTTACTGTTTCGTCTTTCACTGTGATTTGCCTGTAAATAGCAGACCTAAAAACTTCGAGCTACCTGACTATGTCTGCCAGAGGGGATTCAATAATCCTCGCCTTTAAACCTAAAATGAATACAAAAATATAGGTATCCTTATGCCAAATAAAGAACAGCTTGACCTCATACGCCAAGATATAGCAACTTGGAATGAGTGGAGCAAAAATAATTTTTTAAAAAAAATGGTAGACCTCCGAAAGGCGGACCTCAGCGGGGCAAACCTAAGTGGGGCGAATCTCAGAGTTGCCAACCTCAGCTGGGCAGACCTCAGCGGGGCGAATCTCACGAAGGCAGACCTCAGCAGTGCACAACTCGTCAGGGCAAACCTAAGTGGGGCGAATCTCACGAAGGCAGACCTCAGCAATGCACAACTCATAGAGGCAGACCTCAGCGGGGCGAATCTCACGAAGGCAGACCTCAGCAGGGCAAAACTCATGGAGGCCAACCTCAGCAGGGCAAAACTCATAGAGGTTGATCTCACCGGGGCAAACCTCACGGAGGCAAACCTCAGCGCTACAGACCTCATCAGGACGCACCTCATAGAGGCGGACCTTAGCAGGGCGAATCTCAGCAGGGCAAACCTCATTAACGCGAAGCTCATCAGGACGCACCTCATAGAGGCGGACCTCAGCGGGGCTCTTATTGGATGGACTTCGTTTGGTAGCGTTGATCTCAGTGTAGCCAAGAGTCTTGATAAAATTGAACACTTTGGTCCTTCAAGCATCGGCATTGATACCATTTATGAATCAAAAGGCAATATCCCAAAAATCTTTCTACGTAAAGCCGGAGTTCCAGAAAACTTCATAGAATATATGGCTGCCCTTGTTATAAAACCTATCGAGTTTTACTCCTGCTTTATCAGTTATTCCACTAGAGATAAGGAGTTTGCCGAACGACTCTACGCAGATCTCCAAAACAATCGAGTGCGCTGCTGGTATGCACCGGAGCACATGAAGATAGGTGATAAAATTCGGCAGACGATTGATCAAACGATTCGGGTTTATGACAAACTTCTTTTGGTACTGTCTGAACACTCCATTGCCAGTGATTGGGTGGAAAAGGAAGTGGAGACAGCATTTGAAGAAGAACGCAGGCGTAAGAAGACAGTACTGTTTCCGATTCGACTTGATTCGACCGTTATGGATACAGATGAAGCCTGGGCAGCTGATATTCGCCGAACCCGCCATATTGGCAATTTTGTTCAATGGAAGGAACACAGCGAATATAAAAAAGCCTTTGAGCGGTTACTTAGTGATCTCAAAGCAGCGAGCTGAGCATTTGTCTTTCGCCACCTGATAACCATAAGGATACAGTTGAGCCTGAAAAGTCGATCTCAATCCTTACATTACAACTATTCATAGTTCCTTCTCAAATTCCGCCCTGCCAAAGAACCGGGCGAAATTTCCTGCCTCCATCCAGATCCAGGCGTCACCCCCTCCCCAAGCGACATCACTCTTTTAAATTTGACAACCCATCCCTTCAAGGCATATAAAAAAGGAATTAGATATGGGAGATTAATCATGGGGGAGAAATACCTTTTAAAACTGACGCTGGCTTGCTGGTTGGTGCTTATCGGATGGGTGAATCCAAGCTTGGCTTCTGATGTTATGGATTCCAAAATCACTTCAGAAGACCTTTTGACATGTCAATGCGAGCAGCTTTACAGAGAGGGTAAATATAACGAAGCATTTAGATATTGCAGTGAGGCTGCTGAACTGGGGGATACCAATGCCCAATTCAATCTGGGCGTGATGTATGCTCATGGAGAAGGCGTTCAGCAGGACTATGCCGAGGCTGTAAAGTGGTTTGGCAAGTTAGCTGAACAGGGTGATGCCGGCGCCCAATACAATCTGGGCGTGATGTATGCTCATGGCGAAGGCGTTGAGCAGAACTATGATGAGGCGGTAAAATGGTATCGAAAGGCTGCAGAACAGGGGTATGCCGATGCCCAATACAATCTGGGTGGGATGTATGCTAAGGGCGAAGGGGTTCAACAGAACTATGATGAGGCGGTAAAATGGTTTGGCAAGTTAGCTGAACAGGGGTATGCCGACGCTCAATACAATCTGGCACTGATGTATGATGAGGGAGAAGGGGTTCAACAGAACTATGATGAGGCGGTAAAGTGGTATCGAAAGGCAGCAGAACAGGGGCTTGCCAAGGCTCAATTCAATCTGGCACTGATGTATGATGAGGGAGAAGGGGTTCAACAGA
>JAGYNZ010000023.1 GCA_018399745.1 Deltaproteobacteria bacterium | reverse complement strand
GTGATAGAGCCCGGCAGCGCTCTTATCACCAGAATGTGCCACAGAATTGAAAGGACAGACTGAAAAAATGAACCGCTTTCGCTACACCATTTTCAATTATTCCATTCATGAGCGTAAGAGATGACGATAGAATTGACAGATAGCTGAAAGGAAATCAGTTTCTCAAACCTGTTGCTGTTGTTTCGCCGCATAGGCGGAAGCGGCGCATTCGTTCTTGCCGAGATCGAGGATCTCGGCCTGCTCGTCGTCAACTTGTTTCAGATTGGCGTTCACCAGACGAATGGTGGCGTATTCTTCCGGCTGGTCGCGCATGTTTTCCTGGATAAATGCGAGGAAATCCCTGCTGTTGTCGATCGCGTAGATCGCCTTGTTGAAGGACCGCACCTTCTTCAGCGATTCAGCAAAGTTAAGCCTGCTGTTCGCCTCGCTCCAATCGATGAAATGGGCCGGCAGGACGGTCATGCCGCCATCCATGGCCGCCACCTTTCTTATCGTGGCAAACAGATAATCGGACCATTCGTTCACCTTGCCCCCAAGATCGGGGCGGCCTATCGATTTGATAAAAACGGTGTCGCCAGAGATGATGCAGGCGTCATCAATGATAAACATGGTGCTGCCCGGTGTGTGGCCGGGTGCGAACAATACCCGGACAGGAGGTCCCTGGCCATCAAAGCCGATATCTGCGCCGTCCTGCAGTGGCGTATAGGTGAGCTTCGCTCCCTTGAAGTCGTTTTCATTGGCGAAGAAGCGGGCTCCCGTGCGTTCGCTCAGCATACGGCTGCCGGCGATGTAATCGGCCTGCAGATGAGTCTCCGCGGTCTGCACGATGCGGCAATTCCGATCGTCGGCAAAGTCCTGGTAAAAGTCAATGTTTCGCGAAGGGTCGAAGAGCATCATCTGTTCGTTTGCGAGCAGACCGTAGCTGCAGGAACCCTTGCCCGGCCGAATGAATTGATACAATTCAAAAGGCGCGCCGGGATTGAGCAATTTCGGCACGAGCAGGTTGCCCCATGATTTGATGCCGCCCGCGAGGAAGCCGACATCGACAAAGCCGTGCTTCTCTAGAATTTCGGCGACATACTTCGCAGAACCTTCCCTGGCGCAGACGATGCGGATCCTGGTTTTTTTATCCGGCAGTCGGCCGATACATTCATCTTCGATTTCCATGAAATCGAAATAGGAAACGTTTATCGTTTTGATCGAATACGGCCCCTCGACCTTAAAACGATTGAAATCTGTACGGTTACGCACGTCAAGCAGAACAAAGTCGTCCTTCTGCGTTATCCAGCGGAACAGGTCGCTCGCCTGATAGGAAAACAATGCCATCTGAAACTCCTTATGGGGTCGTTGTCCTGTCTGTGGCTGACAGGAAAGCGATTTTTGCAATTTGGACTGAAACAACACTTCCGGGCACCACACACCAATTTCTATAGCACTGTTGGAAGCTGCAGGTCAAGGAAGTTTCAATGGACGGATCTCTTTTATCCTGGAGTGCCATTCGATAATGTTGGAGAATAGAGGGGGGCGCTTTCCGTTCGAGATACGGTATCTTTCTGGCAGGATAGGTTGTTTCGAAGGAAACGTTGCGCTTTCCCCTGGAATTACTACTTTTACTGTTATAATGTTATGAGCCGGCAAGACCGAAGAACTTGAAGAGTTTCAAAAGTTTCTGTCTTTTTATTGAAAGCTGTCCCTTAATTCAATTCATAACTTGTATACTGTCAGGTATTTAAAAAGTGGATGTTAAATTTAAAAAACCCGGGAATTATTTTAAAAAACCCGGTAATGACGGGATTCCAGTCTGGCGTATACTTGTCTGGATTCTGCTTTTCTGGTCCGCAGCATTATTTTTTCAGAAATTTTACAGGCCGGAATCTGCAGGAATTCGTAACATATCATACAGTCAATTCAAGGAAAGTGTTAAAGATAAAAATGTGGCTGAAATTACAGTCAGAGGAGATCAGATAAACGGTAAATATGAAAATCCAATCAAGGCATATCCTCCCGGGGCGGATGAAAAATTAAAACAACCAAAAGGCCAGGAGGAAAAAGGAAAAAAGGGAGAAAAAACAGAGGAATCAGAACCGGAAAAAGTAACTTACGAGCGATTCAGAACCGTAAAGCCGCCATTTGAGGATACCGAGCTGATGAACCTGCTGGAGAAAAACAACGTCGCTGTTTACGCGGAATCTCAGCAGGAATCGCAATTATGGCTGATATTAGTCAATATTTTGCCATGGGTTCTAATTATCGGTTTCATTATATGGAGCAGCAAGAAGTTTCAGGAACGCATGGGCGGAGCTAGAGGGGGTGGTATATTCGGTTTCGGAAAATCAAAGGCCAGGCTGTTTACAAAGGAATCCGTGAATGTTTCCTACAATGATGTTGCTGGTCTGAATAATGCCAAGAAGGAACTGCTGGAGGTGGTGGAATTTTTAAAAGATCCCTCGCGTTTTCAGGAACTGGGGGGGGAACTTCCCAAGGGGCTCTTGCTGGTTGGAAATCCAGGGGTGGGTAAAACTTTACTGGCAAGAGCTACTGCCGGTGAAGCAGATGTCCCCTTTTACAGCATCAGCGGCAGCGAATTTATTGAAATGTTCGTTGGTGTAGGGGCATCAAGGGTCAGGGATATGTTCAAAAAGGCAAAGGATGACGCCCCTTCTATTATATTTATTGATGAACTGGATTCTATCGGACGGGTTCGCGGGACCGGAGTAGGGGGTGGACATGATGAAAGAGAGCAGACTCTGAACCAGATTCTGGCTGAAATGGATGGGTTTTCTCCGAGGGAATCGGTTGTTGTTATGGCGGCCACAAATCGTCCTGATGTTCTGGATCCGGCTTTGATTAGACCGGGACGTTTCGATCGGCAGATTTCTCTTAATCTGCCCCGGAAAAAGGCGAGGCAAGAGATTCTGCAAATACATGCCCGTGATGTTCCTCTGGCGGAAGATGTTGATTTGGAAAGTATTGCCAGGATAACAATCGGTTTTTCAGGAGCTGACCTGAAAAATCTGGTCAATGAAGCGTCGCTTCTTGCCGCACGAAAGAAAAAAGGAAAAGTAGATAACAAGGATTTGCTCCAGTCCAGAGATAAAATCATAATGGGAATCAAACGGGATGAGGTTGTCGAGGAAGATGAGAAAAAGACGATTGCCTACCATGAGGCTGGTCATGCCTTGATGGCGCTTCTGCTTCCCGAAGCTGATCCATTGGAAAAGATAACTATTATTCCCAGGGGAAGGGCTATGGGGGCAACCGAGCAAATTCCTGTGAAAGAAAAATATAATATGAGCAGGCAGTATCTTCTCAATCGAATTGCAGTCATGCTGGGTGGACGAGCAGCTGAAAAACTGATTTTCAACGATATTACTACCGGTGCTGCTGACGACCTGAAAAAAGCTACTCAGCTGGCGGGTCAGATGGTTTGTCAATGGGGAATGAGTGAAAAACTGGGGCCTGCTACATATAAAAGGGGTGAAGAACATCCGTTTCTTGGAAAGGAAATGGCAGAGGCAAAAGACTTCAGTGAGCATACGGCCCGGATTATCGATGATGAAATCCGAAGGATTATTACTCAGATGGAACAGGTCGCCGTCGATGCTCTTTCCCGAAACAGAGCCAAGCTGGAGGACTTGACTGAGGCCTTGTTTGAAAAAGAGACACTTTCCAGGGAAGAAGTTATTGATATCATCGGATCGGTTGAAAAAGTCGAAGAAGTCAGTCTGGAAAAATAAAACAGCGTAAATATTTAGTTCGGATTGCGATTTTTTAAAACTATCATCCGGTTGCCGGACCGACCCATACCTGCTGGGCATTGACGAATTCATGAATGCCGTGGGGACCGAGTTCGCGTCCGTACCCCGAGCGTTTGATGCCGCCGCTGGGCAGGCGCGGATCAGTCTTGACAATGCCGTTGACCGCCACCTGGCCGGCCGCAAATTGTCCGGCCAGAGCTTCTCCGCGCGATGCTTCGGTCCAGATGCTGGCCGCCAGACCATAGGGGGTGTCATTGGCCAGTTCCATGGCGTGCTGTTCATCCCGGGCCCGGGTTACAGCTGCTACCGGCCCGAATGTTTCCTCACGAAAAGCAGCCATGCCGGGCTCCACATTCGTAAGCAATGTAACGGGATAAAAGAAACCGTCGCCTTTCGGCAGTTCCCCGCCCAGAACGCAGGTCGCTTCGGCGGCAATGGTTTCCTGGACCTGGCGATGCAGATGATCCCGCAGGTCTTTTCTGGCAATGGGCCCGATATCCGTACCCTCTTTACGCGGGTCCCCTACCTTTAAGGCAGCAAGCCGCTCCTTCAGAAGCAACACCAGGTGTTCACAGACAGATTCTTCCGCGATGATCCGTTTGACGGCAATGCATGACTGGCCGGCGTTGATGATTCGGGAAAGGGTGATGATATCCGCTGCTTTTTCAAGATCCGCATCCGCCAGCACGACACAGGGGTCCGAACCGCCGAGCTCCAGGACAGCGGGTTTTATCTCCGAGGCTGCAATGGATGCCACCGAACTCCCGCCCTTGTCAGACCCGGTAAAAGAAACCGCCTGAATCCGCGAATCACGTATAACCGCCTCGATATTCGATGATTTCAGCAAGAGACTCTGAAATATTCCAGCCGGCCCATTGACTTTTTCAAAAATTTCGGCAATGGCCAGGGAGCAGGCGGGGACATGGGAATCATGCTTCATAACACAGGTATTGCCTGCCATCAGGGCAGGCGCTAAAAAACGGAAAGCCAGCCAGAAAGGGGCATTCCAGGGCAGAATCCCCAGAACCGTGCCCAGCGGCAGATATTGCACATAGCTGCTGGACGCATCCGAGGTCAGGGTTTCCGTGGCCAGATATGCTTCGGCATGCTCGGCATAATGTTCGGCACACCATGCCGCCTTTTTGACCTCGCCGCGGGCCTCTTTTATGGGCTTACCCATTTCTTCGGTCATCAGCGGCGCCAGAGTCTCGATATTGTCCCGCATATAGCGGACAACGTTCTTTAAAACGCCCGCCCGTGCGGCAAAAGAGGTTTCGCGCCAGCTTTTAAATGTTTCAGCGGCGGTTTTCAGAATCTGTTCCACTGATGCGGCATCGTTCGTGGGATATTCATGGAGAAGGGTACCCTTGCTGGGATCAATGACTGTCAGCATATAACTCCTTTTCGTCAGTTTTTCTCAGTTTTTCTTTTATGTTTTTGACCAGTGATTCCGGTTTGATTTCTGTGGGTTTTTTTACCCCGGGCGTCTTCTCCTGATGCAATTCCGGGGGTGGATCTTTTTCAGTTTCGGCGGCTTCTGCATACGGTTTGCAGACAAAATCCTCTTCCAGGGTAAAAAATGATTCACAGCCGGTTTCGGTAATGTAAATCGTATCCGAGATACCGACTGTTTTGTCCCCGTCAACCCCCCACATCCAGGGAATGAGATGGATGGTCATGCCTTCTTCCAGAATCGAAGAATCCGCCTGTTTCAGACTGAGAATGTACCCCTCGTCCCAGCTGGGCGGAAACGCAATACCGATTGAGTAACCCGATCGGGTAATCAGTGTGGCGCCCACGTCGTTTTCCATAATGATTTTACGAACCAGGTTGTCGGCATCGGAAACCGTCAGGCCCGGACGGATCAGCTTCTTTACTTCGTTCAGCGCGATTTTCATCCGGTCCTGTGCCTTTTCCATGGACTCGGTCATCTCTGACAGCAGTACCGTGCGCATCATGGCGGTGTGATAGCGACGGAAGCATCCGCCCACCTCCAGGAATACGTGTTCCCCGGGCCGAACCGTCCGGCCTTCCCAGGTGGCATGACCGATCATGCTCCGCGGACCGGAGGTGACATATGGCATAACCGCAGGGGGTTCTCCCCCGGCAAAAAACATGGCATTGCTGATCGCCGCACCGATTTCATTTTCTGTAACCCCCGGCGCACATGCCTTAAAGCCTGCTTGCATGCCGGCCTCCGTGGCCCGGGCGGCTTTGCGCATAATATCAATCTCAAAGGCTGATTTGCGAATCCGTCCCTGTTCGACAATGCCAAAGCAATCCAGCAATTGTCCCCGGGTAAACGTGGTGTGTATGGAATCCTGGTGATAAGCGGGGAAAAAATAGCTGTTCCGCTCATATCCGACGCTCTTTTTTGCCAGACCGAATTCGCGAAGGCTCTCCACCAGCATCTGAATCGCGTCGCCGGTGTCCGGATAAGGGCGGGTATTTTCCACCCACGTCCGTTTGTGAACATTGGATTCTTCCAGGCGGCGTGTGATCATAAACGGCTCGCTGTCAATGGGCACCACCAGGGCCTGAAAAAAGGAGTAGCCGGTTGTCTGGTAGTCCGTCAGGTACATCAGATTCTCCGGATCTGTTATCACTGCGGCATCCAGGCGGCGATATTCCATCCGCTCGCGCAGTTCGCGCAATCGCCGCTCATATTCTTCAAAGGGAAACGTCATGTCGTCACGCTGTCTCATGTCAACCCTTCTGTAAGTGCCGTCTCACCACGTCTGCAAAAATGTCCAGGCCCTCCACAAGATCCGGCTCCGGAATTGTCAGCGGAGGAATCAGTTTCAGTACACGGCCGCCGGTTCCGCAGGGACCGATCAGCAGTCCACGGTCAAAACACTCGCTGGTAATGATGGAGGCCTTTTCCCCGTCTGCTACATCAAGCCCCTGGATCATGCCTTTTCCCCGCACCGCGATGTCAGGCTTTGCGTCTGTTGGGACCAGGGAGTTAAGGCGATCTTGCATGACGGCACCTTTTTCCTTAACGCCCTGCATAAAGCCTTCATCTTCAATATAACTCATAGCCTCCGCACCGGCGACAAAGGAAAGCCCCTGACCGCGAAACGTCCCCGTATGTTCGCCGGGCTGCCAGTGCCTGTCATATTCAGGATTCACCAGATTCATGGCAAGCGGCGTGCCATAGCCTCCAATGCCCTTGGCGAGACAGATAATGTCCGGGGAGAGATCCATGCCGTCAAAACTGAAATAAGAACCGGTGCGCCCACATCCGGCCTGAATATCATCAAAAATCAGCAGGGCCCTGTTTTCATGCGCAAGCTCCTGAACCGCGCGGAGCCACTCCCGACTGGCCACATTCACCCCGCCCTCCGCCTGGATAGGCTCTACAATGACGGCCGCTGGCTTCTCAAGTCCGCTGGATGAATCGGCAAGGGCGTACTGCAGCTCCCGAATGTGGTCGATGCCGCCGCCCGGTCCGTTTTCAAAGGGCAGATGGGTGACATATTCCATAGGTACCCCCGCAGCCTCGCGAAAATAAGCATTTGCCGTGCAGGCCAGAGCGCCCAGGGTCATGCCATGAAAACCGTGGCTGAACGCATAGATACCGGGGCGCCCGGTCACCTTCCGGGCCAGTTTCAGCGCTGCCTCCACGGCATTGGTTCCGGTGGGTCCCATAAACTGCATTTTATAATTCATTTTTCTTGGAACCAGAATGGTTTCGGCAAAGCGCTCAATAAAACGGCGCTTGACCGTCGTGTACATATCCAGACTGTGAGCCACGCCGTCTGATTCAAGAAACTCAATCATGGCCCGCTTCATCCGCTCGTTGTTGTGTCCGAAATTCAGCACCCCGGCGCCGGCAAAAAAATCAATGTATGATTTCCCGTTTTCATCCGTCTGCCGTGCGTTAGAGGCGCTGGCAAACACCGTAGGATACTTTCGACAATACGCCCGAATTTCTGATTCCCACGTTTCAAATAGCTTCATTACATCCCCCGCACCGTTGCTTTTCTGGTTTGCTTGCTTTATAAAAAAATAAATACATCTCAAGAAGTTATCAAATAAGTCGTCATACAGAGATTATCCTCTCTTTTTCCGGAACTGTTCCGCCGACAAGTTCGATCAACAGGCGTGCTACCGGTGCAATCAAGACATCATTAAAATCATAGCAAGGGCTGTGCAATGCCGCGTCACCACCTGCTCCGATCAATGCGAAGGCACCGGGAATTTCATTTAAATAGTAATGAAAGTCCTCGGAAGCCATGACCGGAACGGATACGGATTGGTTTTCCCATTCTTTGCCGAACACACGGCACAAGATTTGTCGAAACAGCTTCGCTTCACCGGGATCGTTAACAGTTGCCCCGTAGCGGGGAAATATCTCCACATCAACCTTAACTCCCCATGCCCGGGCAGTGTCTGTTGCAATTCGTGTAATAAGGTTGTTGACGATATCTCTCAGCTCATTGTCCGCGATCCGAATATTGCCCGCCAGAACGGCCCGCGAAGGCGTTACGGTTTCAGCGCTGGGAGCAACAAAACTGGTAACGCTGACCACCGCCGCCTGCTGGGGCGGAAGGCGGCGGCTGACAATCTGCTGCAATGCCAGAACAATGGCTGAAGCTGCGGCTATGGGGTCTCTGCACATTTCCGGCTGGCTGGCATGACCGCCTTTTCCGGTTATTGTGAAACAGAACGTGCCGTTGGCAGCCATCACCGAGCCATTCGGGCAAACAGCCTGACCGAACGGCAATGCGGGCCAGTTATGCCAGCCGTAGATAGCCTCCACGCCGTCAATGGCCCCGTCTTCAATCATGCAACGAGCCCCGTGACCGCCTTCTTCCGCGGGCTGAAAAATCAGGGTCACTGGCCCCGGCAAATGCTTCTCCTGCTGTTTAAGCCAGAAGGCGACCGCGATCAGAGTGGCTGTATGGCCGTCATGTCCGCAGGCGTGCATGCATCCGTGCGTTTCCGATGCCCAGACCACACCCGTCTCCTCTTCGATGGGCAAAGCATCAATATCGGCGCGGAGCGCAACAGAACGGCCCGAAGCACCTTTTGCAAGCACCGCAACCGTTCCCGTCCGGGCACTGGTCCTCCAGGAGATTCCCGCCCGGGTCAATTCCCTGCGAATTCGTGCTGACGTTTGCACCTCCGACCAGTTCAATTCCGGGATGCGATGAAGTTCCTGCCGTAAACCAACGGCAGCGTCAATTATTTGTTTCCAGGATTTTGTCATACCATTATCAACTCATAACTTTGAAGAATAGTGGGGACCTGAATCCTTTGCCCTTGGGGGTTAAACGGAAGTTCCATATTAAAGAGAAAACAGAAACACACTCCCGTGTGATTACGGGACTCCACATTTGGAATAAAGGGCAGAAACAGAATACTGTGGAGAAACGTTGAAATTTGTTTTTGACAACTCACAGGTTAATTTGGGTGACAGGAAATCGCTTTCCATAGATTGGGGAGCCGGTTGACCACTGAACGCTGAATTGTGGGTCCAAAACTTCTCAGATTCTGTCTCTCCCAATTCCAATGATATAAAAATCGTGTATCATGATTGGGATCGGGGTGTCAAGAGATCAAATGATATTCTTGGGTGTGTTTTGTTCAAATGGCAATTCATTCCTGTGCACCGGGACGGACTGCTGGTTGGAAGGTTTGGAGATATTGTATATGCATATTAAGAGAGTTAATCTTTATCCTGAAAAATTCCCTACAACAGAACACTATCCCTTTAACCTCAAGATCTTTCATGAGACAAAAGGCCTTTCCTTCGATTCGCCGGTGACATTCTTCGCAGGAGAAAATGGAACCGGAAAATCGACTTTGCTTGAGGCCATAACTCATAAATGCGGCATATATATATGGGGATGCATTGAGAGAAAACGCCTGAAAGTCAACTTGTATGAGCAAAGGCTGTATGAAGCCATTGACGTCGAATGGACTGATGGTCCTGTACATGGATCATTTTTTGCGTCCCAGGTATTCCGTAATTTTGCCCAGATATTGGACGAATGGGCAGTATCAGATCCTGGATCGCTTGAGTATTTTGGGGGTAAATCTCTGGTGACCCAATCTCATGGCCAGTCCCTCATGTCGTTTTTCAAGGCTCGCTACAAAATCAAAGGGATTTATTTTATGGACGAACCGGAGACGGCACTTTCAGCAAGGAGCCAACTGGAGTTGCTGGCCCTGATCAAGGACATGGGGCAGGCTGGGCATGCACAGTTTATTGTCGCCACCCATTCTCCAATCCTCCTGGCATGTCCGGGGGCAAGGATTTACAGTTTTGACCATGTGCCGGTTAAGCAGGTTGCCTACGAAGAGACAGAACCGTTCCGAATATACAGGGGCTTTATGGAAGACAGAAATAAATACCTGGACGTCATATGAGAAAATACTAATTGACTTTAAAACGAAAAAAAATTAGGTTTTCGACGATTTGGGGTCAATTTTGATGACTAAATGTCTATAGCGTTAACTATAGAGTATTAAACTTCAAGAAATGTCTAAGATATCTATACTGAATACCTTTACAGGTTACAGTGATTCTATACCGGAATGAATATAATCCTATTAAGCTGTTTAAAATTATTATAATCCGACACGCCAAACTTGGATCTGCTTAATTTTAAAATTGCTGTAATGAGATACTTGTTTTAATAAAATGAAAAGAGACAAGGAGAAAAAATGAAGAGAGCAATGTTTTTTCTTGACCAAAAGGACATGCCGACTCACTGGTATAATATTCAGGCTGATCTGCCGAAACCCTTGCCGCCGGTTTTACACCCGGGAACCGGTCAGCCGATAACCCCTGATGATCTGGCCCCGCTGTTTCCCATGGAGTGTATTAAGCAGGAGGTAAGTACTGAACGCTGGATCGAGATACCTGAGGAACTGCAGGAGATATATCATACCTGGAGACCGACGGTGTTACATCGGGCATATCGTCTGGAGAAGGCCCTGGATACGCCTGCAAAGATTTTTTACAAATATGAAGGGACAAACCAGGCCGGAAGCCATAAGCCCAACAGCGCTACAGCTCAGTGCTATTATAATATGAAGGAAGGCATTAAACGTATAACCACTGAGACCGGTGCCGGGCAGTGGGGAAGTGCCCTGAGTATGTCCGGCGCGTTTTTCGATGTGGAGATCAAGGTCTATATGGTCAGGATCAGCTATGACCAGAAGCCATATCGCCGCATAGCAATGGAGGTCTGGGGGGCCAGGTGTATACCCAGTCCCAGCTCGGAAACCCAGGCAGGAAGGGATATGCTGGAGAGATGGCCCGATTGCCCCGGCAGCCTGGGACTAGCCATCAGTGAAGCGATAGAGGAGGCAGTGAGTCGTGATGACACCCACTACTCTCTCGGGAGTGTGCTCAACCATGTCCTGCTCCACCAGACAATCATAGGGGAAGAAACAAGGAGACAGATGGAGATGGCGGATGCCTATCCCGATATCATCGTGGGCAACATCGGCGGTGGCTCCAATTACGCCGGCCAGTTCCTGCCCTGGGTCCGGGACAAGATCAGCGGAGAAAGGCCGGATCTGCGCATTATCTGTGTTGAGCCTGAAAGCTGCCCCACAGTGACCAGGGGATTATATGCATATGACTTTGGTGACGCTGTGGGTATGACTCCTCTGCTGAAGATGCACACCCTGGGTCATGGTTTTATTCCACCCCCGGTTCATGCCGGCGGATTGCGCTATCACGGGATGGCGCCCATCATATGTCACCTTCGTCAACTTGGCCTGGTTGAAGCTGTATCCACACCCCAGGTCCCCACCTTTGAGGCGGGAGTACAGTTTGCCCGCACAGAGGGAATTATTTCGGGACCTGAGCCATGTCACAATATCAGGGTAGCCATTGATGAAGCCCTTAAATGCAAAGAATCCGGCGAGGAAAAGACAATCCTGATAGCCCACAGCGGACATGGGCACTTTGACCTTTCCTCCTATGACAGGTATCTGTCGGGTGAGCTTGTTAATTATGCCTATCCCGAGGAAGATGTAAAAAAGGCCCAGGCCGATCTGCCCAGGATACCGACCTGAAAACGATGTTTTTAAAACGGTTTAATATTTTTAAGGCGTACTTACTGTTTTTTATTAAGAACGGTGAGTGCGCCTTTTTATACAGGATAAAAATTGATCGACCAGTACGATGATAGAATAATACGATGTCCCAGAATAGGGGGAGAAGTCAATTTCAGGTTCTGCCGGTGCGAGAACAATATGTTTCCCTGTGGCTGGATAATTGGTTGCTGGCACAAGCGGATAGATATTCATGAGTTTCTGGAAGGACATTACTCAACTGAAGAGCTTGACAGAATATTTGCGCTTCCAAGACCCAAAGTCGAAAGCCTGGTGAATTTGATTGAAAAGGCGAAACAGAGGAAGAATAAGACATCTTGATACTGAAGGAGGTTTGGACACACTTTTTTCAACTTACGTTGGACCTGTCAGCTGAATGGTCTAAAACTCCTTTAATAGTTTAATAGTTTGAATTTATAAAAAATAAAAAGACGGTCGGTGTCATTCTGGTGAAAGCCGGAATTCTACTTGGAGTAATGATATTACTCCGGGTCCCTGGATTACTATCTGTAAATTTTTATAAAGGAGATTTGAACATTATGAAACGCAGCATGATGTCTTTTTTGTCTTTTGTGGTAATCATGATAATGCCGGGCACAACTGTCCATGCCTATGATCTGCCCGCAGTTAACCTGGGATTTACAAGTTTTCTGGACGGAGGTCCTCCTGCCGGACCCGGACTTTATTTTACACAGTACGTTCAGTACTGGACTTCAGAACGTTTTAAAGACCCGGATGGTGACAGTATCCTGCCATCATTTGCAGATGAGGATTTAAATGCCTGGATAAGCCTTTCGCAGTTCATCTATCAGTCCAACAGGGATATATTTCTAGGGGGAAAGTGGGGACTTGATGTTATTATTCCTGTGGTTGCCCTTGATTTGGATTATGGTACTTCTCTTTCCGCCTTTCCTCAGGACAATGGCTCCGGTTTAGGAGATATTCTTATTGGTCCCTATTTACAATGGGATCCTGTTATGGGGAAAAACGGACCAATTTTCATGCACAGAATAGAGTTTCAGATGATCTTTCCTACAGGGGAGTATAGTCAGAACAAAGAACTCAATCCCGGCAGCAATTTCTTTTCATTCAATCCTTACTGGGCAGGTACCCTGTTCATCAGCCCGAAATTGACAGCAAGTACACGGATTCATTACCTCTGGAACAGAAGAAATAACGAGCCGGGAAGAAAATACAGAGCCATGGGAGCCCATGATACCCAGGCTGGTCAAGCTGTTCATGCAAATTTTACCATGGCCTATGAAATCATAGAAAAACGTCTCAGACTGGGAGTCAACGGTTATTACCTTAAACAGATTACTGATACAGAGATGGATGGTCATGATGTTTCCGATTCCAGAGAACGGGTTCTGGGAATCGGTCCTGGATTGCTTTATCATTTTTCTCAAAATGACCATCTTTTTTTCAATACCTATTTTGAATCCCATGCTGAAAATCGCCCTGATGGAACCCGGCTTAATCTGCGCTGGGTCCATCATTTTTAAAGCAGGTAAAAAAATCGGATTCGGTATTTGTTTTTTAGTTGAGCAGGGGGAGTCGCGGTGTCTATTTATACGCGACTCCCTTGAAAAAGGTATAACAAAAAGTGCCATCCTTTTCTGTTGTTCTGAAAAGGTCTTTTATCCCTTTTTCCCATGTTGATTTGTCAATAATTCCAGAATTAATTGCCTGGCTTCTAATTCCTTCAACCATGGAAATAAAAGTATTTTTTGTAAAACCTTCAACATATTCGGGTCTGCTGGAGTCAACGTAAACCATCCTTGGAGAGACAGACGGGGCATTAAAGGCTGCTTGAGTCAAAAGAGGAAACAGTTGTCTGCCGATCAGAGAATTGCCGCCAATCTGAGATTGAAGATCAATCAGACATTGAATTGTTTGCCATGCCTCCTTACTGTCCGGATGAAAATACGTAGATCCATGGTCCCCTTCAATGACTGTGATTGATCCCCCGGGTTTTATCTTTGATTTTAGATAGAATAATGCTTCCATGGGGTTTTTCAGATGCTCCAGCACAAAACAGACAAATATGTGATCAAAATGACGGTCAGGAAAGGGTAAATTAAAGATGTCAGCCTTCTGGAAGGTGGCATTATAATAACCTGCTGCTTCTATACGTGCTTTTGCTATTTGGAGATACTCGCCGGATATATCTACACAGGTAAAGTGTGTTTCAGGGCTGTTTTTTACCAAAGTGACTGTTTGAGCACCAACCCCGCATCCAATTTCCAAAACCGATACCCCGGCCGAATATTTTGTGTCACTGTGCAGGAGTTCGGCCAATGTTTCGGATTGATCAACAAGCCGTTTGATTTCTCTTTGTGAATATCCATGCACATATTTATGAACGGCATCGTCCATTCCAGCTTCCTTTTTACACAAGCGATCGATAAATATATTAAACAAAATCTGTTTTTTGATTTTTTAAACAGCGTCCAGAATCAAGAAATCCATACATGAATAAAGGAGGAAAATCAAGAATGTAACATTTTTGATAGAATGGTTCTTTTGTAATTCTACGGTTACCCCATAAAACTTATACAACTTTTTAAGGTTATTCTTCAGGGCGTTGAAACAGATTGCCCCTTTGACCTGTCTCGAATAAACCTGGCAATTTTCTGCCATAAAAGCATTGATTTATAACCCGGGTATTAAGTACCTGAGTATTTACAGGCCACGAAAACAGAGAAATGACTAGACTTTCAATCATTTTTGAGTGAAACTGTCATGAAGCACTCTCTTGATCAGACAATACATTTAATGATTTCGTTGCAAAGACCCAGTCAGCGGCATTACTTCAATTTTTCAGTCACTGCGGCGTACAAGAATGACGCCCATTCCCGGAAAACTTTGCGTTTTGCATTGCGAGAGTAATTATGTGCCTGACCTTTTGCAGTAAAATTATTTAATAATAAGGGGAAGTTATTTAATCTTTAATCCTGATTCCAGAAATTGGGGAGGGCAAAAAGAGTGACAGAGGGATGGCACAGATTAAATATACAAATGTAACGCTTAAAAGATGGATGTTATATTCGGGCCTGATGCAGAAGGTGATTTAAAAAAGACATTTTGAGGCGGAGGGCTTTTATAAGCAACAATGGAAAACAGTCAAATATCAAAACTGCTGAAACAGCTTAAATCCGGGTACTTACTCCCGGCTCTGTCACCAGTGGTCATGAAGCTGGTCGAGCTGGCATCAGATGAAAAATCTTCGTCTATGGATCTGGTAAGTCAAATCGAAAAGGATCCTCCTCTGGCTGCACGGCTTTTAAGACTGGCAAACAGCGCATTCTTCAGCTTCAGGGAGCCGGTATCCACACTGAATCAGGCAGTTGTCAGGATCGGTTTCAACCGTTTACGAGTCATGGCCCTGTCAATTTCGTTAAGGGACACCTTTCCAATGGGCAAAATAGGTCCTCTCAATTATGAAAAGTTCTGGACTGTTTCACTGTATCGTGCCCTTATCTCAAAATCACTCGCGGATATCTTTAAAAACAGCAATCCTGATGAGGCTTTTGTCGCGGGCCTTCTTCATGAAATCGGCCTTCTTATCTTTTTTGATATATTTATCAAGGGGAAGAACGAAGAGATCAGCCTTGATCTTGAATCAACTGAAGACCTCCTGGCCTGGGAAAAAGACAAATATTCGTTAGATCATCGTCAAATTGGAGGGATTGCCTTAACCTACTGGAATTTTCCGGAAAACATTGTGTTGTGTCAGCAGGCTGACAGGACTTCTGCAAGAAACAGGGAACAGGCGGCTCTGGTACAAATATGCGAACAGGCAGAAACACTCTCTAAATTTATGTTTGTGAAATCCCTTGATTTTGATTCAGTTTATAATGAAGTGGAAAATTTCACAGGGCTGACCAGGGAGATGATAAATGATATACTGATATATACCTTTGAAAAAGTTGAAGAAATTGCGGTCAGCCTCAGTGTGGAGGTAGATAAAGAAAAGGATCTTTTGGCGATAATGGAAAAGGCGAATCATGCCCTGGTCAGAATTTCGGAAAGGATGACAACACAGGAAATATCTCCAGAGAGACGTGACCCACCATCGTTTGCATCACTGGAAGAGAGAGGGGGAGATGTCAGACATGTATTATATGCCGTTGCCCACGAGATTCGTAATCCCCTCCTGGCGGTTGGTGGTTTTGCCAAGAGACTGTCTGATTCCCTGGATCCATCTTCCAGGGGTGGAAAGTATGTCCAGATGATACTGCGTGAGGCATCCAGACTTGAGATGGTTCTTGCGGAGATGACTGATACTGAAAGAAAATCGACATCTCAGTGATTTGGGAGCTTAAGCCCTAATTCTGCTCAAAAAATCTAATCTGCAGACGTTGCTTCAATTTTTTGCGTCATTTATATAATATATTTTCTCCTTAACTGAACTGAATACAGAGTTATGAAAGCAAGATATATAGTCGGAATCGATCTCGGAACAACCAATTCTGCCGTGGGCTATGTGGATCTCCATGATGCAAGTCCAGGATCCATCAATATACTCTCCTTTAACATACCGCAGGTTGTAAGCCATGGGCGAATGGCTGAAAGGCCTGCTTTGCCGTCATTTCTTTACCTGTCAGGGAAATATGAGCTCCAGGCCGGAGCGACATCTCTTCCCTGGGATCCTGACAGGACCTATGTCGTTGGCTCCTTTGCCAGGGATCAGGGAGGGCTTGTGCCTGAAAGGCTGGTCTCTTCCGCCAAGAGCTGGTTATGTCACGGAGGTGTGGACAGAGAGACCCCTATTCTTCCATGGGGCGCAGGGGATGAGGTGGATAAGATCTCACCTGTTACCGCTTCATCCCGATACCTTCAGCATATCAGAGAGGCCTGGGATCATAGCATGCCCGAGCCTCTGGAGGCGCAAATGGTGGTATTGACTGTGCCGGCTTCCTTTGATGAGGTGGCGAAGGAACTTACTTTACTGGCAGCAGAGGAGGCGGGTCTACCCGCCGTAACTTTATTAGAGGAGCCTCTGGCTGCCTTTTATGCATGGCTTTCCTTCCATGAAAGACAATGGCATGTTTCTCTGCATCCAGGCGATCTCCTGCTGGTATGTGATGTTGGCGGAGGTACGACTGACTTTACCCTGATTTCCTGTGAGGGAGACCTCGATACCCCAAAGTTCGAAAGGGTGGCGGTCGGGGATCATCTTCTTTTAGGCGGGGACAATATGGATCTTTCTCTGGCGGCTTTGACAGAAAAGGCGCTTGGCCAGGAGTTGGACACTGTCCGCTGGAATGCACTGTATCATCAATGCAGGCAGGCAAAGGAAATCCTTTTAGAAGACGGGGGGCCGGAAAAAGCAACAATCAGGCTGACAGGCCGTGGTAGTTCACTGATTGGCTCCACTTTGATGACAGAACTCAGCCGGAATCAGGTGAATGAAGTCCTCGTTGAAGGCTTTTTCCCGGAGATGGGTCTGAAAGCTGATGATTCTCTGAAAAGGGATGATACGGGTCTCAGAGAGATGGGGCTTCCCTATGTAAGTGATCCGTCTGTTACCAGGCATCTGGCACGTTTTCTCTTAAGGCAGGGCGGAGGTCAGATGCCCACGGTGGTTCTCTTTAACGGGGGTGCACTCAAGCCAGGTTTAATACGAAGTCGCTTAAAGGGAATATTGACATCCTGGTCTGGAGACGCTGTCCGGGCTTTAGACAGCAGGTCCCTTGATCTGGCTATATCCTGGGGAGCGACATATTACGGGCTGGTTACACAGGGCCTCGGGCTTCGGGTAGGTGGGGGCATGGCAAGATCCTATTTCGTTGGTGCATCTCAGAACGGGGCAGACCGAGGCCCTGTGGGAGTCTGTCTGGTGGAGAGGGGAACAGAGGAAGGAAAAGAGATAGAGGTTCTAAAGACCTTTCGGGTCAGGACAAACAGACCGGTTAAGTTTTCGCTCTACAGTTCAACCACCCGTAAGGGAGATAAGGTGGGAGACCTCGTGCCGCTGGATTCTCAAGACCTTGTCGAGCTTCCACCGCTTCAGACAGTTTTAAGTTACGGCAAAAAGGGACGTGATGTAAAGATTCCCATCAGATTGGGTGCAAAGGTCACTGCCATAGGGACAATGGAACTCTATTGCGAGTCCCAGGAGAGCCCGCATAGGTGGCGCCTGCAATTTCAGCTCAGAGATTCGAAAACAAATGTTGCGGATTCGAGCTCCCGGGTTGAGGGAGTGCGGGTGGCCCCATCTCATAAACATGAGGAAGGGCCCAAGGGGCTGTCCGAAGAAGACCTTAAGGCCTTAAACAATGCCAGGGAAGAGATCCGTAAGTGCTTTGTGCCGGATAATGGAGATCGTGGCACCGTGCCATCAGAACTCCCGGGGCGTTTGACTGAGTGCATGGGCATGGAGAAGGACCTGTGGTCCCTTCCTCTGTTGCGTGCCCTGGCTGATGCATTATTGGAAATCAGGCGCGGACGTTCAATATCCCCGCAACATGAGGCCAGATGGTTTAACCTGACAGGTTTTTGCCTCCGTCCAGGGATCGGCGAATTCATGGACCCGTGGCGAATCAAGAAGATATGGCCTTTTTGCTTTGATGGCCTGGTCTTTTCTAAAGAGATGGAGCCGAGGCTTCAGTGGTGGATCTTTTGGCGGCGTGTTGCGGCGGGTCTGGGCCCCGGGCAGCAGACACAGATATTTTCTGCCATGTCGAGTGCTTTATTGCCTGTTCAGTCTAAAAGGCGTAAGCGGGCCAAAGTGAAGCCGGTTAAAGTATCTCCGCAGGAGAGGTGTGAGATGTGGCTTTTTGCCGCCAATCTCGAACGGCTGGAAATATCCGGTAAGATAGAGCTTGGGAGGGAAATTGTCGCAGATCTCGTTAAAGACCGGTCGTGGCAGGGCGCCTTGTGGGCACTTTCTCGCATAGGATCAAGACAACCGCTTTATGGGCCGCTTAACAAAGTAGTGCCTCCTGGCGAGGCATTGTCCTGGCTGAAGGCCCTGAAAAAATTAGAATTGAAGCAACCTCGAAAGCTGATTAATACCGCGATATCCATGGCAAGGCTTACCGGAGACAGAACCAGGGATCTGCAGACCCCTTTCCGTCAAGAGATAATTACCTGGCTCCAGTTACTGGGGGCCGGTGAGAAAAAACTGGAAGCACTGCGGAAAGTGGTTCCTCTTGAAGGAAAGGAGAAAGACCTTGCCTTCGGAGAGAGTTTGCCAGAGGGTCTTATCCTGGATCGGATAGATGACAAGTGAGTGAGCAGTTGTAAAACTAAAACTCTCAATACCAATCGGGTACATATTTATGGGATCGTTACTGGAAGATATACCAACCGAATTTTCAGAAGAACTCTTCGATACAATATGTTCAACGGGCAACATAGTGATAGAGCGAATTGTATCTCAGGGACATGCTTCACCCAAAGGGTTCTGGCATGATCAGGACAAAAACGAGTTTGTTTTGGTGGTGAAAGGGAGTGCCGGTCTGAAGATTGAGAATAAAGATGATATTGTGGTCTTGAAGCCAGGCGATTATTTCAATATTGGAGCGCACGTGAAGCATCGTGTTGAGTGGACTGATTCTATGTGCGAAACGATTTGGCTCGCAGTGCATTATTGAGATCGCTGCCGTTGCATGACCATCCCTCTTTGTCTTGTCGGCGGCAATATGAGGTACGTTCACCGGACCTCGGACCTCAAGCTGGAAAACTGGTTGTCAGAATAGGTCCCGGAGCCAAACAATTCAACTCAAAAAGGTACCTCTCCAGTGCCATACAGGGTTAAGGCCCTTGTTGCAAAGAAAGACCTTGACAAGAGGGCTTGGCATATCATAAAAGTACCCTTGTTTTTTTAATCGTTGTATTATTGCTTCGTACAAAGGCGTAGGAAGCTTTTTTTATGTTATGGCTGACAAAGGCGTCCGGCCTCCCTTATGGGTGCTGGGCGCCTTTTTTGCGGTGGTGATTACAATTACGCTGAAACTCTTTACCAGTTTATAGATAGGAGGATTTTTTATGTCATTTAGTAAACCGAATCGCAGCGCTGCCACGCTTACATCGACAAGGGTAGCGCCATCGCCTGGATCAGGGCTGTGTGTAACCTGCCTTGATGGTTGTAAAGGACCTTGCGAGGTGGGCAGATCTGCCATTAAGGGGAAACAAGTCATTTATCCAACGCCTTTTGGTAGAATCACAGCCGGTTCTGAAAAGGATTACCCTGTTGATTTTTCCCATTTCAATATTCAGGGTACAGCTGTCGGCGCGGTTGGTATTGAGGCCGATTCCGATAAAGCCACATTCCCGGCTGTAGATACTACGACTGCTGTCGGTGCCGATGGCAGCATCAAGATGAATTTCCCTGTTTTCACCGGTGCGGTGGGTTCAACGGATATCGCCCGCATTAACTGGGAAGACGTAGCTATAGGGGCTGCTATATCAGGTGTGCTGGTTGTTGCGGGCGAGAACATCTGCGGGATGGATAATGACGCTGAATTCAAACATGGGAAGATTTCCAGGTCTCCAGAGATGGAGCGTCGTATAAATGCCTTTAATCATTGGTATGATGGCACCGGGGGTGTCATTATTCAGGCGAATGTTGAAGATACCAGACTGGGTGTACCTGAATACGTTATAGAGAAACTGGGGATCAGGATTTTTGAACTGAAATGGGGCCAGGGTGCCAAGGACATCGGTGGCGAAGTCAACGTGCATTCTCTTGAAAAGGCTTTAGAACTCAAAAAGAGAGGCTATATAGTGCTGCCTGATCCCGCCAAGGAGGCAAACCAGCTGACATTTAAGGCCGGTGGCTTCAAGGCGTTTGAGCGTCATTCACGCCTCGGAATGGTGGAAGAAGAGTCTTTTCACAATTCTGTCAATCATTTACGCTCTGTGGGTGCCAAATATGTAACACTCAAGACCGGCGCATATCGGCCGGCCGATCTTGCCCGGGCCATAAAATATTCTTCCGATGCAAAAATCGATCTCCTCACAATAGATGGAGCAGGGGGTGGGACCGGCATGAGCCCCTGGCGTATGATGAATGAATGGGGGATTCCGACAGTGCAGTTGGAATGCCTGTCTTATCAGATGTGCCAACGTCTGGCGGCTAAGGGAGCGTATATTCCACCGGTTGCTGTTGCCGGCGGCCTGTCTTTGGAAGACCATATCTTTAAGGCCCTTGCCCTGGGAGCGCCCCATGTAAAGGCCATATGTCTGGGAAGGGCAATTTTTACCGCTTCGATGGTGGGAAAGACCCATGGAAAAATAGTACGGGAAAAAATGCTGGTAGGGGAAAAGATAGAAGACAAATATATGGGTCTCTTCGCAGTCAGTGCCCAGCTTATGGAAAAATACGGAAACGATTTCGGCAAGCTCCCGGCAGGTGCCATAGGCATGTATTCTTACATCGATAGGCTAAAACAAGGTCTTCAGCAGTTTATGGCAGGTGCAAGGAAGTTTGCTCTCAGGTATATTGACCGTAATGACCTCATGGCCCTGACAAAAGAGGCTGCAGAAGTTTCGGGAATTTCCCATGTCATGGATGCCGATGCAGAGGAAGTAGACAGGATTTTGGGCTAGCATCCCTGAGAGGCCTGGCAATTTTTTAAACCGTACTACAAGACACCATATAAAATCAGTATGTTGCCGCAAATCAGGTGTCGTGTAGTATGGTTTTATAAAATGGAAAAGCCGGAAGGGGCGTTCGGCCTATCCGGTCTCTGTTTTTCAGTACCTTCATCTATGGGAAGGGGGTATTCGCCGTTGAAACATGCAAGGCAAAAACGTCGAGAGTCGCCTCCTGCAGCCTTCAGCATTGATTTAATGTCCAGGTAGTGCAGTCCGTCCAACTTCAGGAATTTGCGGATTTCCTCCACGGATTGCTTGGAGGCTATCAGCTCGTTTGTGGTAGGAAAATCTATGCCGTAGTAACAAGGGAAACGTGTGGGCGGGCAGCTTACGAGCAGGATTATCTCTTTTGCCCCAGCCTCCCTTATTGCATTAATCCTCGTCCTGGTGGTGGTGCCCCTTATGACCGAATCCTCAATTATTACAACCTTTTTGCCCTTTATAGCCTCTTTTGCGGGATTCAGCTTTATTCTTACCCCAAAATCCCTCATGGACTGGCTGGGTTGAATAAATGTGCGGCCGACATAGTGATTTCTTATTACAGCAAGCTCAAGAGGCAGTTTGGCTGCCTGGGCATAACCTACTGCGGCATAATTTCCGGAATCCGGAAAGGGCATTACCAGGTCCGCATCTATCGTGGTTTCATTTTTAAGAGCGGCCCCAAGGGTCTTGCGGAATTTATAGACATTCTGTCCAAAAATATTACTGTCAGGACGGGCAAAGTAGATAAATTCAAAGATGCAATTTGCGCTTCTCCCTGCCTCAACTCCCTGGAATGATCTCAGCCCGTTAGCATCTATTATTACCACTTCACCGGGCGCCACATCTCGGACGTATTCAGCCTGGATGAGGTCCAGTGCACAGGTTTCAGAGGCCAGAACGTAAGCATTATTCAGTTTACCAATACACAAAGGACGAAAACCAAGAGGGTCCCTGAAGCCAATTAATTTTTCCTCAGTAGCCATAACAACTGAGTAGGCCCCCTTAATAAGCCTCATGGTAGTTGCTATGGCATCATCCAGCCCTCTGCCCCAGGCCTTTGCCAAAAGGTGGATGATTATCTCGCTGTCCATGGTGGTTTGGAAAATAGAGCCGTGTCTTTCAAGCTCCTTCCTGATATAATGGGCATTCACAAGGTTTCCGTTGTGGGCCACGGCGAGGGTGCGTCCTGAATGGTGTACAGAAAAGGGCTGCGCATTCTGCAAAACTGAAGAACCGGAAGTGGAATAGCGCACATGTCCTATGGCTATATGCCCTATAAGCTCCTTTAGCCTGGCCTCGTTGAATACCTCGCTTACAAGACCCATAGATTTGTGCTCTTGAACGACCTTGCCGTCCGAGCTGAATATGCCGGCGCTTTCCTGCCCCCTGTGTTGTAAGGCGTAGAGGCCGAAATAAGTGAGCTTAGCTGCTTCTGGATGCCCAAATACCCCGAACACTCCGCATTCTTCACGCAGTGACCTTGATGGCAAAATTATCATAACGTTAACCCTTTATGCTTCTTATAAATGAACAATGAATGCCGAGCTGAAAATCCCTGTTTTTTTAGTCAAAATCCTGAAATTTATCTGAAAATAACTTTACTTTCAGATACTAACCATGATATTCCTGAATCGTTTTCACACGGAATTCGCCTTCAATCATTGATTTAACAGCCATCGCCATGGCCCTGGCACCGGCAATGGTTGTACTATATGGAATATCGAATGCCACGGCCGCTCGTCGAATAGAACAGGACTCAGAAACTGTCCTCTTGTTGCCAGTGGTGTTTATTATTAAATCAATCTCCCTGTTCTTGATCATGTCCAGGATGTGTGGTCTTCCTTGCCTTACCTTGTTGATCTGTCTGCTTGGAATCCGATGTTCTGCAAGAAAGGCGGAGGTACCACCGGTAGCCACGATCTTGAACCCGGAGTCATGGAGCATGGCTGCAATATTCAGTGTGGCTTTTTTGTCCTTGTCCTTGACACTGATGAACACCGTACCGGAAAGAGGCAATTTCTGTCCCACAGCTATTTGTGACTTGGCAAAGGCCAGGCCAAAAGAGCTGTCTATACCCATCACCTCGCCAGTGGATCTCATCTCGGGTCCAAGTATGGTATCCACATTGGGGAATCGGGCAAAAGGAAAGGCCGACTCCTTGCAACAGATGTGTGAATGCTTGACATCCTGGACCAGGCCAAGATCCTTCAGGCGTTTTCCCATAATGACCTTTGTGGCAAGTTTGGCTAAAGGGACACCGGTAGCCTTGCTGACAAAGGGGACGGTCCTTGAGGCCCTTGGATTTACCTCCAGCACATAGACAATATCCTCCTTGACTGCATATTGGATGTTCATCAGCCCCCTTACATCAAGTTCCCTGGCAATTTCCCTGGTATGCCCTTTGATCTGTTCCAAAATTTTCCGGCTTAGAGAAATTGAGGGCAGCACGCAGGCACTATCACCGCTGTGTATACCTGCCTCTTCGATATGTTCCATAATTCCGCCGATTATCGTGTCCTCTCCGTCAGAGATGGCATCCACGTCAATTTCCGTGGCATCTTCAAGAAATCTGTCAATCAGTATGGGCTTACCGGGAGATACACTGACAGCGGTCTCCATATAAAAGTCCAGATCTTTCTGATCATAAACGATCTCCATGGCCCTGCCACCCAAGACAAAGGACGGCCTGACCAACACTGGATAGCCGATCTTGTCAGCTATCCGTATTGCCTCTTTTTTATCAACAGCGATCCCGTTTTCAGGCTGTTTTATGTCCAATTTTTTTAGCAGGCACTGAAAATGGTCCCTGTCCTCAGCCCTGTTTATACTGTCCGGGCTGGTCCCAAGAACGGTGACTCCCGCTTCCGCAAGAGAAGCTGATATATTGAGTGGTGTCTGACCTCCAAACTGGACAATAACACCTTCAGGCTTCTCCTGTTCGACAATGTTCAGGACATCCTCCCTGGTAAGTGGCTCAAAATATAATTTATCAGATGTGTCATAATCTGTACTGACCGTTTCAGGGTTACTGTTTATCATGATGCTTTCTATGCCCATTTCCCTGAGCGCAAATGATGCATGAACACAGCAATAATCAAATTCAATCCCTTGCCCGATACGATTAGGGCCACCGCCAAGAATCACCACCTTTCTTTTCTTGGAAAAACAGATCTCATTTTCCTGCTCATAGGTTGAGTAGTAATAAGGCGTATAGGCCTCAAACTCCGCGGCACATGTATCTACCAGTTTGTAGACGGGTTTTATCCCATTTGATCCGCGTATCTCCCTTATAGCATGCTCATTCACATTAAAGATACTCGCGAGTAGAATATCGGAAAAACCATATTCCTTCACCTTTTTTAAGAACTCAATATCCCATTTATCCGGCCCAAGCCCCTTTTGGGCCATATTATCCAATTGTTTTTCCATGTCGTGTATTTGCCTGATATGAAAAAGAAACCATGGATCGATACCGGTCAGCTTATAAATCCTTTCCAGTGTCATCCCCTGACCCAGGGCCGTGTATATATTAAAGATGCGTTCAGAGTTGGGATTAATGAGCCGCTTTTCTATTTCATGGATTTTAAGACCTGACTTCTGGCCACGGGCTGTATGAGGGCCAAGACCAAATTTCCCGATCTCCAGGGATCTGATGGCCTTTTGAAGGGCCTCCTTAAAGGTCCTCCCTATGGCCATGGTTTCGCCTACAGACTTCATTGATGTCGTCAGCATGTCTTCAGCGCCAGGGAATTTTTCAAAGGCCCAGCGAGGAATTTTGACTACGCAGTAATCAAGAGTAGGCTCAAATGATGCAAAGGTTTCACGGGTTATATCATTTCTGATTTCATCGAGGCTGAATCCAACAGCGAGTTTAGCAGCTATTTTGGCAATGGGAAAGCCGGTAGCCTTGGATGCAAGGGCAGAACTTCTGGATACCCTCGGATTCATCTCGATTACAACCATCTCGCCGTTTTCAGGATGAATTGCAAACTGGATATTGGAACCCCCTGTTTCAACACCTATTTCTCTGATAATGGCAATGGCTGCATTGCGCATGCTCTGATATTCTCTGTCTGTAAGGGTTTGTGCCGGTGCCACGGTAATGCTGTCACCAGTATGAATACCCATAGGATCAAAATTTTCAATGGAGCAGATAATAACCACATTGTCCTTAAAGTCCCTCATGACCTCCAGTTCATATTCCTTCCATCCTATAAGGGATTCCTCCATAATGATCTCTGAAATCATGCTGGCATCAAGGCCTGCCCTGGCAAGCCCTTCCATCTCCACCCGATTGTAGGCCACACCGCTGCCGGCCCCTCCCAAGGTAAAACTTGCCCTGATTATCAGGGGATAACCGATCCTTTTGGCCACATCCTTTGCCTGATCCATATCTTTTGCAATGCCGTTTTCAGGCACACGCAAACCGATATGCCTCATGGCGTCACGGAACTGTTCCCGCTCCTCCGCCTTTCGAATAACCGGGATTGAAGCGCCGATCATTTCCACGCCCAATTTTTCCAGGAGTCCTGTCTCTGCAACTTTCACCGCCGTGTTAAGCCCTGTTTGACCACCAAGGGTCGGGAGAAGGGCATGGGGGCGCTCCCTTTCAATTATTTTTGTCACAATCTCCGGTGTAATAGGTTCAATATAGGTGCGACTGGCCGTTTCAGGATCCGTCATGATCGTGGCGGGGTTACTGTTTACGAGCACGACCTTGTAGCCTTCTTCCATCAGGGCCTTACATGCCTGTGTCCCGGAATAATCAAACTCACAGGCCTGCCCTATTATGATGGGACCCGAGCCGATAATCAGAATCTTATTTATGTCCGTACGTTTTGGCATAATAATATGTGGTGTTACACCTTGTGACTATGGGAATGGCCGGCATGAAGCAGGAATTAACAACAGGGATGGAGAAATTTTGGCCAAAAGATAATCACTGTTACATAGCCAATCAACTATTATGTCGCAATCATGGCCCGCATGCGGTCAGAGGCATTCTGCGCGTGATCAGCGATATCGCCTATATGCTCCACCAGTCTGACCAGGTGATATACTACCAGCGCATCTTTTATGTCGGCGAATATCTTGAGTTTCAGCTCCCTCTCCAGATGGTCGGCCTCTCTTTCGTGTTGACGGATGTCCCTTATAAGGCTTTTCATCTTTTTCCTTTGCTCTTCAGACCTGCTCTTAAAATAATCGGTAGCTAAGGTTACCAGTTCGGGCAACTTTTCGATAGGTTGAGTCACGGCTTCGACTAAGTGATGGATCTCGACAGCCAGCTCTGATGGAATGCCCTTGGGCCGAAAAGACAACCAGAACAAGGCCTCTTCCACTTCATCCAGGACCTTGTCCTGCTCTCTGAGATATTGAAAAAACTGAAACTTATCCACAGGCATGAGGATACCCCTGGGCAAATGGTTGCGGATATTGCGCTTGATATCATCGGCCTCACTTTCCAAGTGGGCCACCTCTTCTGTTATGAGATCAAAGCGTTTGCACTCCTGGCCCACGTTGCAGATAACGGCCTCCCTGAAAAGGTGAGCACACTCCTTGACCTTATCTGCGTGCTTCTGCAGATCTTCAAAAGGAGATCTATAAAACAAGGAGCTTATTAATAGGCGCATAAAATGATCCTCCTCCCCGTACCCGTTTTACAATAATAAAATCATAATAAAATTAGTATGAGCAACTTGTATATAATCATGGCCATGAACATGGTAAGAGGCAGGGTTATGATCCATGAAAAGGCGATGTTCTTGAGAATACGCAGATCAAGTGCTCCCATACCTCTCATAAGGCCTACACCCACAACTGATCCTACAAGTACATGGGTGGTTGAAACCGGCAAACCAAGACGCGAGCATATAAGAATGGTAGTGGCCGCTCCGAATTGGGCACAAAATCCACGGATCGGGGTGATCTCCGTAATGTTTTTACCAATGGTTTCAAGAACGCGGGTACCAAATACATAAAGACCTCCGCCTACAGCTATACCGCCAATAAAAAGCATCCAGAATGGAACTTCCACCTGTAAGGCTACGGACTTTGTCTTGACCACTGAAAAGATAGCTGCAAGCGGACCGACGGCGTTAGCCACATCATTGGCTCCATGGGCAAAGGCAATGTAGCATGCGGTAATTATTTGAAGCTGAGCGAAAAGGCATTCGGCAGGCGAAAACCCCTGTGGATTGGGTCCCAGTTCGCATTTCAAATGTATTTGCCAGCGTATCCACTTGCGGCCAAATAAGGCCACGATGGCCGCACAGGGAATAGTGAGTAATACTGTAGAGAAAAAACCTACCTCAAGATGAAGGTTTTTCAGGCCCTTAAATATAAAGGAAAGAATAAGCACCAGGACTACCAGGAAGATCAGGAACGGTGCATAATGGACCGCTGCCGCGTATGGATCCCCGGCAGCCATGACCTTTTTTTCAAGAAAATAATAAATGCCTCCTGAAAAGAGGGCACCTGCGACCGGAGAAATGACCCAGCTGGCGGCAATTCCTGTGATCTTGTGCCAACTGATGGCCCCTGCTCCCACGCTTATTATACCAAAGCCGACTACAGCGCCAACAATGGCATGGGTAGTGGAGACTGGCAGGCCGAAGAACGTAGCCAGATGTACGCAGAGACCGGCTACGATGAGTGCCACGAACATTCCGATCATCAATTTGTCGGGTGCGTCTACTAGAAAAACCGGGTCGATGATTCCCTTACTGATAGTGCCGGTTACATACCCGCCTGCAAGTGAGGCCCCGAGTACATTGGCGATAATCGATATCATTACCGCTTGCCTCAGATTCAGCGCCCTGGAGCCGACTGCGGTCCCCATGGCATTGGCAAGATCATTGGCGCCGATATTAGCTGCCATGTAAAGACCGATCAGCGTAGCAATTGATAAAATAATGACATCAATGTTCATATCTTGGCTTGTAACAGTTCACGGAGCGCTGAAATTGAAAAATAGAAATTGGAAATCCGGTCATATCTGATAGCTCTTCTGTAATTGACATACGTCCAATTCGTAAACTCGTTTCACCTATCTCGAATTTCTACTTTCTAATTTCAGGTTTCTTATATCCTTTCATCATCTCTATAAATCTGTCAAACAGGTAGGTTGCGTCGTGAGGGCCGGGAGATGCCTCGGGATGAAACTGAACTGAGAACAGGGGTATTTTTTTATGTATTAGACCTTCCACGGTCATGTCATTCAAATTGACATGGCTGACTTCAACTGCAGGATCTTTAAGAGATTCCATGTCCACACAAAAGCCATGATTTTGGGAAGTGATTTCTATCTTGCCGTTAGCCAGGGCATTTACAGGTTGATTGGCCCCGCGGTGCCCGAACTTTAGTTTGAAGGTCTTGCCTCCAAGCGCCAATGCAACCAACTGATGACCAAGACAGATGCCGAAAATCGGCCGTTTGCCTATTTGATCCCTGATAGTATCTACTGCATATGAAACAGCAGCTGGATCTCCCGGTCCGTTGCTCAGGAAAAGCCCGTCAGGCCCAAGTCTGTTTATGGTCTTACTGTCCAGATATGCAGGCACAAGCAGGATTGTGCATCCCTTCTTTTCCAGACATCGAAGTATATTAAGCTTTATCCCGAAATCCATAGCTACAACACGCCATGAGTCAGGTCTTTCGGGCCACTGAAATTTATCAAGATTCATGTCCGAATTCTGAAACCGCCCGTCTTGCCACAACATGGGTTTCTTACATGTTACTTTCCTGACAAGATCACTGCCGGCCATGTCAGGGGACTGCCTTGCCTTTTCAACGAGGGAATGCGGCTCCATGTCCTCTGTTGAAAGGGCGGCCTTCATGACACCCTGAAGTCTGATATGTCTGGTAAGGGCACGTGTGTCGACACCCTCAATGCCTGGAATGTTACTTGCCTTGAGATAATCAGCAAGTTTTCCCTGAGATCTCCAGTTGCTGGGATATTCCTGATATTCTTTTACCAGAAGGGCCTTTACGTGGATCCTGTCTGATTCCACATCTTCTTTATTTACTCCATAATTACCGATAAGGGGATAGGTCATAGTTACCATCTGGCCGCAATACGAGGGATCAGTCAGTATCTCCTGGTAACCGGACATGCTGGTATTAAAAACCACCTCGCCTGATGTCTCGCAACTGCCGGTAAAGGAACGACCTGCGAATATCGTTCCATCTGCCAAGGCCAATAAGGCTTTCATTTCTACCAGGTATTGCGGACTTTTATTCCGCGGGAATGCAGTTCATACTTGATCTGTCTGATGGTATAGGTCCCATAGTGGATAATTGATGCTATCAGTGCGGCATCTGCCTCGGCATACTTCAATACATCATATATATGATTTATGTTTCCCGCACCACCAGAGGCAATTACTGGAATATTCACATTTCCTGAAATAAGTGAGGTCAGTGCGATTTCATAACCCTGTTGTGCTCCATCGGCATCGATAGAGTTCAGACATATTTCCCCTGCCCCTGAGTCCTCTGCCTTTTTGGCCCATGCAAGCGCATCAATGCCTGTAAACGTCCTGCCGCCATGGGTGACGACTTCATAACCCGATGGAGTGCTTTGTGTAGGCGCAACCTTTTTAACATCCATTCCGAGGACAATGCACTGACTTCCAAAGGCTTTGGCCCCCTCGGAAATGAGCTCAGGGTAATCTACTGCGGCTGTGTTGACACTCACTTTTTCCGCACCGGCCAAAAGCACAGCGCGCATATCCTCAATGTTCCTGATTCCCCCTCCCACGGAAAAAGGTATGAAAATTTCCTCAGCTACACGACGAACAACGTTTATCATAATATTTCGCTTTTCACTGGAAGCAGTTATATCATAAAAAACGATCTCATCCGCCCCCTCTTTATAATAGAATCCGGCCATTTCCACAGGATCGCCGATATCAACATTTTCTTTAAACTTTATGCCTTTTGTTGTCTTTCCATCTCTGACATCGAGACAGGGTATGATCCTTTTACTCAACATAATGGCCGTTCCACGTACAGAAGTTCTTGAGGATTTTCAGTCCGGGGGTCCCGCTCTTTTCAGGATGAAACTGCATGGCTATAAGATTTTTATGGCCAATAATTGACGGAAACTCTATTCCGTAACCAGTAGTCCCGATGACACATTTATCAGAAGCAGGCACTGGATAATAGGAATGGACAAAATAGAATTCGTCAGCCGGATTAATCCCTTCCATTACTGGATGCTCCCTGATCAAATGAACGCTGTTCCATCCCATATGCGGAATTTTAAGACGCTCGTTGTCCTCTGAAAAAAGAGGGGAGGGAAACAACTTAACCTCTCCGCTGATCAATCCCAAACACTGCGCACCGTTCTCTTTGCTTTTATCCAAAATAATCTGCGCACCCAGACATATTCCCAGGATAGGTTTGCCGGTCTCAAAGGCCTGCCTTAATACTTTGTCCAGACCAAAATGTCTCAGGTCCTCGATTGCCTGCCCGGCTGCCCCCACTCCTGGGAAGATGATTCTTTGAGAGCTGAGTATTTCTTCATTCTTATGAGTTATGCAACAGGGAAACCCCAGCTTCTTTAATGCACGTTCCACACTCTTCAGATTTCCGGCTTTGTAATCAATGATCGAAATCATTTATTTACTATACCTTATTGATTCCGCTCAAAAAGCCCCCGATGCAAGAAATCAAATGATTACACCGCAAAAAGTAATGAAATATGATTCTGCTCAAAATGCTTCAAATGCAAGGCGCGAGATTTCCGCAGAATGAGGCGTGCTTAGTTAGCGTACGTCGCAATGACGAGGAAATCGAAGCAACGCAGCAGATGGAGTATTTTCAGCGGAATCATCAAATATTTTCCTCCATTTCCCACACCCCACAGGGGCAAACGGCTACGCAGAAGCCGCATCCTATGCACTTATCTTCTATGACCTTATATTCAAATTCTCCTTTTGGCCCAATTGTCCTCTTGATTGCCCCCTGGTAGCATGTATTTTCACACATATGGCAATCCCTGCAGGCCCCGCAGGAGGCACAGCGTTCCGCCTCCTGATCCAGGGCAAATCCTTCCCCTTTATAGACCTCGTAATACACGAGATTAATCCGGTCGTAGGGGATAGCAAGTCGCTTTTCAGGCTGATAATCTGTATGCATCATCAGGGCATGGATTGTTTCGGCTACCCTTCGTCCTGCGCCAATGGCATGAGTTATAAGGCCGGGCCGTGTGGCATCACCCACGGCAAAGACCTTCACATCAGAGGTCTGGCCCCGCTCGTCCACCACGATGAAGCCTTGCTCGGTGTGGATTTCAGGAGGGAGGAAGTTCAGGACGGGAACCTCGCCGATGGATATGATGACCGTATCGGCATCAAGAGATGTACCATCTTTGAAATAGATCGTCCGTTCCGACTTGTCATAACGCTCTGTTATTTTGGGATAGATGATTCGGGTTCCCTTTGCTTCTGCCGCCTTCTGCTCCTTACCGAAGCTGGCGGGAGGCTGGATATCTACTGCTGTAACTGAGGCCGCTCCGCAGTCATAGGCATCACAGGCGATGTCCATGCCCACATTACCAGCACCGATAATAACTACATTCTGATCCTTGAGATTCGGCCTTTTGCCCGCGTTAACAGCCTTTAAAAAATCAATACCTGCTATGACATCTTCGTTTCCAGGGAAGGGTATAATGCGAGGCTGATGAGCACCGCAGGCAATGATGACGATTTCATGATCCTGGTATATTTTATGAAATGCGTTAAGATCAATGCGCTGCCCAAGATGTACATGGATTCCGATCTCATTGAAACGGGATATCTCTTTTTCCAAGACATCATGAGGCAGACGCCCTCTGGGGATACAGAGTTCCATTTTGCCTCCGAGACGTTCTGCCGCCTCGTATAGATCTACTTCATGCCCCTTGAGGGCCAATTGCCAGGCCGCTGACATGCCTCCAGGCCCTCCGCCGATGACTCCCGCTTTGCGGCCGGTAGGGGGAGCGGGTTTAGGTGCAGGAACATCCATACTCATTCGGGCCATAGCGGCAATATCAATAGGCTTGTCAAATTGGCCGCGTGTACAGGCCTGCATGCAGAGATTTGGACAGACCTGACCGCAGACTGTTGCCGGAAACGGGCTATAATTCAAGACGAGTGCAAGGGCTTCTTCAAGTCGTCCCTCCCTGATAAGAGCCGCTCGTTTATTTGATGGGATACCTGAAGGACATGCTGCTACGCAGGGGGGCAGATATTTCTCGTTGTTCCAGACAGTTTTGAGCCGGCGGTCTGCACCAGTTGTGATATAGGGCAATATCGTCTGCGGGTGATCCAGATATTCTCCAAAGATACCTCCAATACCCACATCCTTTTCCCAGATCTGGCTGCGAAATTCACTGAGAGTCCTCTTGGGTTCTAGCCGCGCCATGCGTTCTGCAGGGGTATGGGCAATTAGTTTTTTCCAGTGCGACGGGTCTTTGGTCAAAGGATCGTAGTATTCAGTCCGGTCTATTGCCTCCAGGTACGGCTTTATGTTTTCAGTAAGCCACTCCCAGTCTTTGGCGGTCAGTTTCACAAGTTTGACATCTTTGGAGCTGTATCCCTTTACAGGGCCCCTGAAGTATATGGTGCCACCCACCATGCCCACGCAGGGCCGGTAGCCCAGAATATTTTCAGGGTTTCGAGGATTAACGCCGCAGACCACTGCGATGCCCCCGGCTTTGAACTCGGCAAAGGAATCCCCTACATCTCTGAAATACCAGGACTGGAGGGGTTCAAAGCGGGGATTCCGTTTGGTCATTGTTTCACAGCGGGCGCCGCCGCCGCCCCGTACATAAAGAATTCCCTGGGCACCCGCATTGTGGGCACCATTGGTCACATCCCCCAGCACCGTGATTTTGGCACCGCAGTTGAGCCAGCCTATGTCGTCCGAACTGCTGCCTTCAACTACGATCTCCGTCCCGGACATGCCCATGCTCCCCAGGCGCTGGCCCACCGGCCCGCGAACAGTTATGAAGACCTTCTCATTTCTGGACCAGATCCGGCCTCCAATACCATGTTGTCCCTGGGCCTGAATAAACAGTTGCCGCACTCCGTCAGCAACAGCTTGCTGTATCTGCTCTTCCAGTGCCTTGGAAGAGATACGCAGGCCGTTCGGGTTGCCATTAATTGTCAGTATTTCAAATGTCATATTTACTAATTATAAGTGTTTTAGACGTTCAGGATTCGCCGTTCAGGTTTATCTTTCTTGAATTTCTGATCCAAAAACCAGGAGTTTTTCGCAAGAGAGCCGCTTACAAAACCCAAGATTTTGTTCGAGGGCAAGGCGCGCGGAGGTGAAAAAGCGCAGTGTACTGAGTGTACATGAGCATTTTTTACCGACGGGCAACGCAGCCATAGGACAAAAGACGGGTTTTGCAAGTGGCTCTTCAGCAGGCATAATCAATTTTCAGTCTCTCCGCCATAGCCTTGTCTCCAACACTGAGACCGTCTGACATACCGATTGGCAACTGTGTACTACGACCCATAGGGGCAAAGATCTTTTTCAGTTCTATCTCAGCGCTCTTGAAAACCTCCACTACTCGCTCGGCAACTTTATCAGGGTCCAACCGGCGATAAAGCCTGGGGTTTTGAGTGGTTATGCCCCTGGGGCATTTGCCGGTGTTACAAAGATTGCACCGGTTATACTCGTCCCCCAGACATCCAGCTGCCGTCTGCATGATATATTTTCCAATATCCACGGCACTGGCTCCCAGCATTATCATAGCAGCGGCATTTGCCGCCAGATTTCCCGCCTTGCCCATTCCACCGGCAGCAATGAGGGGAAGTTCATTCTGTTTTCCCTGTTTGACCAGATCCAGATAGCAGTCCCGGATATTAGAAGCTATGGGATGACCCATTTTGTCCATCGAGACATTATAGGCCGCTCCGGTCCCGCCGTCCTCACCGTCAATGCACAGGGCAGCGGCATAAGGGTTTCTGGCCAGGTTGTTTAGAACCGCCTGGGCGGTTTTGGTGCCGGAGATCTTGGGATACACCGGGACCCGAAAACCCCAGGCCATGGACATGGACTGAATCATTTTGGCCACTGCCTCCTCGATGGAGTATTTGGTCTGGTGTGTGGGGGGTGAGGCAAGGTCGATGTGCATAGGGACACCGCGTATACCGGCAATAAGCTTCAGTACCTTGTAGGACATCAACAGGCCGCCGTCTCCAGGCTTTGCACCCTGCCCGTATTTGATCTCAATGGCACAAGGGTCTTCGACCATGTCCGGCAGAGCGTGGATAATCTCATCCCATCCGAAATAGCCGGATGCGATTTGAGGTATGAAATATTTGAGAAAGCGAGAGCGCAGGAGTCTAAGAGGCATTCCACCTTCCCCGCTGCACATAACCACCGGAATTCCCTCCACTTCATTGAGATACGTGATGCCCATGGCCAGGCCTTCCCACATGTGTGGAGAAAGTGCGCCTATGGACATGCTTCCGATACGGATGGGAAATATCTCTCTCACAGGAGGGACAAAGTGGCCGTCTTTAACGATCAATCGTTTGCCGGTCGCCTTCAGGGGTAGCTTGTCAGGTGAAGGAATTCTACCCAGAAGGGTCCTGATATAGAACTCGTGTCTGCCTGCATCCAGGGCGGGGTCTGTCAACATTGAAATGCGGGTAAATTTGAGCTTATCCAGCGTGCTGGGGCTGGGATCATTACGTCTTCCACCGCGTTTATACGGAGTTCCCCCAAGGTTCTTGTGGAACAGGAACTTGTGATGTGGATTGTAATGAGGGGCAATTGCCATATTCGGACATACCAGACTGCACATTCCGCAACCAGTGCAGTAGCGATCAATGTCATTAACCTGGCGGATTCCGTGGGACACCTTTCTTACAGTGCTGGGCATCGGTGTGACGGAATCAGAATGCACGAGGCGCTGGGCAAAAACAGCGGGCTCGATAGCCTGCTGAGGGCACACTGCGGTACAACGACCACAGCGGGTACAACGGTCCTCCCTCCATTGAATGATATAGGGGAATTCCTGCAGCGTCAGTTGTCCGTTGTGGTCTAGCCGTGAAGCTGGTTCCATACATGGACCTCCTGGGCATTGGGTGTCACCATTACCATATCATATTTTGAAGGGAAAATGTCGGCAGGGCGGTCACGTTGAGGGACTGCCCTGTCCAGGCCACACATTTCGCTCATAAGGGCATATTTTCCAGCAGCCCCGCCAACAACACCCGGCCTGAGCTTTTTGGAATCCTGTAACATGAAGATTGTTCCATCAGGTACAAAACCAATGACCATGTTGGGACCATCTATGCACAGTGGTCGAAGACTCTTTTTAAGCAGACTCAAGGCCTTGCCGTCTGGACGATCAAGGATCTCTTCGTCCTTTAATGGGGTGATGATATCTTTATAATAGGTCAGGGGGTATTTGAGTTGCCGGTGGGCGAAATGCAGGATGTGAGCGAATACCTCGCTGTCGCTGTTGTAGCCTGTGTAACCGGAGAATTCCCGGCTGGTCAAGTACTCCCGAATAGGTACAAATGCCGTGTTCTCGCCATTAGTCATGGTACAGTAACCCTGTATAAAGAAGGGATGACAGGCATAGAGGTAGATTGCATAGTTTGTGTTTTGACGACCCTGGGCCAGGATTACCTTGGCCTGCAGAGACAAATCATCCAGGCCGAAGAATTCTGACAACTGCAATGGATCTCCCACTTCTTTCAATGTGAGGCAATCAGGATAAAAAGAAAACACAAAAAGAGAATTATCTTTTTCTCCCATACGCCTCAGGTCCATTCTGGTCTCAAGCAGCAGCCGTTCCCACTCAACCTGCGCCTTTGGTTCATATGGCGAGGGATACTGATAGGCTCTGGCAAAATAGTGGTCACGGGGTTCTATCTCCATACCTGCTGTGCGCTTGATCTTCGGCTCCCAGTTGTATTTGATACGAAAGCCCGCTTGTTGCATATAGTCATCCAGCATATCAAGGCCTTTGTTACTGCAGGTACCGGAAAGGATGGGATAACTCTTGAGGTCCTCAAATGGTCCACCCAGATCTTTCATGACCAGGCCCAGGCCAGAGCCGTCATGGCCTTCTTTCATAGTCTCAAGCGCCAGAATGTTTTCCATAGGAGAAAAATATGTACTGGAAGTAATGGCGCTAAGTCGACACATGTTTCATCCTTTTATTTGTGATGCAACTTAATCCCCTCAAGGACCATGGCCTCAAGTTATATATCTTCATCCAATGAACTAATTAAACTAAACATCAAAATACAAGAAGAACTCATATGGATGAGGACGCAGCTTGACCATGTTGACCTCTTTTTCCGTCTTATAGTCTATCCACTTGTCAATGACATCCTGAGTAAAGACATTGCCCTTCAGCAGAAATTCCTGATCTTCCCTTAGTGCTGCCAGTGCCTCATCCAGAGAGCCCGGGGCTGAGGGAATAATGGCCAGCTCTTCAGGGGGTAGATTGTAGATATTTTTGTCCAGGGGCTCACCAGGATCGATCTTGTTTTCTATGCCATCAAGTACGGCCATAAGCATTGCGGAAAAGGCCAGGTAGCCGTTGCAGGATGGATCAGGTGTCCTGAACTCAATCCTCTTAGCCTTGGGAGAATCGGAATACATGGGAATACGGACTGCAGCACTCCTGTTGCGACTTGAATAGGCCAGATTTACCGGGGCCTCAAAACCTGGTACGAGGCGCTTATAGGAATTGGTAGATGGATTAGAGAAAGCACACAGGGCACGGCAGTGCTTGAGAATGCCGCCCATAGCATACATGCCACTCTCAGAAAGTCCGGCATACTTGTCGCCTGCAAAAGTAGGCTGGTCATCTTTCCATATACTGATATGTGTATGCATGCCTGTGCCGTTATCGCCAAAGAGCGGCTTGGGCATGAATGTGACAGTATGGCCATGGCGGTGGGCAACATTTTTAAGCACATATTTGAACCACATGAGCTGATCACCCATTTGGACCAAAGGCTTGAAACGCATATCGATTTCCGCCTGGCCTGCAGTGGCCACCTCGTGGTGTTGGCACTCGACTTCAATACCAACCTGCGCCAGGGTGAGCAACATCTCAGTCCTTAAGTCCTGAAATTTGTCCGTAGGGGGAACAGGAAAGTAGCCTTCTTTGTGGCGGGGTTTATATCCCAGGTTAGGGCATTCGTCCCTGCCACTGTTCCAGATGCCCTCCACGGAGTCCAGTTCATAGAAGCAGGCATTACTTGAGTTGTCATAGCGAACATCATCAAAGATGAAGAATTCGGCCTCGGGACCGAAGTATGCAGTGTCACCAATGCCCGTCCCCTTCAAATAAGCCTCGGCCTTTTTGGCTATGTTCCTGGGGTCTCTTGAATATGGCTCCCTCGTTATAGGATCTACTATGTCTCCGATCAAAACGAGGGTTTTTTCTGCAAAAAACGGATCAATTTGGGCCGTAGTTGAATCAGGAACAACGAGCATGTCACTGGCATGTATCGGCTGCCATCCGCGGATGCTTGAGCCGTCAAAGCCAAAGCCGTCTTCAAAGCTTGTCTCATCCAGCTCGCTTAAAGGCACTGTGAAGTGCTGCCATATTCCAAGAAAGTCAAGGAAGCGAAGGTCGACTACCTTGAGGCCCTTCTCGCTGGCCATATCCAATACTTGTTTCGGTGTCATAATATACCTCTCCTTTTTAATAGTTGGTTTTGCTAAAAAATTCCATTTTTATTATTTAACCAATAATCTATTCACATATACTTTATTAACTCAAAATTTAGAATTGAAGGTTCTATATGAACAGGCCCTCTGTGCGCAACACTAAATAGCATCTTTGCCATGTTCACCAGTCCTGACTCTTATGACCTCTTCCACAGGAAGCACGAAGATCTTACCGTCTCCGATTTTCCCTGTATAGGCAGATTCCTTAATCTTTGCCACCACCTGGTCTACCTGAGCTGCATCTACTATTATCTCAAGTTTTATCTTGGGGATGAAATCTACCACGTACTCCGCACCCCTATATATTTCCTTATGCCCTTTCTGACGACCATAACCTTTTACTTCGGAAATTGTCATTCCTTTGATGCCGATTTCGTTCAAGGCCTCCTTTACGTCGTCCAGCTTGAAGGGCTTTATAATTACCTCGATTTTTCTCATTGATTTCTCCTTAATCAGGCATATAGAGACGAACAGAATGCACTACGCATTTTTTTTGTCTGTCCTGGGGGATCATTTATAAAGAATACCCAATTTCACTGTGCTGAGTGATATCCAGGCCCTGGATCTCCTCTTCTGTGGTAACCCTAAGTCCTACTGTAACATCAATAATTTTAAGAATAATAGCACTACCAATAAATGAGTATGCTATGGTCGCCCCAACCCCTGTTGCCTGAATCACAAACTGATGAGGATTTCCAAAGAATAGACCGTTCGCTCCACCTGGATTCACAGCAATTGAAGCAAAGAGTCCTGTGGCCAACGCACCCCATATTCCTCCAACACCATGTATTCCCACCACGTCAAGGGCATCGTCGTAGCCAAGCCTGAATTTGACCAGCACAGCCAGATAACACAGCACGCCGGCTACAAGGCCGATAATTACGGCCGATACCGGACCCACAAATCCTGCAGCAGGGGTAATGGCAACCAATCCTGCCACTGCACCGGAGGCGGCCCCAAGGGTTGTGGGCTTTCCCCGGAATAGCCATTCAGCAATAATCCATGAGAGAGCGGCCGCTCCAGTTGCCACCTGTGTAGTAAAGAAGGCCAATGCAGCAGTTCCGTCGGCTGCAAGGGCACTGCCTGCGTTAAATCCAAACCAGCCAAACCACAATATTCCGGCCCCGAAAATAGTCATTGACAGGTTGTGGGGATGAAATGACTCTCGACCCCATCCCTTTCTCTTGCCAATTATCATGGCAGCCGCCAAGGCTGCAAAACCGCAATTGATATGGATTACTGTCCCCCCGGCAAAGTCCAGTGCCCCCATGCTTCCAAGCCATCCGCCGCCCCAGACCCAGTGACAGATCGGCATGTAGATCAGAGAGCTCCACAGCGCGGTGAATATCAAAAAGGCAGAGAATTTCATTCTCTCGGCAAAGCCACCAGTTATGAGGGCCGGAGTCAAGATGGCAAACATCAGTTGGAATGCGCAGAAGAGCAGATCCGGGATAGTATCGGAGTATGGGCCTGCTTTTGTGCCCACTCCCTTTAGCCACATCCAGTCAAGGTTTCCTGTGAGTCCACCGATATCAGGGCCAAATGCCATGGAGTAACCATAGGCAACCCAAATAACAGAGACAATTCCCAGACAAATGAAACTGTGCATAATGGTGCCAAGGACGTTCTTAGAACGGACAAGTCCACCATAAAATAGCGCCAGCCCCGGTGTCATGAGCATGACAAGGGCACTGGCTATTAACATAAAGGCTGTATCACCCGTGTTCATTATCTTATTCCTTTTATTTCATTTTTGTTCTGCCACGGATCAGGCGCGGCTATTTGCCATTGCCTGAGTCCGGCTTGGTCGGCTATTCATAAATTCGGTTATCTTTCCATCGCGCTATGTTTGCAAGGATTGTGGATGGATCTATATATGCTTCACACAGAAGCTTGTGATAGACGCCTTCTTCATGGCTTCTGATGCGGTCATCTTTTTGAGCCGCCGCATACTCCTCGGCCGCGTTTTGCGGCATGAAATAATCTCCCATACAGGCAAGTACATCGGCGGTTCCGCTGCCTTCGTCGAACTGCTCTTTCGTTCTCCATAAGATTTCGGCAGGAAGCAAGTCTTCAAATGCTTTCCTCAGTATCCATTTCTCAACTTGCTTCCCATTCCGCAATTGTCGGATCTTCAAAGAGGAAGGTATGCGTTGTCCCAGTTCGATCATCTCTAGGTCAAGGAACGGCACCCTGCCTTCAATCGAATGGGCCATTGTAAGACGATCGACACGCTGGAGGTTGATGTTGTGAAGCGAAGATACGCTTCGATACAGTTCCTCATGCAACGGCATACTACTGTCAAACCTTCTGTAGTATGAATAGCCGGCGAAGAGTTCGTCCGCTCCTTCGCCTGTCAGGATAACTTTGACGTATTCCGATGCAAGCCGTGACACGAAGTAGCATGGTACCGCGCTTCTGACCAGATCCTGGTCGAAAGACTCAAGATAGAAAACGATTTCCGGCAGACGTCGCTGGATGTCATCTGGAGTCAAGACATATTCGTGGTGGATGCTGTCTATATGTTGAGCAACCACGCGGGCTGCCCCCAAATCCCGGCTACCTTCGAGGCCAACTGAGAAGGTGTGCAGTTCTTCCATGTGGGCTCTGGCGACAGCGGCTACAATGCTGCTGTCCAGTCCGCCAGATAGGAATGCTCCTAGCGGGACGTCACTCATTAGCCGCTTTTTGATGGCACGCTCCAGGGTTTTGCGTATCAACACACACCATTGATCGACAGGACCCTCTTCAGGTATGGCGCGAGGAAGACTTCGGTATTTGTGAAATCCGATTTTTGTGTGAAAGAAACTGCCGGGCGGGAATTCCTTAACGTCTGTAGCACGACCGGAGAGCGCCTTCAGTTCAGATGCAAAAACCTTGCTATGGCCAGAGTTACCGTAGTACAGAGGTTTGATGCCAACAGGATCTCGTGCAGCGAACAGTTCCTGGCCATTCGTCAGGATGAATGCAAACATTCCATCAAGACGCTTTACAGTGTTGCATCCCGCTTCCTCATACAAGTGCAAGGGCACCTCGCTGTCGCTTGAGGTAGTGAACTGGTGGCTTGCAGAGATCGTTTCTTTGAGAGATGCGAAGTTGTAGATTTCTCCATTAGCGACTATGGCGATGGTCTTATTTTCGTTGAAGATGGGCTGGCAACCACCTTCAGGATCCATGATCGAGAGACGGCGATGCCCCAGCGTCGCCCGCTCCCAGAAAGCAATCCCGCTGGCATCTGGACCACGATGAATGAGGCTTTCCATAATCTGACGAGTCAGTGCTGTATCATTCTCTCCCCAGATGGCTGTAATTCCACACATTTTGTTTCCTTTCCCTATGTTGCCGGACAGTTATAATTAAAAAACTTAGTCAGCAAGTCTGATGCCACGGCTGGAGTTTTTATCCAACCTACTGTTTTCCTATACTTTTTTGACTTTTTGATACTTCCTTTGCGATCAGGAAATACTACATTTTTGTAGCTTCTCGTTTAAAATACTACATTTTTGTAGCATATAGCGTGACAACCAACCGGTGTACTTCCCCCGGTGGGTTGTCACTGAGGATAGGAGGATTTAAAAGGCAAAGCTCACCGAAACGCCGCCATAAACAAAGTTGTCCTTGTCATCCGTTACGCTGATTCCGGAATCACGAGTCAAGGACTCAGAGTCATCACACAAGGGGAAGGACCAGTAAATCTCTGGTGTGACGGTGACGTATTCACTTACAGGAATATTTAAGGCCGCCGACAATAGACCATGATGAAAATTATCATATTCGCCTTCAACGACTCCATCGTCATCCACCTCCGGGTAGGCGCTTTTATCATTCGATATGAGATAGCTTACCTGTGCGCCAAGATCCAGGCTCATTTTGCCAGTTAGAGCAAATGAATGGGATATGTCCCCGGTTATAAACCAGTGAGGGGCATGATAGATCTCGCGATAGACAGTCACGGCAGGACTCAGCAGAGTATCCAGACCTAAACTGAAATAGATTTCCTGAGAGTCCTCAACGCCATCCAGGGCATAGAAGATATAGCCGGCCGAGAATCCCATAGGGCCCGCAGCCCAGTCATAGGACAGAGTCATGTCTGTCTCGTTCCATTTATCGAGGTCACCAACGGGGTCAGTATCGAGATTGCCCCAGAGGTTAAAAGAAAATCCTTTGTAGCCCATGGTCATGGAGGGTTGAATCACAGCACTATCTTCACTAAATGCGAATCCCCGCCAGATATACTGACTCAGCAAGCTCACAGTAAGGTCGGCCGTAGGCTTTTCCTCTTCTTCGGCCCTGGCAAAACCCGCAGTAACCATGCAACAGACCAGCACAACTAAAACTGTCTTTGTCCAACTCAAAACCCTTTCTCTCTTCATCAAATTATCTCCTTTTTCTTAGTGAATTTTACATAAATAGAAGTAGAATCAGTATATTAAAGTATTTTTCTCATTCAGAAATGAGCAAGTTAGATAAGCTTTTTTTCCTACTCATTGTTGATTATGCAATTGCAGTTACAAAATGCCTTCAGCAATCACGCTGTATGCGCGATATTCCTGATCTATACTCAATATTGATGCCACAAAACATATTTATAATTTTTTGCTGTTAAAATAATAGCTTAGAAACAAAAATGATGAGAAAAATAAGAGAAGCTCTTTGATGTATCATTACATTTTTGTAAGATAGGATGTGTGTTGTTACAAATTTGTAAGATACTTATGTAAGCGTTTAAGGTTTTGGGGTTCAACAGTTCATGGTTCAGCGAAAATCAGAACCGTTGATTTCCGGGTTCTGAATTGAGAGGGTATAAAAACAGAATGGAGAGGACTTGCGTCCAGCCTCCATTCATGTATTTTGAGGTATGGCTGTTGATGCAAGAGCCGACTTGCAAGGTCAACGAAAATGAGTCACCTGAGACCGCGAAACCCTGAACGGCATTCTATGACTACCATAATGTAGTCGATGTCGAAGCCACCAAATTCAGCCAAAGCGATCGCACGGTCAACAGCGTGCGGCACTAGACCGGAATGTTTACTCTCGCATCATCATAGCCCCGCACTTGGGACATTTTCGCTCAAAACAAGGGGTTGCAGTTTGATGTGACAGGCGTTCACCACAGTTGGGGCAAATGCAGTTTCCCCCAGGACCTGAAGCAGATCCGCCTGATCTGCCACGTCCGCTGCCACCTGGTCCCATGCCTTTGCCAGTTCCCCGACCCCGACCTCCAGGGCCTGTTCCATCTCCTCGTGGCATGTTCGTCTCCTCCTTATTTATTATTTGATGGTTTTTTAATTTCTGTTTAAGGTGCCTATAGTGCATAGATAATCAAGTCATAAAGAGAAAGGCGTTAACCCGCAGTTTTTTCCACGACAAGCCTTATATAGGTCTCATGTATTTCCTTAAGAAGGATCTTACCGCCTACTATTGCAAGAAGCTTGTTCATTTTGGGCATTATATCCACGTCAAAAAGAACTTCCATCTGATAGCCGTTTGGAGTGCACGGGTTTCTCAGGCGCAGCCCTACGCCTGCAAGGGCCTTTCAGCAATCGCCTCTACTGTTGATAAGTTCATCTGGATTAAAGAGTTTCATAATTATATATATTTTATCTGTTGAAACTGGGTGTCAAGTTCTTATTGTATGAAATCACTTCGGGGATTATGTCCAGCCTGTCTTTTTTTACTCGGCTGATAATTCTTACTTTTACAAATTCCCCTGCCGGGGCATAATCGGGCATTATGTATGCATACTACCGGCGAAAATAAAAAACGCTGGAAATCTAAGCAGGAACAGGGCATCTCTGATCTGCAGTAAACGACAGAAGGTGACCTCTCTTTGTGAGACAGGCACTTTTCTGTGTCCTGCCCATAAATATATCCGGTTTTAATTAATCAAGAGGGACGAAGCCTCCTAACGGAATTGTTTGGTCTCAATACCGTATTTCTTTATCCTGAGACCCAAAATCCTTTCAGATGTTTCAAGGGCACTTGCTGCCTGGGCAATATTGCCGTGCGTATTTTTTAATGCATCAACGATGAAGTCTTTTTCGAAAATAGCCAGAGCAGAGGAAAGAGAGCCTGGAAGGACTGTCTTTGATGACTCGGCTGTCTGAAGGCTGGGAGGCAAATTGTAGCTGTGGATAACGTGATTATTACAGAGAAGCATGGCCCGCTCTATGCAATTTTCAAGTTCCCTGACATTTCCGGGCCAGTGATAGCGCATCAGTATATCAATGGCAGGGGTGGAGATCCTTTTCACGTCTTTTTTGTATTTTCCCCTGTACTTTTCAAGGAAAAAATCTGCTAACAGCAGAATATCTGTTTTCCTCTCCCGTAGAGGCGGTAAGTAGATTGGAAATATGTTTAGACGGTAATAAAGATCTTCTCTAAAGTCTCCTTTCTCAAGGGCCTTTTCCAGTGGCTTATTGGTCGCTGTAATGATTCGCACATCAACTTTTATAGTATCATCTCCTCCAACCCTTTCCAGTTCTTTTTCCTGGAGAACCCTCAGAATTTTCGCCTGAGCAGAGAGATTAAGTGTCCCGATCTCGTCCAGAAACAGGGTGCCTCCATGGGCACGTTCAAATTTGCCTGTCCTTCTCTGTGTTGCCCCTGTGAAGGCCCCCTTTTCGTGCCCGAACAACTCGCTTTCCATAAGTGTTTCCGGAAGCGCGGCACAGTTTACCTTGATAAAGGGTCCTTTTGTCCTCAAGCTGTTGTAATGGATGGCGTTAGCCACAAGCTCTTTGCCTGTTCCACTCTCTCCTCTGATGAGCACAGAAGCGTCACTTGCTGAGACCTTGTCGATCATTTCAAAGACCTCTCTCATCTTGTTGCTTCTGCCCACAATATTGTAAAAGCTATATCGTTCTTTGAGCTGCTCCCGTAATGTAATGTTCTCGTGCCACAGGCGGTCCTTTTCCTCCTCCATCATACGGCTGATTTTTATGGCCTGGGCGACATTGGAGGCAATAATGGTGAGTAGTCTCAGGTCTTCCTCAAAAGAAATTTCCTCGCTGAATAGGCGATCTGCACTCAGTGTCCCGTAAGTAAAGGAACCTATTTTTATCGGTACACAAATAAAGGATATATTGCTCTTCTGGATATTCCCTCGAGCCTTTGTGCGGTTTAAAAATAAAGGCTCTTTTCCTATATGCGGAACGATGACAGGTTCTCCAGTTTCTACTACCTTTCCAGTAATACCCTCGCCTATTTGATAATGTCCCCTCTGCCTTTCTTGATCGGTCAGCCCGTGAGCCGCTTGTATACCCAATTCTTGCGTAACAGTATCCAATAAAGTGATGGTGCCTCTCTTCATACCCATTTTATAATGAAGAATATCCAAAACAGGACTTAATGCCTCTTTAGGATCAGGAATAGAGACCAGCAGCTGGCTGATTTCGTAAAGCACGGTCAATTCCCGTATTTTTCTTTCCAGGGCAGAATGTTCAGCTTCCATTTTACACAATGCTTTTTAAATATATTTAATTTTTATAATAACTGAAGTTTCGCAGTAAAAAAATGA
>JAGYNZ010000022.1 GCA_018399745.1 Deltaproteobacteria bacterium | reverse complement strand
AGACTTATCACCATCAATACCAGGGGTATCAAACTTGCTAAAAAAATAGACTGATCGGTTTAAATCATTTATCTGACCTCGTACGCGCCGGCTCAACCACCTCTCAGCTTGACATCATTTATAAATTTGACAAACCATAATCTAAAGGCCATACTAAATTCAGGCATTAATAAAAAAACCACGTGGAAGAATTCAGGATAACCAATTGAGTCAGCATGTCGTGCCTAGTGGTGCTGCCTCGGCCCAGATCGCAAAAGGCGATTTCCTGTCAATCGTCGGCTTATCTGACTTGAAAAGACGGGGGTTACGCCATGAAAAGAAAAATTACCTTAATCACAGTCCTTTTTATCGTCTTTCTTCTGTGTCTTTGGGAGGCATTCGCCGCCGCCATTCCGGGTCCTGAGCTGCACTTAACGACGTCACGGATCACCGTCACAATTTCCTGGACAGAGGCGGAAAATGCCGATGGGTATATTTTCTACTTTGCCCCCTATCCCTCGGCATATCCAATCTGGCAGCTGGATGTGGGACCCCAGACCGGACCCTTCGTTCTGGAACTATGGCCAGAGGCCGCCTTCTACATCGCAGTCCAGGCTTATGGTCCGCAAGGGCCAGGAGAATACTCCAATATTGAGTCCTTCACCCTCCCATCCTTTGGACCACTTCACCGGGACGACGTTGCGCCGGACTGCCTGGACGGTTGTCATGCGGCCTGTACCGGTCAGGGAGGCGATTTTACCCAATGCTGGATCGAATGCGAATACGAATGCGGCAAACGGCCCTATGTAATCATAGAAAAGACATTTTATAGCTATGATCAAAGTTCCGGATGCAGTGCGGAAATCGACGCGAAGGCAAAAATATACATGCTGCTTACACCAACCGCAGTAGAAGACTATTTCACTGTGGACTTCACCGAGCTCCATTCACTCAGTATCAGTGGTATACAGACATTTCCTACCGAAGTAATCTATTGTAAGGGCTCACCGGGCGAGCTCATTCCGCCTACCGGGAGCCTGCTTCGAGTAAATGCGGACCGGGAAAACGGTATACTGATCGATTCTTCCATACCTCCTGTAGGGATTAAGGCCATCTTGTGCTGTGGCGGAGAATGCGGAGAGTGGGGTACGCTTGCCGGGGTGGAACGCATGTTCATCCAGCTTTTAGGAGGACAGCATACGGAAAACGTCAGCCCTGAAATCATTGAGGAGTTCTGGGAGATCAATCTCCCGGTCCAGGACACAATTTGCCGTATCACTTATTCCTGGGCACTCCATACCCCTGAATAGCTGATAGAAGAAAATTAAAGGAATAACAATGAAAGGCCTGATCTTGTATGATTCAATCGGTGGGAATACGGAAAAAGTCGCTCAAAGAATCCATGACACACTTAAAGGTCCAATCAACGAAATCGATTTCATAAAATTCACGCCCAGGGTTGATGTTGATTTTTTCCGATATGATCTGATCTTTTTAGGTTCCCCCGTCATCTATTGGCTACCCACAAAACAAATGATGAATTACATAAAAAACAGGCTTCGATCTTATAACGATCAAGGAAAAATCAGGCCTTCATCCCCTCTGATACCTGGGAAATACGGCATTTGCTTTTGTACTTATGCCGGGCCGCATATAGGTGAAACAGAGGCCCTTCCCATGACTATGTGGCTGCGTTCATTTTTAGGGCATCTCGGGTATACGGTTCTGGATCAATGGCATATCGTTGGTCAATTCCACGATGATACAGACATGAATATTCAAGGACGTATGGGCAATATTTTGGGCCGGCCCAACTCCAGGGATTTACTGGAAGTCGAAAACCGGACCAGGGGGGTTATTGCGTCCCTGTCCGAACTGATGAAGTAAAGCTCAACTAATCAATTTTAGACACAGGGCAAATTTTTCCAAACTTTACTGCTCGGTTACCTCATCGTATTCTTTCCAGGTGTCATCAGGATCAAACATAGTCATTGCCGCCGCCTTTTTGGTTGTTTTATCGCCAAGATCTTTTTCGTAGATCTTGCCCTCCTGGTTAACGATAAAGGTCATAATACCCGATGAACCGTACTTGGCGGGATACGCAACGAGGGCAAACCCCATGATCATTCTGCCATTAACTATATAGTCAAAGGCGCCGCCGTTGGCATGCTTTCCCTGGGCCTTAAGGATCTTGAAATAGTAGCCATGAAAAGGTTCGGGGTTATCAGTGTCAAGACTGCCTGTATATTTACACTCTACCGCCTTAGCAATCAGAGGGCCAAATGGACTCTCTGCTTCACCCTCTTTTGCTTCCCAATAAAGACCGTCTTTTTTGCCCTTGCTGCTGGTCAATCGCTGGGCGAATTCAGGACTGCCGCAACCGCTATGGTGCATGGCCATATATTCCCGCTGGGCATCTGTGTAGGCATGCAAGACCTCAATGGTATGAAGCTCGTTTCTGCCGATTCGCCTGAGGAGGATTTCCTCTTTGCCTTCCTGTGTATCAAAAAACCAGGCGTTTTTTTCCTGAACAATGGGAATGGGAAAGGCGTAATCTTCGCTTCCGATATAAAGTACTGCCTTGACATCGCTTTCATGCCCGAGCCTGTTCTTTTCTTTAAAGGCAATGAGAAAACTCTCCCTGTCCTTTTGATCAGCTACTCTATCGCCGGAAAAGATAAGATCTTCCGAGCCAGGACCAAAAATGGCTATTAACTCCGTATCGTTACTATCCTGCACTGCGGCGACCAGGGCCCTTACGGCCTCCTGGGGAGAGATAAAGGCCTTCTGCTCCACCGCCCTTGCCGTTGCGGAAAATCCTATGGTGTGCAATGAGACGACCAATATAAGAACCGCCAGCCTGTGAGAATACGGGCATGCGGTTGTTTCTGTATATGATTTATGTCGTAACATCATCTGTATTCCTCTCTGAGTGAACATAATTCCATATGAGTTGATTTAATTATCGTCTTATGCGGCCGCGATCGTGGTGGACTGATGGACTTCTGCCCTTATAGCTCCTTTGATAACCTTCCCGGCTGAAATGGCCTCGCCTGCTGGATTTACCCTCTTGTGCTCCGTAACCTATATTGCCGAAAACCTTATCTCGACTTATATCAGGTCTCTTTTCCATACGGACTTTGCTTCCACTTCTTTGAATTTTTTCTCTGCTTAGATGACCTTGCCGCCCAACGCTTTCCGACAGCTTCGTACCCTGTTTAATGTTTACTCTTCGGTCCCGGACGATGCCGGATCCTTGAACGGCAGGGCGTTGAGGCCTGCTTTTATATTTTATATCCTTTCCAAAGGTCTTCTGACGCTCGGGGAAACCTCGTATATCACGCCGGAAGGTTTTGGATCTGCTGAAGGACTTGCCGTATCTGTGTGCGGTGGGCTTATCACGATAGGCAACCCCCCTCCTGTGCCTGGGAGAATGATACCAGGCACCAGGTCTTGGATGCCAATCGTGCCGCCTGAAAAATCGTGGCCTTTTGTGTATGTTTATATAAATGGAACGACGGTGCCAGTCAAAATAGCTCCATGAAATCAGGGAAAAGTTGATGAAAGGACCGGGCCAGAAGGAGATGCCGGCCCCGACAACTACAGGAAAAGGACCCCAGTAATAAGGTGGATAAGAAGGATACCACCATGGGCCATAAACATAGTTGGGATTATAATAGGGCACATAAACAACATCGGTACTTGCCGGTTCTATAATGATGATTTCCCCCTGCCTGATAATCTTCTGTCTTGAATTGGAAGTCAGGTTGCCTTGCTCATAGGCCTCGGCTCTGAGCCTCTGAATGACTTCCATAACCTCATCTTCCTGGGCCAGAAAGGCATTGCCCAGGCTGGTAGTTTCGGCGATCTTCTCACTCATCAAAGCAAGGATCGACGGGAAATGACAGAGTGATTTTACGCTTGGATCCCAATCTTTATTTATCAGTGCATCATCGAGTCTGTCGTTCTTCAGCCTTTTATTTTTTTTGAGCCATCGATCGGCTTCGATCACTTCAATGGGATATGTCGAAGCCATCAGTACCTGAGATAAAAGGGAATCGGGGTAAAGTGCTATAGGCGCCAGCATCTGGGCAAGCTCCTCATCAGTAAAGACACTTGGTCCCGCTTCCTGACCGTTTTCCTGCGACTGACCCGGCATCGGCATCGCAAGAAAGAGGACAATGAAAAGACCGGTCGTCATAAGTCTGAAAATGCTTACAGCTTTCATGATGCCTCCTTTATAAATCAATCATATGGCGTAAATATACAGATAACCATATTATCAATAAGTATAAGTAAAAAAAATCCACTTGCAAATAGCCTAATTACATACAGGGGCCGGAACACTGATTTTGCCTCTATTTATCAAGACATGGAAAATTACTTGACCTTTGGCTTTCAGCGGTGCTAAAAAATTTAGTATATGTTGCTTGGGGGAGTGCCTTTTCATCCCAAATCGCAAAAAGCGATTTTCTGCCGGCTAAAAAAGGAAATTCCCGTACTATCGAGCCAGATGAGACGCAGATTTTCGCAGATATACAAAAAAGTATTATTATCTTTTACAAACTCGAAAATTTTAATAATCTGTTTCTATGCGTATCCAAAAATGGAAAGTTCTATAGTATCAGGGATATGTTGCAAACTATTCTGCATTTCGCAGTCCTTATTGCTGCCATTTATGTCGGCCTTACCGGCTTTCTATTTTTTACCCAATCACGCCTCATCTATTTTCCCGCCAGTGAGATAGTCGCTACACCGGATCAAATCGGTTTATCATACAAACCCGTTTCCTTTAAAGCCCCGGATGGAATCAGGCTCTCAGGCTGGTTCATACCGGCTGAATCGCCCAGAGGCGTGCTCATATTTTGCCATGGCAACGCAGGTAATATATCCCATCGTCTTGAATCCATAAAGATATTTCATGGCCTTCAACTCAGTACCTTCATCTTTGACTATCGGGGGTATGGGGCAAGTGAGGGAACGCCTTCAGAAGAGGGAACTTATCTTGACGCAAAGGGGGCATGGAACTATTTAATTGAGCATGAGGGATTAGACCCGTTTGATATTATTCTTTTTGGCCGATCATTAGGAGGCTCAGTGGCGGCATGGTTAACCCGGGAACACACGCCCAAGGCCCTTATTGTTGAATCTGCCTTTACTTCCGCTGCGGATTTAGCCCGGGAGATGTTTATGTATTTTCCTGCAAAATTGCTTTGTAAATATAACTATGATACCCTGGCTGCCATCAGGGAAGTTCAATGCCCGGTCCTCATAGTCCACAGTCATGAAGACAGAACCGTTCCCTTTAAACATGCGCTCAAACTATTCTGTTCCGCTAAAGACCCCAAGGTCTTTCTTGAAATTTCAGGAAGTCACAATGGAGGATTTATCACATCGGGCAGTGTTTATCTGAACGGTCTGAAGGACTTTCTTGATCAAGTTGATAGGAATATATTTTAGTCGTTACGGTATTAGAAATGAAACGGACGCTCCCGTGCTTACTCCTTGCATGTTTAATCGTTTCGGGGTGCGCTGCTAAAGATTCGAGGCGTATGGAAGTCACGGCATATTGCGGATGTGGCAAGTGTTGTGGCTGGGAACGCGGAAGATGGAGATATCTGAAGTTGGATTTCTGGAACCGCTACGTGACTTCAGGAAAGCGCAAAGGCCAGCCCTATTCAGGGCTTACTGCCAGTGGCAAAAAACCCCATCAGCCGCGCCCCGGACTCATATCAACAGACAGTATCGTGCATCCCTGGATGATACCCATTCGACTGATCTTTTTCCCATGGCTCCTTATGCCTCGGGATGGGACCATTGCGGCTGATACCAGGTATTATGTTTTTGGCACCCGGATGCATGTTCCTGGTTACGGATGGGGTGTTGTGGAAGACCGGGGATCTGCCATTAAGGGACCTGGTCGAATCGACATTTATTTCAATTCCCATCAAGATGCCATTGACTGGGGTCGGAAAAGAGTGGAAGTGCAAATAGAAAGATAAAAAATTTGATGAAAAAGATACCAATTAAAAATAGAGAGTTGTCCCCTGATTCTGATCGATACTACGCAGGTATTGATGCCGGTTCCGTCAGCCTTAATTGTATTGTCATCAACGATAATAAGGAGATTGTCTATGAATCTCCCTACGGGCGTCACCTCGGTAAAGTAGAGGAGGGGATTTTGTCCCTTATTCAGGATCTGTATGAAAAATTCGACCAGCGGAAAATCCAGTCCATTTCCTTTACCGGGAACCATGGGAAAAAGCTTGCTGAGGAATTGGAAGCCTTTTATGAATTCGAGACCATCAGCCAAGTCCTGGGTGCTATTTATATAAGGCCGGATGTCAAGACAATTATCAGTATGGGGGGACAGGAAACGGCTCTTTTACAAATCAATCACCACAAAGGTGGCTGGGAATTGGAGTACTTTAATACCAATGGTCCCTGTGCATCTGGCACAGGATCCTTTATCGATCAACAAGCCAATAGATTGGCTACCGCACTCTACACCAGTAAAACGGATTTTATCCCGGATGACATCGACAGAATATTAGCTGATTTTATAGACCTCGGCATGAAGAGCCAGAGCCCAGCCAATGTAGCGTGCCGTTGCACCGTGTTCACCAAATCCGACATGATTCACCTTCAAAATAAGGGGGAGAGGCTGGAGGATATTATCTATGGTCTCCATGTTGGAAACGCCAGAAACTATATGAGTACTATCGTTTCCGACCGTGTACTTGAAGAACCGATTCTTTTTATCGGTGGTCTCTCGTTAAACGATCTCCAGGTCAAGGCCTTCAGGGAATATTCCGCCGGGCTGATTGTGCCTCCGCACAACACTTCTATAGGTGCACTGGGAGTCGCTTTAGGTTCCCTGAAATCTGACATTAAAGGCCGGGTGGATCTGGATGCGCTGAAAGCCGCTGGATTCAAGCATGAGGTTTCCGTGCCCGTAGCGCCCAGGTTGGAACTAAAACAGACCGCCTTTCCAGAGACCAACGAGGTCCAAAAAATACCCTTGCGAAAAAGGACAAGGGTATATCTCGGTATCGATGTTGGATCCACAACTACTAAATATGCCCTCATAGACGAAAACCGTGAGATTATACACAAGGCTTATGTGCCCACTCAAGGCAAACCCATAAAGGTCACGCAAGACCTTCTCAGGTGTATCCGCGACGACGTCGGGGAGAATATTAAAATCGTGGGTACGGCTACAACCGGCTCAGGCAGAAACGTGGTAGGTGATTTTCTTAATGCAGACCTTGTTGTTGACGAGATAACGGCCCACGCCAGAGGTGCAACAGAGATATGCCCAGAGGTGGATACTATCTTTGAGATTGGTGGGCAAGACTCCAAGTATATATCGATTTCAAATACCTATCCTGTTGATTTTGACATGAATAAAGTCTGCGCCGCCGGTACGGGCAGTTTTCTGCATGAGCTGGCCAATAAATACGGGATAAATATTGTAGGTGAATTTCAGGAAATTGCGATTTCATCAGAAAGGCCTGTTAAGCTTGCGGAGAGATGCACGGTCTTCATGGAATCAGATCTCGTATCTTATCATCAGAAGGGAGTTGAAAAAAAAGACCTGATAGCAGGATTATGTTATGCCATTGTATACAACTATTTGAACCGGGTAGTGGGAAAAAGAAAGATAGGACGAAGAATAATGTTTTTGGGTGGTCCTTCCTTAAATAAGGGAGTTGTCGCCGCCTTTGAAAACGTCCTGGGACGAGCTCTCCTGGTCCCCAGGAACAGAGAGGTCCTGGGGGCATATGGTGCTGCTGTAAGTGTGCAGGAAAAAATGCACCTTGACGGAAAAAGCGAGACCACTTTCAGGGGCCTGGACAGCGCCATAAAAGACCGGATGGAGTACACTGAAAAAATATGCCGTGCAGATCCCAAATGTCACAATAGATGCAAGCTTAAAATTTATAATTTTGACGGTCGTCGCAGTATCTGGGGCGGGGAGTGCGGCCGGTATGAATTTACGAAAATTAAAGGGCCGAGGAAAGAGAACTTCTTTGAACTGAGGCAGGAAGTCTGGCAGACATATATGGCCGGGATCTACGCTGAGTTGCCGGATGAACCACTGATGGAACTCGATAATCGGCCAACCGTAGGCATGCAGAGGGCGCTTTACGGACACCAGCTGAGTATTATGTGGGCACATTTCTTCGACCGGCTGGGATTTCGGCTGGTCCTGAGCCCGGCTACCAATGCACAGATTTCAAAGGCTGGTATAGAGGCGGTGATGGCCGAGACCTGCTACCCTGTAAAGGTCTCTCATGGCCATATAAAATGGCTGGCAGGAAATACTAAGCTCCTTTTCCTCCCCAGCATAATAAACATGCCCACGCCCGACCCCTCTGAGACAGGTTATTATTGTCCTATGGTCCAAAGCAACTCCTATATGGCCAGAATGGCCTTAGGGCTTGACCTGTCATCTGTTTTGAGCCCTGTAATCCACCTCAATTATGATCCTGAGCTCCTGGCGTTGGAGATCTCAGAGCAGATGGGCCCAAAACTCGGAGTGAGTGAGGCCGAAATAAAAGAGGCCTTCTATTATGCCATGGATAGACACAATCAGTTTGTCGCAGAGCTCTATGAAAAGGGCAAAGAAATCCTTGAAAATCAGCGTGCCGATGAACCGATCGTGATAGTAACCGGTCGCCCGTATAATCTCTACGATGAAAGACTGAATTTGAGAATTGGGCAAAATTTGAGCAAGATAGGAGTAACCGCCCTGCCCATGGATTTTATAGATGTATCTGGAGTTGATCTTTCAGACTTTCCCTCTATGTATTGGGGGTTCGGCTCCCAGGTCTTGAGGACGGTCAGATTTATAAAGAGCTACCAAAACTATTTTGGCCTGCATTTGACCAACTACGGATGCGGTCCGGATTCTTTTATAGAGCATTTTTACAGGTATATAATGGGGGATAAGGCCTGTCTTATATTGGAACTTGACGAGCACAGTGCGGTAGCTGGTATTATGACCAGACTCGAGGCCTATAAAAACGTAATAGAGAATACTATGCAGAAATCGAGGTTAGATCTGGATCCTGATTTAAAAATGGCGAATTAGAAGGAAATGGAATCGGGGAAAATAATAGATTTTCAGTCTCTCACGGAAAACGTGGGGCGCTTTGACCTCAGGAATAAAGTATTCCTGATCCCTCAAATGCACCGTATAGGAGTGCACCTCTTAGCGGCAGCATTTCGGGGGTTTGGTATTAACGCACGTGTAATGGATACGTGTAAAGGTCTTGATCTTGGGAAAGAATATACTTCCGGCAAAGAATGTTATCCCTGCCAGATCACTACAGGAGATATACTTTATTTTCTCGAAAAAGAAAGAGAGAGGCTGGGTGAGGGCTTTAATTCTGAAAATTACGTGTTTTTTATGCCGGAATCGGGTGGACCATGCCGTTTCGGCATGTACAACAAATACCAGAGAATTATACTGGATTCCTTTTCCGATTTAAGGGGAGTGAAAATCGGCTCCCTTACCTCCAGGGATGGATATTCGCTGGAGGGCATAATTGAGAAAAGGCGGGCAAGGGATTTAAGGAAGGCCGGCTATTTTTCTATTTTGTTATCCGATATTCTTGACAGGCTGCTGTGGAAAATAAGGCCCTACGAAAAGAGAACCGGCATGGCGGATGAATTTATCGAAAGGGCCATGCAGATTATGGAAGATTCACTTGAAAAATACGGTGCCAAAAAAGACTTTGATAAAATATTTGATAAACTTGAAGAGATAATAAATGAGGGAAAGAAAATAATTGATCCGGAAGTGCCCTCCAAGCCCCTTATTGGTATAGTGGGGGAAATCTATGTAAGGACCCACGTCCAGGCAAATCAGGATCTTATAAGGCTTTTGGAAAAATACGGGGCCGAGGTAATAAATGCCTCTGTTGCCGAATGGATTAATTACACAGCCTATGACAGATTCAGAGAGGCCAAAGCAGGATTTCGGTTTGGCCTGAAACAGCTCCGCCCGGGCCCCATGAAGTATTATTTAAAAAGGATCGTTGGCTTCGGCGGCGACCTTTTCTATCAGGAATTTAGACAGAATCAGGCCTATAAGAGAGTGAGATCGCTGATCGGCCTTGCTAAAGACCATAAGCTGGCATGCTTGGATAATATCCTTAAAGAAAAGGACCTGTTCTGTTTTGATGTAGGCACAGAGGCCTGTTTAAGCATCGCCGGAATCGTGGAATATGCCAGAGAAGGATATAACGGCGTCGTAAATGTCTATCCTTTTACCTGCATGCCCAGTACGATTACCACGGCAATTGCAAAACCTCTTATGAACAAACTAAGAATACCGTATCTTGATGCGCCCTACGACTCAAGCTTTCAGCCTGGAAGAGAGGCCGCCGTCAGGACCTTCATGTATCAGGCATATCAACATTTCGAACGAAACCGCAGAAAAAAGCGGGTTTAGCTCTTCCCTGCTCCTTGATCTGCCTATCTGAGGAATATTATTATTCTCTATCCATAGGAACCATTACAGGCGCCTTTTTGTCAAAATTGCAAAGGGTGACTTATTGCCGCCACTATTGCTCTATGCAATCCTCCCGAACCGGGAGTTATTTAGACACCTCTCAACAACCTGGCTCCCCTGGATGGCCACAGCAGTTCTGTCTTCTGACTATCTTAATTAGATTGTTGCGAAAGACCAGATACAGCTTCCTGTAAAGTGGCATAGGTACTGACATATTAGTGAAGAAAGCCTTCATGCTAGGCATTTTTTATCGTCTCCCTGCTTCAAACAGATAACAAGTTACCAACGGCATTTACCTATTGGTATCTGTTGTGCCGACAACATACACTGCTTTTACCATAAGGCAAGTAATTTTTTGTGGAGGCACGAATGTGTTTTATAAGAAAGATTACATGTGTTAATTAAAGTGGTATCATATTATATGTTCTATATAGTTTGTTTTTACCTCCTGAATTACGCGTAACCAAACTGTTTTTGAAACATTACCACTCACTGTGGTCTTCCGGAATAAGGTTTTGTATTCGGCGTAAAAGGAAATTAATCCGAATTTGACAGATCACTGATAATGGAGGGGGTTATTATGTGGATAGCTGAAGGGGTCTTAGCAGGACTCATGGCCGGTGTCTTTATGGGTATGGCCAATGAAATCGGCCACAGGCTGGGTCTACTCAGCTCAAATCTGGTAATGGTCGATGGCTCCTTTGCTCTGCGTTCGATAAACAAAGCAGCGAATGAGACGGCCATATACGTCGTGGGTACTGTTGTTCATCTTGTAACCAGTGCGGTTTTTGGTATCGTCTATGTAATACTGGCGAAGCTTTTTGGCTTTGAAGCCCGATCGGCACCGGCAATTATTGTATATGTTTTCGTACTGTGGATAAGTATGCTGCTTATAGCCCTGCCGGTTGCCGGTCAGGGAATTATGGGTCAAAAGATAAGCAAAGCGGTGTGGGCAGAGCAACTTATACTGCACTCTATCTTCGGTCTTGGATTCTGGTGGGCCCTGGGGTTAATTTAGCGTTACTTCATCGTAACATAGATTTATCAGCATTCAATTTATGCCATGACTTTAGGACACGACAAAGCTGGCCACAGAAGTATTGATATATGATATCTGAGTAAAACCTGTAAAAGGAAAATACAGCGAACAGTCACTGTTTTTCTGTTGACATTATTAAATGATTGAGTCACATTAGCCGACGCAGAAAAAGAGATCAGATCTGGTCATTTCATCATATATCTGAAATGGCTGGTGCACTAAGGAACAGTCCCTGCCGGACGGTCAAAACCAAGACACTGACCAACTTTCATCTTTAAGACCATGTCTCATATATCGGATTGATTAAAATCAACTGTTTTTTATCATTTCGGACTGTATCCGGCATCTAGAAAGGTCCAGGGAATCTTAATCTATGGATTCTGGCTCTATAGATGAAAGCACAGTTTGCTTTACAATAACATAAAAATTTTTCCCCTGAAGACGAGGGGTTTCAATAATCCCCGAAAGGGAGACCAAATGGATCAGAGCAAAATCAGAAATATCGCCATTATCGCCCATGTTGATCATGGAAAGACCACGCTGGTAGACCAGATGTTCAAACAGAGCGGGGTTTTTCGGGACAATGAGCACATTGCCGAACGCTTCATGGATTCCATGGATCTGGAACGGGAAAGGGGCATTACAATTGCGTCCAAAAATGCCTCTTTGCGTTACAAGGGCTATCGGATCAATATCATAGATACCCCGGGTCATGCAGATTTCGGCGGCCAGGTTGAACGGGTTCTGAAAATGGCCGACGGAGTACTTCTGCTCGTTGATGCCCAGGAAGGCCCAATGCCCCAGACATACTTTGTTCTCAAGAAATCTCTTGCATTGAAACTCCCTGTTATTGTCGTCATAAACAAGATAGACAAACCGGCTGGCCGGCCGGAGTGGGCCGTCGACCAGGTCTTTGATCTATTCGTCAAGCTGAACGCCCCGGATCACATCCTTGATTTTCCAATTGTCTTCGCCTCTGCAAAGCACGGATATATCCTGTCTCAATCTACAGGCGCAAGATTGACCATGGACACCCTTTTCGAAAAGATCATATCACATATACCCCCTCCTGCGGGTGATCCCCAGTCACCCCTTCAGATGCTGGTAAGCTCTATTGACTATTCCCCCTATATGGGTCGATTGGGGATCGGCAAAATCACTGGTGGAACGTTGAATATAAACAAGGATATTGTCGTTGCTCGAAGGGACGGAGCACTTGTACCGGCCCGTATCAGCAAGTTATACCGCTTCGAAGGAAATAAGAAAGTGGCCACAGATATCGCCGGTGTAGGAGAAATCGTTGCCGTTGCAGGCATGGATGACGTTACCATCGGTGTAACCTATACTGATCCAAATGATCCGAAGCCCCTTCCTCCCATGGAGATTGATCCCTGCACTATTTCCACCCATTTCATTCCAAATGATTCGCCTTTTGCCGGGACGGAAGGCAAGTTCAGCACATCAAGTCATCTGACAGAAAGACTGAGGAGGGAGGCGCTCTCTGATGCGGCACTACTGGTAGAAGAGCTGGAAACCGGTAGAGGTTTTAAGGTCTCAGGCAGGGGTGAACTGCACATCTCCATTCTCATCGAAAAAATGAGGCGCGAAGGATATGAATTCCAGGTAACCATGCCCCAGGCCATTATAAAAGAAGAGAACGGCGAACGGCTCGAACCCTTTGAAGAACTGACGATTGATGTTGACAAACAGTCCATGGGTACCGTTATTGAGAAACTGGGGGCGCGTAAGGGCCAATTAATGGGAATGAACCAGGACAACGGAATGGCCCGCCTGACATACAAAATCCCTACACGCGGTCTTCTTGGGTTCCGGTCGGAGTTTCTAACGGATACAAAGGGCATGGGGATAATGAATTATGTCTTTGTGGAATACGGACCCTTCGCAGGCGAAATACGAAACCGCAACAAAGGCGTCATGGTAGCCAAAGAATCCTGCACCACCGTGGCCTATGCCCTTTTCAACCTTCAGGAAAGGGGAAAGCTCTTCTGTGTTCCGGGGACCCGGGTCTATCGCGGCCAGGTGATCGGCGAGCACTGCAGACCGCAAGACCTTGTTGTCAACCCTGCAAAAGGCAAGAAATTGACCAACATGCGAGCCGCAGGATCGGATGAGAATGTCATACTAACGCCCCCGACGCAGATGAGCCTGGAAGAATGCATTTCATATATCAGTGAAGACGAACTGGTTGAGGTCACACCCAAGGCAATCCGTATCCGCAAATCTTGACATACTGTAGAACGGAGGTTAGAAACTCCCATGAACACTGACATGACAACGCTATTCCAAGACGCCAACCATTACTTTGGTGATAAACCATATTAAGGAGAGCATATCATGAAAAAGGCGTTTTTATCCTTTCTTTTTATTCAGATGATGTTTATGCCTTTGGCGCCCCAGGCCTTTTCCCAGTGCGGTACGCTGGCAAACGATCTTTCATTGGTCCTGCCGTGTGTTGAGTATGAAGGCGCATATTACAAGCTAAATTTCAGTGCTTATGCAAATCCCGCTGACCCTGCCTGGTTTTACTGGCAATTTCAATCCATTCAGCCTGTCACAGGAGGGTCTAATTGCGCCCATTTGGACAATAACTTTACTATCACGGCCCCCTGTGTCTACTTTGCAGGGAAAAATCTGGCGATTACCCTGGAATATTCCGAATGGCCGTACTGGAAACTGGGGTCGCAATTCACCATCAATCCCGTAGAAATAAGATCCATTTCCGGTGATACCACGTATTTTCTGACACAAAACTATAACACCCCTGATTTTTATGCAGCCCTTAATGATTATTTTGCCTGTATAATGCAATGTGGCGAGGATGTAACCTGCATTATGGCCTGCATGCCCGACCTTGGGCTTGGAAGTGCCTTTTCACTGGTATTTGAACTATGTAACCCTGGAACTACTGACATATATTTTATCCTGCCTGCCGGCGCCTTTTTTCAGGCAGGCGCGAGTGATGTGCAGCCCATGCTCATTGCGACTGACATATGCTTGATAGCAGAACCGGGATGTATCAAATTTCTGGTTCCCACCTATTGCATGGATGGTTATGCCCATGCCCCTTCACCAGAAGACACGTTTGCAATATCCGGCATAGCTCAACAGGCCTGTATTGCTGAAATACTGGATCTGATAAGGGGCAAAGAAGAAATTTCTCATGCAGATTCATACATTATTCAGGAAGCAGTATGGACCTGCATGGAATTCGGTTCAATCACTGAAGACCAGCGTACGGACCTGCAAAACTTGTGATTTTTCTGTTTGGGAAACAATCTTCAGAGGACACAAAAAGGAGATAGCATCACTCTTTCCTCATGGCGATTTCAAGGGCTTCACGAATATCTTTCAAATAATGAAATGTCAGCTTTCGTTTGACTGCCTGACGAATTTCAGAGACATCTTTCTGATTCAGGGCGGGCAGGATAACCTCTTTGATGCCGGAGCGGGACGCTGCCAGGACCTTCTCCTTGATTCCTCCCACTGGAAGCACATCCCCCCTCAAGGTTATCTCTCCCGTCATGGCGACGTCCTTTCGGACCGGACGGTTGGTAAAAAGGGACGCCAGAGAGACCACTATGGCTACGCCCGCAGATGGCCCGTCTTTTGGCGTGGCCCCTTCAGGGACGTGGATGTGAACGTCGTTTCGTGAAAAGACGTTCTCGTCAACTCCAAGTGCAGTTGCATTGGCCCTGATGTATGTTAGAGCCGCATTTGCCGACTCCTTCATTATATCACCAAGTTTGCCCGTCATTTGCAGGCCGCCCTTACCCTTCATTTTGGCAGTTTCGATAAAGAGAAGCACGCCACCCACCGGTGTCCAGGCAAGTCCGGTTGCCAGTCCGGGACCCCATGAATGAGCTGCAGATTCCGGAAAGAATCTGACAGTACCAAGATAACGCTCAATGTTTGATGCCTTAATCTTTACCTTTTTCGTCTTACCGATGACGATATCAGCGGCAACACCACGGCAAACTGCTCCCAGCTCCCTTTCGAGGTTTCGAACACCGGCCTCACGGGTATAGGAACGGATAATGGTCCTGATGGCATTATCACTGAAAGTCAGATTGTCGCCGGAAAGGGCATGGGCCTCGAGTTGTCTTTCAATCAGATGATTTTTGGCAATGTGAAGCTTCTCGTCCTCTGTGTAGCTTGAGAGGGTGATTACCTCCATGCGGTCCTGTAAGGGACCCGGGACCGTATCGAGCGTATTGGCCGTGGTGATAAACATCACCCTGGAGAGATCAAAATTAATCTCCAGATAGTGATCGCTAAAGGAAAAGTTCTGTTCAGGATCGAGTACCTCCAGCAGGGCTGAAGATGGATCGCCCCGATAATCGCTGCCGACTTTGTCAATTTCATCAAACATGAACAGGGGATTATTGGAGCCTACTTTTTTCAGGCTCTGAATAATACGGCCGGGCATGGCACCGATATAGGTCCTTCTGTGACCGCGGATTTCCGCTTCGTCTCGAACGCCGCCCAGGGATATACGGACAAATTTCCTTCCCATGGTGCGGGCAATTGACCGGCCGAGAGAAGTTTTGCCTGTGCCCGGAGGGCCCACAAAGCAAAGAATGGGGCCGTGCATGTCCTGCTTCAGTTTGCGGACAGCAAGAAATTCAAGAATTCTCTTTTTAATGCGCTCCAAACCGTAATGATCTCTATCCAGATCGATCTTGGCCTTCTTGATATCCAGTGAATCGGGTGTGGACTTCTTCCATGGGAGTTCAAGAAGCCACTCGATATATGTCCTGGAAACAGTGTATTCGGGAGAGGAAGGAGAAATCCTTGCCAGTCTGTCAAGCTCTTTTTGCGCTACTTTTTCTGCCTCTTCGCTTAATTGGGCGTTTTTAAATCTTTCTTTTAATTCATCAAGGTCAAGGTTTTCACTATCCTCGCCCAATTCCTTCCGAATGGCCTGAAGCTGCTGGCGCAGAAGGAATTCACGCTGTTTTTTGTCAATATCTTCTTTGGCTGATTTCTGAATCTTCTGGCTCATTTCAGCCGTTTCAAGACGTTCTGTAAGTTCAGTAGTCACTCTACGCAGCAGATCTTTGAGCCTGCTGATTTCAAGAATCGCCTGTTCATCATCTGTTGAAAGGCCTAATTGTGAAGTAATAAGGTAGGCGACGTAATAGAGATTATCAAGCGAATCCACTGTTAAGGCGAGTTCCGAAGTTAAGTTGGTGAGTACCGCCAGTTTTTTGAATTCGGTTCTCAGATTCAGATCAAGGGCCTTTATTTCCTTATCAGGTTTATCAGCCATTTCCAGAACTTCAATTTTGGCTTTCAGATAAGGAGACTCCTGCACATATTCTTTTACTTTAATCTTTTTAAATCCGCTGGTGAGTATATGATATGCCCCCCCCTCACCCTTGATCAACTTGTGAATGTAGCCAACAACGCCTACAGAGTGAAGATTTTCAGGTCCAGCCTCCTCCTGCTGGGAGGCGGCTTGTTTATAGCTGACCATACCCAGGAGTCTGTCTTTGAGCAGGATATCGTCAATAAGCTGCTTTGCAGCAGGACTCTTTATCTGCAGGGGAAAACCCATGCCCGGGAAAAAAACAAATCCATGCAAAGGCAGGATAGGAAGTTCATCTGGTATTTCAAGTTGATTAGGATCTATATTCTGCTTTTCTTGCACTTCTTTTTCTCTATTATCACTCATGGGAGTTATTCTCCGTTAATTGTGACTTTAATCTGACCTGATATCTTCTTCTTGGGCAATTGGATGAGGAGAAAACCGTCTTTGCAGATTGATGAAGTGGAATCCACATCTATGGGAGTGTCAAAATTGATTGTACGTTCAAATTTTCCATACTCGACTTCGAGCTGATGAACACACGTTGTATGGTCAAAAGCCGGTCTTTGGCGTATACCGGTAACAGTAACACCAGAATGGGAAGCCAGGACCGATAATTTTTCCAGCCGGACACCGGGGATCTCCATATAAACAATAAATTTATCCGTTGTTTCATAAATATCAGTGGCGGGGACAAGACTTTGTAAACGATAGGGAAACATGTAATGGGACGACATATTGCGAAGCATGCGTCCAAATTCTTTTTCGATTCCGTCAAATGGGCTTAATCTGGTTTTCTTAAAGGAATCCATTTTGCAACCTCTTATAATCGCAGTATGGCATTAAGTTCGAATTGTCTTATAGGTGAGCACCCACGCCGTCTCAGTTGTACGGGGAAGGGGTTCCCAACCTACCTAGAGAAAATTGATAAAAGATATTTGACACAGCGATAATAAATTTATTTAAATATATTAAACTCTTAATGGGTGTTATGAAATAAAAAATAAAACCCCTGTTCACTACACAATAAAAATCGCTGTCTTCAACTCCATGACAGCCAATCTGTCGGAGACAGACTTTGTACCTTTTTATAGAAGTTCCTTCTCTCTTGCAATGGCGATAGCTTCAAACCCGTCTATCAGCAAAGAGCGATTTCATATCGGCTCAGTTATCTACATTTCCGCCATATAGGGTTTTAAGAAAATTTCCTGTAAAGGAAATCGCATTCCTTTGGAGAAAGGTCGAACCGTAGTTCTGCCTCCCGTATGATTTCCTTGCGGTTTTTTTCAGGAGACCCCTTAGTAACCTCAGATATCCATTTCACAGCTTTTCGGATGCTCTCACCCTCTGGTAACAAATGGTCACTGCTCATTTTTGATTCCTCCTATTCAATGAAATCATAGATAAATATATCACATTTCAATCACATCATCCTGTCCTCAAGGCCTCGGATGGATTGACCCTGGCCGCCTGTCGGGCTGGATATATGGTGGCAAAAAAACATATTAAGATGGCAGAGATGGAAATTATGGCCACATCGCCTGCATGAAGTAATATAGGAAGTGTGTCGGTGTAATACACCTCACTGGGTATCTTAATGAACTTATAGCGACTCAGAAGGAAACAGAGACTTACTCCACCTGAAACGCCGAGTATGGTACCTATCAACCCTACGAGCAGTCCATTATAAATAAAAATCCGTAAAATATTTTTGTCCCTCGCGCCCAGTGTCTTAAGTATTGCTATATCCTGATTCTTTTCCATGACCATCATGATAAGGGTGCTTACAATGTTAAAGGCAGCCACCAAGACAATCAAGGTAAGAATGATAAACATGGCGAATTTTTCCAGCTTCAGGGCTGAAAAGAGATTGCGGCTCATCTGCTGCCAGTCTATTGCCCAGAAAGGAAATCCAAGTCTTTTTTGTATGGCCGTTGCAAGGCCGTCCGTGGCATAGATATCCGAAACCTTTATCTCCAAGCCATGAACCTTATCACCCAAACCAAGAAGCCGCTGGGCCGCCTCAATAGGAATAAAGGCAAGAGAGGCATCATACTCATACATGCCGGTCGTATTTACACCGGTCACTCGAAATGTACGTATCCTGGGGAGCATCCCTACTGGTGTAATAGTCCCGCTGGGCAGCACGACCTGAATTGACTGCCCGACAGCAACCCCCAAGTTGCGCGCAAGTTCCTTGCCCAGAAGTATTGGAGGAATTTCGCTTTCGCTATAATTCTCAAATGCCTTAAGCCCCTCTCCCCTGACTATCTCCCCCACGCTGAAGACCTCTTGGATAGAGTCAGGTTCTATCCCCCGAATGGCCGCTCCACTGACAGCCCTTCCTGAACTCAAAAGGGCCTGGATATAGACAAGGGGGGTCGCTGCAACTACTTTTGCATCACCCTCTTTTCCCCTGACTAGATTAAAAATGTTGTTACGAGGGAGAACAACTTCAAGGACATCTTGCCGTATGGACTCCATGTTACCAAAGGTACCTTCATAGTTTTTGACCGAAATATGAGAATTTATGCCAAGTATCTTGGTGCGGAGATGATTTTCAAAACCGGTCATTACGGCAATTACGACGATCAGGGCCATTACGCCCACTGCTACGCCTGCTATAGATATGAGGGTAATAAGAGAAATGAAGGCCTGTTTGCGTTTCGCCCTGAGATAACGCAGGGCAATAAAACATTCGAAATTCATTCCGGGACTCAACTCTCCGGACGTAGCTGTGGAAACAGGATAACATCGCGTATAGAAGAGGAATCAGTAAAGAGCATTACCACACGATCCACACCTATACCTTCACCGGCGGCGGGCGGCATACCTACTTCCAGCGCCCGGATAAAGTCTTCATCCAGTTCAGGAGGCACCTCGTCGTCATCTCCTCTACCGTCTATCTGTCCCTGAAAACGCTGACGCTGCTTTCTTGGGTCATTGAGCTCTGAGAATGCGTTCGCAATCTCGCGACCGCCAATGAAAAGTTCGAATCTATCTGTAATTTGAGGATTTTCCTGATTCTCCCTGGCCAGAGGTGAGACGTCAATGGGGTAATGGCTTACAAAAGTCGGCTGAATAAGCCTGGGCTCCACAAGTAAATCAAATAACTTTGTCCATAATTTACCTGTCTTCTCATTGCCTCTCAGTGGAGCACCAAGAACCGTTAACCTTTCAACAAGACCCTTTCTGTTTCCAAGGTCCTTTTTCGAAACCTGCCCAATCTCTATTAATGCTTCTTCAAGGGTCATGCGGCGCCATGGAGGAGTGAGATCCATCGTATAACCCTGATAGGAGAAGATCATCCCGCCCTTAATTTCTTCAGCTATCCGCGAAAAGAGTTCTTCTGTCCGCAGCATCATATTCTCGTAAGTAACATAGGCCTCATAGAACTCCAACATGGTGAATTCAGGATTATGCTGTATCGAAATTCCTTCGTTCCTGAAGTTCCGGCCAAGCTCAAACACCTTGTCAAAACCGCCCACAAGGAGTCTTTTCAGATACAGCTCAGGAGCTATCCGAAGGTAGAGGTCCATACCAAGGGCATTGTGATGGGTTGTAAAGGGACGGGCCGTTGCGCCGCCGACAATGGACTGCATCATCGGGGTCTCAACCTCAAGGAAACCATGGGAAGTAAAGTACTCTCGCAATATCTGGACAATACGGGACCTGGTCCTGAAGACCTCTCTTACCTCCTGATTCATGATCAAATCGACATATCGCTGGCGATATCTGATCTCCTTGTCTTTGACTCCGTGGTATTTTTCAGGAAGGGGCCTCAAAGACTTGGCTGCAAGGCCAATGGTCTCAACCGAGAGTGTCAATTCGCCCACGCGGGTTCTGAAAGGCTTACCTCTAACCTCAATCAGATCACCAATGTCGAATTTCTTGAACAGGTTGTAGACCTCATTCCCAACCACGTCCTTTCTTATATGGATCTGCAGTTGACCGGAGCTGTCCTGAATATGTAAAAAGGCTGCCTTTCCAAAACGGCGTAAACTCATTATACGGCCGACTAATCTGAAGCTACGCTGTACCTTTTCCGGGTCTTCCTCACCATAGGAATCGTACAGTCGCCTTATTGCAGAAGTACTTTCAGGCGTCTTTACGTCGTTGGGATAAAGAGATATATTATTTTCTTCAAGTTGCTCCGCTTTTTCGCGGCGCTGCTTAATAACTAGGCTTTCGTCACTCAACTTGTCCACTCCTTATTGGAGAATGCCATGATTATATTCATGGAAAAAAATATTATAAGAAATCCAAATCATGTCTATAAGATAATTCAGTCGCTGACAAACAATTATTCATAGTTTACTCTATATATACCGTCAAGTGAATCAAGGGATCTTGTTTCATGAATATACGTTTAGCCTTGTGCATAGCCTATGCAGGAGTCATTTTCGGGACATCTTCTATCCCCGGAAATCGACTTCCCAGCATATCGGGCAGTGACTATCTTATACATTTTTTAGAGTATTTTGTATTAGGTGCATTGCTCATGTGGTGGCGCTTGCACAACTCCTCGATATCTAAAACAGTGGCCATGTGTCAGGCCATATTTCTTGGATCATTATACGGACTTGCCGACGAACTTCATCAGTATTTTGTACCCAACAGGTATGCTGACCCGGTTGACTGGGTGGCAGATACCCTGGGTTCTGCCGTAGGCGCAATTGCAGTTTTGGCTTTATTACTGGTTTTCTCAAAACGGTCCGGCTTTGAGTAGGGCCTCAGGGGTTGGGACACAAGAAGATATTGTAATGTGGAAAGTATATGGGGCTTTAGCATTGGATGGTAATCATTATTCTGGTATATAATCGTAATAGATTAACATGAAAAAAGAAATTGTTAATATCATGAACGATATTTCATCGTGGCTCCGTTATCAGAAGCAGTTGGGGGTTGAAAGCATTTCCATGGGTTCTGAATTATCCTCCTTTCTGAATCATGCCGTCCAAAGCAAAGCATCTTCGCAGAAATTGACTTCCATCAATGAATATAAGGACGAAATTCCTGCAGAAACTGATCTTGCCGGGCTTCGCAGAATAGTTGAGAATTGTAAAAAGTGCGAGCTGTATAAAAAACGGCGGAACACAGTCTTTGGAGAAGGACCTGAAAATGCAAAGATGGTGCTGGTAGGAGAGGCCCCGGGTAAAGAAGAAGACATTCAAGGCAGGCCGTTTGTAGGCCCTTCAGGAAAACTCCTTACAGATATGTTAAATGCTATAAATATTTTCAGAAAGGACGTCTTTATCACCAGTGTCATCAAGTGTCGACCTCCCTGTAACCGTACCCCCGGACATGAAGAAATTGCCGCCTGCTTCCCCTTTTTAAGACACCAGTTGAGGCTCATCAATCCGCCCATTATACTTGCTTTAGGACTTGTCGCCGCCCAAATTCTTCTTAATGAAAAGGCCCCTTTGAAATCTCTTCGCGGTCGTTTCCATCAGTGGGACAATGCCAGAGTCATGGTAATTTACCATCCGGCATATCTGTTGAGATTAAAAGGAAGCCAACAACTGGACTGCAAACGTGTAGCCTGGCATGACCTTCAAATACTGGAAAAAGAGTATGACAAATACCGTTAAAAATAAAATGCGGAAGTCTTTCATACAAATTCTGACTGATACTCTTCTTCCCAAATGGGGAACGCTTAATTCAATGTCGGGGATTTCAGGGCTGGGTAGATACATAGTTCTACAAGCAGTCCTATTTTTAATAGTTACGCTATTTTTATTTGTGTTAACCCCTCACTTATGGGGAAAAGATCAGAAACACAAACCGCGAAATCCGGCGGGCCATTCCCTTATCTATCTTGTCGAATTAAGAGGCAGCATAAATCCGGGTGCGGCAGAACTCTTAAAAAGGGCCCTTAAAGAGGCCGACATGGGTCAGGCCGAGTGTCTGGTAATTGAACTAGACACCCCGGGCGGCCTTGTATCTACCTTGAGGAATATGGTTCAGGAAGTAATGGCATCAACGATTCCTACAGTTGTTTATGTAAGTCCTTCCGGAGCACAGGCCGCATCTGCTGGCGCCATACTCACCATTGCCGCCCATGTTGCAGCCATGGCGCCCGGCACCAATATTGGTGCCGCTCACCCGGTAAATATGGGTTCCGGCGGGGGAAAAGACGAGATCATGAAACAAAAGGCGGAAAACGACCTTGCCGCCATGGCCAGGAGTATGGCAGCGGAACGTGGCCGGAACGCGGAGTGGGCAGAAAACGCGGTAAGGGAGAGCGTCTCGGCCTCTGCAAGGGAAGCGCTGGAACTGAAAGTAATCGATATCCTCGCAAAAGACCTTAATGAACTGATTCAACAACTCGATGGTATTACGGTGAGTCTGCCTGATGGTCCGGCCGAACTAGTAATAAGTAACCCTGAAATTATTCAAATAGAAGAGAGCTTGAGGGAAAAAATACTCAGGACCATAGCAGATCCAAACATCGCCTATATCCTCATGATGGTCGGCATGACAGGGCTATATTTTGAGTTTGCCCATCCCGGGACCATTTTCCCGGGGACCATAGGGGCCATATGCCTGCTTTTGGGCCTGTTTGCCCTTCAGGCCCTCCCGGTAAATACCGCCGGTCTCCTCCTGTTGCTCTTGGCGGCGGTCCTGTTCGTAATGGAGCTGATAGTTGCCAGCCAGGGCATACTGGGGGCGGCTGGTTTGGCTGCACTTCTTCTGGGCTCTATTATGCTCTTCGACACCTCAAAGACCGGGGTTTCCATTGACACTGATGTACTCTGGACTACTATGCTGGGAGTTGGATCTCTTCTGGCTGCTATTATTTATCTGGTGACCAGGGCCACCCTGTCAAGGCCGCAATCCGGGGCAGAAGGTCTTATAGGTGAAAAAGGTATTGTTAGAAAGACCGTGGGGATGAGCAGCGGAAAGGTCTTTTTACATGGAGAGCTCTGGACCGCTGTAAGCGAGGAGACCATACCTGTGGATACTGAGGTAAGAGTTATAGGTATTGATGGACTTAAATTACGGGTCTCGATGATCCATGGAGGCAAGACATGACAATTGCTCTCGCTTTTCTGCTTTTTTTGATCATTGCTTTTCTGATGTCAGCCATTCGCATACTCAACGAGTATGAACGTGGAGTAATTTTCAGGCTTGGTCGTGTCATTAAGACCAAGGGCCCTGGTCTTATAATACTCATTCCTGTCATTGATAAGATGAGGAAAATTGACCTCAGAATAGTTACCCTCGATGTCCCGCCACAGGATATCATTACCAGGGACAACGTATCCGTAAAGGTGAGTGCGGTAGTCTATTTCAGGGTCATGGACTCAAGAAGGGCGGTGGTTGAAGTGGAAAACTTCCTTTTTGCCACGTCCCAACTGGCCCAGACTACGCTCCGGAGTGTCTGCGGACAGGCCGAACTTGACGAACTTCTGTCAGAGAGAGATAAAATTAATGCCCAGATTCAGGAGATATTAGACCTCGACACCGAGCCATGGGGTATTAAAGTCAGCAAGGTAGAAGTAAAAGAGATAGACCTCCCGCAAGAGATGAAAAGGGCCATGGCAAAACAGGCCGAGGCCGAGCGGGAACGCCGATCCAAGGTTATTAATGCAGAAGGTGAGTTTCAGGCAGCAAAAAAGCTGGCCGATGCCGCCGATATTATACACAAGGCGCCCGCTGCTCTGCAACTCCGGTACCTCCAGACCCTCAGGGAAGTAGCTACGGAAAATAATTCAACTACCCTGTTCCCGATTCCCATCGATCTTTTCAGGCCCTTTATTGAAATAGCCGACAAACTCAAATCCAGGGAAGACATAAATAAGCCCGTAGGGACTGAGTCAGAAGGGGGCACATGAAAGAATAATATATCAGCGAAAACGATGCCCTATGACTTTTTTGCCGCGGTAAAGAGTAGCCCTCAGCAAGATAAATAAGGGTCTTAGGTATGCTGATCCACACCACAGGCTCTTCGAATATATACATTTACAAGTATATCACTTCAAAATACCCTGGTCAGTGCAAAAGCAGCCAGGATCAAAAAGACTGCGCCGCTCATACGATAAAGCAATGTCATGGGGATATGCTGGAATAGTTTACTTCCAACCAGCACACAGATACTGGATATAAGGCTCAGCGCCAGTGTAGCGCCGAACCAGACCGGTATAGAACCGGCAGTACTACTAAGTCCCACAACGACCATCTGGGTCTTGTCACCCAACTCTGCCATAACGATTAACAGAAAAGTTGTAATCATTATGCCGTGAACGCTCTTACAGGATATGTTTTTGTCTCCATCTTCCTTTTTCGCAAGCAGGACATGGATGCCAAACACTGCAAACAGCACTGCCATGCCGATATTTATCATATCCTCTGAAAGCCAGTTAGCCAGAAGGGCCCCGAATAAAACTGCCAGGAGATTGAGAAATGCAAAGGCAAAAGTTGCTCCGATGACTATCGGAAGGGCTCGATATTTTGCGGCCAGAGTCATGCAAACAAGCTGGCTCTTGTCACCTATTTCGGCCAAGAAAATGAGAATAAAAGTGGCTCCTGCCGCGGAAATCCACTCGATTAGTCCTCCTGGACGAATATCGCTCAATACTGACACCTCTGCAATAGTCCGGGTCTATTGGACTGTCGCTAAACCTTAAACCGGGTTGATAAAGTCCCGATTCCATGATCAAAAAGCTGTTTCTGCATTAAATCCCGTTTCGGTCAAAAAAATCTGTTCTAGGGCAAATTCTATGGACCATGCTGGTTGGTTAAAAAATCGGCATGGAGACAAGGGGAAGGTGCTTGTCCGGGCGTCCACTTTCTCATTACAGGGTCGTCAAAATCTGTGTGGCATGGGAGACAGAGGCCCACATAGAGGATCTTATCAAGTTCCTGTGAATTAAAGGGCCTTAGTCCCTTTCTTGATGTAAGGACCAAGGGCCTGCCTTTTATGTCGACAAAGGCGTCCAGGGGGTGGTCTATGTCCAAGGAGGTGGAAGGACCTGAAAGAGAGGATGTGAAACTCCACCCATTAGATCCAAGGGACAGGCTGCCCTGACCGAGTCCTAAGGCCCTGGGGTCTTGGTGGCATTCCTTGCAGGAGCGTCCATCTTTCTGCGTGGTATGAGGGTCCATCCATGAAACTGTGAGGCGAATAAAATCACGTTTCCATTTGCCCCCCCCGTCCAGGAAGGTAATGAAATCCTGTCACCCGGGAACAAGAATAACCACCTCGGAAGTCTTGGCTTGAAGCCCGGTCTTTTCAGAAGGATTCTTCCCTCCCCTCTCTGTATGCTCAAGTATTCCCAAGGGTGGACATTCGTAACGGATAAATGAACGAAACTCTTTCCAGAGCCCTGGGGTCTCATTTATTGAAACCTTATCTAATTGGGTCTTGCTCATATCCATCTGTATATGACAGCCGTAGCACTGAGGCACCCACTTGCTATGGCATGCCTGGCAGGACAGGCGGCGATGAGTTGGATGCATGCACGAGACCGGATTAGGAGCGTGTAGCGGATGAAGTTTTTTACTTTGTTTATTTTCAAGGAAAAACGAGTCGTTTTTCTGCTGTATGTTGAGTTCGGGAGGACTGGGTGGATTTGGTGATTGATCTATTTGTTGTTTTGGTATTTCCACGCGGTTCGAGGAGGACTTCGAGATAGCAGACGTGCTTTTATCAGTTCTTTTGGCTGCAATAACTATCTCTAATGTTTTAGAAATATCATGACAATCCCCGCATGTAACCTCCAGTTGGTTCTCAAAATGGGCATGACGCTCTCCATCTCCCATAATTTCTTTTTGGGTATGGCAGTCAATACAAGTCATTCCTTTTTCGTGATGAATATCGTCCTTAAATATTCGGTAAAAACGGCCATCAATCAACTCTTGGGTAGAAAAATCGCCTTCTTCATACGGGGTACCATAGCCCTCAGACTCAAATCGTCCCTGATACGACAGCCCAATACGCCCACTTCGGTTGTGACATAAGACGCAATTTTCCATGGGAACAATCTTGAGTATTCCTGGATGTCTCTCGTCCTTTAGTTCTGTTTCTTCGTCTTTCACAAAGTGACAGGCGGTGCAACCCCCGCCCTTGTATGCCAGAAAATCAGGAAGACTCCCACGCTCCACCCATAGATGGCAACTCGCACACAACTTCCTGTAGTAATCAAGGGCAAGAGAATTCATACCCGTATCTTTCAGCATTTTTACCGAAATGTCTTCATTGTGATCAGGGCTCTCTTCCCAGTAAAAGCGAAGGGTGCTTATGATACCGCGATTTGTAGCCATAAGTGAGTTCTTAACCCAAGTGACCTCATTCGGGTGGCAGCCGAGCTGACCACATGTTTTATCTGCAAATCGAAGTTCTCCTGGATTCAGAACCATACCCGAATGTGCCCGTTGCTTGTCGCCGGAAAGCGGGTTCCCCATATGACACACAGCACACCCCAGGACCTCTCTTCCGTGACTTTTGTCTGGTTTTTCCTTGTGACAGGAAAGGCAGAGATCTACTCGGCCGCTTACGGTGGTTGCAACCTGCTTTACCTGGGGATTTTGAAGTTTAGCCCCTGCAAAAATTTCCAGATTCAGTATGAAAATAAATAGAAAAGTAGAGCAGGTTATTAGACACAGAGGAAATTTTTTCATAAATGACGGAAATAAAAAGGGCAGCCATTGCTGCCCTGCTATCTTAATGATTGGAGCGGGAAACGGGATTTGAACCCGCGACTTTAACCTTGGCAAGGTTACACTCTACCACTGAGTTATTCCCGCAATGAACCGCATTCGAATAATAGAAATGGTTCCTGAAACTGTCAAGACTTTCTTCTCAAGGGTAATTTATACAGTATAGTATTCAACTGCTGTTTATCGTGGAGAATTTAATAAGTAATCTGGATTTTGCAAGCTGCTGTTTAGTGAAAATAAAATTAAAAAAACGCGCGATCATGGATGACGGGCGCATTAAAAAAAGAGGCATGGAACATTTTGCTGCTCAAGGTCTTGATACTCCACTCGTATTGCGAGACATGCGCTGTGTGATTTTACCGGTAAGCGACCGTTCGAACTCCCTGATATTTTACAGAGATAAACTCGGCATGATGGCGAGAGCTCTGCCGGACGGGACATGGGAGGTATCAACTGGTCATACCGCGCTGCGACTCATAGAGCGCCCTTTAAAAAAAGACAGGATAACAGTGACCTTTTGTTTACCAATATGGGAGCTTATGAAAGCCCGTGACAAGCTCAGAGCGTTGGGACTTCAAGTCAATGGCCCGTCAGAACGGCTGGGAACAGAACAGATGCTTACACTCAAAGACCCTGATAACCACAGCATTGAGCTAGTAGCCAGGGGGAGTATCTCAGATCTGGCGAAGTCAAGGATCGAGTTGTCGGGAAAAAGAGGTCGGGGTCCCAGCGGTCAAACTTGGGAGTATTTCTATAATGCGGTCTCTCCTGAGGATATGCCCTGGTACACTGATTGCCTTGACGAAGAACTCATTATAGCCCTATCAGAATATGCCCCCTTACCCGGGCGTTTGCTCGAGCTGGGATCCGGGCCGGGCACAGCCTCGGCCAGGCTGGCAGCCCTTGGATATGAAGTTGTAGCTGTCGATATAGCAACTGCTGCGATTGAGCAAGCCCGCCTTCGCTTTGGCAATTTGAATCCGCATCTCATATACGAAATAGCTGATGTATGTCAGCCCTTGACTTATTTCGGAAATTTTGATTATGCCTTTGACCGGGGATGCTTTCACGGTATTCCGCCCGAAGAACGTGGACAGTATATCCATAACGTTGCAGAAGTCATACGTCCCGGAGGCAGGCTTTTTCTAAAAGTATTCAGTTGTGAGGAGCCAGGTGACAGGGGTCCTTATCGTTTTACCCCAAAAAAGATAGAAGAAATCTTCAAAGAGACTTTTACTGTGTGTTATGTCACGAAAAGCACATTTGAAGGTACGCTCGTCCACGCTCCAAAGGGACTATTTTTTGTATTGCAGAAGTAGCCGAAAAAACAGACACTTGCAAAAAATATTTTAATCGGCATACCCCAAAAAATATATTCAAGGGAGGCTTTCGCTCAGCTACCAATCAGCCTCTTTGTAAAAAAGGACGTTCTGAATAAATTTTTCAAAACGCCCTTTTTTTATAATCTTACTTAACCGGAAACCCTTCTAACATCGGTTGCCTGAGGGCCTCTGGGACTTTGCTCTATATCAAAAGTTACTCTCTCTCCCTCTTGCAATGAACGAAATCCTTCTCCTTGGATAGCACTATAATGTACAAAGACATCACCTTCGTTATCCGTCTCGATAAAACCATAACCTTTCTTATCATTGAACCATTTTACTCTACCGTCCATAATTGCGATATTCTCCTTTTGTTTATGCCAATACTTCCTGTCTGGAGTTATTTTGAAGACTACTCATAAAATCGCTTCCCGGTCTGTCCATGCCTCTCGGCAAACAGATCGCTGCAATGTATACGTATATCTCATTCCTGAAAAATTCAACGCCTTGCATCTCGGGATTTTTGAGCGGGATCATGTTTCAGAGTTTTTGCAGCGTAAGCAAGGATGACCTGTATGATTTTCTATGACTAGTTGCTAACTACAAGCACCTGTCCGGGATATATTTTACATCCGATATCCAGATTGTTGATGTGAAGCAATTGGGACAGAGATATACTGTACTTACTAGCGATTTGTGAAGGGGTATCTCCATGTTTAACACAATACATTTCTTTCTTATTAGATTTAGTTTGGGATTTTTCTTTTACAATTTGTAACTGTTGGCCAACATGAAGACGGGTTGAAGACAAGTTGTTGAGCCTGTAAATTTCCCTTGTTGTTGTATTGAAATTTCTGGCGATAAGCCACAGTGAGTCACCCTTTTTAACTGTATATTTTCCATTATGAAGACTCGAAGCACCTTTGGCCAATAATTTTGAAGTTCCTCTGCCCGAAACGGGTATCTTTAGTCTTTGTCCAGATTGTATAAAATGTTTTTTACGAATATTATTTGCCCACATAATATCCCGAACGCTCGTATGATACTTGATGGCTATAAATGAAAGCGTCTCTCCTTTTCTCACCTTGTGATACACATAAGCCCTTTCAGGCGGAGACCACTCCTTAATATCTGCAATTTTGGCAAGAAGACTTTTGCCTTTTCCAAGCGGGGTTTTGATTGCATACAGAGTATCTGGCGTTACATCATAGCGAAGCTCGGGGTTCAAAGCGGCCAGGTCTTTCGTGGGTATATCCAGGCTGTCGGCAAGTGTTTTAATATTGACTTGTTTTTCTATGGTTACGACTTCATATGGTATCGGTTTATCTGGTTCACCAAGAGTTATTCCGTATTTTTCCGGATCTTTCATTATATGAAGCGTAGCCAAGAACCTGGGGACATAACGGGCAGTTTCCCTCGGAAGCTTCTCATATAGATCCCAAAAATTGTCAAGATAATTAATTTTCTGCCTGCGGATTTTCTGCAGGACCGTCCCCTCACCGCAGTTATATGCTGCAAGAACAGTAGTCCAGTCCCCGAATATCTGATGCAATTCCTCTAAATAAGCAATGGCTGCAGCAGTGGATTTGGCAGGATCCATTCTTTCGTCAATCCAGGTATCCCTGTTCAAGCCGAATTTATAGCCTGTGGAGGGGATGAATTGCCATAATCCAAGGGCGCGGGCGCAGGATAATGCCTTTACTTTGAATCCGCTTTCGATAAGGGGCAGCCATGAGAGCTCTTCCGGCAATCCTGCTTCCTTCAAGGCATTAACGATTTTATCGCGGTATTTTCCTGAACGTTTATAAGACTCTATAAAAAACTTTCTTTCGCGTCCCTGAAAACTCTGAATCTCCTGTTTTACATAGCTGTTCATGATCAGCGGTATGGCATTATGATTCCCATTTACCGCAGTATATCGCGATGCGTGAATTTCCAAAATGCGCTTGGAAATCATAAATCTAAGGTCTTCTTTTTGTTGGATAAATTCCGGATCACTCCCCGGATCTACCTTTAGAATGAACTCATACGCCTGATCCAATGCATCGACGGCTTTACTCAGGTAACCTTCAATCCAGAATTCCTGGGATACCTTACAATAATCAAGGGCGGCATCTAAAAAATCTTGCTCTCTATCCGTTTCTTTGGCTTCAATGTCGTCTCCGGAATCTTCTAAAAGTTCTATCGTATCTACTTTTACATTTTGTGATAAAGGAATACAATCCAACTGTTCTTTGCTTTCCTGAATACGAGTTTCTTCTTCAAAGGTGCAACTGGAAGAAAATTCATTGTGATTTACGTTTGTGACCTTGGCTGCGGAACAGCCAAAGGTGAGACACAGCATAAAAAGAAGGGTTGCTCTTTTAATAGAATAAAAATTCATTGGTCCTTTTTAAGATATACTGATTTGACATTGCTAACCTATTGGGTGTTTTCGTGTCGATATTATCCAGAATTTCTTCTTTTGCCAAGGGCGGATTTACTAAAAATCCAACAGTATTCCATATTGTTGGCGTCTTTCAGTATAAATTGCCTAAGTATATAATTTTCAATTCAAATTGCCAGTCTTTTTTGTATACTATCGAGAAATAATTAACTGTTCATTACAATTTTATAGCTGTTCAAAGGCACTTTTTGTGAGTATTGAAGCATTTATGTCTAAGATTGGATTTTCAGACTATTATCTCTGTCGGTTTTTTCAGAAGTTTTATTCAATATTTTGAAGCAATTTTTTTAGATTTTGTTTTAATGATATGATTAAACCGTTTCGGACAATGCCATATCAATGAGTTTATCAAGCAGTTTACTAAAGGAAACCCCAGCTGCTTCAGCGGCTTGGGGAAATAGGCTCGTAGACGTCATCCCTGGAATTGTATTAGTTTCCAGGGCGAATATCGTACCGGTGTCTGAAAGAATCATGTCTGTCCGGCTATAGGCTCGAAGGTGTAAGGCCTTATGGGCGGCAACGGCCATGGCCTTGGCCGTCTCTGATGCCTGCTTCGATATATCTGCCGGACAGATCTCTTCGGTGGCGCCAGGCAAGTATTTTGCATCATAATCAAAAAATGAATAGCTCGAGCCTGGGATAATTTCAACCACGGGAAGTGGTAAAAGTTCCTCAAGACCCATGATTCCCACGGTGATATCCTTTCCCTCTATGAAAGATTCAACAATAACTCTGATATCCCATTGAAACGCCTCTTTTATGGCAGAATAAAGTTCGTTCTCATCCAGGACCTTTCTTATTCCAACGCTTGATCCTTGGCTGCATGGTTTAACTATGAGGGGAATACCTAAGTAATCTACAATTTTTTTTGTGTACACTTTGTCACTTTTAAGGAGGTTAATCCACGGAGGTGTTGGTATTCCGGCCTCTTGATAAATTATTTTGGCAAGCTGTTTGTCCATGGCCAGGGCGCTGCCCAGGACTCCAGAGCCCTGATAAGGTAAACCGATGAGATCCAGAAGACCTTGTATGGTCCCGTCTTCTCCGTAACGACCGTGAAGGAGTATGAAGGCAACATCAAGTCTTGGTGCGTCTCTGACAAGTCGGGCAAGATCCTTGGCCGGATCATAGCACCTGATATCGTAGCGGCCTGGATCAAGGGCCTTTTCCACCTCTTTTGCCCCTGCGAGGGAGACATCTCTTTCCGCAGAGCGTCCTCCACACAGGAGTGCCAGCTGTATTTTGTTTTTTTCTGACATATTTTTATGTGTTCCCGGTTTCAAAATTCACCGTTCTGGATAATATTTTTTATTCTCCTCGAAAACCGGCTCGCCGGCCGGTGCCGTATCTGTCTGCGTGCATGCATACACACAAAGGCAATATGAGGACAGACCTCAATATCCTTAAAGGTGAACACCCCGCTTGACAGAGCCCTTGCTCAATATAAAGTAAGTTGATAATTTAGGGGTTTCTGTCATTTAGATAGGATAAACAGGTCTGTCAAGACAAATCAAAATTCTGCCGGTGTTTAGGAGTAGACGAAAATTAATATGAAAACAAGTAAAAAATCAAGCAAAGCCGGCGATTGCCAGATTGTAATCAACATGGAGGCGCCAGAGGAATGCAGGATAGGCCTTCTGGAGAATGGACGCCTTGAGGCCTTTGATATTGAAACATTCTCCCATACCCAGACCAGGGGTAACCTCTATAAAGGTCGAATAATAAAAGTAGAGCCAAGCCTGCAAGCGGCTTTTGTCGATATCGGCCTTTCCAGAAACGCCTATCTGCCTTTAGCTGATATACACCCCGAATACTATGGATATGCTGAAAATAAAAAATATATCCATAAATTTTTAAAAAAAGATCAGGACATTCTTGTACAGATAGTCAAGGAGGAGACCCACCTGAAAGGTCCTGCGGTAACGACTTATCTGTCAATCCCGGCAAGGTACCTGGTACTAATGCCCGGTACTGCTCAAGTAGGTGTGTCCAGAAAAATTGAGGCTGAGGAGGAGCGCCAAAGGCTTAAGCAGATCTTAAAGGCATGCAAGTTGCCTGAAGGTGTGGGACTTATTGCCCGTACAGTCGTTGAAGGCGTTCCAAAAGCAGATATCATCAAGGATCTCAGATATTTGGTGCGACTCTGGAGCAACTTGAGGAAAAAAGCTCAGTCCGCTCAGGCCCCTGCTCTGATTTATAGAGATCGTGATCTGGTAAAACGATTTCTGAGGGACTATCTCACAAGCGATGTTGGAGAAATTTTGGTAGACCGGCAGGAGGTCTACGATAATATTAAGGCATTTCTTCGCATTATTGCCCCAAGACAGTTGGCTACTTTACGTTTATACCAAGGGGATGTCCCCATTTTTTCACACTTCGATCTTGAGACCCTGATAGATCAAGTATATAAACCCAAGGTCAGCCTGCCTTCCGGGGCGTTTATTGTTATAGAACCAACCGAGGCACTGGTGTCTATAGATGTGAATTCCGGGAAAAACATCAGAGAAAAAAATATTGAGGAGACCGCACTAAAGACCAATTTGGAGGCTGCGGAGGAAATAGCAAGACAACTGCGTCTCAGGGACCTGGGAGGAATAATAATCATTGATTTTATTGATATGCGTAACAGGTCCTACAGGCAACAGGTGGAAAAACATATGAGGGAGTGCCTCAAAAAGGATCGTGCCAGGACGGAAATTGCGAGGATTTCGCGATTTGGTATTCTCGAAATGGTGCGTCAAAAAATCCGCTCTCCCGTGCAACTAGGCAGCTATTGCCCCTGTCCTTACTGTAATGGAAGAGGAATAGTTATGTCTGTTGAGGCCCTCGCGCTTGCGGACTTAAGACGAATCAGTGCTCATCTGGCGGGTATTCATAAAAAGAATCCAGGACAGCTTGTGCTGGAGGCATCGCCCCAGGTCGTATCGTACTTGCTCAACCGCAAACGATTAGAACTCTATAACCTTGAAAAAAATTTTGATGTCGAAATCAGGGTGGAGGTTAATCCAAATCTCGGGCTGGAAGAACACAAGCTGTATTCGCGAACTGCAAAAACCAGTTAAGTTTGAGTAACAGAAAGGCCAGATAGATTATTTCATTAAAAAATTTACCGTATTCTGCCACTGTGAGAAACAAAACTGCAAAGCAATCTCATTGAAATTTCAGTGTTTTAGAGATTGCCTTACTTAGCTCGCTATGATTTTGTTTCACATTTTATTTTTTTATATTTTAGTAAAACTAAATAGCAGGTAAAAATTAAGGATCATTACATGTTTAATAAACCAAAACCTTTATCCTTTGAAGTCCCGGAGCATCTCATGGGCCTAGTCCCTTATCCTCCAGGTAAGCCCCTTGAAGAACTCGAAAGAGAGTATGGAATAACGAATGCTATCAAACTGGCCTCTAATGAAAATTTATTAGGGTCGCCTTTAAAGGCCCAGGAGGCCATAAGTAATGCAGTATCTTCTCTTCACCGCTATCCCGATGGTAGCGGTTACTATCTCAAGGAAAAGCTTGCCGAGTTGCTTGATATATCTCCCGGGGAGATAGTACTTGGCAATGGTTCCAACGAATTGATAGATTTTTTGATAAGGGTTTTTGTCAGACCAGGTTATGAGGCCATAAGTAGTAATCCAAGTTTTCTGGTATATCGTAAGATGGTACAGGCCATGGGGGGGATAAATGCAGTCATTCCCCTTTCAGACTACCGTCATGACCTTGAGAAAATATCAAGGGCAGTTACCCTGAAAACCCGTCTGATCTTTCTGGATAATCCAAATAATCCTACGGGCACGGTCATTCACCGCAAAGACTTTGATGCATTTCTGAAAGATCTTCCTGATCATTTATTAATAGTCCTGGACGAGGCCTATATTGAATTCGTGAAGACCGAACATACTATAAATGCAGTAGAATGTTTGAAGCTGGACAGGAGAGTCATAGCCCTTCGGACCTTTTCAAAGGCCTATGGTCTGGCTGGACTTCGAGTGGGCTATGGGGTTATGGACAAAGAGGTGGCCCAATACCTGGAACGGGTGCGGCAGCCCTTCAATGTTAATACCCTGGCCCAGATAGGGGCCCTTGCGGCCCTGGATGATCATCAACACCTTAAAAAAACCGTCGATGCCGTTTGGCAGGGCATAAATTTTCTCACGGAAAAACTTGAGAAATTAGGTTGCAGGGTAATACCCAGTGAGGCCAATTTCGTTCTTGTTGATATAGGTACGAATGCCAAAACAGTCTATGAGAAGATGCTCAGGGAGGGGGTCATTGTTCGGGCAATGACTGCATATGGTTTACCCAGTCATATCCGGATTACTGTTGGTCTCCCTGAAGAAAATATAAGGTGTATCGAGTCTCTAGATAAAGTATTGAACACCTGAGTCAGAGGAGGAAATATGGCTAGACCCCCTAAATGGCGAAAAGTTGATCAAGAGCCTGCGGTAACCTATTTCAAGCCAAGGGGTATACCGTTGCGCGGTCTCGATGAAGTTGTTCTAACTGTTGAAGGTTTTGAGGCATTGCGCATGAGCGATATGGAAGGCATGGACCAGGACGCTGCTTCTTTAAGGATGGGTATTTCCAGACAGACCTTTGGACGAATTCTGGCTGCAGCCAGAAAAACGGTATCCACTGCAATAGTAAAGGGTATAGGCCTGCGTATAGAAGGAGGCAACTATATATGTAACAGCTCAGTTCGTCAGGGCGAGAGCGCTTCAATCACGGATGAACGTGTTGACAGTCAATCCGGTGATGACTGCTCCAAATTGCCAAAGTAAGGGTCACTTTGAAAAATCCATTATGAAACGTCGAGAAACCGATTTTTTCAAATCTGTGAAGTTGTAGACGGTCCATCCTGAGATCGCGAAACAATATGAACGTCTCTTTGCGGAAAAGGAATCTTTATATCGCCTGCTTTCAATTGTCTGTAGACCGCCAAGTTTACCTTATAGAGTATATTAAAATATTTTCGGCTGGGTATCCAATAGCGCAAACCAATGTCGATTGATGAGTCATTGAATTTCTGAATTCCGACTTTAGAAAGAGGCTCCCTGGAAACACCCTGAAACTCGTTCAAGACCTCTTTAATTATTCGTATGGCCTTCTCTGGATCGCTATCATAACTTATTCCAACAATCTCCTCCACGATCCTTTTTTCTTTCGAGTTATGTAAAATTTCACCCACTATATGCTTGTTCGGAACAGTTATTTTCACGCCATCTTCATCCGTTAAAATTGTAGCCCCGAGAGTGACTTCATCCACAATGCCGCTGACCCCGGAAACAGCGATCGTGTTGCCGACAACGAATGGTCGTGTAAGAATAATCACAAGGCCAGCGCCATAATTTGCCACCGGCCCTTGAAGCGCGAAGCTGGCCCCGAAGGCCAGTGCAGCGAGTGCGGCGATAAAGGGGGCTATGGTTATGCCAAATTTCCCCATGGCGATAATGATTGTAAAACCGATTATGATAACCTTGGAAGTAGCGGCGATAAATTTTGACAGGGTAACATCTATTTTTTTCCTTTCAAAAAGTCTTAGAAGAAAGGAGGCCACTGACCTAGCAACCAGAAATCCAATGACGAGAACAAAAATAGCACCTATTACTTGGAAACTGTAATTAACAAAGAAATCGATAATTACTTCAACCAGTTTTTGTGCGGTCTTTATTTCGTCCTGCATTTTTTACTCCTTGTTTTTGAAAAAAAGCATAGAGGCACATTGAGCAATTAAAACGTCGAATATAAAATCGCTTCTTGCGATTCGGACTGAAACGCCGCTCCAAGCAACCTACACTAAAATTTTTAGCACCATTCGAAAAAATAGGCCACAGAATTTTCAACACCTCGTGAAAATCCAGACCACCTCAATCAGCGCCAAAACAGGGGGGACAACTTATGACCTCAATTGCAGGAAATTGTCAGCCGAATAAAAAAGATAAAGTGTCTATCAAATCTCTGAGGGGGACTTTCTGCCACTTCCCTTACTTGGCCTTCTTTTCTTCTGAAAATGCCCTTCCCAGTTCCTCTATGGCCTTTTTACGAACTGCCTCTTTTATTTGTTCCTGCACCCCTGCTGTATCCAGAGTGGGGTAAGGACGTGTCACAGTGCCGGCAAGTTTAAGGCTTATATCTATCTCACCTGTTTTGTCCGCAAGGTATTTGGCCACTGAAGCACGCTTTCTAAGCTTTTCACTCAACTCAGGAGAAAAGTGCAGACGGACGGGCAGATTCAGCTTGCCGTCAAGGCCAACAGTCCCCTCGGCTTCGGCATTGACATGCTTGCCGGTCATTTGGGTATCAAGATCCATCTGTCCATCAGTAATATGGATCGAACCATCAAGGTCTTCAAAGGACATGTTGTTGAGTTCATCAAGCCCGAGTAGGCCGGCTATTGCAGCGGTAACAGGAATATTGCTGACCCACCCGTCATGAAGGCCATATGTGCCATCAAGAATGAGGGCATCACCGAGCTTGGGCCATTCTATACCGGCTCCGGAAAAAGTTAATTGGGACTGCAATGTACCGGATATCATATCCTTGGCCTTAGGCGCCAGAGATGCCAGTAACCCCTCTACCTTAACGGATTTGATATCGAATTGTCCATCATACGCCAGGCCGGGCCTATTAATATCTACCTTCATTTTGCTGTTTACCTGTCCATCAGCCACCCTGGTGGAGAGATCCTTCACAGTTAAGATGCCTTTATCAAGGCCGTATTGTAGCAAGAAGTCCTTTAACACAAGCCCTCTATACAGGGTCTGATCAATCCTGACTTCTCCCGCAGCCTTGAGACCAGGGGGTAAAGCCGGTCCAGGGACAGTAGTGGAATTTGTTTTTACATCTCCAGAATTCTCTTTTCCTCCATCTTGAGCTTCCGCAGGCAAACCCGATGCAAGGACAAGAAGGTGGTCTATATTAATGCTATCGCTTGATACGTCCAACAGGACTTCAGGCACCTTTGCATAATTTTTCACCTCTCCGCTCAGGCGAATCTGCTCCTCTTCCAGATTGACGTCCACCGTGTAGCCCAGCCGATCCTGATCAAAATCGCTCTTTCCGAAAATATGGGGCCTGAGTTTTCCATATTCTGTATCTGCGTCAAAACGCAGATCTCCTTGATATCGCAACGATGCCAGATCACGGCCGACATCTAAAGAGATCTTGAGGTCGGCCTTTAAGTCTGTATCAGGAATCTCCTTGAGCGCATCGCGTATAACAAATTGCGCATTATCAACAATCACCTCATTCACTGTGAGTGCCAGGGGAAGGGAGGCCGATGAAGGCCTTCCGGTGTTCTCTGATTTCTGTTTTTCGGGCTGAGTATCGGATAATACCGCCAGTGTCTCAAAATTAAAACACCCGCCTTTATCACGATATACACTTACATAAGGGGCATCGAGGTATATTTTACTCACTACTATTTCTTTATGGAGCAGGGGTAAAAAATCATAGCGCAGCACAAATTCTTTTGTACTAACAAAATCAGTATGACCGTCCGCTTCCTTCACCCTAAAGTCTTTCACGGTAATGCCGCTGAAAAGGCCTGCGTCGATTCCAGCGATCTGAACGGTTCTGCCCAGGGTCTTTTCCGCCTGGGGAATTATCAGTGCCTTTACACGGTCTTCAGTCAGATAGAAATGTACAAAAAGCGATAGCCCAGCCAGTATTACACAGATGAACACTAAAAATAACAAAAGGATTTTGCCCAGTTTTCCCATGATGCTGTTCCCCCTTTCTTTGAGACTTATTAAAGATGATCTTTCTCTTTAATATTCAAATTATTAAAGAGAAAGACAATTTCAGGATGTCACAAGTCCTGATTACAGGATCAAGTTCTCATCTCCTTTCCATGAACTGATCAGCTAAAGCTGGACATGTCCGGGGGGCACTGCCACACTTAACTGATACAGGCACTACATACGAAACGTGCCTTACAGGAATTACCATATCACTTTTCTGAAATAGTTTGGTTGCAGCAGTATTTCCTCCTTTTCAGTGACGCCACACATTTTCAAAAGTCAAATCTTGATAAACTGAGTAACACGGAGTGTATTTATTTTTCTGATTTTTCCTAAGCATAATCGTGCACTATTTAAAGGCACCAGTATGGAAACCACGACCGATGTCTCTCTATGCTCGCAGCCGAAAGAAGACGGCCAGAAAAAGAAACCTATAGGCAGGATTGTCTTTATAACTCCTTTTTGCAGGAGCAGTTTTTACTGTCCGGTCAGCTCCTGAACGAAACGCTTCCAAGGGGTCCTCAGGCAATATCAGCATTTGACATCCTGATGGATTTGCCATACCCTTTGATTTTTTATGCTTACAAACAATTATATGATCAAATATACTGAAAAGCAATGCATTTTGTATAAGTAGTTGAAATCTATCGAAACTATCAATTGATAGTAAACTATGGATTAACCAAACGCCGATATTTTTTAGTCAATTGCTTTTGTAATAACCTGTTGGCCAGAACGAAAATCAGTAGTAAGCATTTGGTAATTCTGATCAATTGCAGTATAGTGGAGCACTTAATGGTAAGCAGCCAAAGTGTTCTTCTGCACCTTTTGCAAATGGTTTGTAATGCAAGATTTTATTAAGCGCCTTTAAAAAAGAAATTGTTAGAATAGGCGCCCAAATTTGCTATAGATTTACTCTATCCGTTTCAGCAAAACAGCGGGACTGGCAGTGTAATTCAAAGATGGGATAAAGGTGAGACCAGAAATTTTCAGGTTATTATTTTCCAGACCCCAAGGGTTGACAAAAGGCCTGTTATGTTGGCAGATATTACACAAGACATTTTGCGTCATACTGTTTTACTAAAGCAACAAGAAGAGAATATCTCTTTAAAAGCATCGGTTCTATAAAAAAGATAACTGGCTGCCAAAGGCAGGTAATGAGAAAAACAGAGAAGGTCTGGCATAAAACTGCGAACGGTTATGATCTGACAAATCTCATTGTAATATTCGTCTTATCATAAATCGCTTATATAATAAAAAAAGAGAGTTAATCTCTCCTCATCCAAAATCGGCGGAATGGACAAATAGAGACGAAACTAATGTTAAAGACAAGGAGCACTGATTATGAATGACAGGCCATTTATTCTCTGGTTCAACGAAATTGGGATCAAAGACGTACCATTGGTCGGTGGGAAAAATGCATCTCTCGGCGAGATGTACAGGCGTCTCACTGAAAAGGGTGTGATGGTGCCTAACGGCTTTGCCATCACGGCTGATGCCTACAAATATCTCCTGAAAGAGACCGGTATCGAGCAGGCCATAAGGGATGCCCTCGATGGATTGAATACTCACGATATTGCCGATCTTGGAAAAAGAGGGGAAAAGGTCAGGAACATAATTCTAAATAGCAAATTTCCTGATGATCTGGATAAGGCTATCAAGAATTCATATTCCATGATGGAAAAGATTTACGGCAAGGGTGTCGATGTTGCCGTAAGATCTTCAGCCACTGCCGAAGACCTGCCTGATGCATCCTTTGCCGGACAGCAGGAGACATATCTCAATATCAGGGGGCCCGAGCAACTCCTTAATGCCTGCAAGCGCTGCTTTGCCAGCCTATTTACTAACCGGGCCATTTCCTATCGCCAGGACAAGGGATTTGGACATTTTGATGTCTATCTCTCCATAGTAGTACAAAAGATGGTTCGCAGTGACAGTTCCAGCGCCGGGGTCATATTTACTATAGATACAGAGAGCGGCTTTGAGGATGTAGTCTATATTACCGGGGCTTGGGGCCTGGGTGAAAACGTAGTCCAGGGCGCAGTTAACCCCGATGAGTTTTATGTCTTCAAGCCTACCTTGAAAGAAGGTTATAGCCCGGTGGTGAGCAAAAGACTTGGGCTTAAACAGAAAAAAATGATCTATACCAGTGATCCGCAAAACCCGGTGGAAAATGTAACCACTTCAGACGAAGAGCGTCACCATTTTGTGCTCTCAGATGACGAACTGGTTACCCTGGCCAAATGGTCATGCATCATAGAAGAGCACTACGGCAAGGCCATGGATATCGAATGGGCCAAGGACGGTGACGGGCATAAAGTCGGCACAGGTGGGCTTTTTATCGTTCAGGCCAGACCCGAGACGGTCCATTCCCAGAAGGACAAAAACTTCATGGAGACCTATCGCCTTAAAGAGACCGGAGAAATTCTTGCCACTGGAAAGGCAGTCGGCGCCAAGATAAGCCAGGGTAAGGTCAATATTATTAAAAACGCCAGCAAGATCCTGGAATTCAAAAAGGGAGAGGTCCTGGTTACGGACATGACCGATCCGGACTGGGAACCCATAATGAAGATCGCATCGGCTATAGTCACGAACCGGGGCGGACGCACCTGTCATGCAGCCATAGTATCCAGAGAACTGGGCATTACTTGCGTGGTGGGCACTGATAACGGCACTGACAGGTTGTCTACAGGTCAGGATGTCACTGTCTCCTGTGCAGAGGGCGAAGAGGGGCTGATTTATAAAGGTTTACTGGATTTTGAAGTCGAGCGTATTGATTTCAGTGAGGTGCCTAAGACCAAGACACATATAATGATGAATGTCGGGATTCCAGATAAGGCATTTACACAAGGGCAAATACCTAATGAGGGGGTCGGGCTCGCACGTCTTGAATTTATCATCAACTCCTATATAGGTATCCATCCCCTTGCTCTGCTCAACTATCCTGAATTAAAGGAAAAAGCCGCATCAGATAAAAAAATTGCAGAATTTATAAATGCTATTGACGCAAAAACCGTTGCCTATGATGACAAGTCCCAGTTTTTTGTGGATATGCTGGCCCAGGGTGTGGCTACCATTGGAGCAGGTTTTTATCCCAAGGATGTCATTGTCCGAATGTCGGATTTCAAAAGCAATGAATACGCCAATTTGATAGGCGGGCGTCAGTATGAGCCTGTTGAAAGCAATCCGATGATCGGATGGCGCGGCGCCTCCCGTTACTATGCAGAGGACTTTGAGCCTGCCTTTGCCCTGGAGTGCGAAGCGCTCAAAAAGGTACGTAATGAAATGGGCCTTACAAACGTAAAGGTCATGATCCCATTCTGCCGTACTGTTAAAGAGGGTAAGCAGGTCATAGAAGTCATGAAAAGGCATGGCCTGGTTCAGGGTGAAAACGGCCTGGAGGTCTATGTCATGTGTGAGATTCCGAGCAACGTCATCCTTGCGGATCAGTTTGCCGAGGTCTTTGACGGTTTCTCCATAGGATCGAATGACCTTACACAGCTTATCCTCGGGCTTGATCGCGACTCTGAACTCGTATCCCACATCTATGATGAACGAAACGAGGCAGTGAAACGTATGGTCAGACAGGTCATAGACACTGCAAGAAAGGCAAATTGCAAGATCGGCATATGCGGTCAGGCCCCAAGTGATTTTCCTGATTTTGCGGCATTTTTGGTTGAATGCGGCATAGACTCAATGAGCCTCACACCTGACACCGCAGTCAAAACCAGACTGGTCGTGGCCGAAAAAGAAAAGGAACTCGGTATAAAATAAGAAAAGGGTGGTGGTGTTGGATATCCACCGCCCTTCTACACCTTTTTTCCGTACGGCCAGATCCCCTTTAACCAAAAAACCCAATACCCCTTTTACTTCAGGTTGGGCGTGTCTGCTGTTCGGCTGATTCCTTGGACGCCTTTGCCATTTATGAACTCTTTTGGTCATTTTCAGCAATTAAATTAGAGCTGATTAATTGAGTTTTTTCCAGTTTCGGCACCAGAATACAATTAGATGTTGCGCCTTCGTGTAAAACAAGTGAAATTCACAGAATAAAGGGTGTTCGAAAGTTAACTTAAAAAACGTTCAAAAATCAAGATTTTGATTTATTTGATTTGGCAGTTAAGATTACGCCCTTCAAGATCTATGGAGTGTGATCACAATAATAGGAGGAAAGCATTATGTCAGACCTGATGGCCGATTTAGCCGGACCTGGAATCGGCAATTATAACGAAGTAGAAAGGGCATTACCTGATGACTATAAAACACTCCTTTCTCCCATGGAAAGGATGAAAGCCGTCTTCGCAGTAAAAAACTATATTGAAGAAAATCTGTGCAGGGAACTTAATATGCAAATGGTTCAGGTCCCCATGATTATGGATAAAAACAGCGGCATGAATGATTACCTTGATCGCGATGGTTCGCGAACACCAGTGGATTTTCTCTGCGGACTTGGTCTTGATAACCCTATTCAAGCCCAGGTAGTCCAGGCTGCGACAAAGTGGAAACGCATGGCACTTAAACAATTCGACTGTAAAATCGGGGAAGGTATATGTACCGATATGAAGGCTGTACGCAAGGATTATTTCCTTGATCATGATCACAGCGCCTATGTTGACCAGTGGGATTGGGAATTGGCTATTACCGAAAAAGACCGCAACCTCGATTTCCTCAAGAACATTGTTAAAAAAATCTGGAAAATAATCTATGGGGCGGGGAAAATGGCACAGGAAAAATTTCCTGCTCTTAAAACAGATAAATACACTGAATTCCCCGAAGAAATTGTATTTCTTCATGCTGAAGAGATTCTTGATTTATACCCGAATCTGCCCCGAAAAGAACGTGAAACCAGGGTCATTCAGGAAAAGGCTCCTGTTATTTTTATCATTGGCATTGGTCAGCCTTTAAGAGACGGATATCCCCACGAGATGCGCGCAGCAGACTATGATGACTGGATTACTGAAACTATAGTCAAAAACGGCGAGCAGTATCATGGTTTAAATGGTGATATTCTGGTATGGAATCCGGTGACTAAAAGACGCCATGAATTAACCTCGATGGGAATACGTGTTACAAAAGAAACTCTGAAAATGCAGCTTAAGGTGGCCGGGCAGGAAAATTTTCTAGGCCTTCCCTATCACCAGGCAATCCTTAACAATGAGATACCCCTGAGCATCGGAGGAGGCATCGGACAGTCCAGAACCTTTATGTATCTGCTGCGTACTGCTCATATAGGAGAGGTTTCCGTCAGTGTGTGGCCGAAAGGACTAAAGGATATTTGCGCAAAGAAAAACATACATGTCCTGGAATAATATAGTATCTCTAATAACTCGGCACACCTATTATAATCGGCGCATATTTTGCCTTTGACAGGATATTGGAAGGTACCGTATGAATAAACGTATGAAGATCAATAAACTGCTATATCTTGATGAAGCAGTCGACGAAGTTGTTGTTAAAGGATGGGTAAGGACGAGGCGCAGTGCAAAAGGATTTTCGTTCATCGAGGTAAATGACGGGTCCTGCCTCAAAAATATTCAGATAATTGCTGACAACTCACAGGATAATTACGATGATATTTGTCGACTCACTACGGGTTCCGCTGTGGCGGTCTCGGGCAGCGTGGTGGAATCACCCGGAAAGGGCCAAAAGTGGGAAATTAATGCAAAGAATATAGAAATAATCAGTATTGCGCCTGAGGACTATCTCCTCCAAAAGAAGCGCCACAGTGATGAATTTTTGAGGACTATTGCCCACCTGCGTCCAAGAACGAATAAATACGGCGCTGCATTCAGGATAAGATCCGAACTTTCATATGCTATACACAAATTTTTCAGAGACAGAGGATTCAGATACATCCATACCCCTATACTGACTGGTTCTGATTGTGAAGGGGCAGGAGAACTTTTTCAGGTGACAACGCTTGATATGGAAAATATGCCACGCATTAATGGAAAAACCGATTATTCCGCGGATTTTTTTGGAAAGGAGGCCGGACTGACCGTATCCGGACAGTTGTCAGCTGAAATGTTTGCGCTTGCACTTGGTGACGTTTATACATTTGGTCCGACATTTCGCGCAGAGAATTCCAATACATCACGACATGTAGCTGAATTCTGGATGGTTGAACCTGAGATGGCGTTTTGTGATCTTGATGATGACATGGATGTTGCAGAGGAGATGTTAAAATATCTAGCCGGTATTGTTCAAAAAAATTGCGCAGAAGACATAGAGCTTTTTGCAAAATTTATTGACAAAGAACTTAAAGATACAATACAAAATACTTTGTCATCTGATTTCGAGAGAATCAGTTACGAAGAAGCTATTAACATTCTTGAAAAGTCAAAAAAGAAATTTGAGTATGAGATTAAGTACGGCAAGGATCTCCAGACTGAACATGAACGCTATCTTACTGAAGAATATTTCAAAAAACCAGTAACTGTCTACAATTATCCTAAAGACATAAAACCGTTTTACATGAGGCTTAACGATGACAACATGACCGTTGCAGCCATGGATATTCTTGTACCTCGAATTGGGGAAATAATTGGTGGAAGCCAGCGTGAGGAACGATTTGATGTGCTGGAGGCGCGAATGAAAGAAATGGATATGCCCTTGAAGGATTACTGGTGGTATCTTGATTCAAGGAGGTATGGCAGCGTCCCGCATAGCGGTTTCGGCCTCGGATTTGAGCGCCTTTTGATGTTCCTTACGGGGATAAGCAATATCAGAGATGTCATTCCTTTTCCCAGAACTCCGAAAAATATCGAATTTTGATTATCTTAATGCTAAATTAAGTATAGGAATGTTGATACCATGGAGCACAAAAGTATTCCATTGAATGAACGTATTATCTTTGCCCTAGATGTAAAATCCAAAGAAGAGGCAAAAAAATGGATTGATCTCTTGGGAAATCACATAAATTTCTATAAAGTCGGCCTGCAGTTATTCATGGCTGAGTGGTTTCCCGTTATAGAAATGATTACAGATCGAGGCCATAAGGTCATGGTTGACCTCAAGTTTTTTGATGTTCCCGAGACGGTCAAGTTGGCTATCAGACAATTGAGAAATAGAAATATTACATTTGCCACTGTACATGGAAATGATCCTATTCTTCGAGCGGCAGTTGAGGAAAAAAAAGAGGTCAAAATTCTGTCTGTTACTGTATTGACCAGTTATGGAGAAGAGGACATGGAGGAAATGGGCTTCTCGGGCACAATTGAGGATTTGGTTCTTAACCGGGCTAGGCGTGCTTTAAAGCTGGGATGTGACGGCGTTGTCTCTTCCGGTCTTGAGGCGTCTCGGCTGAGAGAAGCTCTGGGTGACAGTTTTCTCATAGTTACTCCCGGTATAAGACCAGGCAAAAATATTGAGATTCCCGAAGACGATCAAACACGAATCGTAACAGCTCAAGATGCCATAATAAATGGTGCTGATTATGTAGTTGTTGGTCGTCCTATCAGGAAAGCCAAGGATCCCGTTGCGGTCGTAGAATCCATGCAAAATGAAATCCAAAAAGGACTGGCCTCATAATTCGTTTTTTCTCGTCCCCAACTCATTTAAACACACTTCTGAAGACGAAAAAACCCAGTCCCTTCCCTCAGATTCATTTTTTCACCAATATGTGGTAAACTTTTTTAAATCTCAGGTAAATACCCGTTCACCAAAGCAGTAGACTGTCTATAGCTTTCCTCAAGGCTTACGTTCAAGCAAACCTGCAAGAACTTTATTGAAGATAACGAAAAGGGAATATAAGTGTTTACCTCCTGTATTTTTCCAGCATACCCAATAACTCTATGATTTTATCAAATTGATTGTGTTGCTGTTTAAGTCAAGAAAAAGCGGATAAAGCAGATAAAAAAGTGATGCGGGAACTTTTGCAATTGGACTCTTATTTAATCTGCGAGAATCTGCGCTATCTGCGGATAGAATATTGAAAAGAAAATTGAAATAGTATATCAAAGCATTATTTAAAATAATTCAATATTGATCCTGTTTATGCCGGTTCGTTAAGATAATACAAATATAGATTTTCGAAAAGGATTTTTGGGTTATAAGTGGGCACATTAGGAAGCATTACAAAAACATAAAAGCTAACCTGGTATCTGCTTCAAAATCTTATTCCTGAACAAGTTATCAAAAATGTTCGCATGGGTCCGAAAACAACTCGATAAGATCGGCAGCCCGAATCTGGACTGGGTCCAGGTTGAGATAACAACCCACTGTAACGGGTCCTGCATCTATTGTCCAAATAATGTTATGAGACAGAGTTGGGCAAATAAACACATGCCAATACAGCTTTTCTGTAAATTGGTTCCCTTTCTCAGATATGCGGACCTGGTTTACTTACAGGGATGGGGGGAACCCCTTCTTAATAACGACCTCTTTGAGATGTTACGAATTTGTAAATATAATGGGAAATGCGTTGGGTTTACCACAAACGGTATGCTTCTTAAGGAAGATATGATTCAAACATTGATTGAATTGAATTTAGACATCATTGGTATCAGCCTTGCAGGCACCAATAACCGTATCCGCATAAGAGCAATGTCTTTTGGCAACATAAGCAACGAAAGCTTAACGCGGATCTGGAATAAAAAGGAATACACCAAATTCAGAGAGCACTTCAAGCCAAGGATAACGAGAAACCCTGAACAAATCCTGTTAGAAATGCCTCAATGCTGCGTAAAATGCTATAAGAGACTAGGGGCATAAGGGCTGGCTCAATGAAAATTTTGTTGACTTTTTTTGTAATATTAAAACGGATCGCCTGGCTTACTTCCAGTTTTATCTATTTTGCTCCAAGCACATAACCTGCGAAGACATAGGCATAGCCAAAAAGGACAAAAGTCAACAGAAAGCCAGCGATGATTGGTGACAAATCTCGTCTTTGAAATTGGCTGAAATCCACACCTGCACCAATTCCAACAAAGCAAAAAGCGAAAAGCCATTTATACATGTTCTTCATGGCGGTTACCATTTCCGGCGTAAACAGGTTGAAAGATGCTATGGCTGAAAGGACCAAAAGACCCAATACGAATTTGGGTAATTTGCTCCATAAAAGGCCAATCCTTACCTTTTCGCCAACAGGCAGCCCCTTCTTTGTGTAATAATAAACTAGGGCCAGAATGACTACGGGCATGAGAGCATTTCTCGTTGATTTGGTAATCGTAGCTACTGTACCAGCGGTATCACTGAACGCGAAGCCAGTAGCAATGCATTGAGCGGTATTCGAGGGTGTTACTCCAGACAGGTATCCCACAAAGGTATCATTCCAACCCAGATAATGGCCGAGCAACGGAATACTTAAGAGACACATCACATCCGTGAGCAGAGAAGCACCGATGGCGATCAGCATTTCTTTGTTAGTTGCCTTGATGGCAGGGGCAGTAGCAATAATCGCTGAAACACCGCAGACACCGATTCCGGTTCCCACCAAATTACCGACTCTGTGACCTAACCCATATTTATTGGAAATATATCCGGCACCAAGTATCATGCCTATAATTGAAATACTCACCATCACCAAGGCACCGCTACCTACTTTGAGAATTTGTAGCATGTTAAGCCTGGAGCCAATTAGAATAACGCCGATGTACAAAAAAACTTTGGTAGAAAAATCCACACCTTCATTAAAACGTTCATCAAGTCGAAAAATGTTTCGTGCCAAGATTCCTAAAGCAATCGCAATAATGACGTAGTTTAATGGAATATTTTTACCCCATTTTCCATAAACGACTCCTTCCAGATACCAGGCCACAAATCCCAAACTGACACATAATAATAACCCGGGCATCAGGGCCTTAAAATAATTTATCCATCCAGTATATTTCTCAGGTGGGATTTTCGACATT
>JAGYNZ010000021.1 GCA_018399745.1 Deltaproteobacteria bacterium | reverse complement strand
CCAAGGGGACGGCCTTATAACTTATGTTTTCCCCGATACTGATTCCCGGGAGCTGCTCGCCGTCAGCATCCTCTCTTTCTATAAAGACGCCGGGAGCCAGACGGCTAAAATCTTGGCAGAACGCCTGAATTTGCTTGCTGCGGTGGTCTTCTGTCTGTAGAAAACCAATCCGAATTTCTCCTTCTAACTTTCCATGCCATTCTGTTATAATCGCTTCATCCTCAGGAGTCACAATATTCACTTCCATACAGAGAATTATTATGCCAATCGTCTGGGATTCAGGAAGAGCTTTATATAACCATCCGGTCGCACTTCAGCCAAAAGTTTTTTCGCCCGTCTGGATATCTCCAGCATATGATGTGCCCCTTCAGAGCGTCCATCCCAAAAATTTATCACGAAATCAGCTGACCTCAGCAGTACCTCATTTCTCATCATAGTTGCCTTTAGCCCGTGCTTCTCCCACTCTGAAGGTATAATCTTCCATTCGAGGCCTACTTCACTTGCATAGCGTTCGCCCAAACGATCAACCCCAGGGGCATTCCCCGAAAGTACAACGTCTCCATCAATCAGCAAATGTTTCAGTACGTTTTGAACCAATTCATAGGATTCTATACTTCGAGAACCTCCCACAGCCACTCTTGCCATACAAAACCGCCTTTATTAGTCTTATATATTCGTTCATCCTCGTCCTGTGCCTGATAATAAATGTCATCGCTCTTCATAGCCGTTAATCCAGTTATTCTACCTTTTAAAAAATGATCATACATCCTTATACCATGCTTGGAAATATAAATTCCGTATTTTGCATTCTTATTTATAATTGTTATTCTTATTTATTTCTTGCGCAAGCTTTATGGACCACGGTACCGTCTTTCAACCTCAATTTTTTATCTGTACCGAATGGCTTTCCACAACGTGGACAGAAGTCAGTAGCCTTTGGCCACCTAACCTTTTTCTCACCTATCTCCGGAATACTGTAAACTTCTGATTTCATGACACCCTCCGCCTATGCCTTAAAATCTCCCTTAAAAACGTTTGTAATTCAAAAATTATACCTTTTATTGATTCTGACACAGAAAACATTCATCCAGTCTGTGATTTTACAACGAGAATTACCTCTTGATGTACGCGTTCAACCCTATTGTCAAAGGCTTGCCGTCAACCATGACATCGGTGACAATATTTCCTCTGGTACTGGCCACAATTGAGGTCTTCCCAGATGCACTTGGTACGGGTTCTTTATTAATTTCGATTTCGATATAAAGCTTGTTGTTTTCAATCTTGGCCTTCATTTTGTTTCTCCTTACTTTGTATCTTTAGACATAGCCGCATCGATTCTTTCATTGAGTGATCGATCCAGACTCCCTGGTCAATAGCTCTGGCTCGGAACTTATGCCAAAGTTATATAGCAATAAGTATACCATTAGTTTTGCCTCTTACTTTATCAGTCCTATGTTAGCCACACACTGAACTGCTGACATATCCAACCTATTTAGCCTTGTTAAATTTGATTCCTGAGCGCTTTCCATATAAGCCTTCAAGTTGTCAATTGACTTTTGGCCAGTGTAATCAGCGGTCCCAACAATGTTATCTTTACAGAACCTGTATATTTTATAGGTGAAATTTTTTCTGAACGAATGAACTGTTACTCGATGATCTAATCCCTAATAGTTGCGTGATCTTATGATAATCAGGCTGGCATGTTTGTTTGCTAACTGGTTTGAAACTGCATTGTGAGCCTCTTTTCTGGCTCATTAATAGCGGTATAAGAAAAGGCTGGCATGTATTTCTGATCCCCGTTATAAAATAAAGTCCGGTCAAAATTAAAATTTTGAATACAATCAAAAATAACATAATCAAATATACGAATAAGCCTATACCGCCAATTATAATCAATGGAACATTTATCTACCAAACCATCAGTCATCTTCTTCATCTGAGTTTTCTCTGACAATGTCTTTTACATTTTCAAGTATGTAGAGCACATCATGAACAGTGACTTTGGAGTGTTCCTCACAAAAATCGTCAATTGTGACAAGTATACATTCGGTTAATTCGTTAAATTGATCGACAGAAAGGTTGGAAACAGGTTCCGAAGCCATGAGGGAATCCAGATCAATACCATAATAACCTGACAGCTCTTCTTTAATCTTTTTCAGCCTGTAGGCATGCCCTCGACCAGAACGTTTTCTATCCCGCATACTTACAACTTTGCCCATAAAGACCCCCTGCCTGCGTAAAATATTTTTTATGTAATACAGGTCTGACACATATTAGCTCAATTTATTGAGCAGTGGCAAGCTTTTTAAAATAAAATTCGGAATTGATCAATTGACAGATTTTATCACAATAAGTAGATTTCCCACATGATTATAGAAGAACTCACAATGCCAGCCTTCACAAAAGCCCTAACGAAAACTCGCACTATTATAGTTCCCTTTGGTGCTGTCGAGGAACATGGACAGCATCTGCCATTAGGAACAGATACGATCCATTCCTATGAATTGTCCAAAGAAACAAGCAAATATCGTCCTCTTTTTGTTGCGCCACCAGTATGGTATGGTCTTTGCAGAAGCACAAGTCAACATGCCGGGACAATTACCATATCGGGAGATACCCTGAAAAGGCTTGCCGTAGAAATTGTCACATCACTTTATAATCAAGGACTCAGAAATTTTATACTCCTTTCCGGTCATGCCGGTGGTACTCACATGGCTGCGCTCATTGATGCAGGCGAAAAAATACTATCCAATCTTGAAAAGAGCCGGGTGGCAGTATTATCCATCCTTGATCTGATAGCTGAAATTCGCGACGAAACCATAGAAACAGAAAACGACTCGCATGCGGGTGAGGTAGAGACCTCATTAATGCTCCACCTGAGGTCAGCACACATAAATGGTACAAGTCCGGAAGAGTATCCATCCTTTCCAACACCTATATTGGCTAGAGATAAAAAAAAGTTCTGGCCCGGGGGCGTATGGGGTGATCCTTCCAAGGCCTCTTCTAAAAAGGGAAAAACTTTGCTTCAGAAGGAAGTTAAAGCCCTGCTACGCCTGATAAACAGAATCGAGTCTTTTGATGGTTAAGGCCAACTCAATTTTGGCACATGGTTTTTGGAACGCATTTTTAAAAAATTTTGGATTGTGGAGAAAATTGCCATGTCCCAGTAACAGGAGTCCCCAGCACAGATGGATTTTAAAAGTAGGTCGTCCGATATTAAACTGCTTTTTTCTGTCTCTCCTGGGAATAATTTTGTTCCCATCATGTCAGGGCGGTGAGGGTCCTTCCAAGGCGCCTGATTTTACACTACTTAATCTCCAGGACGAATCTGTAAATCTGTCTGAATATAAAGGGCAGGTAGTACTTATTAACTTTTTTGCCACTAACTGCCCTCCCTGCAGAACAGAAATCCCTGACTTCGTTATTTTGCAAGACAAATATGGTCCGAAAGGTTTTGCCGTTATCGGGATATCTGTTGATCAAAATTGGAAAAGAATCCTTCCTGGATTTGTTCAGGCATTAAGTATTAACTACCCCATACTTCTTGCCACATCAAAAGTGATAAGGGACTACGGAAATATCTACGCCCTTCCGGCATCTTTTTTAATTGACAAAGAACATCGAATTCTCAAACACTATACTGGCATGGTAACCGGGGACGAACTGGAACCAATCATAGTTAATGCGTTAGGTATCAATAAATAATTTTGGTATTGTCAGCGAAATAAAAAAATTACTTGCGCAGAGTAGCTATCATTCGTGTAGGTTTGAGAAAAAAATCAATTGCATCACAAATATTAAAAAAAACTGCGTCACTTGCCATCAAGGCATCAATAGAGGCCCCTTCTTCACCAATGACACACAAACCCAACCTGGCCTTTCTCAGCATCTGGGCATCATTACGGCCATTACCTACGGCTACGGTATTATCACTGCCGAGCTCTTCCAGAAAGGCAAGCTTCTGTAGATCACCCCTACCGGATTTCAGTTGATGGATCTTTGTGCCACATTCGCCAACTAACTGATCGGTAAGATGCTCAAGGGTTCGACCTGTATCTGCCGTCAGTACATAGGTATTCATTATTTCCGATATTTTTTTTAGTCTCTCGACAACACCGTCAACAAAACCGCCATCGACTGTAATCGTCCCGTTAAGATCCACTATAATATTGGATAGATTATATAAAACCCCACAGGGCATATCTATTCGCACCTTTTGAGAACCAGATATGACTTATACCCTCCTCATAATTGTTGTCTGTGAACCCTCGCAAAGATAGATCGGCGAATACGCGTCGGCAAAAAAGCCACAGCTGCGTCCGCCACCTTTCTTAGAAGTGGTATCAGGTCGTCGCTCCCTCTCCAGTTATCATTAAGCACCTGTTCGTCAACCCTAAGAACTAAACGCAGGAGGGCAACAGTCACCAGGTAAGCATCGTCAACCAGCCCAGCAAAGGGAATCCAATCAGGTACAAGATCAACCGGATTTAACACATAGGCAACACTGGCCACCAATATAGCCTTATCTGTAGAGGGTACCCTTGCATCCTTTAATAAATTTAGCAACAAAACCACAAACTGGGGCAAGAGGGAAATATAGCCACGAATTCTCGCACAAATAGAATGATTACTCTTCCCCTGCGGATTAGACATTTTACTTTTGTCTTTGACAGTCGATCTCACTATCTTAAAATCATAACCTCAAACAGCAAATAATGTAAGACATAAAGCTGAAATAAATGCCTGAAGTTACACGCTCCCAGAGTTAACCAAGGTTAACAAATTTGGCTTTAATTTTGTTTTTTTTAAATTACAAAAAATAAACACCTTAACTTTAAGACCTATTATTCACTTCAAACTTCAAATTTTAAAATGTCTGGGTTAGACTATACCTAGCCAAAGAAGGAAATAAAATGCTATATCACTTTCACCATCTGCAAAGGATGATAAAATGAATAATTTACATGGACTGTTATATCCGGCTAGCTATCTCCGCCGTGATACAATGCTGCGGCTTAATCAGGTATTCTCCAAACTGACCTTATTATTACCTACAGAAAATTTTACTAGTTTATCACCCATATCGAATACCTGCTCCATGGAAATTGAAGCTAATGTGCCGATCCCTCTGGAAGACAGACTTGGATGGTTCACTGAAACTGTCAACAATTGGAAATCATGGGCAAAAGAGATGGGCCTGGGAGAAAAGATCCCGGCCTCTACTCTACTAAGTGCAACCAAAGGCGAAGAAGAATCTCTGCAGGGTATTCTTAAAAAATTAAGGGGCGATGAAGTCTCTGATCCGCTCCTGGATGCCCAAATATTCCTGCAGCTTTCATTGGACCTAGATAGACGAAATGACGAAGTGCAAACAGAACTCGACAGAATGACAATTCATGAAGACAAACTCAAGTCGATATTGCAAGATCCATTGGAAATAACAGGCTCTTCAGACGGTTTCCAGAAACTTTATTCTCCTACAATCAAACCACTCCTGAGGGCCAAAGAGCGGCTACGGGCATGGGCACTGTTGTGGCAAAAATACACTGACCCAGAGCCATGGCCGATCGGGGAAAGCCTAGCGTTAAAGGATCTGATTGATAAGTCCTATGAAGCCTTACAGCCCAGAGAGGCCCCTGCAGAGATATTGGATTTAGTATTACCTCTTGATCCCGATATCAGGCCAGGGAAATCAGACAAATTGATCAATGGCCTTGAATCCCTTGTTCAGGCCACATCAAACACAACTATTAAAAATTTTAGCAAAAACAGTGAAATACAGAAACTGGCAACAAAACTCAGTCAAAGTTGGGACAATACAAATAGTAATCAAGCTCATGGCCCTCGACTGTACTTAACTCTATACCCTAAGAGAACATGGAATGAAATATTTTTAAAGGCCGCCGGGTTAAAACCGGAGCCTGAGACCCCGTCTGCCCACGAATATATCGGCTGGTCCTTCTTTCTTTGCTAGTGTGTGTGAAACTGAAGAAGTCGACTCTCGCTCAGAAGACCAGTGCAAGGCTCTGTTGGGCAACATTAGCTACCTGCGCCAACCCATCCGGCAATATTCCAAAATACATGATCCCCAGCGCAGCAGCTATCAATGCAACCATTGAAATAACACCCACTCTGCCGGCTACGACCTCATGGGACGGCTCCACCATATACAGCATCCATATCACACGCAGGTAGTAATATACTCCGATAACGCAGGTCAAAATACCCAGCGCCGCCAGCAGCAAATACCCCTCTTTTATTGCTGCTGCAAACAAGTAAAACTTACCAATAAAACCAGCAGTGGGAGGAAGTCCTGCCATTGAAACCAGAAATAAAGACATCAAAAAACTTAGCGTGGGATATTTAAATCCCAGTCCGTGGTAATCCTCCAGGGTCTGTGCCTTACCTTCCTGCCCATCCAAGATATAGAGAACACCGAAGGCGCCCATATTCATCAGCGTGTACGCAAAGAGATAGAACAGCACACCCATGCGACCCTCATCATTTGCTGCTAAAATTCCTAAAACCATATACCCTGCATGAGCAATTGAGGAATACGCCAGCATGCGCTTGACATTCCGCTGCGAAACTGCAATCAAGTTACCGACAAACATGGTAATGAGCGCCAGCCACCACAGCAGGGGTTTCCAGTAGGCTGCGAAGGCTGCAAGATTGACCGTAGATTGGAATTCAGGTTGACCGCTGTATGCGAGCATCGGAGTAAACGCAACGCTCAGTAGTTTGATAAATATTCCAAATGCCCCTGCCTTTACCGCTGTCGCCATAAAACCGGTTATAATCGCAGGACTACCCTCGTAGACATCCGGAGTCCACATATGGAAAGGCACAAGGGCCATTTTGAAGAACAGCCCTGCCATCAGCATAGCCAGTGCGACAAGTACCCCTGGATTCTCCAAAAGAGGACCCATTGCCAGTAACTGAGCGATTTTAGTGATATTCACTGTCCCGGTCAAACCATACAACAATGCAACCCCAAAAAGGAAAAATGCAGATCCAAAACTTCCAAGAAGGAAATATTTAAGGGCCCCCTCTTGTGACTTCCTGTCATCCTTCAGAAATGCGGCCAGCACATACACAGACAGAGACATCACCTCAAGAGCGATAAACATCATAAGCAGATCAACCGACTGCACCATCGCTATAGTGCCATAAACCGCAAATACAAGGAGTATGAAATATTCTGATCTACCCAGTTGATTATTTCGCAAATAGCCTATACTCAAGAGACTCGCGAATATGCCTGCCATCAAAACTATGGCTGATACGAATAAGCCAAATTTCTCTGCGGAAAAGACCTCCACCAGGACTATTTCGTTGAGCCTCCAACCCGGGCCAGTCATGTACCATAAAGCGGCCAAAAAGCTCAGGGCTGTAAGCCAACCCATCGTCACTACATGGTCCGTCTTTTCATCTCTTGATAGCCAAAGATCAACAAAAATAAGCACGAGGCCGGCAATAATCAGGATTATCTGTCCCCCAGCTACCTGCCATAGCTGACTCAGGCTAAAGGAAAATCCAAGATCGCTCATATTAACTACTCCTTAGCCGCACTCTTATCTAAAGGCGTCTTGTCAACAGAGGCATGATGCTCCACAACCGCCACAGGGGAAGCAGGTGAAGAGATCTTGACCTGACTGATAAAGTGATCCACAGAACTATGCATCTTGCTCAAGAAGAAATTGGGATACAGACCTATCCAAAACACCATTGCAACCAGCGGTAGGAGATAGGCCAACTCCCTGAAATTCAAGTCCTTAAGTTTTTCATTCTTGGGGTTGGAAATCCTGCCATAGAAAACCCTCTGAAACATCCAGAACATATAAATTGCACCAAGCACGACACCGGTAGCGGCCAACACAGCAGCAGCTTTATTAACTTCAAACACGCCTAACAGGATAAGAAATTCACCAATGAACCCGTTAGTGGTTGGAAATCCAACACTTGACAGCGTTATAAGAAAAAATATGGAGGCATAAATCGGCATCGGCCTGCAAATTCCTCCGTATTCAGAAATCATACGGGTATGGCGCCTTTCATATACGACACCTACTAAAAGGAACAGTGCGCCAGTTGAAATGCCGTGGTTGATCATTTGAAGAATCGACCCCTCCACTCCATGCCGGTTCAGGACATAAAGCCCTATCATGCAATAACCCAGATGAGATACTGAAGAGTATGCCACCAGTTTCTTGATATCAGGTTGAACCATTGCAACCATTGCCCCGTAAATAATGCCTATAATCGAAAGGACAATAATAAGGGGCGCGAAGAAAGCAGATCCTTCAGGAAAAAGCGGCATTGCAAAACGGAAAAAACCGTATGTGCCCATTTTCAGCAGAATGCCGGCAAGAATCACGGACCCGGCAGTTGGCGCTTCAACATGGGCATCTGGCAACCATGTATGGAATGGAAACATCGGGACCTTGATTGCAAATGCCAGAGCAAAGGCACCAAAGAATAATATTTCATATATCCTTACCAGATCCGTATTGTATAGAGAAAGCAGATTGAAGGTCAACTCGCCGGTTTGCTGATTATGAAAATAGACAAGACCGATGATACACACCAACATCAGAAAGGAACCCACTGCGGTAAAAAGGAAGAATTTGATTGCAGCATAGATCCTTCGTTCTCCACCCCACACGCCTATTATCAGCCACATGGGAATTAGCATAATTTCCCAAAATACATAGAAAAGGAAGAGATCTAAAGCCACAAACGTCCCAAGCATTGCGGTCTCAAGGACAAGCATCGCAACCTGGAATTCCTTCACCCTTTTTGTAATGGCCGTCCAAGTGGACAGGATTGTGAGCGGAGTAAGAAACGTAGTCAAAAGTACAAGCCAGAACGCAAGACCATCCAAACCCATAAAATAGGTAATGCCGTAACTCGGAATCCAGCTATATTTCTCTATGAATTGGAAGCCTGCCACCTCCGGATCAAAATCAAAGTACAATCTAAGCGAAACAATAAACACCAATGTGGATATTACCATTGAAACCCAGCGAATGGCATTCTTACCTGCTTCACTCCGCTGTGGGATAAAGAGAATAGCCAGCACTCCCAGCAGGGGCAGGAAGGTTACATACGTTAATATGGGAGCATTCATAATCTACCCTTCGATCCTTTTTTTTTGCTACACTCCATAGCTGCTCTTTCCAAGCTTTTTCCCTAAATTAAGATCCAGTCGATTTTATACAATGAAAAACCAGAGCATTACAACCAGTCCAAGGAGCATAAATGCCCCGTAGGTATGCACATAACCATTATGGACAAGCCTTAACGCACCTGATCCCCTCTGTACCCACCATGCCTGTCCATTTATTCCTACATCGTCAATACAAAACGCATCCACCACCTTCCACAAGAACATTGACAGGTAATAAAACGGAAGGACTATCACGTAGTAGTAAATTTCGTCAACAAAATATTTGTTATACACAAGCTTATGATATATGGAATACGTCTCGGCAAGCCTATCAGGAAGTATATCAAACCGACGGATGTATATATGATAAGCCAGGGATATACCGCCAATAGCAACCGCCACCGAACCAGCCATAAGGATCCACTCCAGAACAGCGGAATGATGTTGCACACCAGCGTAGGCAGAAATTATTTCATGTGAATTGGCAAATACCGGCTCAAAGAAATTTTCCATGACATTAGGTACATGCCCAAAAAGATTACCTATTACATGCGGTATACCCAACCAGCCCCCACATACTGAGAGAAAAGCCAGTATCATAAGCGGACCTGTCATGCTTAATGGCGATTCATGTAAATGGTGCGCCTGCTCTGCAGTACCTCGGAACTTACCATGAAAGGTCATGAAAATGAGTCTAAACATGTAAAAGGCCGTTATCCCGGCGGCAATGACGCCGATAAACCACACTATTTTACCTACAACAGGATAATATGGAAACGTGAATGCCTTCCAGAGGATTTCGTCCTTGCTGAAAAACCCTGCAAAAGGAGGAATACCGGCAATCGCTATTGTTGCAAAAAGCATAGTGATATATGTGATGGGTATCTTTCTCCAAAGACCTCCCATGCTCCTCATGTCCTGATCCCCGCCCATAGCGTGAATCACAGATCCGGCACAGAGGAATAAACACGCCTTGAAAAAGGCATGTGTCATGAGATGAAATATTCCTGCCCCATATGCGGCCACACTAACCCCTATGAACATATATCCGAGCTGGCTCACAGTAGAATATGCAAGTACTCTCTTAATGTCGTTCTGCAGTATACCAATGGTTGCCGCAATGAATGCAGTAGCTGCGGACATTAATACCAAAACCAGTAACGCAGTAGGAGCAAGAGTGAAAAGAATATTGGTCCTTGCTACCATATAGACACCCGCAGTCACCATTGTGGCAGCATGGATAAGTGCAGAAACCGGCGTTGGACCGGCCATGGCATCCGGAAGCCAGACAAACAAAGGGATCTGTGCTGACTTCCCGGTTGCTCCCAAGAAAAGCAAAAGACATATGGCTATCATTACCGGTGAATTCATGGCCAACATACCATGCTCATACATGTGAACAGCCTTTGGGAATACATCAAGATAGGCCAGGGAGCCAAACGTGACGAACATGAGGAACATGCCCAAGAGAAAGCCAAAATCCCCAATCCGGTTAACAATAAATGCCTTCTTACCCGCATCTGCATTCACGTTCTCTTTGTACCAGAAGCCAATCAGCAGATAGGAGGCAAGACCTACACCCTCCCAGCCAACAAACATTACAATAAAGTTGGAGCCCAAGACCAGCATTATCATGAAGAAGACGAACATATTTAGGTAGGCGAAGAACCTCCAGTACGACTCATCATGTGCCATGTAACCTGTACTATATATATGAATAACAAAACTTACACCCGTAACCACAAGGACCATCACAGCGGAAAGCGGATCAATCATCAAAGAAACATCTATATTCAGATTGCCTACGGCCATCCAACTCCACAGGACCTGGACGAGCAACCTGTCTTCAGGTGGGCTGCATGCCAGTTGGTACACGGCCAAGATGGAAAATAAAAATGCCAGGCCTATACTGGAACAGCCAATGCAGAAAACACCGGATTTCCCGATCTTTTGCCCCAACAGGCCATTAATCAGAAATCCTATAAAAGGCAGTAGTGGTATGAGAAACAAATAACCTTCCATGAATAGCTCCCTACATAGACAGGGTGTTTACGCAGCAAAAAACATAGCCGAATGTGTATTCTTTACCATTTTAGAACATTAAACCTGGTTATATCTACCTCCCGCACATGACGGAAAAGCGCTATTAATATCGCCAGGCCGACTGCAACTTCGGCCGCAGCCACCGCAAAAATAAAAAAAACCATAACCTGCCCTGCCATGTCGCCCATAAAATTGGAAAAGGCCACCAACATCAAATTTACGGCATTCAGCATAAGTTCAATAGACATGAACAGGATCAAGGCATTTCTCCTTGTAAGAAAACCAATGGTCCCCAAGCCAAAGAGTATTGATGACAAAACTATATAGTGTGTGAGTGTTGCCATTCAGCCCTCTCTCTCAAAGTCTCTTCTTGCACAGATAGATCCCGCCAATCAGTGCCACAAGCAACAGTACTGATACAACTTCAAAGTGAAGCAAAAAATCACTGAAAAACAAATCACCAAATATTGAAGGGTTTCCGAATCCTTGGGGAAGCGCCTTCATAGACACTATGTCAGACACACCCTTTGTCCCGACTGCTATCAAACCAATTAAACACAACCCAAGCAGCACACCTAAGCCCCTGTATGAGGCATTGGCCTGAATAACACCCATTCTCTCACCCGGTGTCATGAGAAGCATGATAACAAATACAACCAGGATCAGGATGGCCCCGGCATAAATGGCAACCTGAAAAATAGCGATCAAGGGGGCATGCAGGTGGAGATAAAGGCTAGCAAGAGCAATAAAAACCGTAAGCAGTCCCATGGCACTGGGCAATGCGTCCTTTGCGGCTATGGTAAATAGCCCGGCCAGAACTGACATGCTGGCAAATACCCAGAAATATAGATCCATATCAATCACCCAATTCCTCTAACAGTTTTTCTCACAACCTTATTTATTTTTCCTTCTCCGCAGCCTCTTTATTCTGAGTGGCCTCTACCTGTTCAGTACTTTTAACCTTTTCAACCGGCTTTTTCAGGGCTTTGCCTGGCGCCGCGGCCTTACTTTTTTTTATCTCACCACCCTCTGCCTTCTCCGGTTTCGGCGGCGCAGGAACTACTGGAACACGCTTTTTGGGCGGTTTAAGCTTACCCTCTTCCTTGGCCTTACGATAGTTTAAAAGCAGCTTACGTTTATCGAGTATGCATTCCTCTTTGCTAAACCTGGCCAGTTCGAATTCTCGTCCTAAAACGATGGCGTTTTTGGGACATGTCTCTTCACAAAAACCGCAAAAGATACAACGAAGAAGGTCTATTTGAAAAGATGCCGGATATGTCTTTGAAGCATACTTATCTTCCTCACCCTCTTCCCTCTTGCCTTTCTTTACCGTAATACACTTGGCAGGGCAGATCTTTGCGCACATTCCACACGCAATACATACCTCTCTCCCCTTGTCATCTCGCTGCAGATAATGTTCACCCCGAAATACGGGTGATATTTCCCTGGTGCGATCTTCCGGGTACTGCCAACATGTTGGAATCGTATGGGGCCCAGGCCTCCAGCAGGCCTTAAAGTTGAACCAGAAATGTCCCCACGTGAGCTTCATACCCTTGAGGATCTCCCATAAATAGATCCGTTCAGTTAGGGTGTATTCCTTTTTGACAACCGGCTTGGCCATGATGAGCTCCGATTAGACCGTAAGCTGAATAAACAGCGCAGTAATAAAGATATTAAACAGGGCAAGAGGAATCAGCCCTCTCCACCCGAGACCCATAACCTGATCATACCTGAAGCGAGGCAGGGTCCACCTGACCCACACAAACAACCATAGGAAGAAGGACACCTTCAGGAAAAATATACAGAAAGAAACTATTCCCCATGATATGGGCCCAAGATACGCTCCCAAATCAATATACGGCAAGTGCCAGGAGCCAAAATATAAAGCCACAATGACGCCGGATATGGTCACCAGATTTACATACTCTCCAAAGAGATAAAGCCCCAGACGCATGGATCCATATTCCGTATGGTATCCCGAGACGATTTCGCTTTCCGCCTCAGGCAAGTCAAACGGCACACGATTGGCCTCTGCATAGGCGGCCACGATAAATAGAATAAATCCTAACGGCTGTTTAAATATCCCCCAGTTTGGAAGAAATCCCAAAAAGGTCCCCTGCTGAGCAAGTGACATATCCCTGAGGCTGAAAGTGCCATATACGAAAACAACAGCCAGAAGAGCCAGGCCCAAAGCCACTTCATATGAAACCATCTGGGCAGTAGATCTTAAACCACCCAGGATCGAATACTTATTCGTTGAGCCCCAACCCCCCAGTATTACGCCATACACTGCCATAGAACCAATGGCTAAAATATAGAGAAACCCGATATTTACATCAGAGACCTGCAGTATTATCTCCTTGCCCCCAAGAATAATCTTATCTCCAAAGGGCACAACCGCATAAGCTGAAAAGGCTGGAAGGGAAAAAAGCGCAGGGCCGATGATATAAAGGAACTTCTGGGCCTTTGTCGGTATTATCTCTTCCTTGGTAAAGAGCTTGATTCCATCTGCTAAAGGCTGGAACAGTCCCCAGGGACCTGCACGGTTAGGACCCGGCCTGTCCTGTATTAAACCTGCACCTCGCCTCTCCACCCAGGTCATGACCACGGCTATGAGCAAAACCCATACCCAGATACCAACGACCTTAATAATTGCGACTAGCCAGTCATCCATTGGCATCAGCCTCCTTACCGGTCCAGCTCACCGGCAATGACATTAAGACTACTGAGACAGGCAACCAGATCGGCTATCAGCTCACCCTTGACCAACTCAGGAAAGGCTTGATAGATCATATAACATGGAGGCCTTATCCTTATTCTGTAAGGGTTCGCGGAACCATCGCTTTTTATAAAGAAGCCCAGCTCTCCGTTAGGAGATTCAAGGGCACTATACACTTCGCCTGCCGGGGGTTTTATGACTTTGGGTACCCGTGCCATAAGAGGGGCATCAGCGGGCATCTCTTTATAAAGCTTATATGCCTGGTCAATGATCTTGATCGACTGCTCCATCTCGATCATACGCACGATATAGCGATCAAATACGTCCCCATTTTTTCCAACCGGTACCTCGAAGTCAAACTTATCATACATGCAATAGGGCTCGTCCTTCCTCAAATCCCTCTTGACACCGCATGCCCTGAGGCACGGACCCGTAAAGCCCCAGTTCAGGGCATCCTCTGCGGAAAATGCACTGACGCCTATGGTACGGTCCATCCAGATGCGATTGTGAGTAAGGAGCTTTTCCGTTTCTTCGTTGGCCTTTCGCACATTGGGCTTAAGCTCATTCCATCTTTCTTCAAAATCGTCAGGCAGATCGGCATCAACTCCTCCGATACGGCCAAAGGTGTTGGTAAGCCTTGCTCCGTTGAACCACTCAAATATCTCATAGATCTCCTCACGCTGTATGATGAGATAAAAGAAGGGTGTAAAGGCACCAAGATCCACGCCAAGGATGCCTACACAAACCTGATGATCCGCAATCCGGGCAAGTTCCATCATTATGACCCGAATGAGCTGGGCCTTTTCAGGGACCTCAAGACCCATCAATTTCTCCACGGCCATCTCATATGAAACATTGTTGGGAATCGCGGAACAGTAATTGAGCCTATCCGTAATGGGAATAAATTGATGGTAGGAAAGATTCTCCCCTAATTTCTCCACACCACGGTGTAGATATCCTATCTCAGGCTCGGCCTTTATCAAAGACTCTCCGTCGGTCAGGGCAATCACGCGAAGAGTACCGTGCATCGCCGGATGAGATGGACCGATATTTACAGTTACATAGTCACCTGTTCCGTGACCTGTCTGAGGAGTAAGATTCTGATTCAACTTAATTTCTCCTAGTCATCGTATATCAGGTGGCGTTCTTCCCCCTGCCCCTCCAAAGGATAATCCTTGCGAAGCGGGTAGGCCGGAAAATCGTCCCACATCAAGAGTCTCTTAAGATTGGGATGTCCCTTAAAACGTATGCCGTACATGTCGAATGCCTCGCGTTCAGGCCAATCTGCAGCCTTCCAAATGCTATACAGGCTGTCCACCTCCATATCATCTTCTGCCACGCGTACCTTTACCTGCAAACGCTCGTTTCGTTCAAGACAAAGCAGCAGGTAAACTACTTCAAAACGGGGTGGAAGTGACTCTTTCGTCGTTATTTCTTCTACCCCCTCACCTTCTTCTGTCTTTTCTTTAGGCTTTTTCTTCGACTTATTAAAATCCAGGTTATCTACTCCGAACACATCACTCAAAAAATTAAAACCGAGGCCAGGCGTATCCCGTAGAAGGTGCATTACATCAAGAATACTGCTTTTGGGAACTTCCACACTGAGATCACCTTGACATTCAGCCATCGCCACAACAAGGTTTTCAGGCCCGAGACACTGTTCCACTCTCTTCTTGAGATCCATGGTTAGGTACCCACCAATAAGTCAGAGTACTTCTTATGTATAATAGGATGACTCTTCTCTGTCTTTTCAATAAACATCAATAGGGCCTGCAGCAGGGCCTCAGGCCTTGGAGGACAGCCTGGAATGTAGATATCCACAGGTACCAGCTTGTCTATACCCTGAAGCGTTGAATAGGTCCTAAAAACCCCTCCGGTACATGCACAGGCACCCATGGAAATAACACATTTAGGTTCAGCCATCTGATCGTATATCTTTTTGAAAACAGGTGCCATCTTGAGGGTTATGGTCCCTGCCTGTATCAGCACATCTGCCTGACGTGGAGAAAAGCTGGGTCGCTCCGCCCCGAATCTTGCCATATCGTAACCTGCGGCCAGAGCGCACATCATCTCAATACCACAACAGGCGGTACCATAAGGGAGGGGCCATGGTGATCTTTTGCGTCCCCAGTTAATCAGCCACTCCAGCTTGGTAGCAATCCATCCGCCACCATTATAAGCCTCAGTTGCCATACGACTTATCCCCCTAATCCCACTCTATGGCGCCTTTCTTTATGGCATAAATAAGACCTGCCAACAAGATCGCCACAAAAATAAATATCTCACAAAAAGCTCCCCACCCAATTGCAGCCAATTCATGGTATCTGACAGCCAAGGGGTAGATCAAAACTGTTTCCAAATCGAACACCAGAAATAGTATAGCAACCAGAAAATACTTGACATCATAACGGGTACGGCTGGGATCCAGAAGCGGTACACCACATTCATAGGTACTGTTCTTACTGGGGTTGGGACGAGAAGGCCCAAGAATATAAGCTCCGGCAAGCATGAGAATCACTACCAACAGCGACATGCCAAGATACATGACAATAGTCTCAAAACCGCTCATCATGCCAATAGCCCTCCTCTCACAGAAAAATCCCAAACTATTTAACAATGCAGGAAGCTGAACTACACTTCAGCGTTAGCACCATTGTTAAGAAAAATCATTATTCAATATATTTAGTATTTTTTGTATATGCCTTTCCACATTTAAAGTCAAGGTGCTATTTTGACCTTTGTCCATGTCAAATATCACTGACTTTGGTGGATTGAACTATCATAAGAGAACCCGGCTGTCAAGACAAAAAATGAATCCTCACTCAGTGAATTTGATGGCTATTACTGGATCATACCTGCTTAAATTCCTTGGCATTTGTACAAAATGGCAGCATCTATTCTTAATCATCCATTAAGAAAGGAGGGAGGTTTCTGAATTTTCCTATCGACAAATCCATGTCATATTTTTTTTGCATTTCAGGAGGTTGAAAAGATTTTTTTGGTTATCTGCTCTGTTTTGATTTAGCAGATGCAACCGTCCGGTATACAAGCGTAAAGACCTCTTCAAAGGATGTAGGCGTGACCCTTCCCATTTCTATAAATTTTACTACTATTTCCTTCGTTGCCTTGAGTATCAGCTCCTCTTCCCGAAGCCCAAGTTCTCGATCAGGGTCTTTATTCTTGTATTTAGAGTCAGACATTTTCATCAGGCTGCGGGTTAAAAAAATAAGACTCCTGCTGCAGAAGAAGGCCAATTTCTCATTAGCAGGAGCCCGTACTCATTAAGAAAAACCCGGATGGGCCCTCCTTATAGTATTCAAGTATTCTCTAGACACTCAAAGGTTCAGAAACACGGTTCAGGATTATCATTGAATCTTTCTATCAAATTTTTAATAACAATTTTTCAAATTGGTGGAGCTGGGCGGGATCGAACCGCCGGCCTCTTGAATGCCATTCAAGCGCTCTCCCATCTGAGCTACAACCCCACAGGCGGGAATGTTTAACATACTGGCCTGTCAGCGTCAAGAAGGGTATGATGACACTGATTATAGTTAAAATATTTACTCAATGCAAAAATTTAAAACATATAAGGCCTTTTCTGAATCTATAAGATATATCCCTGGTGGAGCCAACCGAGCCCAGGCTGTTCTTCTGGCAACAGGAAGGCTTCCAGGTCTAGAAGACAGGCAAACACTGAAGGCAGCTACAGATCTGGGTGGTGGTATTGGCCATGAGGGAGACAGAAGAAAGAGCACAAATAACCTCTGACTTAACAATGGATTTAATAAATGATTCCGCTCAAGAAAACCAATGTGAGGCATTTTTTTGAGATGAGAAAAATCAGTTTATTCGTCCACAAAAAACGCGAAAATACAACTAAGGTACTATACTATCAATTTGTTTTGGATAATAATGAAAGGCAGGTAAAAAACCATGGCTTATCGCGATCTTCAGGATTTTATCAAAAAACTCGAGAAACATGGGGAACTTGTCAGGATCAGAGAGCCTGTCAGTCCAATCCTGGAAATAACAGAGATCACCGACAGGGTCTGCAAAAGGTTTGGACAGGCCCTCCTCTTTGAAAATGTCTCAGGATTCAATATGCCTGTGCTCATGAATACCTTTGGATCATACAGGCGAATGTCACTGGCACTGGAAGTACCTGACCTCGATTCTCTTGGAGATGAAATCCTGAATTTTGTCCAATCAGAAGCACCTGACACCTTATTTAAAAAACTGAAAATAATACCTAAGCTCAAACGCCTGAAAAACGCCTTTCCAAAAACTGTGCACAAGGCCGCCTGTCAAAAAATAGTGTATAAAGGTGAGGATGTGGATCTGACCCGCCTTCCGGTTCTCCACTGTTGGCCAGAGGACGGGGGCCCCTTCATAACCTTGCCCCTCGTCTTCACTCGTAACCCAGAGACCGGGATCAGAAACGTCGGCATGTACCGCATGCAGGTCTTTGACAAAAAGACAACCGGCATGCACTGGCACACGCACAAAGGCGGGGCACACCATTACAGGATTGCTGAGAAAATGGGACAGCGCCTGGAGGTTGCCGTTGCCATAGGACCTGACCCGGCCATGACCTATGCGGCGACCGCGCCCCTTCCTGATGATGTAGATGAATGCATTTTTGCAGGATTTCTGAGAGAAGAACCGGTCGAGCTTGTAAAATGCCTGACTGTGAATCTGGAGATTCCAGCCTCATCCCAGATAGTTCTCGAAGGATATGTCAAGCCCAAAGAACGGCGTATAGAGGGTCCTTTTGGTGATCATACCGGATATTACTCCCTGGCTGATCAATACCCGGTCTTTCATGTAACCTGCATGACTTTCAGAGAAGATGCTATCTATCCGGCCACCATTGTTGGACAACCTCCACAGGAAGACTGTTACATGGCAAAGGCCACTGAACGTCTCTTTCTCCCCATGATAAAAAAGACCTTGCCTGAAATTTTGGATATGAACCTTCCACTTGAAGGGGTATTCCACAACCTGGCCTTTATATCCATTGACAAACGCTATCCCGGGCATGCCCGCAAGGTAATGCATGCCCTCTGGGGTCTCGGTCAGATGATGTTCTGCAAGATAATCTTTATTTTCGACAACGATGTGGACGTACAGGACCTGTCACAGGTATTATGGCGCCTGGGTAACAACATAGACCCGAGAAGAGACATAGTCTTCGCGGATGGGCCTGTCGATGCATTAGATCATGCATCACCACTCCCCCTTTATGGGAGTAAGATGGGCATAGACTGCACAAAAAAATGGAAGGAAGAGGGATTTACAAGACAGTGGCCAAATGTAATAACAATGAAATCTGAAATCATTAAAAAGATTGATGGGTTGTGGCCAAAGCTGGGACTTAAGACATGATGAAGCTTAAGGGCCGGGATCCAATCCTGCTTGCAATTACCGGGGCCAGTGGATCTATATACAGCCTTAAATTAATAGAAATCCTAAAAGACCTGGGCCAGGACTTCCATCTTATCGTTTCAAAAACAGGGGAACAGGTATCCAGGATTGAGATCAAAGAAGACGGTTTTCAGACCATGATCAGGACGGCACATACAGTTTACAGACCGGACAACCTGGCCGCTGCCCCCGCAAGTGGTTCATGTAGATGGAAAGCCATGATAATCATCCCTTGTACAATGGGAACCATGGCATCCATAGCTCATGGATTCAGCCTGAACCTGATCCACAGGGCGGCTGACTGTTTCCTAAAGGAACACAGGCCCCTTATCCTGGTTCCCAGAGAAACCCCCTTGAATCGAATCCACTTACAAAATATGCTGTTGGCAGAAGAGGCCGGGGCCGTTATATATCCTGCAATGCCAAGCTTCTATCATCAACCCGGAAATATTGATGAAATGGCGTTATTCTTTGCCGGCAGATTGGCGGAATTTATTGGATTTGAAGTAAAAGACCTGAGGAGATGGCACGGAATTGATTAGTTATGGATAACTGGGTGCGATCGCCACATTACCAGGTAATTAAATCACCAATTTCAAAGGTCTGGATACTGCTTGAAATGATAAAGTTCGAGCACACTGTCTTTGCCCTGCCTTTTGCATATCTGGGTGCGTTTTTAGGTGCCGAAGGGCCACCTGACCTCTGGACATCCCTGTGGATTCTGGTGGCTATGTTTGGGGCCAGGACGGCTGCAATGGGTTTCAATCGTTTAGTTGACATCCCCTTTGATTCAAAAAATCCCCGCACAAAAGAGAGGGCACTCCCCAAGGGAATTGTCAAGGCAAGGGATGCCTGGATCATGGTAATAGCTGCTTCGGGGATTTACTTCCTGTCAGCCTACGAGCTGAACCTCCTTGCATTTATCCTCTCCCCGGCTTTCCTGGCTGTCCTGCTCGGCTACTCATATACAAAGAGATTCACATCCATGTGCCACCTCTTTCTGGGCCTGGCCCTGAGCCTAGCCCCTATGGCCGGTTGGATTGGAGTAAAGGGAAGTGTAGAATTCCTTCCTCTGATCCTCAGCACTGGCGTACTTTTCTGGGTGGCGGGATTCGACATTTTATATGGCTGCCTGGACTATGATTTTGACCGGGAACAAGGCCTGTACTCAATACCGGCAAGGTGGGGAATAAAGAAGGCCTTCTGGATTTCAGGCATATTCCACCTTCTGGCCTTTATCAGCCTTGTCTTCGTAGGATTTCTGGCACATCTCAACTGGATATACTACTGCGGCTTACTGGCCACCTTTGCACTCCTGGTAATGCAAAGGCTGGTTGTAAACCCAAAAGACCTTTCCCGTATGAATATGGCATTTTTTACCTTTAACGGGGCCATAAGCATAATCCTGTTTACATCAACGGCCATTTCTCTTATCTGGAAGCCCTGATGTCCCGATTCGACATACCTGCCAACATTGTAGAACAGACAAGACTTGCGCATAGTATTTTCCTGCTTACTGTCAATGCGCCTGCAATTATGGATTCCGCCAATCCAGGACAGTTTTGCATGCTTGAGGTTCAAGACGATAATAGCAGAGACCCTCTTCTTCGCCGGCCCCTATCCATCTACAAGACCGGTTCGAATGGAAAAATCAGCTTTCTCTATAAAGAGGTTGGAAAAGGCACCCGCCTGCTCTCAAAACGGCGCCCCGGAGAAATAATCAGGGTGCTGGGACCTCTTGGGCAGGGCTTCAGATTAATTCATGATTGTCCATCCATACTGGTAGGTGGAGGTCTTGGCGTTGCATCCTTGCTCCTTTTGGCACAAAGGATCAAACAACCCCACAGACTTATTGTCTTGATTGGGGCGAAAAATGCCTCTGAAATCCCGACCATTGAAGACTTCTCCAGACTTACCCGATATCTTCATATTATAACCGAAGACGGAAGCCTTGGACAAAGGGGAGTGATAACGGAATTATTGAATCAAACGCTCCAGAAAATTACCGACATGGCCCAGATCTATACCTGTGGTCCGTGGTCTATGATGAAGGCTGTCTATCATATGGCCCGCAAAAGGAATATACCATGTCAGGTTTCACTTGAAGCTGCCATGGCTTGTGGTACAGGACTGTGCCTGGGCTGTGCCGTTCCGAAGTCAAATAGCCAGGGTTTTCTCCATGTATGCCAAGAAGGACCGGTATTTGACGCGGATCAAGTACATTGGGGATAAAATTCGTGATTAATCAAAAAAAAACAATCCCCGTATGCCCCGATCTCTCAATCAATATAGGCACTCTCAGGCTTAAAAATCCCGTATTGCTTGCTTCAGGGACCTGCGGTTACGGAATGGAATTAGATGGTCTCCTTGACTTAGATAAGCTAGGTGGAATTATAATAAAAGGCCTTTCTATAAGACCTCGGTCAGGAAACCCTCCCCCTCGCTTAGCAGAAACCCCCTGCGGCCTTTTGAACTCGATAGGCCTTGAAAACATAGGAATAGAGGTATTTATCAGGGACAAACTCCCTTGTCTGAGAAACATACAGACATCTTTGATTGTCAATATCCTTGGAAACTCAGTTGAAGAATATTTTGAAATGGCAAAAAGGCTCGACAGGGAGGAAGGTATCGAGGCCATTGAGGTAAACATCTCGTGTCCGAACGTGAAGGCAGGTGGTATTGCATTCGGGACAGATCCTGAAGCAGCGGCAAGTGTTACCCATGCAGTTAAGAAAGCCACGGGCCTTCCCGTAATAATAAAGCTCACACCAAATGTCACTGATATTACCGAAGTTGCCCGGAAAGTCGCCTCCGCAGGGGCGGACGCCATTTCTCTCATAAACACACTGCTGGGTATGGCTATAGATATTAAATTCAGACGCCCGGCCCTGGCAAACGTATTTGGAGGACTTTCAGGTCCGGCGATCAAACCCATTGCCCTGCGCATGGTCTGGCAGGTAGTTCGAGCTGTGGATATTCCTGTAATCGGTATTGGTGGTATCATTACTCCAGATGATGCTCTTGAGTTCCTTATGGCCGGTGCAAGGGCGGTTCAAATCGGTACGGCAACACTCATAAGGCCGAGTACTGCAGAGGACTTGCCGGCCGGAATCAGGGACTATATGAGGGCCAATAACATAAAAAATGTGGAAAATCTTCGGTTGCCTGCATAATACTGATATATTGAAAGATATAAACTCTGAAAATCAAAAATATGCTTTTAAAATGACTAAAAACACTCGTTACATCCAAGCGAGGAAATCGCAGTTAAGTTTTTATAAAGAAGTACCTCTTTATATTAAAGTAGAGAAGGATAAATTTATCCTATACAAAAATAAAGGAATAACTATAGATGAAATGCGTATCAAAGAAAATATATATCCATCTACTTTATATATCAAATCATCAGACAAAATAAAAGGCATTCAAGAAGCCCAAAGAGCATTTAATAAAAAAATAGAAAATGATATTAAATTAGGCAATCCTGAAAACGTAAAAGAATCACTTATTAGTATTGTAAGAGAAACATTAGAAGAACCAAAAAGTGGAAGCATTGAAGGTTTAAATGATACAGTAAATATTTTAGTCAGCGACTATTCAAAAGAGAATGATATTATTAGACATTTGGTAGATATATCACATAAAGACTATTCAACGACCTTACATTCTATCAGTGTCATGGCACTTGCCTTAGGTTTTGCATCTTATATTAATCTTACAAGGGAGGAAACAAAATTGCTTGGCCTGTGTGGATTACTGCATGATGTTGGTAAAACGAAAATTGACCAAAAGTTACTTAAGGCACAAAGAAAACTAAATCAGGAAGAATTTGAAGAAATTAAAAGTCATACATCCAGAGGTTACAATATTTTAAAAGAATGTAAATTAAACGGTGAATATATTAAATACCTATCCATTACTGCTCTTGAACACCACGAAAAATCAGACGGCACAGGATACCCACTGCATAAAACTGAAGGTCAGTTAGCGAAATTTTCTCAGATAATTGCCATTATAGACTGCTATGAAGCGCTGACCAATGATGACCGACCATACAGAAGTGCGATGAGTCCTTTTGATGCATTGAATGAAATTATTGGAGCGGATGTAAAGAAAGGCAAGTACAACAAAGAAATATTTACCCTATTTATTCAAAGCCTGGCTACAATTGTCAAATAGAAATTCCAAGAAACTTTTTCGGCTCATTTTAAAAAATCCTGAATTAAACAACAAACTTCAAAGATCGACTAAACGTTCTCGGCCTTGAACTTTTCAAGACCTATTTCTCTTATACGATTGAGACCTTCAATTCTGTTGGTCTCGGAAAAAAAACCAAATATTTTAGAAATTATATTATTCAATTTCCTGCACTCCCTTAAATCCTGAAAATCTTTGCAATCAGCACATGTATCATAACCATTGTCGATATTACATTTTCTGATTTTACAATTTTGGAAAATAGGCCTTTCCCCCCGGCAGCCCCGGCATTTCTTACCTGTATAAGATCCACACTGAGAGCAAACCAATCCACAACATCCAACTATCACATTTTGATTGTTATCCGGCATCACAGCACCTTACTTCCCAGAGAAAAATCCACTAAACTTTCAGGTATTGGCCCTATTCCTGCTTGAGAACTCTGAGTTAATGGCCCGTTTCAACGGGATGGCCAGGCTCAGGTATTTCCCGTTTTCTTCAAACATCAATCTTTTATCTACCATCATCCTTAAAAAAGGTACGATCCTGTCCTGAGCTATTCCAGGAAATTGTGCCAAAATTCTTTTAAGTGAACGATGCCTCTGGCAGAAAAGATAAATGGCCCTGGATGTCCCTACAAGTCGATGCGTTGACGGTTCGGCCCTGACTCGTTTCTGGCTTATTATCAAAAACTTCCGGCCATCCCGGAAGCTAAGGATGGGTGTGCTGAAAGGAGTTCTGTGAAGTTCGGCATAGCTTTTCTTCCATTCCCTTACCTTTTTCTTGACTGGTTGCCAGATCTTTTTTTGAAGCCCAAGATCGCCGCGATAAGACTGAATCATAAAACTCATGGAGGTGAAAATATGAGACGGTAATATCGCAGCATAGTTCGAATGATTGGAAACAGTTCTAATTCCGAAGGCATTGGTATCCTGCCACACAGGGCTTTCCAGACCGAGCCAGAAATGGACAAACCTTAAAGGATGAAATGACAAAGCAAACTCGAGATTTCGCAAGGTTTCCTTCACATCCAGAGAGTCACTGCCAGGAAAATGTAATATCAAATTTGAGACGTTTACTATGCCGAGTTCTTCGCAGTGTTTCATGATCTCAAGGTTCTGGATGGCCGTGGTCCCCTTGTTGAGCTTTTTAAGCAGCCTTGTGCTGAGGGCTTCAATACCTATTTGGACCTCTTCTGTCCCCGCTATCTGCATAGCCTCCAATACATGTCTAGGGGTTGTAGCCCTTATCTCGGCAAACAGGCGAAAGTCCTTATTCAGCTTGCCAAGCCCGGCAAAAATATCTCCTGACCTCTTTATCGGAAGCAGATTGTCCATAAAAGCCACAGAAAGCGTCCTGTACTTTGTGGTCAGGTTATCGATCTCAGATACCACCTGTGATGGGCACTTTGACCTGTAACCGCTCCACTGCAAATTCAGGTTACAAAAGGCACACCCGGAGTATTTCGCAGCCTTTTGTGGCCGACGCCACCAGCATCCCCGGGATATCTCGGCTGGCAGTGTCGGAAAAAAGGTCTTATGCGGGCCGAAGGTCTTGAGCAGGTTAAAATAGTCATCGTAGTCAGGCGGGGGGAGATTACTCAGTGTCTCCATTTGGCTGAAGGCAACCGGAATGTCATTGCCTGCGGCCTTCTGCGATACAACCCCGGTGATTGGAGGTATTCCCGCGTTGCCGCGGGAATCTCTGAGATGACGAACGAGTTGGCTCAGCGGAATCTCGCCCTCACCATTTACCAGAAAGTCTACTTCGGGAAACAATTGAAACAACTTCCGAGTTGATTCTCCTGCAAACATAGACCCCCCTACAACAATACAGAGATGCGGAAACCTCCGTTTGATGCTTTTTATAAAATAGAGGGCGGATGTGAGTTGACAAAGACATACTGAAAAACCAACCAAACCAAAGCATCCCCAGTCTATACTGTCAATAAAGGCATCTGATACCTTCTTGACTTGAGCGGCCAGGTTTTTGAGACCTGCCTTGCGGGCAACAGGGTTCCTTGAGGTCTCTCGGCAGAAGACCCTTTCTACGTGCTCAAACTGCTCAGGGACCAGGAGAGCGGCGTATATGGTTTCCGCCAGCCACGTCCTTTCAGAAATAACCTGATAGAGCTTGTAACTGATGGTCTCTGCTACCTTTAAATAAAAATGGTGCGCATCTACCTCCAGATCGGAAAACTGCGTACCCAGATATGCCTTCAGCGCTCCGAGTTGAATAGAAGGACGGCTGAAAAGAGGCCATGGTGTTGAGACCAAAGCAATGCGCTTCAATGGGTCGGATTTTTCTCTCTTCACTTTCGTTTAGTATATATTCCTGATTTTCGGTGAACCCTGGACCTTTGAACCCTGAATCTCTGAACGTTTACCATCTATGGACGAGAAGGTCGAGGCCGGGTTGCCCAGCTCGGCATAAAGGCACCTTTCATCTTGTCCATGGAAGTAATATATGATTTAAGGTCTATTACCGGTGAATCGTTGAAGGCATCAATTGAATCAATATGGATGATGTTGGCCTTGATGGACAAAATCTTACAGACTGAAAGACCTATGAGATTGGGTCTGCAAGGAGAATGACAGGCAAATATACCTGTTAACGGGTTGTTCATATTATGTCTGGGATGAACACGCAAGACGCCTCTTTTCTCTGGAATATCGTTTTTATGAAACCAATATAGCACTATGACATGGGAAAACTGATCCAGACCCAACAGGGCATCGGCATACTCCTCATAAATCTCTATGGTCTCAATTTCTGAATCCTTTTTTACCTTTCCTACCGCAAATAGCTGAAAAATATCCATTGAGCCCCCTTGATCACACTGAAAATATTGCCAATGTATATCAAAAAAATAGCGCGTTTAACCAGGACATATAGTAAAAATATAGTGAAAAATATATTGTTTTCACCACTATTTATCCTCTGAGACCTTCAAATAATAATTATATTTTACTCTCTTTTTCAAGATCACCATACCATACAACATCTATCGTTGAAAACGTCGTCCCGAAAAGAGATCAGGATGATAGCACCTCTTTGCTCAGTCCAATATATCAATATCCTTTCATCTCGTTTTCAATAAACGGTTTTGCCGGAGTCCTTCCTAATATCTGAGTCATAATCGTGTTCATTGTCTTGACATCTTTATCAAACCCACCATGCGAGGTGGTGGTGCTAACGCCCTTTTTACCGTTGGAATAATGGACAGACATACCTGGATGCCAGGTCAACTTTTTTGCATATCGCTGCATGCCCAGCAGAAGTCTGTCGATTTGCCGCTCAAGAGCACGGGATACCAGACAGAGTATCGTTCTTCATCTCTTCCCAGATGGGAGTAACCGGCTTACGCACGAAGTCTTCGATCAACAGATCACTCTGTTCAATCAATTTATTCTGCAGGTTCTGAAAAAATCCTTCGGTACGCTCGCCGCTGAAGGCTCGGACCACGGCATCCTTAAATTCCTCAACCAGACCCGTGTCGTACATGATATGGAAGGGATATATGCGGTTACGTTTGAAGCCATCCTTTAATGCCGCGACACGTTTTGCCGATGCAGCGGGGTTGTTCAGACCTCCATGGGCATAGATAAGCACATGGTTGTATGACCTGGTGTGTTCGGATTCCTTAATGAGTTTCACCGTTTTAAGGATATCTTCATCCTTGCTCCAGTAATCACCGCGTTCTTTCAATTTACCATCATCAAAATGCACGAAGTGTCCTGCGATTTCCAGCCTTTTCGGTGCCGCCTTGCCTGTTTCAGCATGGATAGTAGACAATGATCAGTTTACCATAAATTAGACGGTCTATTCGTTGCCCATACAATATACAGACCCTGATGACATGACACAAAGTATCATGTATCTTCCTCTGTTGTGAAGACATTCGACAATAATCCGAATAAGCCGGAACCCTGCTCAAATTCAAGGCAGAAGCCCGCAAGTGATCCTGTTAATCCGACCCTCTGCCAAAGGCTGATCTCACTTATCCGGCCATACGTTCCACGCGTACTCCTGGCCACTGTTTTCAGTCTTTTCGTATCGGGACTTAACGGCGCAATAGCCTGGCTCGTGAAACCCGCTATGGACAAGATCTTTGTCCAGGGTAATTACAAATATATATATCTGCTGCCCCTCGGCATTATTGTTCTCTATATCCTCCGTGGTGCATGCAGCTTCCTCCAATCGTATTTAATGCGTACTGCCGGCATGAAACTGGTCCGAGATCTGAGGGACCGCTTCTTCTCTCACCTGATTCGTCTGCCTGTCTCTGTTATATCCCGTTCCACGAGTGGGGACATGCTATCAAGGCTTATGAACGACGTCGGTGCGCTGAGCAATATCCTCTCTCAGAGCCTGAGAGAATTCCTGCTCCAGATACCAACCGTCATAGTCCTTTTAGGAGTGGCACTTTACCGGCGGTGGGACTTGGCACTGTTGAGCTTTACTCTGCTTCCTTTTATTGCTTTAGGGACTCGTTTTCTTTCCAGACTCGTTCGAATACGCCGGAAAAAGGTCCAAGAGTATCTGTCCATTTTGACGCATCGGGTAAGCGAGGTCCTTCAAGGCTTCAGGGTCGTAAAGATATTCGGTATGGAGAAGGTCAAGGACTGTCAATTTGTAAAAGAAAATCAGACAACCTATCGCCAGATGTCAAAGGTCATCCGCCTGAGAGAAGGGACCAAGTTCCTGGTAGAGGCCCTTTCCGGCCTTGCTGTTGCAGCAATTCTGGGCTATGGAGGCAGCCTTGTTGCCGATGGGGAGATGACTCCTGGAGATTTTTTTTCCGTTCTTACGGCCATAGTCATGGCCTTTGCGCCCCTGAAAAAACTGGGTGGTTCTTTCGCACAGCTTCAAGAGACTCTCGGTATTTTCGAAAGAATAGGCCACTTTCTTGACCAGGGTAAGGAAGAAAGCCAGGGACAGAGACTTGAAGGACTGCACAAGGAAATCAGATATAAAAAGGTCTCTTTTTCCTATCCTGGGACAGATACACAGGTTTTAAGGGAAATAGATATAACCATATCAGCAGGAAAGATCTTTGCCATTGTAGGTCCCAGCGGAGCGGGCAAGAGTACCCTGGTTGATCTGATACCGAGATTTTATAATCCTTCTTCCGGGGCGATACTATGGGACGGTACAGATCTCCAAAAGATCTCCCTCGCTGACCTGAGACACCAGATGGCTATAGTCACCCAGGACGTTGTCCTGTTCAGCGACACAATATATGAGAATATTGCAGCGGGCCTGTCCGGGAAAACCACGCTGGAAGACGTAAAAAAAGCGGCAAAGATCGCTCATGCCCATGACTTTATTGCCGCGCTTCCTCAGGGCTATGATACGATATTGGAAGAAAGGGGGCTCAATCTGTCCGGAGGGCAGCGCCAGAGGATAGCACTGGCAAGGGCAGTGCTCAGGAACCCTCCTTTGCTTATATTGGATGAGGCCACAAGCGCCCTTGACAGCGTCTCTGAAAAGGCGGTCCAGAAGGCCCTTGAAGAGGTAATGAAGGACCGGACAACTATTGTAATTGCGCACAGGCTTTCCACCATCATTCACGCAGATCATGTTATAGTCATTGACCAGGGTCGAATAATAGACCGCGGAACCCATGAGGAGTTAATGGAGAACAGCGCCCTTTATCAGGAGCTGTATAAGACCTGGGCCGATGGTTCAGAAAAAATTTGTTAACAGGATCAACCCTTACCAAGTAATCTGACAAATAAGGCATGGATAGCAGGGACATTCTCCCAGTTCTTTATAAACCTGGAAACATCCCGTCTGTGGAGACGTTTAAAAAAAAATTGAGAGTGGTATTGCTTTAGTGAATCAAGGTCAATAAGGGCAGTGCCTGTGTTTGTGAAAAAAATATTGGTGGCCTTCATATCTCCATGGAAGATTTTGTAATCCCGGAGCTGTTCAAACAGCTTTACAATGTGGTGAACTTCCGCACTCTTTTCATCAAAAGACAGTTTTTCATCACGAAACAAATGACTGGCATCAAGCCCCTCTAAATATTCGCTGATAAACCAGGCGTGCCGACGGAGCAAACCAAAACGCTTCTCTATCATCGCTATTGGTTGCGCGGTCATAATTCCGTGTGATTGCAGGATATGGGCACTTTTCCAGGAAATCGCAGCGCGACTCCTGCGCACAGATCTCTTCAGTGCATGGAATATTCCCTTGATATTGTATCTCTTTATGACCAGCTTGTGCGATCCTGCCGAAGTAAGCCATACGGTGGAAGATTTCCCCTTTTTTAGTATTTTTGTGTTTGGGAAAGATAAACTCGTATCCGGGGAAACAATAATCTTATTCAACTCAGGACAGGCAAGGGTTCGGTGATATACACGGTAACTCCAAAAATTCTGCTCAGAGACAAATTCAGTGCACTGTCGAAAAATCTTTTTAAGATATTTTTTTATACGCTTGCGTCTAAAAAAAATAACTGATGAGCGGAGCCGAGCTTCTGCTGAGGAACTGGCCTGCCAGCCACGTTGTTTCATGTAACTGGAAAAAACAGGCTGGACCAAACGATCATTTTCCGGATATAATTGAGCAAATAAAAGCCCGAGATTGGCAAGGGAACGCCGCATTTTTAGAGGTCGATTCTGTATCCGCACACTTCCCCCGTCCAAGGTATAGATCTTTCCATTAGAAGACAGAAAATTTTGCAGATGCAAGTCATCCTGTACAAGACCGGCATTATGATGTCGCGCCAAAATCGCAACAACATCTGTTAAAAATGCAACTTTATCAGTCTCATTCGAACAACTGCTCCACACTTCTTCCAGAGATCGAGCAGCAGAAACAGGTTGCAGCAATACAACAAAGATTGTACCTCCTTCCGCTGTTCCCGCATGCAAAATACTTGGGGCACGAATGCCGTGTTTTTGAAACGCCTCTAATCCTTCAACCTCTTTTTTCCAGTTTCGCCTTGCACTGCGAGGCCCGTAATAAAGTTTTGCTATGACTTCATGGTCATACCAGATTGCCTGGCAGACAACTCTCTTTCCTGGCACGAGTCGAAAAAAACGAATGCAATGAAGCATCCGTCCTTCTCCAGACAAACTGTCCAGAGAAATATAAAATTTTTCGAAAGGAATTTGCATTTAAAACAGCTTCTCTTTAAAGAAGACAAGATAAAAAAACGTTATGATCTCAACGGTTTTTCATAAATGGCAAAAATCTCATCTCCACGATCAATGAAATTCGCCGCAGCCACATAAAACCGGGCCAGAATGCGTCGCCATTTGCATTTCTTGGACGGTCTGCCTTGTTGGCCACCTCTCATATAATCCCAGCTGTTTAAAATACACTTGGGGGTCGAAAAAGTCTGAATATTCTTCTCACAGAAACCATGCTTCTCAGCCAACAAGCTCAGATTTACAGGGGAATACAGAATGAGGTGCCGAGGGACATCATTGGGAAACCAGTTGGTGCCAAACCACTTTCTTCCCAATGCATGGCTATTTGGAGTCTTCAGGACCATAATTCCACCTGGTTTTAAAACCCGATAAATCTCAGCAAGGAAAGACGATGGCTCGGCAATATGTTCAATTACGTGACGGGCCGTTACGACATCAAAGCTGTTATCCACATAAGAGGCTCTAGACAATTCTCCATGAAAAATCTTCAGCCCGGACTGCCTGCATGTTTGGACAGCACTCTTATTAAACTCTACTCCCTCTGCCTGCCATCCTAACTGCTGCATTGACAGAAGGAACTTGCCTCCCCCACAACCTACATCCAACAGCCTTCCATTTTCAGTGAATGGGATCGAATCCCGGTAGGCAAACATTCCCGCTTGTTTTCCTATCCAGTCAGGCAGAATGGAATCCAGGTGATGATAATCATAGGTTGTGCGTAAAACACTCTTTTCCAGAAAATTTCTTTCTTTGGCCTTTCCAGGACGGTATGGATCGTACTGATCCGGATAGAATGAGGCAATTTGATCTGGTTTGGGCATGGGTGCTTGATAAATAGCACCGCAAGTCATGCATTCGGCATAAATAAATTCTCCAGGAACACCATGTAAAAGATCTTTACCAGTGTAAGAATATTTGGCGGATTGATTACATATGGGACAGCGCTGTCTAATTCCAGGTGGTTGATTGTTCATTTTACGTTTTCCCGGTTTTCAATCCCTTGTTCAAGAACGGTCAACATTTTCTTAAAGACAGTTTGCAATGTGAAATTCTCAACACAACGCCTCCTTGCAGCATTACCCATGGAACTCCGGAGTTTATTATCACTAGAAAGTTTTTTGATAGCATTGACCCATTCCTGCTCATCTTCCGCAAAAATACCAGTGACCCCATTTTCAATAATTTCCTTATTAACACCTGTCGGGGAAGAAATCACCGGAAGACTTGACGCCATGTACTGTATAACTTTTAAGGCACACTTCCCTCTTGTATACGAATTGTCAGGAAGGGGTGCTATTCCTATATGAGCAGACGCCAACTCCTTGGCCTCACATTTCTCTGACCAGCGAACCGGAACAACATCAAGTTTATCTGTTTCAAGACTGAAATCAGCAATGATTTTCAAACGTAATGTCGGAATACTCTCCGACGCTTTTTCCAATGCCGGCAGAACAGTGAGCAAATGTTTTTTGGTGGCAGTGCTTCCGATCCAGACGATATCCAAGGAATTTATTGGTTTCTCGACATACTGATCATATTTTTCAATGTCTACAGAAGTAGGTAATATTGTCACTTGTTTGTTATAACATCGTGCCTTATTAGCAAGATAACTGTTGCCGGCCCAGACCTGATCACAGGAAGAAACCGTACGCACAAAACCCCTTTCCCGGCCACGCGATACTTGTCCACGGCTCTTCAGAAATATGGCATCGTCAAAATCAAAAACCAAATATCTTGAATAATAACGTAATAAAAAGAAAAAAAGGGGATTATAGGCCCTCCTCAATATTACAACCACATCAGAACATTTTGCCTCTCTGAGTATGGAGATTCTATTTAAGAATGATTTTTTGTCACATATATGCCGAAATTTCCATCCAGCGGATTCAAACATTGACGAATATTGCATAGCCCTGTATCGCGTGGAGGCTGAATTTGCCCCTTTTGAAATATATAAAATTATACGATGAGACATCTATCTGACGAAAGAAACTGATGGCAAAAGTAATAAAGGAAAAAATAAATTCACTGTGCGCACTCTTTCTCTACTGATTCCATAGAATTATTAGCATTAACGCCTCTCTTGTAAATTAAAACCACATCATTTTTCCTGTTCCTGAATTCCTGAATCGGTATTGGGCCAAAGACGGATAAAATCTTTTGCGGATCAGGATAGTTCTTATGTTTTAACCACAACGCAAAATAATCGTACTGATTAACCGGAATAGTTTCCAACTGTTTCTCAGTTATATTCTGTCGAAAACCAGATGGCCTTTCTCTCAAATTACCACGATAATATATTATTTTTGCATTATTTGTGTAAAGGCGGGCATCAGGTGGGATGTTATTCTGCAACCAGATACCAGCATCTTTAACATAAGAATCTGAACATCCGGGCAGGGACACCAGTCCTTCAAGAGAATTAATAACAAGCAATATACAAAGAATATAAAATAACCACCCATATCTCGAAGTCGTAGTTTTTGATACCTTCCATTTATCGTACAGATCAGTCAATATAAAAGGTATCATAAGCAATAAAATTAGTACAAGAGGATAAACAAAACGACTCTGAAGAAAAAATTGGGGCAGAATAAAAACGAAAATCATTATTATATTGAGTATAATCAACCAGATAAGAACACTGAGACCTTTCTTGACAAAATAATTTTTTTTCTTGAATATCGAATAACCGAATATGACAACATAGAGCGGAGTCATTGTTTTGACAATCTTATCAAAAAAGATAATTAAAGGTATGGCAAGAACAATCGTAAAAGCATACTCATCTGACAAACTGTTCAGTAGCATGATTTGGACGATTTCTATCTTTTCATTAATACCAACCGTTAATTCTTCCCAGAACATGGAAAGTCTTGATAACGGTTCTAATAATCTTCCAGAATAAATATAAAACTGTTCTTTTTTGTATATAGCAATTACGAATAAGAATATGAGGGAAACAATATTAAGAGAGTGAACCTGAACAAATCTCTTTATCTTGGTCAAAAAAGGCCAATCGCGATAAACCAGGAAAACAAACGGTACCAAAATCAGAAAAACAACTCCTTCAATTCGAAACAATGTTGCAATTATTATCATCAGATTCCAGGCAAGGGCATAACGCCAACACGGATGTATACAAAAACGGACAAAATAGAGAATCGACAAGAGATAGAAGGCCCAAAACCCGTGATCACGCAACACACTGGATCGTGTCTCATTAAGCTCTGACTGGAAGACAATAACGAATGCCGCGATAAGAATTGTTGTTCGACCTCCACCCAAATCGCGGACGAGCGTAATGAATGTATAAGTTAAAAGAGCGGAAAAAAAAGCTGTTAAAAGATGAGCAGAGGATTCAAGCCCCAGTCCTGTTAATTTGCTGACCGAGGCAATAAGCCATGGATAAAATAACCAGCTATATAATGAATAAGCCCCTTGTATGTCTCCCCTGAGCAGATGATCGGCAGCTCCTACATAAAGGATACCATCTAAATTGATAGCCGGATCTATATAAAACATCCAGTACGAAAATGTGAAACTGAGCAACATCGCAACAATTCGTACATCGGATGCGCAAAAATTGATAATACTGTTAACTACACTATTTCTTTCTGACCGAATAAATTTCATGAGGCTGTATGGGTCATGACCTCTTCTATCCTGCGAAAGTGTTTCTCCCAAGGAATGGTTTCAGCAAGTTTCCTGGCCTCAACAGACATGTAGTCCCTGAGTTCCCTGTTGGTCAATTCTGTCATGATGTTATGCAGGGCATCTGTTTCTCTCGGGCTTTGAATAACAAAACCCGATGTGCCCTCTTGAAGGAGTTCCCCCGCTCCGTTGAATTTGGTTGTAATGACCGGAAGACCTGAGGCCAGGGCCTCAAGTACTACCAATGAACACGGATCATACCATGTGGGATGGACATATACGTCAGAGGCGGCATATATCTCTTCCGTCCGGCTGACCGCCCCTGTAAACACTATTCTTGAGTCTACACATAATTTCTTGGCCAGGTTAAGGAACCGTCCGGGCCTCCCTCTTCCCGCCACCAGCCAGCAGCATTTTTCCCTTTTTTCCATATTTGAAGCGGCAATAATGAGCTCTCTTACCCCCTTTAAAGAAAAGTTATGGGCTACCAGGGAAAATACAATTACATCATCGGGTATTCCAAGCCGTCTTCGAACGGAAAGACCGTATTTTTCCTTTGTGTCAGGGTGAAAACGTTGAAGATCTATACCATTGTATATAAGTGCGATCTTCTCCTCGGAAATATTGTAATAGTGTACCATATCGCTTGACACCATTCGGCTCAGGGCGATAAAACGTCCAGCGGTTTTATATGCCATTCTATCCAGCATTCGGGCGACTATCGCCTTTGGACTAAACCGGAAAACCGAGGCCTTCATCCCTGCCGTCAGAAAATTGGGTTGCCTGAGAATATTTTGCCGCTGGCTCCCTGGAACCGTGCCTCCATGGGGCTGAAAAAGGTCCATTCCTCCGCCGCGGTTCAGGGCAAGGACAAGATCTGCCCCCCGTTCTTTAACTATAGCCCTAGTGTTTACGACAAAAGAGATCCATCTTTGCCAGCGCGTTATACCTCTCACAGGCACTTTGGCAAAATTGATTCCAGAAGGACAATTTTGCCAATCCATAGCCAGGACTTCTATATGGTGACCCTGTTTTATCAGGTAATCACACAGCAGAGCGGTATATGCCTCGGCACCGCCTTTCCTGGGATCAAAGTGTTCAATCTCTATAATAACCTTCACGTGTTACGCATCCTGATACGTTTATCATGGTGCTCGATCCACAACGCCTTGAGTCTGGCGGACTCCTTCCACAATGGTTGTTGCCACGCAACGATGCCTGTAACGCTGAAATATGAACTGAAGAGTACCTCTAACTCTTGTTTGTTAAGGTCGCATTCCATAGACGAATAGTACAGGGCGCCCAAATCCTTGAGCCTCCATCTGTGGAACGTATATGTTGGCGGCATAAAGGCCCTTTGAAGGTCGATAATATAGACAATGATCCTTCCGTCAGATCGTAAGACAGGAAAAAAGTGGCATAAATACATGTCTCTGTGGACCCATTTCTCCATATGCATTTTTCCTGCAAGTCGACCTATGCCTTGCAGGATATCAAGACGCTTATTACCCGATACAGGGACAACCTCTTCATTCTTGCCGTCAACACGACCAAGCAAATGATCCGCCTGGATACCGCCAGGTATTTCCTCTGTGACAAGGACGCCCAGTTCATTGCCGTTATATTCACCACCCCCTACAACTAAAGGCCGTGGGGCAGGCAGTCCCTTCTCCAGAAAACGGCTCAATGCATCAAACTCTTTGAAGGCCTGTTCGTATCCCGACATACCCTTGTGGTCTTTATAATATTTTTTGAGATACAGGACGACTTCACGCCCGGAATACCCTGTGACGACAAGCTGAACAGTGCATCGTGAAGAGACCTTTCTCATACATCTGTCAACCCTGCAGGTGGAAAGTGCATGGAGGGAATCGAGCCCCTGTTCCATAAACAGCCTTTTCCATTCAGGCTCTATAAAGACCTTGCCTCCATCGCTTGCGTACCAGTCCGGTTTCATTGACGTAATCTCTCAGCCACACCATAGGGTGTGAATTTTCTTTTGCGCCCCCTCTGCTTACACCGCTTAAGGATTGCCCTCAAAAACTTGTGTCCTGACCCGTGCATTCCCCTTTTTTTCCTGTAATCACGGAAGAAACGCATACGCTCACTGAAACTTACGAGAGGCCATGGCACAGTGAGGTGCAGAGAGGCCAGGTCGTCAACCTGTCTCCTCTTAATAATGAAAGAGGACCAGAACATCTTTCTTTTTTTTATTGAACGTTCCAAATCAATTGGCTGGAATTTATAGCCGTTCAACGAGGGCCTCAGAAAGACATGCCATGTGAAGAAATCCATATGAGCAAGGCCTGCATCATGCATAGCGGCAAGTCCTGAAGACAGGGCACTGGATATGATGCGCCTCTTCTCAGCCGACTCCATTATAAGATCATTATCAAGATATGCATGGAGTGGCCTGTAATCTCTCAAATCTGTCATCAGCATAAAACTGTTGCCCCCCCTTTGCCCTTTTGCCATCCCCAGGCAACAGGATCAAGGGCGTCAAAACCTGCCCTCGCATAATGCATCATATTCTCAAGTTCGGTATAAATCATGGGTTCCAGCCTGAAAAAGGAACTTGCTTTTCGTCTCACATAATTCCTGTGGCACTTTAAATAAAATATGCCAGGCGGATCCCCCAGCTTTAGCCTGTGAACAATACTCCTGCTGTTCCGGTCCACCACTTCTCCTTTAAGCGAAATAAAATTTTCAAAACTGTTAAGACCGCAGCCCTGAAGGAATTCTTGCCATCCGTCCATGACATGAACATCTTTTGCAAACGATTTAAATTTGTATCGTGTGGCTGTCGTATCTATCATGGAATTGATAAAAGCCTAAGCCTTTTTGCCTTTGTGAGATTGATAAAGTCTTATATTATACTAGGATTTCAGATTCGGCATCAATGGCTGTTTATAGAGGGAATTTTTCAAATACCCGCGCATGCCGTTGTGCCCTTGAAGGATTCCGGCTGCTGCCTCCATATCATTTGCCTCCTTGAATTTGCATGCAGTGTTGTACGACACAAAAATAACAATCAGCAAGGAGGGGGCAAACCCCTGGGTAGTGAAAACTTTAGGTTCTTTCCCTCCAAGATGCTTGACGAAAGCTATCGAGACCGTATGTTGGTCTTTGATTCCCGGTTATGGATTCGATATGAACAAATGCAACCTTTGTGGATTTCCTGTCATTAGAATTTTTAAAGGCCCTTTCGGTGCCAGGTGTATTGGATGCAAATCAACGCATATTCACAGGGCTGTGGGCCAGGTTCTTGAGAAACTAAATATACCTGATACATCCCATGTATATGAACTGTCATCCAGGGGTGCCTTATTTAAATACCTCAAAAAAAGATTCAAAAACCTAATGTATTCTGAATATTTTGATGATATACAACCTGGTGATTTTAAGAAGGGCATTCAGTGTCAGGATGTTCAAAATCTGACTTATGAGGACGAGTCATTTGATTTAGTAACCAGTACAGAAGTTTTTGAGCATGTTCCAAATGATGAAAAGGGTTTTCAAGAGATATACAGAGTTTTAAAGAAAGACGGTTATTTTGTATTCACCGTACCCCTGCTTGATAGTGAAAAAACCATTGAGAGAGCTCGCATAGAAGATGGGAAAATCAGGCACTATCTCAGTCCTGAGTTCCATAGCGACAGATTCCGGGGAAAGAATAAGGTGTTGGCATTTAGAAACTACGGTCTGGATATCCAGCAAAAACTTGAATCCATTGGATTTTCGGCAAAAATACTTACCCTTCCCGATCCTTGCCATATCATAGAGAACGTAAAAGTCATTGTGTGCAAGACCTGACATGTTACAACTCCAAAACATGCAAAGCTTATACTCTTCTTAATTTTCATTCATGAAATAGTCAGATATCACTCCCATAAACGGATTGTATTTTACGGCATAGTGCCTTTTATTCTCTCTTTGAAACTGTAATGTCAGTCTCTTGTCCTCGTCATGGAGGGATGGAGATACTTTTTCCCATTCTGAACGATCCATTTGAACGATTTCTTTTACCTTTTCACGGTACACCGGCGAAACCTCAAAATCGGCATATGCATTCACAAACCAGGGCATAATACGACCAACCTTTTCAAGAAACAGGTTGTGTTCTTCTTTGAAATCAAGTGCAGAAGAATCCGTGAAATTAAGCAGAGAATTCATCTTGTTCACATTTACATAACCGCCATCGATGCTCATTTTGTAGGATACAGTTCCGGGAAAGGGAAAAAAGAACGTCCACCGGAATCGTCCTGGTTTTAACCGACCGAGAAAAGTAATGGTATCCATAACATCATTGCGGTCTTCATAAGGCAGACCGATCATGATAAAAACGGAGCTGTGCATGTTATACCGGTGGACCAGATCGATGGATTTGATGATCTTCTCATTGCTCATGTGTCGATTCATGATCTTGCTGCGGATTTTGTTACTGCCGCTTTCAACCCCGAATTTAACGATCTCGCATCCGGCATCCGCAAGGTGAAATGCACGGTCTCTATCAAAAAAACCAATATGTCCATTGACCACAAAGGGCAGACTGGATACCTTTTTATACGCTTCGCAGAATTCAATCACGTAATCCCTGTTAAATGTGAACAGATCATCGTCAAAGATAAACATGGAGATGTTCTTGTAGTTTTTCTGCAGGAATACAATCTCATCTATGACCTGTTCCACTTTAAAATGCCTGATATATTTCAGATCCCTGAAACTGCATTGCAGGTCGGTCCTGTATTTTTTTACCATCAGGTGATTAAAACAATAGGTGCATTTAAAGGGACATCCACGAGAGGCCATAACGCCCACCCATCCGTCTTTGGCATCAATGATATTCTGGAAATCGAAGATGTCATAATCTTTAAAAGGCAGGGCCTGAAGGTCCGGCAGGGGGCGGACAGGATTGATTTTTATTTTTCCGTTGGAGACAAACCCCATGTTACGGATGTGTTCAATGTCTTCATTGCTGTCTATTTTCTCAACAAATTCGGAAAAGGCATTCTCACATTCACCCAGGAATACATAGTCAAACAGTCTGGTCTCAAGAATTTCTTTTGCCGCAATAGTTGCATGTATACCCCCGCAGACAAGCGGGATATCAAGCGTTTCTTTAATCCATTCAGCGAGCTGTGCAGCATACTGCCACTGATTAGTCACGACTGAAAAACCAATAATATCCGGATTCATATCTTTCAGATCCGCGATAAATTCATCTTTTGTAGGAAGCGGCTCAAGGTCTTCACAGAGCTGTCGAAACTCCACATGATGCCCCGCCTCTTTCAGGACTGCGGATATGTGAGCAACACCATAATTAAACCCCAACTGTGAACCGGCGTTAGGATAGATAAAGAGTATTTTCATTTTTTAATCCAAAAGAGATCTCACGGCCATGTCCGTTTGCAAAACGCTAATTTCAACCGGATCTCCTTACGACCGGGCATCAGTTATTCTAAAGATAATATCGTCGGTATGGAACATTGGTGGATGTGTCAAGGTATCAACGTGTATTATCTCACTTTTTGATGGACCACAGGCATGCCAGCGCCTGATAAAACGTGAATTGTTGCTCCCTGCAAATACGGTATAAGTAGGAATACCCAGTGAAGCCGCTATATGCTGGCAGGCTGAATCATAACCTATAAACTCATCGCATTGGGAAATAAGGGCTGCGATTTCTCCAATCCCGCCTATGACGCCCACGATACCCCTTGAGATCTTGACACCTTCTAAACCTGCAAATCCAACAACTGTTGTCATAACCCCCTGTTTCTCCGCTCTATGAATAAGGGCCCTTGACCTGGTAATTTCCTCATCACCGAACCCCTGATCGAAAAGAACAACCGTATCAGGTTCATCTAAAAGCTTCAAAATCAGTTTCTCCTCAAAATCATCCCTCAGCCTTTTTCGTTCGTTGCCTCCTACACCAAAATTAATCGCAATAATCTGTCGGCAGCCTGCCTCTCGCAAAGCAAGGGCAAAACGGCCTGCTTTCTCAATTATCGAACTCTGAAGCCAAACCCTGGGATAACAAAATTTCGATTCTCCAAATACCTTATCCAACCAGTGGTTTGCAAGTTCTGCAACGGACATTTTTTTCGGATATGAATCCTTGCCACGGCTGTTAAAAAAAAGGTACTTATGGTCACCCACAAGAGGAAGCACACCAAGCTGAGAAAGACGTGAGTCCGGATCAACCACGAGGATATTCCCGACATCCTCTTCTGTAATTTCTTTATGAATCACATCCAGTACAGCAAGCCAGCTGGAAAACCGCTCCACCATATTCCCCCGGCGGGCGTAAAAGACCTCTGTTATTCGAATGCAGGGATTCCCTCCAAATATATCCTTGAGTTTGCTGCCCCCTATGACAATTATTTCAGCATTTGGGAATCTGATGGCCAGACGCTGAATAAGTACACTGGTGATAGCCACGTCTGCCCCTACAGTCACTCTTGAAAGGAGGAATACCTTTTCAGGCGGGGATTCCATGCCTGAATATTCATCACTGCACGCACGAATATATTCAATCCGTTTCAAAATATCTTCATAGGACTTCAATCCAAAGTCATTAAGCCGGTCATTCAGTTCCCTTCCGACAGACAAGGTCCGACAGAAAGAAACGACCTGACTCATTACTTTGTTGTATGCCTCGGTCTGGAGTTCTTCAAAGTCGTCGCAAAGGCCTTCAACAATAATGCCGAAAAGGGCAGATGATCCGGCCTTATTTAATTCCTCATCATCGAAAAATGTCGCCATCTCACACAGCAGACGGATATATTCCTTCTCATGATAGTCGTTGTAAAAATAGTGGTCCAGAAAAGACAGGGCGATCTGCCTGGAAAGCTTGTGAAGCCGATCTTTATTCGGCCTTTCTTTCAGCGACATCCATCTTTTCCAATAGTAAGCAGATTTCATAGGCTATACATCGAAACGTTATTTCAGTAGTCGTCCAACAGCATCCAATACCCTTTCAGGCGTAACATCTCTCATACATCGGTGATCTGTGGGACATGTTTTTTTATGGCAGGGTGCGCAGCTTATTTCTTCCCTGATAACAATCGTATGTTCCAGATTTGCGGCAGTATAGCGCGGATCCGTCGGTCCCATCAAAACAACGACCGGGACATCGAAGGCCACGGCATAATGGCGCGGTCCGGTATCATTGGTAATCAAAAGATCACATCGATCGATCAAAGGTTTCAGATGGGCCAGATCTATATTGTCCAAAGAGGTATCAATGATCTTTGCTCTACTTTTTTCGATAATGGCCCTGGCGATCTTTTCCTCCCCCGGGCCGGCAAACAGAATGATTTTACAATCAAATTCTTTTTGGATGATTTCAGAAAGTTTTGCAAAATTTTCAGGCGGCCAGCATTTCGACGATCCAAAGCTGGCACCGGGATTCAAACCTATAAGCTTGTCCCCTCTAGAAACGCCATAGCCCCTTAGTATCCTGTTGCCCCTTTTCCGCATTTCACTGGAGATATAAAGACGGGGTTTTGGGACCTCGGATACACTGAGACCCATATGCCGACAGATTTCCAGATAGTAGTGAATCATTGGAATCGGTTTGATTTTTCCACCTGTTACTATGGGCTCAGGGCCTCCGGACATGAAAAATTTTCTTGTATTTCGCCTATAGCCAAATATAAACCTGGCCCCTCCGGTTTTCGCCGTCAGAAATGAACGGGTTGAGTTGGGAAGCAAGACCGCTACATCCGGCATGATCTTCCCTATCTCTTTAACCGTACGAAAAAAACCATGGAAATCCTTGTCGTTACAGCTAATGATGCCGTCAAACCATGGACCGTCTTCAATGATGCCGCGGGCATATTTTCTGATACAGGCAAATATCCTGGCGCTCGGAAAGTTTTCACGCAGACAGTCATACACCGGGGTCGCCATCACGATATCGCCGACCCAGTTCGGGCACCGGACCAGGATAGTCTTTGCAGATTTTATTTTTGCATTCAAAATTTCCTCAAAGAACAGCGATTTTTATCTGTTTTGTTCGATGCGACACGAGGCGGGTCTAAAAATACTATCCATTTTTGAGCAAACCCTTAAAGCGTCATATTCATTACTAAAACCGAAAGGATAATACAAGGATAATACCGAATAATTACACCAACGGGGGATTTTCAAGTTGACCATTACAAATGCAGAAACCAAAGACGCACGAAAAGAAGATGATTACGCTTTGGTATTCAATACTTAGAAAGAGTGAACGAATAAGGCGTCGTACTCTGAAGCAGCGGTTGTAAAGGAGTCATTATTTGATAAATTTACAACAGATGTTCAAGATCTCTGCCGAAGCCAAGAACTCTGCGGACTGCTGTGTGAATCTCTTTTACCAAACGATCTTATCACTGGACCTGTATCTCTACCGCATCGAGCCAGGTCCCATCGGGTATACCGTCCGTATTGTCATCTACGGCAAAATATAGGGCATAATATCCCCTGGGTAGAGGTATATTAAGGATCTCAAAGGGAGACAGGTCAAAGAGCGGGGCCTGACCACACAGATTGATTCCACATGACCAGCCGGTCGGAAATATGAATGAATACCAGCTGGATTCCACATAAGCGATGATCCACCAGTCCACCTCCGGGCCGTCATAACTTCCTGGATGAAGGCTGACCGTAATGGAGATCGGGGTATCCCGGGATATGATCAAAGGACCGTCCTGGCCATTTGCCTTTATGTCTATTGAGACACCCCCATCAGGGACCCAGCCTGCTATTCTGGCCATCATCCACCAGAAGGCCTTTCCTTTCAGCTGACAGTTCAGACAGCGTGAATGGGCACAAGAGCACTGAGCACACTCACCCGGATGGGCCGAACACCACTCATCTGCCCAATTACCGCCATCATAACCACACCCGTCATTGGCACCCCGATTCATGAAATAGCTGCCTGACGGATCGTAGCTCTCAATATCCGCGAAATCGAAGAGTATCTTGCCGTTGCGGATACAGTAATTGCGAATCTGGTTATTTCGCAAATGCAGATTTCCTGCCTCTGATGTCCCGTCCAGATGACCTGTCATGTAAACAAAGGTTACTTCAGGATATTCCTGTTCGAGCTGGTTCATCAGACCCAGGTAGGTATTGATATCCTCTTCGCTGGCACCGGATACCTGGCCGCACCATGACCACATTATCATATTTCGATCATTGCCTGGGGCGTCAAGCAGCTCTCTGGTTTTGACCGCCCAGGTGGTTCGGTCCGGATTACCCAGATCACCGGAAGGATTGAGGTCATGAAAGGAAAGCCCGTTATCAGTACCATCACGATCAAACCAGTACACAGAACCTGCTTGACCTTTCAAGAGATTCATTCCGGTCACGATTTGGCTTCCATGTGATGTGTGGCCATAAGAGGTTCTGAACATGGCCTTTGCCTGATTTATCCAGTATTCTGGAACCTTTGTAAGATCCGTACAGGTATGATCGATGATAATTGGCTGCGAGAAAGATAACGCATGGGTATACAATAAAAAACACAAATTTATCATCACCCCCGACATTATATGGGCGAATATTCGCCGGTTTCTCGTCATTTTACTACTCCTTTTAAAAAGTGGTCTTAAACTGTGACCAATATAAACCATGAACAGAGATTGTATTTAATATTATTTCTATGATATTCCTTATAAAAAGACAAAGCGCCAGACAAATAACCTGTATAAAATACCTTTTGCCGAAAGGCACGTTTTTTGAGACCGCGACATAATGGCTTTCAGTGCCTCTTCAAAAAAAAGAAAACACTAAACAATTATATTTTATATATTTTCAAAAACAAATCCAAAGATTATACTGGGTTCTCTTCTGACAATGGGCAAAACAATGCAAGGCAGTTCCGCCTGTTTTAAGACGCCTGTTATTTCTCGTCGTAATAAAGTGCGGAAGTAAAGACGACCGTTCGAATAGCTGTCATATCAGAATATATATGTTACCAGGTAATCAGACGGCTATGGCCGGCATAATAAAATGAAACTGAAATTAATTATCGATGTCAAGCAAGTTTTAGCAACTTCAAGGAGACGTAATGAAACTGACTGATTTATTACCCCTGGAATCCTGGAAAGCCCTCGAAGAAGAAATCTTTGCCCGCTCCGGTCTTCAGTCCAGTGTGTTCGACGTTGACGGATTCCGAATTACGGATACCAAACACTGGGCCAACCGGCTCTGCCCTGTGATCAAGGCCGATGACCGCGGCCAGACCTATATATGTGCAGTAGCCCATATGAACCTGGCCGCCATAGCCAGGCGCACCAAAGAGCCGGAAATCGGTGAGTGCGACGCAGGCCTGTCCAAGATGGTAGTCCCTATCTTTTACGGCGATGAATTTCTCGGTGCCGCTGGTGGCTGCGGCCTGCGGTTGGACGAGGGTGAGGTAGACACTTTCATGCTCAACAAGTTACTCGATTTGCCAGAAGAACGTACCATGGCCCTCTCTGATGACATAGCAAGCATGAGCACGGCCCAGATGGAGGATCTGGCCGACTTTATCAAGGATTGGCTTGATCAGCACATCCCTGAAGCCACGTGAGTTTTTACGGTATGTACATTCAAATGGCTGTTGCAGATAAACCTGTACGGTAAAACCACATAAGATAACAGTATACCGGGAATATGTTGCATAGGGCTTGATACAATAAGGCGCTTTCCCTGTAAAATTCCGATATTCACAGGCATTACAAGACTATGGCAAAAAGAGAGTTTGTTACAGCCAAATGGCTCGGTAACATGGCTTTTGAAGCAGAGGTCAACGGGCATAAAATAGTACTGGATGCGGAACCTCACGTGGGAGGAGAAAATCGCGGGCCACGCCCGAAACCTTTTATGCTGGTAGCGCTCGGGGGTTGTACGGCAATGGACGTTATCTCCATCCTGAAAAAGATGCGGGTGGAGGTAGAAAGATTTAATGTCCGCGTTGAGGGCGACCTCACTGAAGAACATCCTAAACAGTTTTATAATATGCACGTTATTTTCGAATTTACGGGGAAAAACCTGCCTGTGGAAAAGCTGGAAAAAGCCGTTAAATTATCCGAAGAGCGGTATTGCGGCGTTAGCGCGGTCTATAAAAAAATAATAAAATTAACATCTGAAATAAGGGTCTTTGAATCATGATTTTTTAAAATAGGCCGAATGCCATATACAGTAAGCATAAGGAACAGACTTTACACCTCACCCAACAGCTTCGATACCCCAGCCAGGAACAACAAAAAATTCGACAGACAAATGAACCCCTGGCAGACCAGAGATCACCGGCGGGCTTTTTGCAAATTGGTCAGTGTCAGTCGTTACCGATGTCGAAATTCAAGGTTTCACCTGGACTGAGTTCATATTCCTTTCCCTGGAATCCGACCCTTGTAGCCTCCAGCTCGCATTTATCACAGGCAATGGAAAGGGAATTCGGTGTGGCGGTAATATCAAACCATTTGCCCCTGTATTTAATCTTCATACGGAGTTTCTCCAGTCCCTGAGGGATCTCTGGATTGAAAAATAGAATGTCGTCATGAAACTCCAGCCCTGTATAGCAGCGTTGCAAAATGTCTACTGTTCCCGCCATGGCACCCAAGTGAATGCCTTCATGCGTCGTGCCGCCCTGGATGTCCGCGATATCGCTTTCCAGTGCCCTTTGAAAAAGCCTCCACGACCTTGGGCGGTCGGACCTGGTCAGGACCCAGGAATGGACGATATTGCTCAAGGTTGACCCGTGCGAGCTCCTCTCCCTATAATATTTTATGTTTTTCGGTATATATTCCGGATCGAAATCGTATCCCATCTTTTTAAAGAGTCCCTGCAGTTCTTCAGAAGAGAAAAGGTAAAAAAGCATGAGTACGTCCGCCTGTTTAGAGGCCTTGTAGCGGTTGGTGGTGTCCCCTTCCGCTTCGAGAATGCGGTCCAATCGCTGGATATCACCATATTTTTTCCGGTAGCCTTCCCAGTCAAACTCCAGCAGCTCGTTGTAGCCTTCGAACTGGCTGATAATTCCGTCTTCATGAAATATCAGGCGCATTTTTCCGGTAATTTCCTCCCAGTGATCGATCTCCGATTGTTTCAGTGACATCATTTCCTGCAGATCATGCCTTCTTTTCGGCGGGAGGAGACCGAACGCCTTGATAGCCGTACGCAGTACATAGACAGTCATCACATTTGTGTAGGCATTGTTGTTGAGTCCTGGTTTTTCAGACTCCGGATACATGTCGTGATATTCATCGGGACCCATGACGCCGAGGATTTCATAGCGATCAAGCCCTTTGTTGTACGTGGTTATACCTGCCAGGAATCTGGCGATCTCCAGGATCATTTCCGCTCCATAGGTACAAAAGAACTCCATGTCCCCGGTCGTCTTGAAATATTGCCAGACATTATAGGCAATGGCGGCATTGACGTGTCGCTGAAGGTGGGTGTTATCCGGCAGCCAGCGGCCTGATTTCGGGTTCAGATGCAGCTGCTGGGTCTCCTCCCTTCCATTGCTTCCACTCTGCCATGGATAGAGCGCACCCTTAACCCCCTCCTTCTGCGCAGCAAGTCGCGCCCGGTCTAATCGCCTGTATCTGTATAAGAGCAAGGACCTTGTGAGCATAGGAATTCTCAAATTAAGATAGGGAAAGATAAAGAGCTCGTCCCAGAAGACATGTCCTCTGTATGCCTCTCCGTGCCAGCCCCGGGCAGGTACACCGATGTCCAGATCGATGGAATTCCTTGAAACGGTCTGGAGTATATGGAAAACGTGCAACCTCAGTATCATCTGATCACGGTTACTGTCCGGAACTTGAATATCGCATCTGCTCCAAAGATGGGCCCATTGAAGAATGTGGCTGTGAAGCAGTTCGTCAAAACTGCCGGCATGTCTGACGGCCTCTGTTGACTCCAATCCAGGCTCGGCGACAGCCAAGTCCCTGGAGGTATAAAAGGAACAGATCTTTTCGATCCTTACGGGCCTATCCTGTGCCCCCTCGACAAAACACTCCTGTGCAATATAACCGGGCTGTTCGATAAGCTCTCTTTCGACTTCTATCCGTTTATCTTCTGAATAAAATCTCGTCCTGGCGGCCTCGGCGACATAAAAGGGAAAATAATTGGTCTTCACCAGGAGATACATGATTTCTTCATCCTCCGCCCCGGTCCTGATTGGTTCAAGATGCTTGCTGTTAAGCTGTTTATAGCGTTCAACCCCCGCATTGATGACGGTCCCGTCCAGGGCGGAATGGATCTGAAAGCGTCCTGACCAGTTTTCGGGTGTAACTGTCATTTCAAGACCGGCCAGATGCATGTCCGCCATATGAATGAAACGGCGTTCGGCTAATGTTGTCTCACGACCCTGTTTATCCCTGAATCTCACTGTCCTTGAGAGAACACCCTCTTTCATGTTGAGTTCCTGTTGGTAGGATAAGATTCCAACGGACATCAGATTGAACCAATCGCCTCCTTCGGGCCTGAACTTCGTAAGCAGCCAGTTAGGCATGTTCACCAGGTCTTCATTTTCTACCACGCGTCCTGCTATGTCTGTTTTCAGCCGGTTATAACCTCCTGCGCGATATGTACCGGGGTAATGAATCTCGTCCGCCTCGGATTCCGATGCCGCCCCACGAGTGGCGAAATATCCGTTTCCAAGGGTACAGAGGGCCTCCCTCAGGCCTTCCTTGGATGGTTCAAATCCTTCATAGCCAAGTGTCCAGTTATTCACGCCGACCTCCTGCAAAAAGTGATCAGTTTAAGCAGAAATTCACGGACTTCATCAGGGTGCTTCAGACTGTAATCAGCCGCAGTCTCATAGGTCTTATCCCGGACTACAATCCCGATCCCCCATCCGCTGATTTCTCTGAATGCGTCTTCGTCGGTCACATCGTCCCCGATGTAAAAAGGCAGAACACCTTCTTCGTCCAGTTTTAATGTGCTGAGCAGGGAGAGCAGTGCCTTCCCCTTGTGCCAGTCTATATCAGGCTGGAGCTCAAATATCTTTTTACCGTAAGCCTTCCTGAGGTCCGAATGCCTTGCCGTAACTTCATCAACAACCCTTTCAATCGTTTCAACCATCCCCGTATTCGCACGCCGGTAATGTATGGCGATGGCAAACTTTTTCCGCTCTACGAGCACGCCCTGAATCGAAACGAGTTCTTGAGAAAGCTCCTTTTCCGCCCTGTCAAGCACAGGGGAAAATTCCATTCCGATCTGATTTTCGCTGCCCAGCCCGCTTGGTCCGGCAATATCAAAACCATGGCTTCCGGCATAGACGATGGAGTCAATTTTCACTTTGTCCATGACATCCCTGAGATCGCGGCCGCTGATGATCCCAATCGGGCAATGACGGGAAAGCTCGATCACCACGGCACGCATATCTTCATGCATGACCGCCTGGTCAGGATTTTCAACAATAGGGGTAAGGGTACCATCATAGTCGAGAAAGACCGCCATGCGTTTTCCTTCGGCCTGACGGGAAATTCTTTCAAATGCGTCAAGGGCGGAGGGAAGCGGTTCCGGAGTTTCAAAATCACCTGTGATACAGATCTCAGACAGGTCTTCAACGGCCACATCGGCTCCAACGGCCAGAAGAGATGCCCTGTCACCGGTTCGGGCGATTCCTATCACAAGCCCGAAGTTTCCTGCCCGACCGGCCTGGACCCCGGAAATGGCGTCTTCAATCACCACCGCCCGCTCCGGTTTCACCTTTAATTGCCGGGCCGCCTCAATAAAAATATCCGGGGCAGGCTTCCCTTGAATGCCCATGATCTCGGAATCGACCCCGTCCACCCTTACGTCAAAAAGATTCGACAGCTTCACGGCATCCAGAATCATGGCACAGCTTTTACTGGATGAAATGATGGCCGTTTTCAGCCCGTGCCTTTTAACGCTGTGGATAAAGTCTACGGTTGACTCGTATACCTCCGCACCTTTCTCTCGAACCTGCTTCAGAAAATCTGCGTTCTTCTTATTGCCCAGGCCGTGAATGGTTTCCGCTTCCGGCGGATCCTCAGGGTCTCCCTCGGGCAATGTGATACCCCGTGACTCGAGAAAACTCCTCACCCCGTCGAGGCGGGGCTTTCCATCCACATAGATACGGTAATCATCGCCTCTGTCAAAAGGCTGGAAAGCAATCTCTTTGCCCGCGGCATACGAGTAGAGAAAGTCATCAAACGCCCTTTTCCATGCCGCTGCATGAACGGATGCCGTATCCGTAACCACGCCGTCAAGATCAAAAATAACGGCCTCGAAATCATTTGCCGGTATAGAATAGGCTGTTTCTCCGTGAGCCATTTTTCCCTCCAGGAAATTATAAATCGGTATTTCCTGCTCCTCTTTTCTATTCCCTCTTTCCCGCGTCAGAACATGTCAAGTCATCTCTAAAACGCTGACAGGGTCTGTAAATATCTATTGTCAGCTCACCTATTGCGCCGTGTAACCGCCATCAATAACCAGCTCACTCCCGGTTACGAATTTGGACTCCGCGGAGGCCAGATACAGAGCCCCGTAAGCAATATCCATGGGTTCGCCCACATGACCTATCGGGTGCAGGGCATCCAGCTTCCTGCGGAATTCTTCTAAGCCTTCCGGAGACTTCCTGGCCAGGTCCTCCACCAGAGGTGTCCATATGTAACCAGGGTGAATGGAATTCACCCTGATTTTATC
>JAGYNZ010000020.1 GCA_018399745.1 Deltaproteobacteria bacterium | reverse complement strand
TGGGGAGTCCCGGAGATCATATCTTCTACTTCGTCCCGCAGCCATACTGGGAGCCTGCGGAAGACTGCTATATCCAACACTTCACCAAAGTAGTGGTAAATGCGTTCGGGCTGGAAGAGGGTTGGGATCAGCCGATTGGCCCGAAAACTGAGATCATACCTTTAACCCGGCCGTATGGCCTGTGGACAGGCAATGTCTTCGTCGGGCAGGTACTCTTGGACGGAAAACCCGCGCCGAACAGTGAGATCGAGATAGAATTTTATAATAAGGACAAAAAGATTGAGGCACCGGCGGGCCCATATGTGACCCAGGTTGTACACACAGATCAGCAGGGCATCTTTTTCTATTCTATGCCGAAAGAGGGATGGTGGGGGTTTGCTGCACTCAATGAAGCAAATGAAAAAAAGAAACACGAGGGCAGAGAGGTACCGGTTGAGCTGGGCGCTGTTTTATGGGTATATGTGGCGGACATGAAGTGATTTCTCTCCGGGAAATGCCCTTTCCCCCTATCGAGGCGTACACCTTGAGGAATTGCCTGTACGATATACGAAAAGCGGTCACCGCGCAATCAGTCAGTTTCTTTGATCTCGAGATAAATTCCTCGTCCCGGAATCAAAAGCCATATGGAATTATACCAATATTGCGGATAAAAAAAGAAAGATGCACATTTCAGAAGGGGTCTTAATAGCCCCTGTGTTACTGGCCGGGGGAGGCGCAGCAATGCTGGGCCTTGCTATCGGATTACGCCGCATGGATGTTCAGGAAATACCCAAGGTAGCCCTGCTCACTGCGGCATTCTTTGTGGCATCACTTGTACATATCCCTATAGGCCCTTCCAACGCTCACCTCGTACTTAACGGAATTATTGGGATCATGTTGGGATGGACCGCCTTCCCTGCAATTTTCATAGGTCTGGTTCTCCAGGCAGTGCTCTTTCAGTTCGGCGGATTTACTACTCTTGGTGTCAACACATTGAATATGGCAGTTCCTGCTGTACTAATGGGTGCCCTGGCAAGACCTGCCTTTCGCAGTGATTCGGGTTTATCTGCACTCGTTATGGCAGCCGTCGCCGGAGCAGGTGCGATTATTCTGAGCGCAGCTATGGTAGCAGGCTCTCTGTCGCTATCCGGGGATCCTTTTATTCCGGTGAGCAGGCTCATCTTTGTGGCCCACATTCCGATTGCCATTGTTGAAGGCATACTCTCTGTTTTGATAATATCTGTTCTCTTAAAGACAAAACCTGAAGTAATTAGAAATTATTAAGCAAGCGTAATATGAACTTCCACGCCGTTAAATCAATGTTCGTTTCCATAATTATAATCCCGATTTTGGTTATGTTTTGCAGCTCGGCACAGGCCCATAGAGTCAACTTGTTTGCCTGGTATGAAGGCAATATGATTATGGCTGAGGGCTATTTCTCAAGCGGTAAAAAGGCTGTAAATTCCACTATCATGGTCTTTGACTCCGAAGGCAAAGAGGTCTTTCACGGAACGACAGACAAAAAGGGAGAATTTTGCTTTCAGCCGCCACGAGACGGCGACTACCGCCTCGTCCTTGAGGCAGGTATGGGACACAGGGCCGAGGCACTGGTATCTGTGAAGGATCTGAAATCACATACCGGGGTATTAGAAGCAGGACACGCAGGTCTGCAGACCACTGAGGATTCTGAACTCCAAGAAGAGTTTAAAGCGTCTGAAGATGCCGGCAAAGGGACGACAGCCTTTAACAGCAAAGAGTTTGAACAGATTCTTGACCGTAAACTCAACCCCATAAAGGAGCAGCTGTTCAGGTTGGCTGAACAGGGTGATAGAGTGAAATTCAGAGACGTGGTCGCCGGGTTGGGATATATTGCCGGGCTGATGGGCCTGGCAATATATTTCGCTCAGAGAAAGCGAAAGAAGTGATCTGCGAACGTTTTGCCTCGGGGAAATCGATACTTCATTCCGCAGATCCCAGAGTAAAGATACTGCTGGCAGTGCTATATGCCTTTGTAACAGTGGGGCTCGAAAGTCAGGAAGGACAGATCCTTGCCCTGTTGGGCGGCTTACTCCTGGTAATGGCGGCCCGCCTTTCTTTAAAGGAAATATTCCGTCGTCTGTTTGTTGTTAATCTCTTTGTCATGATGTTGTGGCTCATACTTCCCTGGGCAACAACCGGGTCCGGCATCGTCAACTGGGGACCTATTATAATTACATTCGAGGGTATAAACCTTGCCTTTTCAATAACTCTCAAATGCAACGCGATAATACTTGCAAACCTTGCCCTGCTATCTACATCGACCATATTTTCACTGGCGCATGCCCTGGCACACCTTCGAGTCCCTTCCAAGATAGTGCAACTCATATTTTTTTCCTGGAGGTACTTTCACGTTATCGATTCTGAATTCCATCGTATGAATCAGGCTATCAAGATCCGAGGATTCAAACCGGGGTCTAACCTGCATACCTATCGAACTTATGGTCATCTTATTGGGACCTTGTTTATCAAAAGCCTTGAAAGGGGCGAAAGCGTGCAAAAGGCGATGTTATGTCGTGGTTTTGACGGCACTTTCTGGCTGCTTTCCCATTTTCGACTCCGCCCTTCAGACATCTGCCTGGTGGGTCTTGCAACTGCATACCTCTTTTTCGTAATTGGAGTTGAGTGGTCACCATGGCGTTGATAGATCTTAACGGAATATCCTTTGCATACCCGAATGGAAATCTTGTGCTGAAAGGGCTCAGCTTACGTCTGGAAGAGGGTGATAAAATCGGTCTTTTAGGAGAAAACGGTGCAGGTAAAACAACTTTACTCCACATAATACTTGGCCTTCTTAAGCCTGCTAAGGGGGAAATAACCGTATTCGGGAAAAGGTGCGAAACCGAGCAGGACTTTAAAAAAATCCGAGGCGCAATAGGCCTGCTCTTTCAGGACTCTGATGACCAGCTCTTCTGTCCCACTGTATTGGAAGACGTGGCCTTCGGGCCATTAAATATGGGAATGAAACGTCATGAGGCAACAGACAGGGCAGAGCGGACACTGGATAAACTGGGGATATTCCATCTCAGAAACAGGGTTCCCTATCAACTCTCAGGCGGGGAAAAACGCTTGGCCTCCATGGCAACCATATTGTCAATGAGACCGAAGATCCTTTTGTTGGATGAGCCGACAAACGGTCTTGACGAAAAAACAGGAAAACGTCTTATCTCTGTGCTGCAAAACTATCCGGTCAGGGCATGGATAATGATATCGCAGATTCAGTCCACAATAGAAGCGATGTCCAATAAATACTGCCAGATGAACGGAGGCAGGATAGATTTGGTTTAATAGTTTACACCCATTCGGTATTTATTGATTTTTTTGGCCTTTGGCAATCATTTTTCAGACTTTTTCAATATCTATCTAATAATATAAATAAATTTCACATAAAATGAAAAGCGAGTATGATTTCATAGCCATAATATATGATCCAGTTCTTTATATTTTTCTTAAGCCAATAAGAATTGCAGTAATGAATATGCTTTTGGAATATAAAGAAAAATCAATTTTAGATTTATGTTGTGGTACTGGCAATCAGCTTAAATTACTAGAAAAAAATGGGTTCAAAGACCTTCATTGTCTGGATATATCCAATAAAATGCTGGAAATAGCAAGAAAAAAGAATTTAACGATTAAAATTTATAATGAAGATGCAACAAAAACAAACTTTAAAAATGAATTATTTGACATTGTAATTATCAGTTTTGCGTTACATGAAAAGAATAGAATTACTCAAAAAAAAATTATAGAAGAAGTATATAGACTCATAAAAAAAGAAGGATTTGTACTTGTTGTTGATTATAATTTTGATAAAAAAACAGATAAATTGATCAAAATAGGAATAAACATAATTGAGAGACTAGGGGGAAAAGAACATTATAATAACTTTAAAAACTACATACGGAATAGGGGGTTATTGAGTCTAATAAAAAAGGATAAATTTACACTTATTAAAGCCAACAAAAGGTTATTTAATGGGGTCGTCATTTCAATGTATCAAAAGACGATATCTTGATAGGTAGGCATGATGCAGCGTAATGATAAGATGTGGTTTAAGACATTCTTTGTTCTGTAGATATGCCTTTCTCAAAGTTCGAGGCAATATTCTCAAGGGCTGCTCATAACGGGGTTATAAGAAGCTCATAAAAAAAAATCAGGCTCAAAATGTTTCACTTCCTTAAACACTCTTGCCACCAGAGCAATAGCAGCCTCCAGGTCTGACTTATTTAACAAGCTTACCGGGGCATGAATATACCTTACAGGGACAGACAGTGCGGCCGCCCTTGCCCCTGTACCTTCCACCTGCAAAGCCGCGGCATTTGTACCTCCAACCTTTTTTACCACTACTTGATGCGGAATTTCCGCTTCTCCGGCCAGATGGATCAGGAAATTACTCCATGCCCTGTCTGCCAGAAATCTTCCATCGCTTAATCTGATTTCAGGACCTTCTCCAAGCCTGGCAAATATAAGATGGGACGGCACTCCTGGAAGGTCATTGGCCATAGTACCTTCAAGCGCCAGCACCAGGTCAGGATCAATCCTCCTTGCAACAGGTCCTGCACCCTTCAGACCCACTTCCTCCTGGACCGAGGCCACAAGATACAGATCGCATTCCGGCTTTGGAATCAGCCTCAAGGCCTCAAGCATCACAAACAGCCCCGCACGGTCATCAAAGGCCTTGGCCTGAAGAAAGCCGTCGTTCTCAGACCATGTACCCGGAAAGGTCACTGGATCGCCGACCTTGACATAAGATCTAACTTCTTCGGGATGCAAGCCCAAATCTATAAACAGCTCATCCACAGGAATTACCCTTTCCTTTTGCCCTTCTTTTTCACACAGAAGGTGCGGGGGCACCGAGCCTATAATCCCGGGTAAAGGCTTAGTCCCCCAGACAATAACTGACTGGCCGTATAACACCCGAGGATCTATACCGCCCACAGTTATTACCCTTATAAAACCCAACTCATCAACATACTGCACCATGAGTCCGACTTCATCCATGTGGGCATCGATAAGCAGCCTTGGTCCTTCTCCCGGAACCCTTGCGATAAGGCTACCCATGGCATCCGTGTTGACCTCTGGTGCCAGCCCTTTGAGGATTTCCTCTACAATATCTCTTACCGCTCCTTCCCCACCGGAAATGCCGGGTGCCATGGTCAGGCGTTTCAAAAGGCTGATATCCATATCTCTTATTTACCCCCTATTCCTTCAATATTTAGACTTGCTTCTAGCATATTCCAGAGCCCCCTCTCGGGCCTGGCCTCTATCTCCAATACCCAGATTGGAAGATGTTCTTCACCATTGGCTGCAAGTTGACGCCGGATCGGTTCTACCTTCACCCTGTCCTTATTTGTAGTCACAAGGGCCTTTATTCCCTGCCTCCGGGACTGTGTCATGAGCTTAATCAAGTCTTTCTTCTTATAAGAATAGTGGTCGGGAAAAGCTGCCCTACCCTTTAAATCAACCTTGAGATTTTCCAGGGTTGCAAAAAAGAATTCAGGATCGGCCAGGGCACAAAAGGCAAAAAGCGGCTTACCTTGCATTTCGTCAGGACTTGCAACTTCCGCCTCCATTGAAATGAATCTCACAGGCCGCATCTCACTCAGAAATACGGGGCGGCCAGGGATCATCGCATGAAGCTCTCGCCTGCATAATTCCTGGTCGGCAAGAGATAGCGCATTTGCCCTGGTCAGGAGAAGCGCAGTTGCCCTTGAAAGGGCCGATACAGGCTCTCTGAGATCCCCCCCTGGAAATACCCACCGCGTGCCAAAAAAATTTATCGCGGGCAACAATACGAGATCAATATCCCGAAAAAGGGCCATATGCTGGAAACCATCATCAAGGACGATTGCCTGTATGCCAAAGCGTTCTATGGCAAGCTTTCCAGCAGCATACCGGTCTGAACCGACTACAACAGGGATATCGAGAAGGACCTGGGCCATCATTACAGGTTCATCTCCGGCATCCCGCGGGGGAACCAGCACATCCTTACCATCGGAGGCTATAAGAGGACTACTCCCTACCCTTCCTCCATACCCTCTACTCACAACAGCCGGAATGACACCCCTGTTCTTCAGCCAATTAGCAACGGCCAATACATGTGGGGTCTTTCCTGTTCCGCCAAAGGAAAGGTTTCCTATGCTTATCACAGGGCAAGGGAGTCTCCTCGTGGCAAGGTATCCCCTCCTGTAGGCCAATGCCCTTATCTTCATGAGGCTGCTGTACAAGGGCGAAAGAGGCCTGCCGAGTGCCAGGAGAAGTGATAAGGTTTTGTGGTTCAACAACATAAATCATCCACCCAATCACGGAATCCTTCCAAGAGTTTTCGCTATAAGGTCCAGATATTTGGCGACAGCACCCTGATTTTTTTGTAAAAGGGCTTTTGCCTTGTTGCCCATATCTGTGCGCTCACCAGAGTTTTTCAGAAGCCTATTTAGAACCTCTTTCAGTTCTTTCTCCCCAGATACACGATTACCCCCTCCACAGGCCAGAAGATCTTCAGCTATTGAACGTGCGCTTTCGACATAAGGACCAAAGATTACCGGTACTCCATAAGCTGCCGGTTCAAGAAGATTATGACCCCCGATATTCACCAGGGTCCCGCCTACAAATGCAATATCACAGAGACTGTAAAATTTTAAAAGTTCTCCCAAGGTATCCAATACTACTATGTCTACATCACTCGGCTTCGCAACCATACTGCTCCGCCTTACAACCTTAAAACCCATTCCTTTAGCTGAAGCTTCCAGTTCGAATCCACGTTTCGGGTCCCTCGGAGCTATGAGAAGTTGTAGCTCCCGGAATACCTGTTTAAGGTCCCTATGGGCGGCAAATATCAAATCTTCCTCTCCAGGATGCGTGCTTCCAGCCACCCAGAGTGGTGACATGTCCTTAAGACCTGTGACCTTTCTGAGAAGCACTTTTTCAGATTCTTCAATTTTGGGCACTTCAATATCGTATTTCAGGTTTCCGGGAGCACTCACTTTGTCCGGATTACAACCAAGCTTCAAGAGCCGTCTACTGTCATAAGATGACTGCATGGCGAGCGAATCAAAGCCTCCGTACAGTATGTCCTTAACAGGTTCCAGATGTGAAAGTCTACCCGCTGAAAGGGAAGAGAGGCTGCCATTTACCAACATTGTACGGATACCTGATTTTCTCATGCTCCATATCAGGTTGGGCCAGATATCCGTCTCAACCAGAATAAAGCAGTCAGGCGAGATTTCCTTTAGTACTTTATTTACTAAAGGCAGCAGATCAAAAGGAGTTGTTGTTATCACATGGGCAGTATGGCCCAGCTTTCTTTTTAAAGTAGTGAGCCCCGTGGCTGTGGTGGCAGAACAGATTATCCCTGCCCCTTGCCATCTTTGCGAAATAGCCTTTACCAGGGCCGACGCTGCATTTACTTCCCCAACTGACAAGGCATGAACCCATATTCTTGGAGACCGCCCTTTGAGGGGAGAGAGGTCGGGAAGCCTTCCGAGCCTTCCTGCCAAATGGCCCCTATACTTGGACCTGGAAAAAAAATATAGCAGGACCAGAGGACCCAAGCACGGCAGGGCCGCAGCCTGAATAAGGTTATATATCATCAGTAATGGTCGTGTCAGAGCCATGCCTTTATCACATTTTATATTTCTTTCACGGTCTTCCGGTTAGATGTAATTCGTACCGGGGAAACTCACAACCACTTTCCTGAAATGTGGCACCAAATGGATTATCAGAAAAACTGAAAAATATGGACATAGCATTGAAAAACAATAATTTCCAAATTTATGATATGATTAAAGGACCAGAACCTTTAAAAATATTACCCTGCTCAAAAGGACCGAGATGCAAGGCGTAAAAATTCCCACATCTGATAATTGCTCGCTATCATATGTCTCACCGCCTGCAAAATTAAAGCAATGCACGCATGTTGCCTTTTTAAAGTAGAATTATGATATCATATTCGCTGCTCCAGACGATCACTATAGGCCAGTTATGATAAGACTGCAAAAATACCTTGCCGATGCCGGTGTTTGCTCCAGAAGAAAAGCAGAGACACTCATCCGCTCAGGCCGGGTCACTGTAGATGACAAAATTGTTACAGAACTTGGCTCAAAGGTCGATCCATACATGAATGTCATCTGTGTTGACAAGACCGAGATCCTTTGTAAAAGGTCGCCCATCTATCTTTTGCTTAACAAACCCAAAGGGGTGCTGACTACAATTCATGATCCCTACGGACGGACCACTATAATGGATCTGCTTGGAAAAGTCCCCTGGCGAATCTATCCCGTAGGACGTCTTGACAAAGACAGTGAGGGATTGCTCCTCCTCACGAATGACGGGACATTGACCCACAGGCTATTGCATCCAAGCCACAAGGCTGCGAAGACTTACCTTGCAACCGTGAGCGAAAGACCTTCACGGGCGGTGCTGGACCTCCTCAGACAGGGTGTAGATATAGAAGGCAGAATGACATTGCCTTGTGAAATAAGTGTACGCAAAACTACAAGGCGCTCAACAGTTTTGGAAATTGTGCTGAAGGAGGGCAGAAAACGCCAGATAAGGTTGATGTTAAATAAGGTAAACCATCCAGTAATCAGACTTGTACGTATTAAAATAGGGACAGTAAAACTTGGGAAATTACAACCAGGCAAATACAGAATATTGACTGACTCCGAAGTAAAATCACTGAAGAAGTCAGTGGGATTGATTTAGTAATTACTGCTGATTACTGGTTTCTGCCGAAAGGTCTTTTGTATACTAAAATTCTGCCTCAAGACCATAGTCCTTCATCTTGTATAAAAGGGCAGGCAGGCTGATCTCAAGAAGGTGGGAGGCCTTGGTCTTATTACCCCTGGTTTTGTTGAGGGCCTTTATTATCAGTTCTCGCTCCAGCACCTTGCTGCTCTTCTTAATGGAAAAATCTGATATATCAAGGCCTGATGTAAGAGGCGTGCCTTCGTCTTCAAGACCTGCCCTTATATGAGGCGGAAGATCCCTTGTACGTATCATTGAGGTATCCGAATAGACCATTGCTCTTTCTATGGCATTTTCAAGCTCACGGACATTCCCTGGCCACTTGTATTCCAGAAAAAGGTGCATCACCTCAGGACTGGCCCCCTCCACCTTCTTATTTAAGCGGAAATTATACCTTTCTATAAAGTGATCAACCAGTAATGGAATATCCTCTTTCCTGTCTCTCAGGGCAGGTATAACTATTGTGAGCACGTTTATTCTGTAAAACAGGTCCTCTCTGAAATTGCCTTTATTAACCTCTCGCGCAAGATCCTTTGCAGTGGCCGCCACTATCCGCACATCTATCTGGATACAGCGCGTATCGCCCAGAGGTCTCACCTCTTCTTCCTGCAGTACCCTCAAAAGCCTGACCTGCAGAGCCAAAGGCATCTCACCCAACTCGTCTAAAAACAGGGTCCCCTTATTGGCCTCTTCAAAGAGTCCCTTTTTGGCCTTGACAGCATCTGTGAAGGCCCCTTTTACATAACCGAAAAGTTCACTCTCAAGCAGATTCTCAGGGATGCCCGCGCAATTGATTGGTACAAAAGGTGCCTTCGCCCTGATGCTATTAAAGTGAATTGCCTTGGCTACAAGTTCTTTTCCTGTCCCGCTCTCACCGGTTATCAGTACAGTGGTCTTGTAATCCGATACCCTTTGAATGACCTCAAAAATGTGTCTAATCTGAGGACTCTTGGCAACAATATTGTGAAACGAATATTTTTCTTGTACCTCTGCCTTTAAAAAGGCATTTTCTTTTAGGATTATGGTCTTTTCCTCAGCCCTGCGCAATACGAAAAGCAGATGTTCCGACACTAGGGGTTTAAAGATGAAATCACACGCCCCTATCTTTATAGCCTCAAGGGCCATATCAATATCGGCCTGGCCGGACATCATGATGATATTGGCCGATATGCCGGCGTCCTTGGCTTTTTTTAGAAATTGGAGCCCGTCCTCAGGCTGCATGTAAATATCACTAATTATGTGATCAAAGGACTGTTTTTGTGCCAAATCTAGTCCTTCAATGGTATTAGCCGCCTGGACAACATCATATCCGGCCTTTTTAGAGGTCAATATGCCGGTAACTATATTCCTTACGTCATATTCATCATCAATAACCAGAATTCGACGTTTACCCACGGCATTTTCCTGATCAGAAAACTTTCTTAACATTTTCTTTTTACAGAACGCCTTTAGCCTCTGGAGATAAAAACCAAATACCAGGCTGTAAGTTCACGTCCCCAAAACAGCGTTATGAGAGCAGCCCCAGCCAAAAAGGGACCATAAGATATAGCCATGTGTCTATCTCCTTTCTGGACTGACATTAAAGCCAACCCAGCAACTGAACCCACCGCAGCACTCAAAAGGATCACAAGCGGTATTGCCTGCCAGCCCAAAAAGGCCCCTATCATAGCAAGGAGTTTGATGTCTCCGCCTCCCATTCCCTCCCGATGAGCTAAAATATAATATCCCCATGCCACAAGAAACAGGATGCCACCACCCATTAATATACCCAGCAGAGAATCCCACCATGACAATCCAGGAAGCAAAAAGGAGGAAAGGAAACCAATGGCGATTCCAGACAAAGACACGGCGTCCGGAATGATTCGATGCGAAAGATCAACAAATGTGACAATTATGAGACATGCTGAAAAATAAAAATAAATAAAAATTTCAGGGCCAAAGCCAAACCTGTACCAAAGCGCAAGGGCCAGAAGACCACTTAATAATTCTACTGTGGGATACCTCAAGGAGATCCTCGTCCCGCAAGATCTGCATTTACCCTTTAAAAACAAAAAACTCAGTATCGGGATGTTTTCCCACCATTTCAGCCTGTGACCACATTTCGGGCAGGCAGAACCGGGTTTTACTATCGACATATTCTGAGGCAACCGGCATATGCACACATTCAAAAAGCTGCCTATACAGGTACCCAGCAAAAAGACCAGAGCGGGCCAAATGAATGTCAGCAAATTAATCAAATCGTTTCCTCACTCTTTTATCTCTTGCTAAAATCTTGAATCTTTCAAGAGGCTGAAGGAGTTTCGGCGTTTTCCGGCTCAATTGGCATGGTACAAAGTTTCAGCCGATCCTGGTGTACCAGATCCATGTAATCTGCTCTTATTTTCTCAAGTTGAGATATAGTCTTTAAAAATTGTGAGTATAAATTGAAGTAATCTGACTCGGCAAACTCAAACCTCACCTGGACAAACTGAAGGCCGGCTCCTGAATTCTCCTTTCCTAAATGCTGTATATAACCCTTAAGAGCGATTACCCCCACTACGGGCAATTCAAGCAGCAAGTCAGTGATGAACCCCTGAGACATGGGGACATCTACCGCCACATAACATCCATCTAATGAGATATTGGAAGTATTTCCCCATATATTGAAACTTGGGAAATATACACGAAACTTGGCGGGATAACGCGGTATTTTACGTCTTTCAGGCATGACAATCCTCCCGGAATAGATATCTGTTCACTATTTACAAGAAATACCTGTTGAAATTCTGTTGACTGTTTATTTTACTCTTCGGACAGAACGCAGCTTGAGACAAATTTTTTAAAAAAAGTTCAATTACGTCCAGTTCCAGCAGGATCCGGCAGTATCGATGAACTATCCTTCTTTAGGATAGGGCTTCTGGACCAGCAACTGCCGATAGTTTCCTTTACAGTAAAGTCGGCCGGAGGTACGAGTACTGGTAAAGCCCTCACATGTTGTATTGTAATGGCATCTCCTTCCGCGCATTCTTTTATCCATTCACCGTCAAGCTGTACAGGAAGATCTTGTTTGCCAATGATTTTTACAGAACAGGCCTGATAAGTGGCCCTGGGATTTGCAAGATAAGCAACACGACCCCTCAATAGCAGTCCCAGATATGCCCTGATGGTTGGAATGACATAGGCTTCTAATTTTCCATCGTTCCAACAAGATGTAGATGAAAGAGCGCCCCCTCCCGCATAGCGATCAATATTAGAAAGGATTAAAGCGGCATGATCCCTCAGCCTGATTCTATTTATATCGCCTTTTTTATCAAAGAAACAGACTTCCATCCCGGTCGCACCAAGTTTTAGCATAAGCAAAAGTATATGTTTCAGGCCAAAGGCAACATAAAGAAACTGGTTCCATCTCTTGCCAAAATTATGACATAGACTTTTCATGCGTATTCTGGAAACAGAAGCCACTATCCTCGCGTCAAGGCCAAAACCTGCATAACCTATAAATCTGGAATCCGCTTTGCAGGACCAGAGGTCCATCGCTTCAACCTTTCCTGCGATAATTCCTGACCAGAAATAGTCAAGGCTACCGTGTTTCCATACTTCCCACCAACCCAGGCTTCTTGCCAGATCGTTTCCAGTACCAAGTGGCAAAACGGCAAGGGGCGGTGGCCTGTCAAGAGTACCAAGTACGCACGCAATCGCCGATACCGTGCCATCACCTCCTGCAACCACAATCAGGTCACGGCCTGAAGCCAATGACGGTATCTGAGTTTCAATCAGTTCGGGATTAGTAAAAAAAACATGATTGCGAAAATCCCGTACATGAATGCCACGCCTTAGTTCATCGGCAATTTTTTTCCCGGTGCGGCCTCCTGCTATGGGATTTATAAGAAAAAGACAATCCATAATGACTTGCTAGAATAAGCTTAAATAATTAGATTAGAAACAAAAAAATGACTATGGAACCTAATAATTTTCGTATTCTGGTAGTAGACGACGAAAGATCATTGATTGTTCTCCTTACCCGGATTCTAACTCGGTCAGGCTATCAAGTTAAATCCGCCAGTAGCGGCATCAATGCCCTGAGCACTATTGATGAATTTTCTCCCAACCTTGTAATCACTGATCTCAAAATGCCTGATATAAGCGGTCTTGATCTCTTGAAAAAGGTAAAATCAGAAAAACCGGAAATCGATTTCATAATACTTACAGCTTATGCCACTGTGGAAAATGCCGTGGAGGCAATGAAGAAAGGGGCTTTAGACTATCTAATAAAGCCTCTCAAAAATCCGGATGAATTACGAATGGCAGTATCCAGGGTGTTGGAACGCCAGACCCTCATGGCGGCAAACACCATATGGAGAGACCAGCTTGCCGAAGGCCTTCCACCTACCGATGTACTTTTCGCGGGTATGGAAGAGGTCTGGAGAGAAATACAGCATGTTGCCAAAACAGACGCCACAGTGTTACTTCAGGGAGAAAGCGGTACAGGAAAGAGCCTTGTAGCCAAGGCTATTCATCATTTGAGTGAGCGAAAAGGTCCGTTTGTAGAGCTTAATTGCGCTGCAATGCCTGAAACACTTATTGAGTCCGAACTCTTCGGACACGAAAAAGGCGCTTTTACCGGAGCAATCAAGACCAAGAGGGGGAAATTCGAGCTTGCTCAAAATGGGACCATATTCCTGGATGAAATAGGGGAAATGCCCCTATCCGCTCAAGCAAAATTTCTGCGAATATTACAGGAAAGGACATTTGAAAGGGTAGGCGGCACTACTACCCTCAATACCAGGGCAAGAATAATTGCCGCTACCAACCAGGATCTGATGACAGGCATACGTGAAAAACGTTTTAGAGAAGACCTTTACTATCGTTTGAATGTCTTTCCAGTCACCCTTCCTCCTCTGAGAAAGCGCCTTGGGGCAATACAAAAGCTGACTAATTACCTTGTACAATCGATATCCATGAGGGTGGGGAAAAAGGTCTCTGACATATCAACTGATTCCTTAAAACAGATCAAATCTTACGAATGGCCAGGCAATATGAGGGAATTACATAATGTTATTGAGCGAGCCATCATTTTAAGCCGGAACTCCAAGCTGACACTGCCGCAGTTAACATCCCCTTTTATCGAAGACATCTCTGTGTCGGCCACCAAACAGCTTCGCAGTATACGAGACCTGGAAAAAGAAGCGATTGAGACAACCATCCGGGAAACAGATGGACATAGACGCAATGCGGCAAAAATATTAGGTATTTCAATTAGAACACTTCAGTATAAGTTAAAGGAATATGGTCTTTTAAAATAAATGGCACGCTGTTTGCTTAAGTGTAAAGGCATACGAACAATAATCAAAAAATCCATTTTACTCCCAACCCTCCTCTCCCCGAAGGCCTTCTTGAAATTCTTCAAGCAGGCCTTCTTTTTGCTGTACCGTATCATTCCACCAAGAATTCCGGGATTACCTTCAAAGGCATCAGCATACTGGCAGGCTCATGGATTCCAGGGACTTAAATTAAAAAAGGTGGAGTCCCAGAAGGCCTTGAATCAGAAATTCCTGAATGCCGATCAGATACACCGGAAAATATACAGCCCTGAGTTGGTGCAAAAAATGCAGTCAACAAGCGCAATAATTGCATAAATCTGCAATAATTGCATGTTTTGTCTGTCATAATCCGTATATAAATATTCCGAAATGGTAAAAAATTTTGGATATTTTCAGTAAGCTGACTTAATAATGGATGAATATCAAAAAGGTACGCAATATGCATATATACACGAATAATTTCAGTCGAGGAGAATGTTGCGAGCTTTTCTCCAAACTCAACCGGAGGCACACACTAATTAGCCATGAATGCCTATAAGGCGATTGAGCCAAAAGTTGTCTGTTCTTCCTTTTTTTTCTTATTTACCCTTTTATTATTGACCCATCCCGACTCTGTTCATGCCAAGAGCATCGGTTACGATGAAAATACAGAGATAGTAGTCAGGGGAACCATAAAACAGTGTTCGGCAGGATCCTACATGACGCTCCAGTGTTTTACTCTTCAGACCAGAACCAGGGTTTTCAGGGTCATCGTTGCGCCACAGTGGTTTGTTAGGCGAATCGGACTCAAACTCAATGATGGAACAAACGTGGAAGTGGTGGGATCAAAATTTTTCGGCAGAGACGGATGTCTTTGTCTATCAGCAAGATCTTTGAGATTTCTCTCCTCGGGCAGAAATATTGTGCTAAGAGACAGGAGTTGCAAGCCTGTATGGCAAAATTCCTGTTTACGGGAATCCTCCTGTATTCATATATTTTATCAACCTCAGTAGTCAGCCTAATTTTTTCAATACATGTCCTTTTCTGATTATTATTCTCGTGGCCAAATCCTTTCCAAGCGGGACTGTCTTTCCCAATCAACTGTAAACTGTCTGAGTAAAATAATTACTGACAATCTAAAGGGGCTTGAGGAATACCATGCCAGCAGAATCCTGTTTATCTATGTCAGTTTCAGGAGCGAAGTGGATACACATCAACTCATCAAAGAAAGGCTGAACAGTGGACTTGAAGTAGCTGTACCTAAGACAGATGTCGTAAACAGGAGGCTGGAAGCTTTTCTCTTAAAAGATTGGGGGAAAGACCTCAGACCCGGGGCCTATGGAATATTAGAACCGGATACAGAAACGGCCTCGTTAATACAGCCATCCCAAATAGATACGATAGTGATTCCAGGCAGTGTATTTGACCGCCAGTGCGGCCGGCAAGGATATGGCGGAGGATACTTCGACCGTTTTTTATCTATAGAAACCCCGCAAGCGCTCCGTATAGGTCTTGCCTTCAGCCTTCAGGTCCTTCCGGAAATCTCCATGGAAAAGCATGACCAGAGAATGGACATTATCGTAACGGAAAGAGAAACGCTGAGGTGCAATCGCAACACAAATATCGTAAAATAAACCATCAGGAATTAAGCGTGGTCTCTAAGGGCATACTTCAAGTCCGTCTTTGCTCCCCGGGGTAAACACTGAATCACTTTCTCTGACAATATAGTCACAAAAGGCATTCAATTTAATCTCCCCTGTCGACAAAAAAACCGTAATGCCAAAAAGATCTGCAGCGGCTTTTAGCAACGTTCGTTTACTATAAGCAGATATCTACTTCATGCCAATTGATCTTGAAAGGACTTTGCTAAAATCCTTTAACCCCATCAGGTAATCAGAGGGCAGATGCACATGAATAGCTCTGAGTCTTCCATCGGAAAGGGCCTCGAAGTCTCCAACCGCCTGGGCAAACTGGATGTGCCAGAAAGAAACACCTAAATCCGGGATCTCCGGATAGTCCTTTGCCCTTCTTCGAGTAAACATCAAAAAAGCCGCGGAACTGGGGCCACCTTTGTAAATCTGGCCGGTTGAATGGAGATACCTCGGACCATGGCCCATGGTCGTAGCGCACCCCTTCGCCTCTCTCACAAGATACCGCATTTTCCCTATTACGTCTTCCATCTCAGGGTCATAGGGGAGATAAGGGAGAAATGCCAAATAGCCCCAAGTCGGCAAGACATGAAATATGTCTCTTATTGCCCTGGGCAGACTCTTCATGGACGCGGCCAGCATCTCTGAAGCCCGAAAATGGATCTGACTATTTGGATCTACCCAAAATTTTACAGGCATCTTGCCTTCAACTCGATAGACATCAAGAATTGCCCCGGTCTTTTCTTTTGAAAGTCGGACATCCGGTTCATCAAAAGGATTAACACCCAGAAAATAGGAGACCAGGGCGGTAGCCATTTCCCAGAGGAAAAACTGGGCTCCCAAGTCATACAAATCTTCTATCCACAACTCGTAGACTGGAAAATCAGACCTACGTAGCTCTGACACAAAATCTTGCAAAGAATCCTCAGCCGGGTTCTCTTTAATCCTCAGGTAAACAAAAATACGTTCTCCGCCATAAAATCCTGGAATCCCGGTGGATTCGCCAATAATGGGTACCAGACCCCTGGTCTCTTTGCCGGTACTCTCTGCCACAAGCTGCTCCAACCAAAGGCCAAAGGGCTTAATGGATGAATCAGTAAGGATAGTCAATTTGTCCCTGCTTTGAACCCCGAATTCTCCCAAGAATTCACCAAGTCTGTAGCCTGGATTTGTATCCAATGGCATATCCGGACCGCACTTGCTGACCATATCCTCAGCCCTTCGAAGGAGCCGGTCAATATCCACCCCGATCAAAGCCGCCGGGACCAGGCCGAAGTAAGAAAGTGCTGAATATCTTCCTCCTATATCAGAAGGATTAAGAAAAACCTTTAAAAAGCCTCGATCATTTCCCAAATCCGCCAAGGGAGTTCCCTGGTCTGTGATAGCCACAAAATGCAAACCAGGGTCAGATAACTCGTTTTCAAGCAACGGCCAGAAGTAATTAAACAGGGCACTTGGTTCCAGCGTAGTACCGGATTTGCTGGCCACTAAAAAGAGTGTCGTTTTCCAGTCTCCGCTTGTGGCAACAAGCGCTACCTCATCTGGATCGGTCGTGTCCAGGACCTTTAATATGGGAAAACCTTCTTTAGACCCGAAGACCTGACTTAAAATCAGAGGGCAGAGACTGGATCCCCCCATGCCGAGAAGCACTATCCGTTTAATGCCTCGCTGTCTCACAGCTTGTGCGAAACCCTCTATTTCCGCCTGGGCTTCTCTCATTTTTGGAATAACATCCAACCACCCAAGACGATTTGTGATCTGCTCTTGAATTTCCCTGTCTCTGGCCCAAATAGACGGATCTTTTTTCCAGAAACGTGAAATGAATGCCTCTTTTTCAACACTTGATAGATATGATGGACGATGAAACACCCTAGACCCTCCTCACCCCATACTATTTTTTTTCTGGATTTAACTAACCTTGGAACTTTAAGTCATATACACAGGCACTGCAAATAATTTGTGTCGCAGAGACTCACGAAATAGTAGATTTTTCTCTTGCAGGACTTTATATTAAACAATTATGATAATATTATCAAAGATCTTTAGTCAGCTCCTCATTCTCATATTTTTTACATATGAATTAGCGCCTCAAGGGCACATACTCGCAGAATCGAGGTTAACTGGTTATTTTGGCCGTTGACCTCGCAAACATATCAATGTTCAGACCGAACATTATAAAGGAGTACTATATAAAACATGACCGCGATAATTTCCAAAAGCAAGCGCACGCAAAAGGCTAAAGCCGGTTCTAAATATACCCAGATGAACCCGCATCTGGGTCGCCGTATAATTTGTCCACACTGTGGAAACGAATGGAACTTTTACCAAATAGCAGAGGAAGTTAAACTAACCACGCGGTATATACAAAATGCCGACGGAAGCTTTACCCCCCTTAACGATGACTCCAGAATCCTTGGAGAAGTAAAACTTTACTGTGGGGAGTGCCAGGCAGATCTAAGCGAATTTCATAACAGATTCTTGGAGATGCTTTTTTGAATCTCGGCCGACCTCCACTGGTCCTCACAGACAACCGCTCTTTTAGAACACATCTTTCAGAACTCGGTTCTGGAGACACGGTGGTCGGATTATTAAACATCAAGCCCACAGAGCAAGTCCTGTTTCTGGATCTTGTAGAACGAGGTATCCGTTTATTTCCGCCAGCTTTAGCGCAGCAACTCAGCAGATCAAAGTGTCTGCAGGCACTTGTCTACAAAAAGTGGATGGTGCCCCATACCTTTGTGGCCAGAGACCGCCATGACATGATTAAACAAATAAATATCTATGGGCGCGAAAAAATAGGATCAGTGGTAACAAAACAAAATCGTTTTAATTGCGGCCTTGGTATACACCTGTGGTCGTCAATTGAAGAGGCCTATAATCAGGTATGTTTTGGCTCTCTTGAATATCCTTTTGTAATACAACCCTTTGTAAAGGCGGCGATCGATGTGAGGGTCATAATAATAGGAGATTATTCTGAGTCGTATTGGCGAAGCAACCCCCACTCATTTCGTAATAACATGTTTTGCGGTGGGAATAGTGGTGAGCAAAGGCTTTCATCTGAGCAGTGGGATCTCTGCCAAAATGTAATGCAGAGGGGAAAATTCCCCAATGCCCATATAGATTTAATGGTTACTGAGGACGGTACCACTTATTTCGGTGAAATAAACCTCAGAGGAGGCCTAAAAGGCGCCAAAATCTCCGGGCCGGAATATCAAGAACGAATAAAGGCTATGGAGACAGCCTTCGTTAAGTCCATATCTCGCACATGGTGATTATCTAAAAATCCCCTTTTTTCAAAAGGCCTCTTAACAACCAGGGCATGAAGCCATGGTTGTAATCTGTCATAATCTCCACTGATGTAAATGCCCATCACAAAAATGTATTATCACTTTTCCACTATCGTCTCTTCGATCTTCATGCCAAAGTGTCTTCCAGCTTTTTCGACAGCCACAAGCACCTCATCTCCCTTTTTCAGGCTGACTATCGAAATCGGTGATCCGTCGGGTTTTGTGAGGCGGATAGTCTCCGCATTTTGGAGAATGGTCGATATCACAGCCCCGTCGATTTCCGCCTCGACCAGCATAAGGGGGCGCTTTTCTATTTTCAGCCTTCCCACAACGGCCCTTTTGGCCTTTCCATTAAAGTCGACTATAAGCACGTCGTTACCCGCCTTAAGATCAGACAGATATTTTGTTTTGCCTTCGCTCACCCGGATGTATGCATGCACAGGACCGGCGTTTACACGAAAAGGACGGGGAGCGACATATGGATTTTCAATGCTTTCAGAATGCACCAGAAACATGGCAGCGCTGGAGTTCCCTATGAGCATACCTTCTCCCATATGCATTGACGTACAGGTGTCAACGCAGACTCTGTCTCCCATATCGAGGGACTTGGCGCCCAGGATCTTTGCCGTAACCAAGGGAATCATCTCTCCTGCACTCTTGACTTCACGGATGATCTTCTTTAATTCATTTATGTCATTTGTCGCTACCAGGACACCGTCCACGCCTTTTTCGAGTATGGAAAGAAAGTCCTTTGCCTCAGACAAAGTTTTTGCCTCTGCGTATAGATTGCCTGTCTGAGCAATAAGGTTTTCCAGCGGTATAATCGTCCAATCAGTTGTCTTCACAATAACCTTTTTGGTCTTGGCAAGTTTTACAATCTCTTTTTCATCTTTGCCGCTTTTGATCTCATATTCGACTATATCCCGACCATATTTAAGGTCTCCATCTTTGGAGATAGTGCGGATAATACCAAGCTCTTTTACCTTGGCCGTATATTTTTCAGGCACCATAACTGCATCCGCCCCGCTTTCCAGAGCGGTTGTAACCAGCTTTTTGTTCCAGGGTTCAGCCTTTACCCAAACCTCTTTCATTATTCTTCTCCTCTTAAGAGATCGACGGCATCGTCAACCGACGCATTCTGATGAATAATCAAGTCAAAGGCCTTTACTATGCTGGTAGGATCCTTGTGCTGGAAGACATTCCTCCCGATAGAAACCCCGGCCCCGCCCACATCAACGGCATCTTTTACCATTGTCAGAACGTCTCTGTCTGAGTCCATTTTTGGGCCACCTGCTATCACTACCGGCACCGGACACCCCTCCACAACCTCTCTGAAAGTCTCTGGAGTTCCGGTATAATTGACTTTTACAATATCAGCCCCTAGTTCAGCCCCAAGCCTTGCTGCATGTTTTACTACGGCTACGTCATGTTCATCTTTGATCTTCTCTCCCCTTGGATAGACCATTGCAAGGAGAGGCATTCCCCACTCCATAGCAGATTCGGAGATTGCCCCAAGATCATAGAGCATATCACTTTCCATACCGCTTCCTATGTTTACATGAACCGATACTCCATCAGCTCCCAACTTTATGGCCTCTTCCACACTGCACACCAGGGTCTTTCTGTTAGGTCTTGTGGTAAGCGATGTGCTCGCAGAAAGATGTACGATCATCCCCACGTCTTTTCCTTCTCCACGATGTCCTTCCCGCACAATACCCTTGTGGATCAGGATGGCATTGGCGCCGCCTGTTGCCACTTTGTCAATAGTAGTCTTCATGTTAATTACACCCTCTATAGGCCCCACGCTTACGCCGTGATCCATAGGGACGATTATTGTCCTCCCTGTGTTGCGATTAATGATTCTTTCCAGCCTGACCTGTTTGCCTATCATGCCCTCTCCCCCTGAATATTCTTTATGTTCTGAGATAATTTCAAAACATTACCTTTTGATTAAAACATGCCTAGAACAGACAGGTCTAAATCAAATAAAAAAATTGCTGTTCTCCGCCATTTGGAAAAGCCAACATTAAGTGACATATTTGGGTAAAACACTACTTTACGAAAGGCCGGGATGTCAAGAAGTGTCAAAGAGCGTCAGTTCCAAACTGCGCTGAATACGCCTTTTCCTAATCAGATATATGATGATTTGCACCGAATTGACCAAACGAATACAAAAAACTCTCACCTTTTCCCTCTAACTGTTGCGGCGGCCGGGCGATTCCTGTTATCAATTGATCTTGCATCACAACAAGACCGCATATGCTTGCCTCAACAGGTTGCATCATTGATTTAAGGACATAGCTTCCGTCTTCCCATCCGACAAGCATCAGCCAGTCACCCACCAGCGTGCTTTCTTCTCCCGGTACCCCGGGAAACAATAGTTCCGGCAGACCATTTCCATCCAAGTCGGTAGAAATATACCATTTTGGAAACCCGCCTTTCGGCAACTGCGGGGAAACTGGATTTGAGGAAGACCATAGCAATTGCTCCATTTCATAGATGGAGAGTTTGCCGCTATAGTCAATTACACAGACCTCCGGCAGGCCGTTTCCATTCAGGTCCGACCATGTTGACCTGATCACAGAAAAATTCTTTGGGCTTGCTACGCGGTGTCTGTACTTGAGCCCTTCATGGCCGGGCTCCATAAGATAGACCTTTGTCCCGAACATAACATCAACATCGAAACTCTGTCCAAGAAGTGACTCCTTTAAACCGTCTCCATCCCTGTCTACAAAGGCAAGCCACAAATTAATTTCATCCTGAATAAGGCTCAATGTAAAATCCTGATAGATTAACAATATTGAGCGCAGACCCGCCCCCTCAAGCAGGACATTCAAGACTATCCATCCATCCGTGTTTACCGCAGAAAAACCAACCAATCGTCCAGGACCCGCAAACCCATAATGGGCAAGCTCCCCAGGACTTTCATAACGACTGATATATAGACCCGATGGCAAAAGGTAAACTATCTCGAGTTCCTGGTCTCCATTGAGGTCAAGAATATCGATCTGAATCGCGCTTTCCGGAAGACGTCCCACAATACGTGCATTGTCCAGATCAAAGGACTCTGGATGCGCCTTTAATTTTCGGTTCTCAGTCTCATGCTGATCTCCTATATAATCTATTCCTTCAAATATGTCCGTGCTGTACTCCTGTCTTTCCGGACCTTTTGCCCTGACAACAGGATACATATGTAATAGATCCAGTTCAGGACCATAAACCTTCAAACTGTCCTGCTCTAGAGCAAAGAGCAAAACAATTCCCAGTGCCTTCATTGATTCGGCATCCAGCACACCAGAAGGGACATCAGAGGGATCCAGCCAAACAAGACCCGGAAAGGCATGCACTAAGTCATGGCGAAACTCTTCCGGACCCGAGCTGCGTTTTGATCTGTCCACAAAGGCCGCTGCCATGTCACTATAGCGCATTGCTGGTTGTCCAACACTTAGAGGCCCCTGGGCCTTTACTACTTCACATATGCACTTGCTGTTTTCAGACTGGATTACTCGAATAGTGGCCAGCGGTCTCTTGATATACCCGATTATCTCTCCTACATCAGGATCGAGAACCGGAGCCCCTTTACCATACACCTCAAAAAGATCCCCCAAATTAACACCATGGACCTTCCCTTTGTCCAATATCAGGGAATACTCCGATACTCCAGCGACCAAGGCAGACAGCGGAGCGAAGTCTTTCAGCATTTGATCGTATGAACATACGGTACACGGCTCCTTCGCATAAACTAAAACAGCCTGTAAAAGTATACAACAAATTAAAAGACCGACTATTCTGGAAAAGTAAAGGGTCTCACCAATATAATTTGACACATCAGACACCCGGAAAACTCAATAAAAAAAGCCCTCACCATTAAGTAAGGGCTTATCAGTAAGCCTGGATCGCCTTACGGCGAAGGGATTAAATGCCTAGACACAACCAGTCGGCTTCGGAAGGCCAGCCATCTTACAGGCTCCCTTTCCTGGGCCGGATGGGAATAGTTCATAGACCTTCTTTAAGGGAAAACCGGTTGCCTTCGAGAGGATACGTACCATGGGTGCAATACCGTTCTTTTTGTAATAGTCCTGTAGAACATTTACAAGCTTCCAGTGTTCTTCAGTTAATTCGTCAATACCCTCAGTCGATTTCACATAGTCCACCCATGTCCGGTTCCAGGAATCAATGCCCCCCAAAAGAAAACCGTCCTCGTCAATCTCGAATGTCTCCCCTCCAAATTCAAGTTCTGCCATATCGTCCTCCTTAAAGAATTAGTTTGCATGATTACAAGCAGCAAGGCATCTCCATGCTTCGAAATAATGACTGCATACTATAACATAAATTTTTTGTCAAGAAAATCGAACTTCTCTTTTAAAAAATCGATATGCAATATTTTCTTTTGATTATAGATAGTTAAACTCGAAAATACCTTTAAACATCTACCAGATTTAAATATATCCATATAATTCGTGGTTAATGACAGCTGAATACCTGTTTTTCTAAGAACTTAGATCTTCCGCGGGCCCGGAATCCATAAAATCTTGGATGGTAACATTAATCCTGAGAGATAAACTGGAGCTCCCTCATCTTATCTCTGGCCCAGCTGAGGTCCGGATCTAACTCAAGGGCCATCTCATACCACTTGATTGCCGCATCCTTCATGTCCAATTCTCGGAGGTTGCTGGCTATATTGGCATAATCTATTGCAGATCCGGGGTCGATAGATATTGTCTGTTCAAAGGCCTCTATGGCCTTGACATGTTCTCCTAAACGATAAAAGCAGTATCCCAGAAGATTATGGATTTCTTTCAGTTCCGGATTTGAATCTCTTGCAAGGACAAGCTCCTCTATGGCCTTGTTAAAATCCTCCAATTCCTTATAACACGCTCCACGGTGGCAATAAATGCTTGCCACCTCATCGGATAAAGGATTGAGCATAAATGCCCTGTCATACCATTTTAGCGCCTCTGCATAATCCCCAAGCCTTTCATGTGCATGTCCCGTATAAAAGGCTATATCGTAACGTTCTGAATACAGATCATCCATCGCCTTCAGGATAGATAGTGCTTTTTGTGGGCGTTCAACGGAGTCAACCAGTCGGGCACAATGGAATGCCACATCAAGATTTCTGGCTCGGTCCCGGAAGTGATTCCCGGATACTATCGCATAGACTGCAGGGACTCCCAACTCAGGGTGTGTGATATCAACCAGATATGCCTTTAAGCCGACATCAGACAGTGCCCGGCACAGCCTTTCGACCTCGAGTCTGAAATTTTCTGAGCAACAATTCGGCATTGATTCCAAACAGACCCGGACATTCTCATCAAGCACATATGAAGCCTCGTCCAGACTGGAAAATTTAGGCAATCCACTCTCAACATATCTACCTTCTCTATCGAAGTCTCCCGCCAGTTGTGCCACCTCTGTAAGTGCCCTTATTACGGCCCGCTGAGGATCAGGTGCTGTCCCTGCAGTATAAACTATCTCGCTACTGGCTGGAAAAGTCGACGGATCCCACGCAATGGCTCCAACCGTGGGGATACCGAGATCCAGAGAAAAGTCCTTCAGCACAAGCTCTATATTCAGGCGCTGAAATTTTGCCAAAAGTTCTCTGGCAACGGGATCCTTGATGCTATCAGGTTCTATGGTCGGAGTAGATAGTCTTTTATGGGTAATAATGGAACAAACGTGACGTTCAACTACCTCTGAAAGGGCCTGTACGGCCGCCTCTTCAAATGAATTTCCAGAGGCTGAACCATTATACTCGTTTAAGGGCCAAAACCACGATAACGGGAGCCAAAACTCTTCTCCACCCGCAGGGCAAAAGGCCCTTACCCAATTAAAAGTCAGGGTCTCGATCAATCCGCCGGCCTTCGAGACAGCCTCCTCGCTTTGGTCTTTAAGATGCAGAGCCCTAAGCATGTCTTCCAAAGAGACTGCGCCCGTCTCAAAATCCATGCGCCTGCAAAAACGGTGTTTCCTTTCTTTTACGAAGTTAAAAAGGCTGAAGCGTTCTACCAGCTCCATTACAGCACTTGCCTCTGCCTGGGCTGGAGTAGCACCCTTACCCATCTGCATCGGCGTACCGGTGAGATGACTGATGGACGGACTATATCTGCTCACATATACCGGTATCCCGAGCCTGCCCTTATCTACACGTTCGGTATTCTGGATAATAGGCATTCCCAGTCTGCTAAACCGGTTCCGAACCCATTTCAAGGTCTCATCCGCCGGCCTTGCTTTATCAAACGCAGTGTCCGACCCCTTGAAACTGTCTTTTAAAAAACCCATGATCTGATAGCTTCTGAAGAGACTCACCCCACAAAAGGCGTAGTAGTCTCATCTACCAGCCTCTCGGCATCATACCAGTCTTTCTGGTCTTCGCCATGGATTTTTCCACCCCTTATTTCAAAAAGGCTATAAGCCACGTTGGCTATCCACTGGCATCTTACATTTTCAGGCCTCTCATCTTTAAAAATCAAATAAGCCATTCCTGTCCCCGGAGATCCCTGGATCTGCGCTCCGATTACGGGATTAGGGGCCTCTTGGTCAGTGATAAGATAAACGGCCCTGGGGACTTCGACACTATGGCTTAAATGTGCCAGATTTTTAGTATCCAGGCATCCCAGATAGACATCTAATTTTCGTTCCTCTTCATCATAGGACAGTCCAACCAGCGGCAAACCGGGTTCTCCAATTACTGCGTCTTCTCCCAAGGTCAGAGTGGCCCTTCTGAACTGATTTTGACTATTAAAATCTTTGACAAAACTCGGCCATTCATTCTTCAATATCCGCGTCTTTTTCATCTCTTTGCCTCCGCAAATAATTTAACAAGTGAATAAAAAATACATATAAATATTTGTACTATTTAAGCTTCTTGTCAAATCAAAAAAATAGAAACGTACAAATAAAGATATGCCGCCAATTATACTGCACTAGAGCAAGTAACCGCGAGCTTTGGCATGAAAAGACTTACATCATAATAGTATTAAGAAACAGGATCATAATGAGAAAATACCATAGTGAAGGTGCCCCTGCCCTGGGTCATGGACCGAAGTTTTGTAGAATAGCCGAACATTCTTGAAAGCGGAGCAATTGCCTTAACAACCTGGATTGGTCCTCTCGGCTCAATTCGTTCCACCCTGCCATGACGGCTGTTTAAATCACCGATTACATCACCCATAAATAATTCCGGTATCAAGATTTCCAGACTCATAATGGGTTCAAGGAGCACAGGATCGGCTTGTTCACAGGCCCGTTGCACTCCTATAGAAGCAGCGGCCCTGAAAGATACATCAGTAGAGAGACCTTCTTCAAAGACAGCTCCTTTTAGTACTACCTCAACGTCTATGACGGGAAAACCCTTTAAAACACCGCTTTCAAGTCTTTGAGCTATTGTATCCAGAATCAGGGCTTCATAACCCTCGGGCAGGCACTCAGGCTCAAGCTCACTGATCACACGATTATTGAGCCCCCTTTCTCTGGGAGACACCTGAAGGATTATAGTGCCTGTCTGGCGTGCGCCGCCTATTTCCCTGTCAAATCGCTCTTCTATATTTACGGACTTCTGAACAGTCTCCCTATAGACCACTTGGGGTTTACCAACTGTTACACAGGCATTAAACTCTCTTAGCAGCCTGTGAACAAGGATTTCCAGGTGAAGCTCTCCCATACCGGAAATAATTGTCTGGCCGGTCTCGTCATCGAACATCACATTGAAAGTAGGATCTTCCTCAGACAACTTACTGAAAGCCGCATCTATTTTTTCTTGCTGCCCTATAGTTTTAGGCTCTACAGCGACAGATATAACAGGCTGATATGACTCAATAGGCTCGAGTAGTATAGGGTGTTTCTGATCACAAAGTGTATCTCCCGTTGAAGTATGTTTAAGACCCATAACAGCCACTATGTTACCTGCTTCGGCCTCTTTGATCCTCTCTCTCTTATTGGCATGCATCTGTAAGATCCTGGCCGCCTTTTCCTTGTATTTTTTCCCAGGATTCCAAACCTCGTCTCCCGTCGCCAATTTTCCGGAATAGACACGCACGTAGGTCATCTTACGTCCCTGGTCCATCTGGACTTTAAAAGCAAGGGCAGAGAGCGGAGCATTGTCTCGGCTAAGACGTTTTTCAACATTATCGGTAACCGGGTTTATGCCTTTTACCGGCGGCACTTCCAGAGGACTTGGCAGATATCTGGTTATGCCGTCCAGTAATGGCTGTACCCCCTTGTTTTTAAGTGCAGAACCGCAATAAACAGGCACACACTGGAGTCCAACACACGCACGCCTGATGGCTTCATGTAATTCATTGTCATTTATGGGCTCTTCTTCCAAGTACTTTTCCATTATGGCGTCATCCAGGCCGGCAAGGGCCTCAAGCAAATTTTCTCTGGCCTCTGACACCTCTTCTCTATACTCTTCCGGTATGGAACTTTCTTTAAGCACGATTCCCTGAGTGGCTTCGTCCCATACAATCATTTTTTCTTTAATGAGATCAAATACACCTTGAAAAGAATCCTCAGAACCAATAGGCAGTGTCAAAATAAGTGGATAAACTCCCAATAATTTTTTCATCTGTTCAACAACGCCCGGAAAATCGGCACCAAGCCGATCCATTTTATTGATAAAGGCGATCTTGGGGACCTTGTATTTGTCTGCCTGGTGCCATACCTTCTCTGACTGTGGTTCCACTCCTCCAACAGCACAGAAAACCCCGACTGCACCATCTAATACCCTCAAGGACCTCTCCACCTCTATTGTAAAATCCACATGGCCCGGAGTATCTATTATGTGAATCTCTTTTCCCAACCAGTAACAGGTCGTAACCGCAGAGGTAATTGTAATTCCCCTCTCCTGTTCTTCGGGCATCCAGTCCATAGTAGCTTGGCCGTCATGGACTTCGCCCATCTTATGGGTTTTGCCCGTGTAAAACAGAATACGCTCAGTAAGAGTGGTCTTTCCTGCATCTATGTGGGCAATTATTCCTATATTGCGGATCTGTCTTATTCGATTTTCACTCGTCATGTTCTGAATTGCTCAAAATTTTCAAGACTATAAGTTTTATTGGATAGTACGTACTCGTTGGCAAAACACATCGGCTCCTTTTAACAAAAAGCCTTCAAATACACAATAACTTAAGAGCTCGGACCCTAAAGAACTATGGCCTAAAAGGACGATTCTTGAACCCTCCCTCGACAAAGGCATGTTAAACCTTAATAGAATTTATAAATGTGGAAAGGACTCTGTACGGCATAAAAAAAACAAACCTTCCATTTAATGATTACAGTTATTCAGACGATCCAAACCGGCTTGTCTCAACTCTTCATAATGACCTATAATGCCTCTTTTCCCCCTTACGCACTATGCTCATTCCAGATTTCGATAATCCTGTCTGCGACTTGCTCCGGAGCTAATCCGTCTGTATCAATTTCGTATTGAGCGGCACTTTTGTATTTTGGAGTTCTTCGCTCTAAGACCTCCTTAACCTCTTCAGTAAAGGTCTTCCCGGGTGTTAAGGAAGGCCGTTCAGTATCTCCTTGAATCCGTGAGACTATCTCATCCGCCGAGGCCTTCAACCAAAATATGCAGGAGTTTGTCTCCAATGCCTCAATATTTCCAGGCGTTTCCATAACCCCGCCACCGGTATCAATTACTATATTATCGGCCCTGGATAATTCCAGTGCCTCTTCGAACTCCAGGTCTCTAAATTTCTGCCAACCATATTTTTCCACAATTTTCGGAATTGACATGCCTGCCCTTTTTACTATCTCCGCATCCATGCCTATACACTGCATCCCAAGGCTTGCAGCGAGGATTTTTCCCACCGCACTTTTCCCCGTTCCACGATAACCGATCAGTACTATATTCATGGTCCCAATCTCTCCATTACTATCCGGCGCATAACGTCGACAGGTGCATCAACGCCTGTAAAACGCTCAAATTGCAACACCGCCTGGTTGACAAACATATCGATTCCGGAAATCACTTTAAGACCGCAGGACCTTGCCTCGGCAAGAAGTTTTGTTTCAAGAGGCGTATATACAACATCAAAGACAACCTGCTCAGGTCGAAAAAGTCCAGCGGGAATCAGGGAAGCATCTTGGTTTGGCTGCATGCCAATGGGCGTACAATGGAGAATTATATCAGCATTTTCCATCGCTAATCCAAGAGATTTATCGGTTAACAACTCGGATTTAATAAATACATCAGTGCCTGCACTTAGATCAGCCGACAACTGCTGGAGCATACTTTTATTAACGTCCAAAATTGACAATTCCCCCAGCCTGGTATTGCGGGCCAGGGTAAATGAAATCGCCCGTGCCGCGCCGCCTGAGCCCAACATCAGCACCCTTTTCCCTTCAATCTCTACTCCGGCATCAATAATGGCCTTCAGGGCACCCGGCCCATCCGTGCCAAACCCCAGCAATTTGCCATGTTCATTAATAACCGTATTAATCGAACCGATTGAACGATCCACCTCTGTTACTTCATCCATATATTTTATTATTACAGTCTTATGCGGAATAGTTACGCTCATGCCTCGAAAATTATTTAACGCCCGCATACCTGCTAATGCATTTTTTACATCCTCTACCCGGTGAGCTACATAAACGAAATCCAGGTCGAGCTCCAGAAAAGCGGCATTATGAATAGCCGGTGAAAGACTGTGCGCAATCGGATTGCCGATTACAGAGCAAACCTGGGTACTGGGACTGATTGATCTAATATCTTTCATCAAAACCTCCCTGAGGATATTTGTAACTGTTCACAGGTTCAAAGTTCATCCTTCAGGATTACCTTTCTTTCCTTGATCATGCAAGGTAGGAGGCAAGTAAAAATGAGTTGGATAGATTGTGCCACAATTCCGCCTGTTTTAAAGGCGCTTCAAGAGACACATGACGGTATATAGCTCTGCAACACGACTGGGTACAGATCAACCTCAGCGAATAGTCTGAAAAAGACAGTAAAAAAAATAGGGTAAATTGATTGGGGGTGTATTGAAATTTCAGACAGGGAATTAGTTCAGGCTGAGATCTGAAGAAAAGGGGTCATTCGTGCCGTAACGCCTCTATGGGATCCATTTGACCCGCCTGCCTGGCCGGGAAATAACCAAATACAACACCAACGGCACCAGAAAATACAAACGCGATCAATACGATCCCAAGATTAAACACAAAGGGCACGGAGAGAAAATGCGCCCCTATTATGGCAGCGGCAATCCCAAGAACAACACCGATGAGCCCACCGCAGGACGACAGGACCACTGCCTCTACCAGAAACTGCATCAATACATCCCGCTCCAGAGCGCCGACAGCAAGACGAATTCCGATTTCCCGCGTCCTTTCCGTCACCGATACGAGCATAATATTCATAATGCCTATCCCCCCTACCAGAAGGCTTACAGCCGCCACAGCCCCCAGTAGTCCGGTAAGCACGCGGGTGGTTCCCGTCATCGTGCTGAGGAGTTCCTGCATGTCTCTGACATGGAAATCATCATCATCTCCAGGGACAATATGACGACGCTCGCGCATAAGCGCCTCTATGTCCCTTTGAACCTTCTTTGTTGACACGCCGTCTCTTGCAGAGACATAAATCCTGTCCACATCCGTATTGCCTGCAATGCGTCGCTGAAAGGTTCGCAGGGGTATCAGCACGAAGTCATCCTGATCCGTGCCGAAACTTGATTGCCCCTTTGCAGCAAGCAAACCGACCACTCGAAAAGAAAGTTTTCCTAGTCGAATTATAGCTCCTACAGGATCCTGATCGCCGAAGAGTTCTCTGCGCACAGTGGCCCCGAGAATGCATACGGACTTACTGCCACGGCTTTCATTGTCAGCAAACGTGCGTCCCCTTTCAAGGGGCCAGTCCCGAACCGTTAAGTAGGCGTTTGTACTTCCCGTGACAGTTGTTGACCAATTTTCGTTTCCGTAAATGCCCTGTACGACCTGAGAAGCCATAGGTGCCACAGCGGCCAGTCCGGAGATCTCCCGCGCAATGGCCTCTGCATCCGAAACCTCAAATGTATCGGCCGTTGACCTTGTACCCCCGGGGCCATGGTGCCCTTGACCGGGTCTGACCAAAAGCAGATTGGTCCCCAGTTTGGCAATGTCAGAGGTCACCTTTGCCGTTACCCCTCCACCTAAGGTCACCATGGTAATAACGGCGGCGACACCTATGATAATGCCCAGAATCGTCAGAGATGAGCGCATGAGGTTACGGCGGATTTCCCGTAAGGCCAATAGTATGGTTTCCCACCCCATGATCAAGCCCCCCCGTTTTGCTCATCGGCATCGATCACGCCATCGAGAAAGTGGATGGTCCTTTTTGCAAAGACCGCCATCTGAGCATCATGGGTGACCATGCACAGGGTAATACCCAACTCACGGTTAAGAGTAACCAGCACCTCCATGATTTCACGACTGCAGGCCGAATCCAGATTCCCGGTAGGTTCATCCGCCAGAAGGACCTTCGGATTTGTAACAATAGCCCGGGCGATGGCTACTCGTTGTTGCTGCCCACCGGACAGTTCGCTTGGTGTGTGTTTTTCCCATCCCTTGAGCCCGACCGTTTCAAGTGCCCGAAGAGAGTAAACCCTTCGCTCGCCCGCCGGTATACCGCGATAGATGAGAGGCAGTTCTACATTCTCCAGCGCTGAAGTGCGGTTGAGAAGATTAAAGCCCTGAAACACAAACCCCAGGTAGTGACGCCGCAATAGTGCCCGTTGATTGCGGGACAGGTTTTCCACGTTCACATTTTCAAACACATAGGCCCCTGCAGTCGGTGTATCCAGACAGCCCAAAATATTCATGCAGGTGGACTTGCCGGACCCGCTTGGTCCCATAACAGCCACGAACTCTCCCTGTTCGATACTAAGGTCGATACCTCGAAGTGCAGCCATCGCCGCCAGGCCCGAACCATATACCTTTGTTATCCCTCGCAGGACGATAAGGGGAAGCCTCTTTGTCTGCGCAGATAACCCTTTATTCATCTACCAGCTTCCATGATATCGACCACTACGGCCATGCCCGGTTCAATATCCCCATCGACAATCTCGGTCAGGATGCCATCTGTGGCCCCTGTCGTGACGGCAACAGCGACAAGTTCTCCATCTCGCTCGACCCAGACGCGCTGTTGCGTGTTTTTAGCCGTCGTGTCTTTGCGCTGTTTTTTCCAGGATTTGGGCCGCCTGGGAAGGAGGCTGTTTACTATGCCTCCCTCATCGGACTGGCTTTCGTTTTCTTTTAAAGGAGGGGTGAATCGAAGCGCACTATTGGGCACCAGCACAGCGTCTTCCACGTTCTTAACCGTGATGTCTGCAGTAGCAGTCAATCCGGGCAGCAGAAACAGATCTGAGTTATCCACATTTAATACCGTGACGTAAGTAACTACCCCGCTGACTGTCTGTGAACCGAAACGGACTTGACTGATCCGCGCAGGAAAACGCCTATCCGGATAAGCATCGACGGTGAAAACAGCCTCTTGCCCCTTTTTCACGTGGCCCACATCCGCTTCGTCTACCGCCACGTGGAGTTCCATACGGGTCAGGTCCTCCGCCAATGTAAATAACACAGGGGCCTGTAAAGACGCTGCCACGGTCTGGCCGGGTTCTACGTTGCGGTCAAGCACAATACCGTTAATTGGTGAGTGGATGACCGCCTTTGCCAAATCCGTTTCATTAAATTCCAGAGTGGCCTGGGCCTCGAGCACCTGTGCCCTTGAGCTGGCCTCAAGGGCCTGCGCCCGTCTAAGCGCCGCCACCGCTCTATCCATTTCGTGTTCTGACGGCACCTTGTTGTTGCTCAATCCCCGCACCCTCTCCAACCTTGCAAGCTCCTTTTGCGCTTCACTTACCGTGGCTTCCGCCTCCATAACCTTTGCCTGTGCCGCTTCCAGGGCGGCCTTAGACTTAAGAACCTGGGCATGAAATTTTGTAAGGTCCAGTCGCGCCAGGACCTGGCCAACCTGCACCGGGTCATTGTAGTCCACCTCTACGGTCTCAACAGTCCCAGACACCTCGGTGCCTACATCCACCTGGTCAGTCGGCTCAAGGTTTCCCGTGGCAGTCACAGTCACGATGAGATTTCCTCTCTTAGCTTCCTGAGTTCGGTAAACAACGGCCTCAGAGTCCTCGGAACGCATCCACATCACGGCAATAATGACGCCTCCCATAACCAGCAAGATCAAGACAAGCCATTTCATATATTTTCTGTAGCCCTGTGATTGCCTCAGGCCTAAGGTTTGATTGATATGTGATTTTGTCTGCATGTCGAATGTCATGACTTTCGTTCCGGTACGACCTTGTTTTTTACCTCCGGCTCAAAAGATGACCAGCCGCCTCCAAGAACCTTGTAAAGGGTTATAAGATTTGCAATCGCGTCTCCCTCGCTGACTGTCAACTGATCCTGAAACGATAAAAGCGATCGCTGGGCGTCCAGAAGCGTATTGAAATCGATCAGTCCGGAAACATACTGGTTATGCGCAAGATCAACGGCCTGTTGTGCAGCCCTGCACGCCCGGCTCAAAGACTCTCTGCGGCTTTGTTCTTCCGCATAGGCAATAAGGGCATTTTCAACCTCTTCAAATGCCATAAGCACTGTGGCCTCATATCGAATAAAGGCCTGTTCCTGCAGAGCGGATTGCACTGCGATATTATTCCGGATAGTACCTGCGTCAAATAGAGGCCAGGTAATTGATGGACCGATACTGTGGGTTCGACTCCCGGCTGAAAAAAGACTGTCTGATGACAGCGCTTCAAGACCAACGGAGCCCAAGAGTGAAAATTTGGGATAAAGCTCTGCAGTAGCAACGCCCACCATGGCCGACTGTGCCGCCAGATTGCGCTCGGCTCGTCGAATATCCGGCCGACGCCGCAGAACTTCGGCAGGCACCCCAAAGGCGATCTCCAGAGGGGCCGACGGTATGGCCTGTGGTTCGGCAAGGTTGTCTTCCAGAAACCCTGGAGACTTTGCCAGCAGCACGGCCAGGCGATTTTTGGCCTGCTCAAGACCAATTTGAAAACCGGGGATCTTGGATTGTGTCTGCGCCAGATTGTACGTAGCCTGTTCTACGTCAAGCTGCGTGGTCAGGCCTGCCTCAAAACGCCATTGTGTAATGTTGAATGTCTCCTGTTGCGTGTCAAGACTGGCAAAGGCAACCATCAAACGGGTCTGGAACGAGCGGACATCCACATAATTCAGGGCAACTTCGGCAAGAAGGCTGACAAGTACGTCCCGCAATTCCTCTTCACTTGCCTGCAGGTCGGCTTCAGCCGCCTCCAGTGCCCTTCGTCTGCCGCCAAAAATATCCAGCTCCCATGCTGCATCAAAGTCAACAGCGTAGAGCTTTCTCTCGCCGCCGCTTCCCGTTTCTTCGCTACTGCGGCTCAACCTGACCGAACCACCGGTATCGACCGATGGGAAAAGGTCTGCTTTGCTCATGCCTCGGCGGCCACGGGCCTCGCGAACCCTTGCACGGGCCTCCTTTACATCAAGATTTTCCATCACAGCACTTTCTATCAGATCCTCTAATACAGGATCCTGGAGTGTTGACCACCAGCGGGCCAAGATCTCCTTGTAATTCTCTTCTGCAAGTATATCTGCAGGCAGATGTGCATGCCATGATTCGGGCACGGAAGTCTCAGGGGGCACATAATCAGGCCCCACGGCCGCACATCCAGCACACACAAGTGTAACAACAAATATGCTGATACCAGCCAATCGTGCCGGCCAAACGATAATATCTTGTTTTTTCCCCATTACATACCTCTATGTCATACATACTTTCTATCTTTTCGGCATATGTAAGCAAAACATCCTGCCCGTTAAAAAAGGTTATGTCCATAGCAGTCCATATGGCCTTCAATGTACAGGGAAAGTATTTTTTCTTTGGAAAGAGGCTTAATTCCTTATTGATGCCCTTCAACAGGTGAAGGACCATGTCCCCGCAGTTGGGGCCCGGCCTCCCGAAACGGTTTTCGAGCACTTCTCAGGTATTGCGCCAAGGCCTTTCTGTCCTCCGGACCAAAACGTCTCGCCAATTCGATAGTGGCATCGGCAAACCGCCGTTTCATCTGACTGCGGAGTTCTTGCAGCTTTGCTACCTCTGCACAGTAGAATGCCTCATCAAAAACAGGTGCAGCCATTATCTTCATCGCCCGCTCTCTTGCCTCTCGAATCTGTTTGTGCGCCTCCCGATTCTCCAGACGCACCTCTTCCAGGGTTTTAAAAAACAATGTCGCCTTTTCATCAGGCAATTTAGACGCAAGTTCTCGACTCTGTCTACCCATAAAGTCATGCCTGCCTGTAAAGTCCGGCCCACCAAAGCGATGGTACAAACCACCCAGGATGAACCCGACGAGCAATACGTTCAAGAGAAACGAACCAAATACCAGAATTTTCATTTTTTTACTCATAGCACATCCCCTTCACAGTACAAAAACGCCTCCAGGTTTATTTGGTTTTGCTCTGAAGAAATGGCCCCTGACGGATAGAAAAAGCCAATAGCAAATCCCAGGATCAGTGCAATAAGAAGGGAGACTGAAAACGCAGTAAGCGCCCGATTTGGCACCCCGAATTCCCAAAACAGGTCTGAGAAAAACACGACAATCGAATGGGGCCTTTTATCCTTTTTCCGCCGTGAAGCAGAGATAATACATTCCGCCAGCTCCGGACGGGGATCTTCATATCTCCTTTCTTTGAGAACCCTTTCGAAACGTTCTTCATCTTCCAAGAGGGCCTGTAGCTCCAAAGAGGACTCCAGGGCCTTCAGCCCAGGCGTTCTTATGTCTTCAGGCCAGCCAAGGATATCCGTACCGTGTATAAGCACATACTCCCTGAACTGTTTCGGGTCCATTCTCATGTCGAACCTCCACCTAAGTATAGTTTCACTTTCTTTTTCAATGTCATCTTGGCACGCATGATGGAAGATTGCAGTGCCTTTAATGTCACGCCCATCATATCCGCTGCATCATGGTTGCTCACACCTTCATAAAAACATAGAGCAAGGGCCTGCCGCTGCCGATCCGGCAAATCGCTGATGAAACGCTCCAGTAAAGACTGTCTCTGATGATTGTCCAATAATGCATCATGCCCCGGATTTCCATCCGCAAATTCCATGTCTTCCAGAAAACCAAGCGGCCTTTTCTTTCTCTGGTGATCAACGCAGAGGTTTATGACTACTCTATAAAACCACGTGGTAAATTTGGCACCTTTGCAAGGGTCCCACAACTTCGGTCTGCGCCATAGCTTCAAAAACGCCTCCTGCACAATGTCCTCCGCATCGTCCTTGCTGGAGACAAGACGATAAGCAATACGGTAACATCGATCGGCGTAACGATTTACAAGAACAGCGAATGCTTCATGGCCTCCCTGTCTTATCTGCTGGAGCAGCAGTGAGTCATCGAGATCTGTAGGATCTACATGCATATCTGGTGTAACCTGAAGTTAACGCAAAAATGTTGTGAGGGCGGACCCCAATCTTTAAAAAAAGTGAATACCGCAGGCCCAAGGCGTAGAGCAGGACTCTGAAATCGTTTATCTCAATCCCTTAACAATACAGGAGATGCAATATCCCCATCTTTCCCGAAAGGTAAAGAACATCGGCCCTTTCCCCAAATTTTCCGTACAGCACTCGCAATGAATTCCGCACACAATATTACAACATAAAGGATTAACATTGCTTTCAAGGAATTGGGCCGATGTTGTGTTACACAAAACCAGGAAAGACCTTCACAGATCTATTCTGTGGCTATTTATGCCCCCATTTCGTTGCATGGCGGCCATGATAGCCTATTCCGTCCGGAAGCAGTTTAATCAAGACCTTGCGCTCGTCCGCCGTAAACTGTGTTGCCAAAGTCGCCACGGCATCCTCCGTGATAGAATGCATTCTCTTTTGAAGGTTATGCATGTCACGTGTTTTTTCACGAAACAGATCCTCCTCAAAAGGTTCTGCAACAATTATCTCTTCGATTTCTTGACGAACTATCTTCATTTGTTCACGAATTTCAGAACCCTTTTCCCGGGCCTCTCTCATCGTCCGATGGAAAAGGGTCTCTTTTTCCGCTGGAAGCTGAGCCAGCAAATCCTGTCTTAAGGACCCTTTGCCACAGCATCCCATGGGTCCGACTGCATTATATGCATAAGCCACCGACCACATAGACACCGCCATAATCAGTGCCGATACTACCACCTTTTTCTTCATAATTGTTACCTCTCTTTGGGTTCTTACATAGTCCTTTCAAAGTTGCATGCATGCCTCTATATTTTGATACGAATGAATCCCAGAAAGTCTTCGCTACCCTTAAAACTTTTTTCAACGGGTCTGAAATCAGAAAAATGCAATAATAGACATGAAAAAAGAAAAATAATTTTCTAAAATGGCCGTATCGTCTACTTATGTGATTTAACCCGCATCAAATCAAGGGCATAATGCTATCTGCGGCCGAAGATAGAGAGGCCCTTTTCATGTATCCCTTGTGGTCCCTTGGAATTGAAAATAGGGTTGCCTGAGGCGACATGTACTGATTATATTATACAGTTACTTTTTTCATAACGCCGTGTCCAAACATACAAATGACAGGTTAAAAAAAAAACAGATTTTTGTCGACATATTCAGTTGATGTTATACGTAAATTACAAAGGTTTGATAATCTGTATTCCGAAAAGATCCTATACCATGAAGTCACATTGTGCCATTGCCCGGTTTGCAGGGCCCTCAACATCAAATTCCCGATCCTGAGCCAATGTTAGATTTTTTAGAGCAGAGCCTTAGTCACGCCCTCATGATTACCGGCTTTGTCTTTATGATGATGCTGGTGATCGAGTATCTGAACGTCCTTTCCAGGGGTCTCTTTCATGAGGAACTCCACGGCAGCCGATTAAAACAGTATCTGCTGGCTGGTTTTTTAGGGGCAACCCCTGGTTGTCTCGGGGCGTTCGCGGCAGTAGCCCTTTATTCGCATGGAGTATTCACCATGGGTGCCTTGGTGACAGCCATGATTTCCACCAGTGGAGATGAGGCCTTTGTCATGTTGTCTCTGATTCCGAAAAAGGCCATGTTAATCTTTCTCATCCTGTTTTTGTTAGGTGTCTTTTCAGGTTTTCTGATCGATCTTTTGCTCGGGGACAAGGCGATCCGCCGGTCTGGATGTCAACAGAAATTCGAACTACATGAAGAAGAGGTGTGCCACTGTTTCCCATGGGGGAGCATTAAAGAGCAATGGAGACATTGTTCCATGGCCCGCGGAGTATTGTCCGTCACTCTTTTATTGTTCCTTTTCGTTATACTCAGCGGCAAACTGGGGCCTTCCACATGGAACTGGATCAGGATCACCCTCTTCATAGTCACAGCAGTAGCACTTTTTATCGTATCCACCGTACCGGAACATTTCCTGGAGGAACACCTGTGGGAGCATATAGCAAAAGTCCACGTTTTACGAATATTCCTCTGGACCTTTGCGGCATTATTCCTGATGCACATACTGATTGATCAACTTCATCTTGAAGGCTGGATACAGCAAAATCAGCTAATCGTATTGGCAATTGCGTGCCTGGTCGGGCTCATCCCTGAATCAGGGCCGCACATGATATTTCTTACCCTGTTTTATCAAAATGCCCTGCCCTTCAGCATCCTCCTGGCAAGCTCCGTGGTGCAGGATGGTCATGGCATGTTGCCCATGCTTGCCGAATCACGTCTGGACTTTTTCAAGATCAAGGGCATTAATTTATTTGTAGGTTTAGGCGTGGGACTGGCAGGCTATTTAACCGGATGGTAAATAGAACGGTACGATAAAGCCCGTACTAAAAAGAGGTAGCTATGAAAATAATCGTTGCAGGAACCGGTTATGTGGGTCTTGTACATGCTGCGGTGTGTTCAGAGTATGGTCACGAAGTATATGCATATGACATTGACTCCAACAAGATTAAGGCATTTTCAACCGGTCAGACCGAAGAGATTGAAAAATACGTCAATGAGCCTGGATTGACTAATATTATCAAGGAAACAATTGGTAAATACCTGTTCTTTATTTCGGACTTGGACTCAGTAATAGAGGGTACTGATGCTATTTTCATGTGTCTGCCGACCCCTCCGAATCTGGACGGCTCCACCAATCTTATTTCTTACAATGCCGCGGCTGAAAATCTTGCAGTGGCAGTTGCAAAAAGAAAGGACAGGCGCAGGATTATCTTTGTAAATAAAAGTACCGTGCCTATTGGGACAGCTCGACACCTGCAGGAGATCATGAACACCCATGGTGTGGAAAACTTTGGTGTTGCTTCAAATCCAGAATTCCTGGCAGAGGGAACAGCCGTTGCTCAGGCACGAAGTCCGGACAGGGTTGTGGTGGGCTGTGATAATGAAGAAGATTTTAAAATCCTTCGCAGGGTATATTCCCAATTCATCAATCACGTCCGAATAAAATACATAGAGACCACACCGGAGTCTGCGGAGGCAATTAAATACGTTGCCAACACCCTGCTTCTTACCTACATATCTTTCTGGAATGGTGTCGGGGCAAAGATCGGGGAAAAATTTCCAAACGTCAAAATAGATGACCTCAGACTTGGGGTTACGGCAGACGACAGGATCAGTACATGGGGATCTTTTGTAAGCAACGGAGCGGGTGGAAGCTGTTTTGGGAAAGATATCGCTTCACTAATCTACCAAATGCGAAGGGTAAACGTAAGCACGAAGATGCTTGAAGCCTCCTATGAAGTAAACGAATTTCAAAAGGTCTATCTCATTGACAGGGCCATAACCGAGGTGGGATTTCAGTTTAATAACAAGACAATCGCTGTATTGGGGCTGGCCTTTAAGAAGCACACCAACGATATGCGGGATGCCTCTTCAATCAAGGTCATCGAATCTCTCTTGGGGAAAGGGGTGGCCAACATAAAGGCTTATGACCCTTTGGCAATTGATACTGCAAGGGCCGAGTTTTCCACATCTAAAAACATCCTTTTTGAAAAAATCAGCTATTTTTATACAGCCAGAGAGGCGCTGGAAGAATCTCACGCGCTTTTCATTTCCTCTGACTGTGAAGAATTCAGGGGGCTTTCACGGACTGTAGAGGAAAGCGTTAAACCACCCTATCTCGTGATGGACGGGCGGCGCATGATTCCTGATTTCGAAGAGATGGTTTCCAAGGGATTCAGCTATCTAGCAGTGGGCGCAATGGCTATCAAACCATTATAAAACAGGGACATAAGATTATGAAAGGAATAATTCTGGCCGGGGGTTCCGGAACGCGCCTGTACCCGATCACCCGCGTGGTAAGCAAACAGCTTATGCCTGTTTATGACAAGCCAATGATATATTATCCATTATCAGTGCTGATGTTGGCAGGTATACGTGAGATACTTATTATATCCACTCCTGAGGATTTGCCCAGGTTCAAAGAACTTCTCCATGATGGTTCACAATGCGGCCTTTCCATCTCTTATGCAGAACAACCGAGCCCTGGGGGACTGGCCCAGTCCTTCATTATAGGAAAGTCATTTATAGGTAGTGATAAAGTGGCGCTTGTCCTTGGGGACAACATATTTTTCGGACACGGGCTTCCCGATATACTCAGGAGATGCAGCACACTGGAAAAAGGCGGCATTATCTTCGGATATCTGGTTCGTGATCCTGAGCGTTACGGTGTGGTCGAATTTGATCAACAGGGCAATGTTATAGGGCTCGAGGAAAAACCTGCAAGACCCAAATCCAAATACGCCGTTCCCGGACTCTATTTTTATGATAATGAAGTAATAGAAATAGCAGAAGGCCTCCGGCCCTCAGTCCGCGGAGAGCTTGAAATCACCGATGTGAACCTGGAATACCTGCGGCGCAGTCAACTTCGAGTAGAACTCCTGGGACGGGGATTTGCCTGGCTTGATACCGGTACCCATGAATCACTTCTGCAGGCCAACGATTTTGTACAGGCCATTCAGGAACGGCAAGGACTCAAAATTGCCTGCATTGAAGAAATTGCCTTTCGTCTTGGCTATATAGACCAAGGGCAGCTCAAAGAACTCGCCAAAGATATGTTGAAAAATAATTACGGCCAGTACCTTATGAAGATCGTTCCAGAGGAAGCAACCAATGAATTTTACTAAGGCAGGTCTTCCCGGTGTTTTTCTGATTGAGCCGGATGTATTCGCAGACACCCGTGGCTTTTTCATGGAAACCTACAACCGGGTAAGATATGCAGAAGGCGGAATAGATCCGGTGTTTGTCCAGGATAACTATTCCCACTCCGGGAATGGCGTTCTACGAGGACTTCACTATCAACTCAAAAACGCCCAAGGTAAACTGGTATTTGTAATAACAGGGGAAATATTCGATATTGCCGTAGATATACGGATTGGCTCACCTAATTTCGGGCAGTGGTTCGGGGCCTGTCTTTCAGCAGAGAACAGGCGACAGATCTTTATACCGGAGGGTTTTGCCCACGGATTCGTGGTGCTGGGTAAAAGCGCCGATGTTATATATAAGTGTACTGATTTCTATACACCTGGGGATGATTACGGGATCTTTTGGGCAGATACGACCATAGATATCGACTGGCCCATAAAAACCCCGATCCTATCCGACAAGGACAGCAAAAGTCCAAAATTAAAGGAGATCCCCAGGGAACTTCTCCCCGTATTCCATTCAGCCTGACCGGGACAGATGTCGCCGGCATCAGACAGGTCATCAAATTCTCAATAGACTGTTGGAGGAGACCCTTTTCTGAAAAAAAGACTCAAGAGCCAGGGGAATATTCCCTGACCTCCTGGAATCGGCTTACCAAGTAGTATCTGTCCACCTTTACCTTCACCAGGACATTTTCCAACGAGGTGGCAAATTCTACCAAATGTGGGTGTTTGTCCCGATAGAGGCCGAGAAAATACTCCGCCTCCGCTGTAGAGCACTCTTCGGCCACGCCCATTACAGTTACGGCCATGGCCTGCTTCACGTCATCAGGCTTATTCGTACGGTTTGTCCACAAGAAGGGCCACCCGTGGATCGGTCATCAAATTACGATGTTTGCGGCTCGCCTTCGGGGTTGCTACCACTAGAAACCTGAGATCATCACTGGCTGCAAAGGCCATTAGGCTGAGGTAGGGCCGACCGCTTTCCGTAGTGGCCAGAACTGCTGATCCTTGCGAGGCAAAGAGATCCTGAAGCACCTGCGACAAGACAAAGGTTTTTGTCAATTTGTCCTCCCTTGGTAAATCCATGGAAAGTGCAACCATGGTCACGATTTTATGCCTGTCTGTATTGATTGTGCAATCAAAATAATATTGCTGGTGCTGATTTCGTATAAATCGGCGCTAAATTTTGCAGATGCCGTGAATAGAATCACAGGTCTGGTTAAAGAGTCGGGTCATCCAATCCTCCCGACTTAAATGTGCATCAGGAAACGTCCCTCTCTCGCTCAAATGGCCGAGCAGACGATGAATGGTGGTGATATAGGTCGCATGGCTCCAAGTCAGGGGCGAGACAGAAAGGGGTTCTCCAGTAAAGGGATTTAATTGCTCTGCCAAGACACCTGAAGGCAGGGCATGATCAGTGACCCATGAGAGGATTTCCATTGCCTGACCAGTACCCTCATCGCTATCGTCCTTTTCCAGCAGGAAGTCCGCCAGCCAGAGAGTGCAGATAAACCAGGGATTCCCGGTTACCTCCCGACTTACCCTCTGATAAGGATCGTCTTCATAACGAGCCATGCCGCCTACCGGAGTCTTTACCCATAATCGTTTGCGCAACGTCTCCATGCTGACAACCAATCGGGCATCGTCTGCCTTGTACATTCCAAAGGCAAACAGGCCCCAAATACTGGAGTCACAGGTGGCATCTACCTTCAGGTCACCCCCTGAGTTTCGGTAGACCATGCGGCAGAATCGGTGTAAGTCCTCCCGCCAAAGAAAATTGGAGGCGGCATCTCGAATTTCCGCTGCCACCTGCCGGTAGTAAGAGGCCTTGTCGTCCTCTCCAAAGACTTTGCAGAAAAGGGAGGCAGCTGTAAGCCCCCCGAATACCGCCCCCACCGTGAAACTTAAAATACCCCGGCGCTCTTCCCACAAATCATAGGAAGGCGCCGGCAGCCCTGTTTCATCGTCCCGATAACGGCACATAAAATCCGCGGCCTTTTTTACCAGGGGCGCATAGAGGGGTTTAATAAAATCAAGGTCGCGGTAGAGTACGAAATGCTGCCAGAGCGCCCAAATTACCAGGGCAGTGGAATCTTCCTGTATGGGAAGCTGCTCCTGTCCATCATGACTCCAGGGGTGCCAGGACGAGGCCAGGGTACCGTCCGGGTTGAACTTGTGGAGCAAACAGCCTTCCGGCTGTAAGAGGCTGGAAATGAATCGAAAAAAATTCCTGGAAACCGTGGGGTGGCCTGCCAGGTCCATGGCATGGGCTACCAGGGCTCCGTCGCGGGGCCAGACATAGGAGTATGTATCCCGGTTAAAATAGACCAGATCCGAATCATTAGCCGCCAGGATACCTCCTTGCGCATCAATCTGGGTCCTTATAATAATCAGGCTGCGACGGTAAAACTCCGCGAGCTTTTTCTCCAAAAGTTCCAAAGGAGGATTCTCTTTGCGAATCCAAAGGCGCCAGTAATCCTCTGTACGTTTAATCAATCTCCGGGGGTGTTTGTATTTTACCAGCCGGTCCAGACGATTTACTTCCAGCCATTCAAAGGCTGCTGCAATCCAGAAGTAGGCCGAGGCATTTGAGTTTCCCTCCAGGGTGAGGTCTATACAAAATACTGAGTCCACCGAACCCTGGGCAATCGGGTTGCCGGAAAGGACCCCGTCTTCCGCATCTCTGAAGGTGCCTTCCCTGTCCGTACTCCCTTTATGCCCCACGGCATACTGTCTGATACCATCTCCATTAATACTCAGGCCACTGGCGAGGAAGTATCTGGCCCCTTTATAGTGGATCACCGCCCCGGTCTTAGGGTCAAACCCGGCGGTATCTCCCAGATCATTGCCGGCTATTCCCATGTCAAGGTGAAAGAACAGGCGGATTTCCCTCGTCCGTGGCACCAGGTTCTCTACAATAACTTCTTTCAAGTAAATATTTTCATGAAAATCCACCACGTCGTGGCAAATAAAGCGCAGTCCCAGATCTGGTTGATACAGCTTCACCTCGGTAACCAGGGTATCTTGAAGATAAAACAGCTCCTTCTGCCAGTTTTCGTCCACCCAGGAAAACTGGCGGTCCACCCATACCCCGAAATGGCACACCTTGCCGCCCATGTGATTCTCCTGGCCCACATGAGGAAAATAAAGCTCCCTGATTCGATAATCCCGATCAAAGCAGATTAACAGTTTCCCATTGCCTACGGGGATATCTCTTGGCATAGATAAGGGCCTTTTTACCTTTAAATTTATTTCTAAAATTGCCTCATTATACCAGTGAGTTGAACATGTACAGATGAATCGACCGTGTTTAGCACTTGCTGCCAACCCCCAAGGGTGGACCGGGTATCCGGCAGAACAAGGGCCTATAGATTTAAACCTTTACATTTCCCCACACTGCAAATATAGGATCTGAGCTAACAGTTTCTTTTATATGTCTGTCATCCGGAGGCCTTGGCAGACCTCTTATTGACTCAGTATACAGATTTTCAAACATATCGGTCTTCAGGTAATAGTCAAGCAGGAGACCCAGCCTTTCAAAGGGATGCATATCCGGCCATGGCAGGATCTCTTTGCCGGGAAACCATCGGTCTGAAAATGTACTGATAAACACCCCGCCCGGTTTGGTAACCCGGGCGACTTCGGTGATGACCTGGATCGGCCGTACCAAGTATTCAATGGACGCCGTGCAAATCACCGCGTCAAATTCATTGTTCTCAAAAGGCAGTTCAGAGCTCCGGTTCAGGTCGTGGAGTACAAAACCGGATAACTGCCGGTTTGCCTTAAGCTCCTCTTCATTCAGGCCCAGTCCTATGGATTCATAGTCCTCCAGTGTATCCGGCAGATATGATATCCAGCTGCTCATAAGATCCAGTATCTTTGAGCCGTCCGGGAGCAACTTGGTGTAGATTGATTTGACCTGATCTATCGCCTTGTGGTCAAGGTGATTAACAAGCCTTGGAGTCCCGTAGAATGAGGCGTCGTCATCCTCATTCTTTCTTCTGAACGGGTATTCGGAATAAAAATCCGTAGCAATGCCAGGGTAAGGCATCTGCATTCCAGGTCCTCTATTCGTAACCATCTCCGAGATGTCATTGCAGAATCCGCCGTAATCCTGAACAGAGCCGAGCTTTTCCAAATATCTTGCTTCCAGAATCAGAGGGTAGTTGGCAAGCGGGTGATTAGTATCAGCAGTCAATACACCGTTATCGATTTTGATAAGCCGGAAGGGATCAAGGTTTTCACTGTAGCTCTTCAGGACGGACCAGGCGAATCCCTTGGGATAAAAACGACCAAGCCTCGGTACGACGGTTTTTCCCTCGTGTCTTCTTACAAACTGTGAGTCCTTGAACTCTATGATCTTTCTTGGTTCAAAAGGAGGGACCAATGCACCCGCCTCAAAGTCTTCCTTATAACATTCGCCTTCATTAAGTGCGGCGACATGCCGCCCCATATCTCCTGGAAATATGTCGCACACTGGATCCACCTTGCCGGCGAAGTATCTGTCCCTGTGAACGGCACACCTTCCCTGCCAGTTGACTGAAAATTCTATCGATGCCTGATCAGCGCCCTGCATTTATGTCACACTGCCTTTCTCAGGACAGGCGGATCTGAAAAACCGGCTTTGAGTATATTGCCGTTTTCCTGATTTTCAGGAATCCAGCCGCTCCATCCTGCGTTATCCGGCCGCCCACTCTGTTCCAACGGCACTTAAAATCTGAAAATTCCTTAGTAACCGGATTGAGTCAAGTTTTTTGTCTCTTTCCAGTCTTTAGTATGGACCTTAAGGTTATACATTGTCAAATTCAAAAAATCCTTACAAGAGTAAAAAAGAGATAAAGGTGCACCATTCCTTCAGCCGCAGCCTGTCTTGAGAGATCCATTAGGGAACTCAAATCCAATAGGAAAAGTGTATAACAACGTGCTATTCTTTAAAGAATTATCCTATGATAAGTCCATGCAAAAAAATTTGACAGTACCATTACTGAACATATAGAAGTATCCTATAATAGGTAATAGGTAAAGATATCAGAAACGCTTGCCTCTTTATCATCTTTCTTATATGAGAGACATTTTTATGCCAAAAGCAGCGCCATGAAAGTCTTAGTGTCCACTATATCCATCAGAGACCACAATGGATTTATTGATTGAATTAAAAAATCTCATCAAGGTACTTGATAAAGAAAAAATAGATTATGCACTGTGTGGCGGGTTGGCTTTAGCTGTATATGCAAGACCAAGAGCTACCCTTGACATTGATATTATGGTTCAACCTGATTTGTTGGATAAGATCAAACAATTAGTAGCAGATCTCGGATTCAATATTCCCGCTATGCCCATGACATTCAAGGGTAGTGTGGTTAAAATCCATCGTATGACAAAAATTGACAATGAATCCGGGGAACACCTGCCATTGGACTTATTGATTGTTACTCCGGAGACCAGAATTTGCTGGGACAGCAGAATTTCAGTCGAATGGGAAGGAGGAATATTAAAAGTTTTGTCTCCAAAAGGCTTGATTATGCTTAAATTATTAAGGAATAGCGGTCAAGACAGAGATGATATTGAATATTTGAGAGAATTAATCTATGAAGATTGATATGAGTGCAAAAGCGATTACCAGTCGCCTAAAAACTGTCAACCAATTGAAAAAGGCCTGTCTCTCACTTGCAAATTCAAGCGCTGGAAAAGTAATTAGAAAACAATCTGCCGCCAAATCGGGTAATGGGAAGCCTTGTTCCTTACCTAGCCATGAATCCTGAGTTGTCCGGCCCCCATTGAATGCCTGAGGCCGGAATTCCGGACACGCAGTCCTCTATATTTTATCTAATCGGTTGACCGGCCTGCTTTCAGGATTTTCGTACCACTTGAAATAGGTTTCGGCTCCCTTGCGGCCGGAATCGATAAGCGCCTTTTTTTTGGAGTCTGTTATCTTGAATTCAGTAGTTCTCACACCCATGGTGTCTATGTATATGGTCCGCTGCCAATCGTCATTATGCAAGTGATAGTTGGCCTGGGCATCCAGCATGGTTTTCAGCAGATTGCGAGTGTAGTCGAAAAAATCATCAATGGGTTCGGCAACCGGTTCGGCCTGATCGCGGAAAGTGGCGATTTCCCTCTCGGAATCCAGACGAAATCCAAGCGTTTCCCTGTTGTAAATGTAGGGACTGATGTCAAGCTTTTTCCTTTTGAGCCTGGTATTGTGTTCTTTGTAGTAATTGGTCAGCAGACCGTGAGTCTTAAAATTGTCTGCTTCGATATAACGCTTGCGGTCGAAGAGTTTGACCGGGTAGTTGTCCAGCACCCCGCCATCCACGTAAATATCGCCCCGGGGGCTTCGGCGGGATGAGAAAAATAATGGAATCGACATGGAAATGCGCACCGCATCGGCAAGGCACATACGCGGAGTATGCTCGTGGGAAAAGACCTCGGCAAAGTGGGTGGAAATGTTGGCCCCCATGAAATACATGTCCCGAAATCCCTTAATTTTTTTCTGCTGTTGTATCTGGGCGAAAGTCACATTGGGGTTTCCGGTTTTTTGAGCGATCAGATCACCGATCCACTCCCGAAAAAAATCTCCCTTATACCATCCGAAATCGGACAATAATCGCTTGACGTCCCGCATGATACCAAAGTCTTCATCCATAAATTTTTCAAAATCCATCCTGTTCAGGATCTGCCGTGTTTCGGCGGATTTATAGTCCAGACCCACAAGCACGGCGTTGATAGCACCTGCCGATGTCCCGCCCACCCGTATGATGTCGGACAGGATTCCCTTCTCTTTCAAAACCTCCATCGCCCCCACATAGGCAATGCCTTTCACCCCTCCGCCTTCGAACACCAGATTTCGAAAATGATAGGCCATGGTATACCTCCTGCTGATAGAAAATTGTTTTTCGCGATTTGTGCTGAACCGGAACTCCCCGGTACAATGAACAGACTCGAAGGAACATTCCAAATCACATTTTCAGGGCTTAAACGCCTCGACCAGGGACGACATTTCTTTTATTTGAATCACATTGATGCGGGTGAAGCCCGCCTCGGTCAGGCCTTTTTTTATTTCCTCAAAAGTATAGGTATTCCCCCCTGCAGTGCCGGTCAGCATGTTTACCGCAAACAGGGCTCCACTCCGAGGCTCGGTTTGATCCGGCGACATGACATAGTCGCGAATCACGATCCGCCCACCCTGCTCCAAGGCCTGGAAAATCCTTTCGAAGAGGTTGTTGTTCTGTTTCAGACTGTTCTGATGAATAATAGCCGACAGAAGAACGAGGTCGTGTCCCGGGGGGAGAGGGTCATTATTGAAATCTCCGGAAACAAAGGTGACGCGATGCGCCATCCCCGCATTAGAAATACGCTTTCTGGCCATTTCGACGACCTGGGGCAGGTCATAAAGAGTGGCCTTCAGTTTGGGAGCGGCAGCCAGAAAAGCCAGGGTATAAGTCCCCGAAGCGCCCCCGACGTCGAGGAATCTGCGGGCCCTTCCGGGATTGATGACTGCCGCCACCTGCGGAGCTGTTTTCGACCCGACAACATGCATGGCACCGATGAAAGCCTCAATGTGCTCATGGGAAAGGACACCCTGTTTTTCCATGTGGACCGTGGCTTTTCCCGACACAATATCCGTAAGTCGCGACCAGTTATTCCAGACCGTGCCCAGATGCAGAATCATGGGGAGAACCGAATCAGGGCCATCGGCGGACAACAGTGGCGCCAGAGACGCCTCCAGGCGATAACAACCGTCTTTTTTTATAAGGAAATCCAGGGCGGCCAGGGCGTCGAGAAGAATGGTCATCCCGCGCAGGTCGGCGTTTTTGGCTTCGGCCGCCTGTTCGGCGTTCAATGGTTTATGCGCCAGCAGTGTGAACAGATCGAGCTCCGCCCCACTGAGGATGACACGGCTGGCCATAAAATCGCGAGCCATACTGAGAATTGACTCTGCCGTGTGTTTGGAATCCATGAATCTCTCCTATGGGCGCTTTGCAACCGACATCACGGCCAGGACCTGGCGGAGAATTTCCTGAAATTCCTTGAGGACGCGCTCCAGGTTTTCAACATCGTCCAGATGCTTCAGGGCTTCAAAGTATCGGGTTGCCGATCGCCGTTGATTATTGGTCCATCCGGCAGTATATCCCTCGGTCTTTTTACCCGCTTCATCATCCGGCAGGTCTTCTCTGCGGCCGTGGGCCCAGTTTATGACATGGGAAAAAAAGATCAAAGCCCGGTCAAGGAGAACGAAAAAAAACTGCAGGTTGTGCATCGGGCCGATCTTCAACTGTGTACGACCCAGCCGGCGGGAAAGGTCGAGCCCCATCAGGCGTGGGCCGGAGGCCTTGACCCTGGCCAGGCGCTCCCCGCCGAAATAGGCGCTCAGACCCCCGAGCAGTGCACCGCTCGCTGTAAAAACTCCCGCGCTTATCCCGTGAAAAAGCACATCCAGGCCGGCGCCTCCTGTTCCGCCCGCCAGGGCTGCGGCCCATATCAGCTGTGTCCGGTCAAGGCCCAGGACCTTCCAGACCCTTTCGCTGAAAAGGTTCTGCTGCAGGGCAGATTCAGCGGGAGGTTCATAATGAAAAATGTTGTGCTTGAAAAGCCTTCGAATTCGCTGGTGGAAGCGGCGTTCCATCTCTCTGAGTTCCTTTTGAAAGCGCTCCTTGAGACGTTCCTCTGACTCTTTGTCGCCTTCCTCGCCGCAGTCAGCCAGTACCACATGATTTGTGGAAGTTTTCAACAACTCTCCGATCAGGTCTGCGGTATCCGCGATGCGGCGCTCCCAGTCCTCGCGGAAGGCCCTGATAACCTGTTCCATGGCAGGCTGCCAGTCCTGGTCGATGCTTCTCAGGGTCTCCAGCAGGGCCATGCGTTCCGCATAGTTGGCGTGGTGGGCATTGAATACCCGCACTGAATTGAAGTGTTTGCGAAAGGCCGTCTTCCATTCATCAAGATATTCCTCTCCGTATTCCTTGGAGTTGATAACGGCCATTCGGGGACGACCCGTCCGCCGCAGAATTTCCATCTCTGCCAGGTCGTCCCTGCGCATGGGGCGGGAGCCGTCAACAACGAAAATGACCCCTGCACCGGCCACGATCGGCTGCAGAAGTTGGCATTCGTGTTGATATGCCGGGAGCGCAAGGTGGGCCTCCCGGAACGCGCGAACGGCGCTTTCGTCCGACTCGGCATGCCCCTCAAGCCAGGCCAGCGTATGGCGTGGATTCTGAAACCCGGGCGTATCGATGAATTCGACTATAATCCGGCCGTCTATGATTACCGGATAGACATGGCAGGTCCGGGTTTCACCTGGAAACGGACTCACGGGAACGGTATCATCTTCGGCAAGGGTGGAGACCACGGAAGACTTGCCTTCATTGGGGTGACCAACAATGGCGAAACGCAGGGGGACGGAATCACTCATGCGGTCACGCTCCTTTTCGGAGACAGGCGATCCCGAGATATGGATCGCCTAGCGCCTGAAGTTGCTCTTCCCAGACCTTGCGGTCGATTTTCCCGGGAGGAGTGAAAACGGTTTTCCTGTCCGGTCTGCCGATTAGCAGAACCGCGATTTTCCCCTTTTCCGGCAGACTTCTGCGGAGCTGGCGGATAAACGCAAGTGTTTCTAGTATCGGCGGCTGCCAAGCCTCCTGGACCAGGAGTACTCCGCTTTGTCTTCCCTCCCAATTCCTGTCTTTCAGGTGTTCGAGAACCTGCCGGTCCTGGTCGAGCTGGCCGCCGACCTCAAGGATTTCGCCGATGCTCATGCCGAAATAGGCCTCAGCGACGCGGACTATATCCGCCCGGGAAGCCCGCGCCGCCAATTCCTCGTTCATCAAGACAACGCCCGAACTGGATTCCGTCTGGAGGATTTCCGGCATTTCAGAGGGGCCTTCACAAATTGATAATTCTTCTCTTTCCTCCTCCCTGTCCAGGGGGAGGGTTTCGAGAAGAGGAGTCTGCATACGCCTCATGAGACTGTCGCAGGCGGCATGTGAAAAATCGAGTTTCCTCAGGGTAATCCGGCATAACAACCAGGTGGCCAGACATATTAAGAGTCGCGGCAGGACGCCGTAAAATACAATCCCCAGACAGAGGAAAGGCCACCAGGAAACCAGATCAGGCGTCGCCAGGTGAGCGATCCCCTCTTTCAGGATAATGCGGCTGTTTTCTATCTGAACCGGGGTTGGAAATCCTGTTCCCTCCGGGGCCAGCCATGACCAGGGTAAAGCCAGGATTTGTATCAGTTTGTAGATTATTCCCGGTCCGACCTGGAGGGTTGTCTGCCAGCCAAAGGCCAGGTCCGAGGTGAACACCCTTGCGAGGGTTGCCAACAGTGCCCCGATGTTAAAGGCCAGTCCGAAAAGCTGGCTGAGCATAAAAACAGGGAGGAAAAAAAGATTTCCATAAACCGTACGACGCCTTTTCAGCAGGCCCAGCGTTGCCTGCAGGCGCGACCGGCGGTCTTCCGTCAAGCGATTCATTCCGCTGGCAGCTACTCGTCTGGCCAGGGCGTAAAGCAAGGTCCCCCAGAAAGTGCCGGAGAAGGTCTTGCGACGCGAAAACCGGCAAAAACGGCGCAAAAAGAATCCCCCGGACAGGATCAAAAGGAGAACAGCCTGAAGAACGATGAGCAAACCCACATAGCCCGACACATTGACAGGCTGAACACCTTTGTATTGTAACAATGAAAGGGCCAGTCCTCCGCCGGAAAAAATTCCCATGACAATAACGACACATTTGAGCAGGACCAGGGTCTCCTGAAAGGCAGTACCGGGCAAAATCGACTCCTGGTCGTGTCTCTTTCTTACCTCAAGCCAGCGCCGAATAAGAGAACGCCGGGACGGCAGGTGTGTACCCTTGGCGGGAATGATTTTCAGGAAAATAGCGCGGTCACGTCGTATCAGGCCTTCCTCATCTTTTTCTTCATCCCCATGAAGGAAATACTCAAGGTCGATCAGGTCATGGATATTCCATTTCTCTTTTTTAGAATCCCAATTGGGAATGTTGGTTGCGGGCAGACCCTGGTCTACTGAAAAGGGTTCTGGAATATTTTTTTCCTGCTTT
>JAGYNZ010000002.1 GCA_018399745.1 Deltaproteobacteria bacterium | reverse complement strand
CGTCCAAACACGCAACATACTAAAAAAGTTGGATATTAAGCCTCCCAAGCAGCTTGTAAATCTCGAAAAAGCGCCCTAAAACTACCCCTACTTTGTAGACACACGACGAAAATCATAGAATCCTCTAAACCTGCATATGTTATAGGTTCGCGCGTTTTTGCATGCTTACGTTCCGAAAACGCAAGTCAGAGCAAGGGGATAAAATTGCTGGAAATTTAAACCGGTTCAATGCCACAAACGACGTTGTGGACGGTCATGAGATGGAGATAGTTGACAATCATGACTTTCCCCCTTTTGTTCACCTTGTAATTGCCCTGGAACGGGTAATCAGGGCCTTGTCTGGAGATTCAGCGATTGGACTTCGCCGGACGCAGTGAAGTGAAAATCAATCTAACTCTTTTCAGCAACGACCAGAAAATGTTTCGGCAGTTCAGTAAAAATGTTGACATTTTTAAACCCAACGCCCAGCAATTGGTCCCTGACCTGTTCAGGTGAACACCTGATATGCACAGGAGGCCCTTCAGACATATTCTCTCTTTTGTAATCAACAATTACTATCGCGCTGTTATCCTTCAGGATTCTGAATGACTCTTTAAGAATGGTTTCCTGCTCGTCCAGCTCATGGTGCAGATTTATCATATAGACCAGGTCTGCAATACCATCTTCGAGGGGTACGGCATTTTTCTCCATTTGCAGCGGGACTATGTTGGGATATTGAGGACAGACATTTTCCAGCATCCACTGTATCATGACAGCCGATGTATCACAGGCGAAAATTCGCCCGTTATTCGTATATTTGAGAAAAGGTATACTGAAAAAACCAGTGCCGGCACCTATATCAACCAATACCTCCGGCCTTTCTATATTTATCTTATTCCAGATATATTCCGGAGGAATATCCAGCAGCCTTCGAGGATTATTCAATCGATGCAGTTTCTGTGGATCAAATTTTTTCCCGGTCATGCCAGCATCCTGATTTTAATATGCAGGTAATGTTGTCTTTATTAAAAACAATTCTGACCCGGTTAAGGTATAAGTCTTTATTCTCTCAGTCTTACCTTCAAAAGACCCTCTTCTATTTTAATATCCTCCACACCATCGGAAAAGGTCTTCCAAAAGCCTCTTTCAGTACCAAATTCCTCGACCAGATCAATATTCTTCATTCCCCCCAGCCACGCATTCGGAACAGGTACACCCATAATGGTAATGCCTCTGAGTATCACAACCGGCTTGCCCTGCCTGCATGAAACGTCCATACCGGACCTGAAACGGAGAATTTTACCTCCAAGTACAGGAAAATCCTGATCAACCGGCAGGAGTAATTTTGCGCTGATAAGGTTTTCAGATAAATCAATTGCCAATTTATCCGCCAAATCCGTATTCTTTGCCAGCAGTCCGTTAAGTTCCCTTTCAGTGAATTCAATTTCCCTCTCAGCACCTTTTTCACTGTAGGGTTCCGGTTCCAGAGGGGTCTTTGGAATAGACCGCCCTGATTCTGATGAATTCCTGAGATCATGGTCTTCATGCAGAACAAGGCCTGTCCCCATAGAGTCGATTTTTTCCAATTTCAAGGCCAGGGCCCTCTCTTCGGCGGGATTCAGTGTCACCGGCTTGAATTCTGATGGAAACAGGTAGGTCTTAAAGACAAAAATGGTCAACCCCGCAGTAATAATGACGGTAATTACGATTAATCCAAATACCTGCAGACAGCCAAATCGTCTCGGGGTCTCTTTTGGAGCAGCGCCTATATTATTCTCCTGCATTGTTATATCTCACTTTCAACTATCATCTGCTCTTTATCCAGTATAGCTGCAATTCAAATTAATGCCGCCGGAATCAGGCCCCTATCACGATTAACTCTTTCAATACCAAGACCGGCTTTAAACAATGCTGTTTATCAGTAATGCATACCGTGATGAAAGACCAAGGCCGATACAGCGGCCTGATTCTGAGAGAGAGTGTGTGTGGAATTCATCTGCAGTATTCACCGGGCGCCGCGTGATCTCCCTCCTCAAAATCCAGCCATATACAATCGATACCCTTAACAGATGTAATAGAGTAAGTTACAGCGTTGATATAGCTCCTGGCCCCATGCGACCCCATTCTCCGTGTCAGCAGATCATCGTCGTCGATACCCAGATATGCCGTATTGTCATCAACTTTTTTGAGAATAACATCAGGCAGATGGTCCCTGCTGAATCTCTCGTTCAACTCTTGGACAATCCCATTAACATCCGATGACTTCATTGACTTGACAAAGACTGGAAGGGTGGATTCATCCATATACCAGATGCCTGGTCCATATCCATCCGCAAGTTTTTTCGACCAGGCATCAAGTCTTTCACAGGTGCCGGAAAGAATAGTATTTTTGCGTTCCAGCGTATTAACATCTTCCTGAAGTTTCGCCATCTCTTCAGTCAGTCTCATGTTTTCAGACTTAACTGATTCAAGCTCTTCATCGGCCTCTTTCAATGAGGACTCCAGCACGCCTATTTTTTCTTCCGCTGCCTTTAAATCAGTCTTTGCATCCTTCAACCCGGAATCAGTACATCCTGAACAGCTAAAATAAAATATTAGGACAAAAACAAAGAAAAAATGATGTCGTTTTCTCATGTTCCACCTTTTAATTATCAGTGAGTCTGTAGAAAAATCCTTCTTTTGTTCCCTTGATATTTTTCAATTCAGCCTACCATAACCTTGCATGCGTTCCAAAGTATTTCAACATCAGACCCCCAGGGAGTCCGTGGAAATTCACAAAATTGTGTTTTCGATTTGTTTTATGGCAGGATTTATTCGATAAGATCAGACAGAAAAGATCCCTGTTTTTTTCAGGCCTAAAAAGGATCAAAGGCACCGTGATCACGAAAAAACATGGAAAATGTGTAAAAATATCTTTGGGCAAAGACCCGGATAAAATAATCGATTGCCATAAATGTGAACACTACTATGTCACCTGGGATAAAGATTTTCCTCATGGGTGTAGAGCTATGCGATTTAAATCAAAACGTTTTCCGTCAATAGTTGTGCGCGACAACTCCCATTCCAAATGCCTGTTTTATAAAGACAGAAAACGGTAGAAAAACTGCGTTTAAAACCATTCGCCGGGCTTGGGGTTTGCGGGGAAGCAGGGCAAAGAGGGCTTAAGAAACAAATTTAAGGAATTGATCAACACGCTGCACCTGCGAGTTGAATTCTAGCAATTTGTCCGTCTTTAAACGACACTGAATATGTCAGAACCTTTATTTTTTATTTGGTATCATGCACGAGGCCTTCTGTGGTTCTATCTTCAAAAACCTCCCATCTGTTCCGCTCTGACCTTTGCCAGATTCAGGGCCAGAAAAAGACGGTGGTCGAATGTGTCATCGGTATACTCATTTGCTTTCAAGAAATATTTATTGATATCTTGATCCCAGTCAGATGGGAAGGCATTGCCTGTATGTTCAAATGCTAAAAACCACTCAGACGCATCTTCCTGGCGCAATATTATTTTCAGCTCATGTTCTTTGGTCTCTTGTAATTGTTTTATGCAGGCATCTAGCAAGCCATCGATCAAATCACGAAGGTATCCTTCATTAATGACAGTCAGAGTCGGAATATCGGGCAAAACCAACTTTTTTTCCACCTGATGCTTAAAAAAAAGATCTGCATTCCAGAATTCCAGTTCCTGTTCAAGTACCTGGTTCAAGATTAAAGGCCTCTGCCCGTCTTCCCTGTCCTGGCTTCTGTTGGTAATTACATTGACCATGTTCTCCATACGACTCAGGGCTTCATCCATTTGCGACAGTCGTTCCATACTCCTCTGCATATTATCTGAAAGCCCCTTTAATTTTTGAACGGCATTATCCGGCAGGCTGATGGCAAGAGTGGATTCATTAGTCTTCATATCCTTTATGATATCCATTTTTAATATTTCAATCTGCATGGACAGGATCTGTATAGGACCGTTTAAATTATGAACAATGCCCTTTACAAGATGTCCAATCTTGCTGTTTTGAAAAGAGCTGTACAGAAGACCCTCTAAAACATGTATATTTTCCATAACTTTCTATGTTCCTTAATAAAAAAATTAGATTGAGGCATAAAAAAATCAGTAAATGATTACCACGGAAAAAGTCTTAAACATGACTCCGCTCAAAAGGCACGAAATGCAAGACGCTAAATTACCCGGATGCGGAATAAATAGATACCTTGAATCTCTCAATTCATCAATTCACAATTCAGTAATTATAAATAAAATCCTGCTTGTGGGGTTTGTCCGATATGATTATTGTCATTTATTATATAATACTGTTCTGTCTATTCTATCGGTAGGAAGGAATGGAGACTTGAGTATCCTTAAACCCTGTTCACTTTTGACCTTGCCCCCGGCTGAGGCCGAAGCACTTATGAATAAGCTGCCTCTTGCTGAACAGGCATCTGTGGTATTAATGACTCCATGGGAAAAACGTCAGGAAACAATACTTCTTTCTCATAACAGCTCGGCCCTTGTGCAGGGGCTGCCGGTTGAAGAATTGTTCTGGACGGTCAAGGCAATCGGCCCTCAGGATGCCGTCCACATTCTGAATCTGGCAAATGCGGAACAGTTACAGTTCATATTCGATCTTGACTGGTGGCATAAGGCTGAACTCAGGCCTGAGAAGATAGCGACATGGATATTACTCCTTTTTGAAATCGGCGAAGAGACACTGGCAACATGGTTACAATGGCTGATGAAAAAAGACCAAACACTCCTTTCCGCAATACTCAGGCCCTTTCTTAAAATCTACAAAAGGCCTGATGAAATGGATATACAGGAGGCCAAAGACGTACTTCCTGAATTTACTTTGGATAATGTATATTTCATATCTTTTAAAAAAAAGGCATTACAGCCGATCCTGGGGCGTTTACTCATAAAAATGATCGAGGTGTCCCCCGGCCTCTACAGAGACGTATTAGAGACCATCCTGTGGGAAACTGAGGCTGAAAACCTGGAAAATTCCTTTCGTCTTCGGCATTCCAGAATAGGAGACTGGGGTCTTCCGGATTATTATGACTCGCTTGATATCTATGCCCCTCTGCAAGGTAACAATATCAGAAAAATTGAACCTGCCTGCTTTCGAGAAGAAAAGGGGGGTGACGTTCTGCTCCCGGCCTTTGTACCCACTCTATACATAGGAGACTATCCAGTCCTTCGAGCCGCAATAGAAGCACTGTCAGGTACAAAAGCCATGCAACGTGTCGTTGAAGAATGGGTAGGGGCCGCAAACAAGGTCCTCATGGTGGATGAAGTTGACTTGGATAACCCGGATGCGTTACGCAATTCCCTTTTCAAGGTAGCGGCCTTTCTCAATCTGGGTCTGGAAGCTGCAGCAAATACAGGGCATGGGTACCCGGAGGAAATACTGGGATCCGGTTCATTGGAAGATATAATAAGGTTTGCCAATACCATGATCAGAAAATTGGCTGCAAAGGCACGCAGGCTGGCGAATAGCGGCCGGATATTGAAGGATTTCCTGTATCTGCCTGATACATGGGCAGATGCCTTAAGGGGGCTGCTGTTTGAACGTCCCCTGTTATGGGACCCGGTCTCAGGCGGGTATCGCCCATTCTGTAACAGGGCAGACCTGACCGCTGTGGAAAATATTATAATCACCATAGATACATGGACACGCCTTATGGCCCACATCCCGCCTCAACAGAAAAATTGGGCCGAAGAGATTCCATGGGCATCAACCAACCTGGGCAGTCCGAATGAGCTTATTTTACCCCAGGCCCTTTTGACCGCCCTTGCCCAAAAGACGTTGGGTAAAGAATTGAGAGTTTATCCTGTACCGGCAGGCAGACTCAACTACTTGAGAAACAAGTGGTTTTCACCCAGCCCTGTTGTTTCATTCAATAAAGAAAAAAAATCTTCATGGCCCGGCACACTATCAGAGACAATTAAATACTGCACAGAGGCCCTGCAACCTGTTGCAGAGCAGGCAGGACTTTCGCGCGAGGGGCTTGATTCAATTGTAAGGGAATCTTTAATGACCCTTTACGAAGAATGGGCAGATCTGCCGGATGACATACCGATTGATGGTCGTTTTGTCTCTTCAATTATTGTTGATATGAAGTCTGATTGAATATACAGATAATCCTGTCCCTTAATCTGATACTCAGATACTCATATAAAAAAGTCATTCATGGTCCAGTGCCAAAAGTTGTTTTATAAAACTTCGCATATGCAAAGACCCAAAAGCAGGGCGGATGTGGTTCCATTCATCCCGTTACATGATACAGAAAATACCGCTGCTGAAGGTTTAAACCCGGGGCGTTTAGGGCACGTACAGGTCTTGTACGAGGACAATCACCTCCTGGTACTTTCAAAACCCGCATGTGTTCCCACAGTCCCTGATTCCAGCAAAGACATGTCACTGCTGGACTGGGGCAGAATATATCTGAAAAAGACCAGAAACAAGCCCGGCAATGTCTTTCTCGGAGTAGTTCACAGACTTGATCGTCCTGTCTCGGGAATAGTATGCCTTGCCGTCACATCAAAGGCCGCTTCCCGGCTTTCCAAAACCCTCCGTACACACAGAATGTCCAAGACCTACCTGGCCTTGACTGAAAAAAGGCCTCCATCCGAGCATGGAGTGCTTGAGCATATACTCAAAAAAAATAATGCAAAAAATATCGTTAGAATAATATCTCCCGGTATTACAAAAACCCCGGGGAAACTCGCTCGTACTGCCTGGAAATTGCTTGAGACCAAGGAGGACATCTATCTGCTTGAACTCAAACCGGAAACCGGGCGTCCACATCAACTCAGAGTACAATGTGCCGCAATGGGATGTCCACTGATGGGTGACGTTAAATATGGAGCTAAAGCCCCATTGCCTGATGCCTCTATTGGTCTTCATGCCCATAAATTAGAGTTTTTACATCCTGTTCGAAAAGAGGGGCTCAGCCTCTCAACTCCGCCTCCTGATTCAGGACCATGGAGAACTTTCACATATTCGAAGATTATAGGTATGAGGACAAAAAATTAATCACAAGACCGCGCAGACACGAGGCATGGAAGTTGTTTCATCTTGTGTTTTCAATCTTTCGTAGTTTCGTGAATATGTCTCAGAATATTCCGATACCAAAAACATGAAATTTTTGAACCGTTGGAATAGCTGACGGGACAATGCCTTATTCCACATAACAAATTGACAGCCCCTTGAGGCCTGATTAGGCTCCTGAACATGAGTTCCGTTATCCTCGAAAAGCCATGGGATTTCGCGTCTCTGAATACGTTGGTAATTGATGAACTTGCCAAGAAATCAGGGATCCCGGACATTATTGCCAAGTTTCTTTATCAACGCGGTATCAGCACACCTGAGGCCGTTTCTCAACACCTCAGCCCTAAACTGAAATCACTCGGCGACCCATGGAAAATGATGGACATGGACAAGGCGGTCGATCGCCTGGTCAAGGCAGTAGCCGGAAAGGAACAGGTAGCCGTATTTGGTGACTATGATGTCGACGGCATAACCTCGTCAGCCTTAGTCTTTGAATTCCTTGAAGATCTTGGGCTGAAGACAACGGTATATATCCCCCACCGGGAGAAAGAGGGCTACGGACTCAATGCAGAGGCGTTAAGAAATCTCGCATCCAGAGGCTGCAGGCTTCTTATTACAGTTGATTGCGGTATCTCGGACAACGAAGCAGTCGCTCTGGCAGGGGAGCTTGGAATGGATGTCATCATCACCGACCACCATGAACCTCCTGATTCCCTTCCGGTTGCGTCTGCAGTGCTGAATCCCAAGCGTCCTGACTGCGCCTTTGCCTTTAAAGAACTTGCCGGCGTAGGTGTTGCCTTCAATCTTGTCAGGGCCTTAAGACACCGTCTTTACGAACTCGGTCATTGGAACGGCGCTCAGATACCCAACCTCAAGAAATATCTGGATTTTGTAGCCCTGGGGACTGTGGCGGATGTGGTTCCGTTATTGGGGGACAACCGAATACTGGTTCGTGCAGGGCTTGAAGTACTCGATGGATGTGACAGGCCGGGGATAAAGGCACTAAAGGCATTATGTTCTCTGGATTCCGGTATTACTTCCAGAGATATCGCCTTCCGCATTGCCCCACGAATAAATGCCGCCGGGCGGATGGCTCATGCGGATAAAGCCTTTAAGCTGCTCATTACAAAAGACGAGTCAAAGGCGAAGCAGCTCGCCTGCGAATTACATTTGCTCAATCAGAAGCGCCAGACCGAAGAAAATAAAATACTGAATCAGGCATTAGACAAAATACGATTACTTGAAAGGCAGACCGCCTATGTCCTGTCAAGCCATGAATGGAAAAGGGGTATTATAGGCATAGTGGCATCCAGACTGGTAGAGCAATTGCACAGGCCGGTAATCCTTCTCGCCATGGACGGAGATGAGGCCCATGGTTCGGGCCGCAGTCCTGAAGGAATCAATCTTTACGAGTCTCTTTGTGCCTGTTCCGGCCACCTCAGTTCCTTTGGCGGTCACATGGCTGCTGCCGGCATAAGTCTGCCCTCTGATTCCGTACAGGTATTCTGCAAGGCATTTCAAAAGGTCGTGGCCTCGATTCTGGAGCAAATCGATGTTCGCCCCAGACTTATGGTTGATTGCACGGCCGGTATCGAAGAACTCATTGATCCGGATTTTTCCCGATTCTATGAGTATCTTCAGCCCTTTGGCGCAGGCTACTCCGCCCCTGTGTTTGCTGTCAGGAATTTCTCGGTAAGCAGGTCAACAGTAGTCGGCAATGGCCACCTGAAACTCTCTCTCACAGCTCGGACCCATGTAAAAAATGAGCACATGAGAGAAAAGGTCGATCTGGTGGGATGGGGACACGGAGATAAGATTGGTCTTCCATGGGAGGAGCTTGAGCTCGCCTGCATGCCATGTATAAATGTATGGCAGGGACGGAAGCAACTCGAGCTGAGGCTGAAAGATATTCGGTATAGATAGCTTATGCGCCTTAATTCTCTGACACTTTTCGGCTTTAAATCTTTTCCTGCCCGCACAAAACTGTCATTTACCCAAGGTGTTATCGGCATTGTCGGGCCCAATGGGTGCGGTAAATCCAACATTGTTGACGCCATCAGGTGGGTATTGGGAGAACAGAGTCCCAGCATGCTCAGGGCCAAGAGAATGGATGACATACTTTACCACGGAAATAACGACAGTCAGGCAGATCTGGCTGAAGTCCATTTGGTCGTGGAAAATACTGGTTCTTTTGTCCCGCGGGGATATGAAAATACCCCTGAGATCGAAATAATGCGTCGTATCTATAGATCAGGGGACACCGAATATCGTATTAACGGCAAAAGTTGCAGGCTGAAGGACATCCACTACCTGTTTATGGATACAGGAGTTGGTACCAGGACATACTCCATTTTCGATCAGGGTCAGGTTAGCACCTTTATTGATATGGTACCGGCTGACCGCCGTCTCTTGATCGAGGAGGTGGCGGGCATATCCAGGTTCAGAGTCAAGCGGGGCGAGGCCGAACGCCGCATGGCTCAGACAAAACAAAACCTTGAAAGGCTCGATGACCTCTTGAACGAGGTGAAGCGTCAACGCAATTCTCTCTCCAGACAGGCAAAAAAAACAGGTCGTTACCTGAAACTGAGAAAAGAACAGGAGCAACTGGATCAGGCACTCCTTTCTCATGTATGGTTTTCTGAGCTGGAAAAACGAATGGATCTGGAAAAAAATAGAGAGGCTCTCACTGCTGATCTGTCCAGCGAACAGGCAGGGCTTTCTAAAAATATCTCCGATCGGGAAAGGTTCGAACTGGAAGTCCTCGAGGCAGAAGAGGCCTTGGCTGCGATTCGTAAGGCCCTGACTGACGCGGAAGGCAGCCTTCAGGAGCTCAGGGAGAATGCAGTGCAACTGGAAAAGTCCCTGATTAAGGAAGATAACAGGTTGCAATCTGTTGAGAAGGCCCTGGTAGAACTTGAAAAAAAGGCAACCTTGATTGAACGCAGCAGCGAAGGACTTCAGAGAGATATCAAGGCACTTAAGGCGGAAAAATCATCATACCTGATTGAGATATCAGACCGGGAAAAATGGATAGGAGAATCTAAGGCAGCCAGAGACCAGGTGAGGGAATCCCTGGAGGCGGTGAAGGTGCGGCTCGTTGATGCAGCAGCCAGGCACGCCCGCCTGGACAGTAAGCGCAATGGATTGAAAGATCAGAAAAAAAGACTCGGCCACCGTCTGGATCAAAGACGGCATGAGCTGCAGGGCATATCAGGGCATATAGAGACTCTCCAGGTCGATCTTAAAAAATATACAGAGAAGGCGGAGGAAACCAGGAATCAATTGGATTCCCTGTCTGATGATGGAAAAGGTATTGAACGCATTGTTACTGATTTGAGAAGCCGTCTTTCAGCCATCATAGAAAAAAGGCATAAAGCGGACTCCGGTCTGGCAGCGTGCAGAACCAGGCTTAATGCGCTTAAGACTATTGATGCCTCTGGAGAAGGCTTCAGCGCAGCCACTAACAAGTTGCTCAACTCTGATGTCCTCACATTGGGCGTGCTTGCTGATTTTCTGGAAATAGAGCCCGGGTGGGAACATGTGGTAGAGATCGCCCTTGGACAGGGAATTCAGGCCCTGGTAGTACCTGACGCCGAGGCATTTGACAAGGCCCTGTCCTTTCTTAAGAATAATCCGGCGGGAAGAGCAAGTCTTATTGTACCAGACAGGGACCGCTATAATATGGAGGGAGAGACGAATGATACCCTCCTGAAGTTTGTCAGTGTGAGACCTCCTGTCGACAAGGCAGTGGCCCGTATGCTGATCAACTGGAAAGTGACGCCGGACCTGAAGACCGCTTTCAGTGCAGTCAAAACCTGCAATAAGGCATTTTTTTATATCACCGTGGAAGGGGAGATCCTGACTCCATGGGGTGAACTGGTTTTTGGAGAAAAAGACAAGGCAACTTCAGGGATACTCGCAAGAAAGGCGGAGATCTCAGAATTAACTGTCAATGAAAATAGACTTCATAAATCTTATATGCAGATCCGCAGTAAGGAACATGAAATAGGCAACGAACTCTCAGAATCCGAGGCCAGACTCAAGGAGATCAACAGGAAAAAGGGGCTGATTTTTGAGAGCTGGGCAGATCACAAACAGAAAGCAGACAGCCTGCTCATGGAGATCGAGACTCAAACAGAGAGGTCACAGCGCATAGATCTGGAGATAAAAGACGCCGAGGGGGAAATACTTGATATAGAGGTGTCTCTTGAAGGGCTTGAGGAAGCTGTTGAGGTCGCTGTTTCGTCCAGGATTGAGGCCGAGGGGCAGATAAAGGGCCGTGAGGATGCCCTGAAGCAGCAGGAACAGGTGCTTTCGCGCAGGAGAAAGGCCCTTGAGGAATATAGAATAAAAATGGCCCGGGTTCAGACTAAACTTCAGGAGAGAGAACAGGAGCTTGAAAGACTTGCCGGTAGAAATGACCAGATAGAGAGGGACCGGAAAACAATGGTCCTGGAAAAGCAGAGTCTGGCGGTTCAGCTTGAGAACAGGGCAAAGTCTCTCAAAGATTTACGCCGGAAGATTGAGGCAGGGCAGGACAGAATACAGATAGAAAAAAGAAGACAGGAAGAGATCGAAAATCAATACGATCAAACCCGGCAGAATATTGCCGGATTGCAAGGCAGGATTAACAAGTGGCGGACCAGCATCAGGGATTTTGAAGAGCGGATTCATCAAATCGAGCTTGCCATTTCCGAAGTGGAACAGGGCATTTTGTATTTGAAAAAGACCGCAAAGGATCGATACCGGGCTGACATAGAAAAATTCTGTAATAAATGGCGCATTTCTCCATTTGATTCCGATAAGGCAAAAGAGCGGATTGTGCATATAACCCGCAAAATAGATGGTCTCGGGGCTGTGAATCTCTCGGCTGTTGAAGACTACAAGGAGCTGGAGGACAGGTGCAGCTATCTTAATTCCCAGAGAGACGATCTCATCAGATCAATCGAGGACCTTGAACAGGCAATAGGCAGGATCAAGCGTACCTGCAGGACCCGGTTTAAAGAGACCATGGACTCAGTAAACGAGAGTCTTTCCAGGGTCTTCCCTTCACTGTTTGAAGGAGGGACCGCCAGACTGAACTTGACATCGAATGATGATATACTGGATTCCGGGATAGACTACCTGATACAGCTTCCGGGAAAGAGAATCCAGTATCTGAACCTGCTTTCAGGCGGTGAGAAGGCATTGGCTGCAATGGCACTTATTCTTGCCATATATTTCATAAAGCCCGGTCCTTTCTGCCTGCTGGACGAAGTAGATGCAGCGCTTGATGAAGCCAATACCGCACGATTTAACCAGTTTATAAAAAAGATATCAGAACATTCCCAGGTAGTTCTGGTCACTCATAACCATAAGGTAATGGAGATCGCTGACGTCCTTTATGGAGTTACTATGGAGGATAAGGGGATATCAAGATTGGTTTCGGTAGACATGGTTGAGAGTCCTGGTATATGATAAAGGAGTGATTGTACTTTATCACTCTTTAACAAAGGGGAAAGACTAATGACTAAAAAGGAAAACACACAAATCACAAATGTAGCAGCCAGAGAGATCCTGGATAGCCGTGGCAATCCCACTGTGGAAGTTGAGGTAAGCCTGGCGTGCGGGGTCATTTCCAGATCAGGGGTGCCATCAGGGGCTTCCACCGGCTCCCGTGAGGCCCTGGAAATGCGTGACGGTGACACCGAGCGTTTTGGAGGCAAAGGCGTTCTCAAGGCAGTGAATATGGTCAACAGGGTTATAAATGACACACTTCAAGGCCGGAATGCCCTTTGTCAGGCAATGATCGATAAGGTACTTATCGATCTTGACGGCACACCCAACAAGTCCAATCTCGGGGCTAATGCCATCCTGGGTGTATCCCTGGCCGTGTCAAGAGCAGCGGCTGTGGCCCTGGGGCTTCCTCTTTATCAGTATCTGGGCGGTGCCTGTCCCGGGCGCCTGCCTGTGCCCATGCTCAACATTATGAATGGAGGGGCCCATGCCCGTTGGCAGGGCTCTGATTTCCAGGAGTTCATGATCTGCCCTTATGGCGCAGGCAGCTTCAAAGAGGCACTCCGCTGGGCAAGTGAGATATATCACGCATTACGCTCAGTTTTGATGGAAACGGGCCGCCACGTAGGCATCGGTGATGAGGGTGGCTTTGCTCCTCACGTCTCCTCTAACGAAGAACCCCTGGAAGTCATTGTAAAAGGTATTGAGAAGGCCGGTCTCAGACCGGGCACAGATGTGGGCATTGCCATGGACCCTGCCTCAAGCGAGTTCTTTAAGGATGGCCGATATAACCTGCGCACAGAAAATCGGTCGTGCTCTTCAAAGGATATGGTGGACTACTATGAAAAACTCGTCAATACATATCCCATCTGCCTTCTGGAAGACGGCCTGGCCGAGGATGACTGGGACGGCTGGCGGATTCTTAACCAGCGTCTGGGGGGAATAATCGAGCTGGTGGGGGACGATCTTTTTGTCACAAACGTGGAATATATAGCCAGGGGTATTCGCGAAAACTCTGCCAATTCCTCCCTCATCAAACTCAATCAGATCGGCACTCTGACTGAGACTATTGAAGCAGTGAGGATGTGCCAGCGCGCGGGTTGGGGTGCATGTGTCTCACACCGCAGCGGCGAGACTGTAGACAGCTTTATCGCCGACATGACCGTGGCCCTGGATACCGGGCACCTCAAAACCGGCGCACCCGCTCGGGGTGAGCGGGTCGAGAAGTATAACCAGTTGATGCGCATCGAGGAAGACCTCAGCAGCTCCGCCCGATATGCAGGCAAAGACGCCTTTGTACGACCGGTACGTTTCTAAGTCTTTCCAGAAAATAGGGAATCAAATAACACCATGCCTGAAAAAAGACCTGTATGTCTTATAATAATGGACGGATGGGGCATCGCGCCAGCTGATGAAAAGAATGCCCTGGCAAAGGCCTATACGCCAAATTTTGACAGATATTCGAATATGTTCCCAAATGCCACCCTAAGGGCAGATGGCCTTAATGTCGGACTGCCCGAAGGCAATCAGGGCAATTCGGAAGTCGGCCATCTTAATATCGGCTCCGGTAGAATAATTAAACAGATGCTTGTACGCATCAATGATGATATTGAAGATGGAAGCTTCTATAAAAATGAGACCCTCAAGGGAGCTATTGAACATTGCAGAAGAAACAGATCAAACCTTCACCTTATGGGCCTCATACAGGACCAGGGTGTACACGCCGTCACCCGTCACTGCAACGCCCTGCTTATGCTGTGCAGCAGGATGGATTTTGATGATGTCTATGTCCACGTTTTTTCAGATGGACGCGATACTCCGCCCAGGTCCGCAGCAAAATATATAAAAGATCTGGAGGCCGGAATAAAGGAGGCCGGCAGGGGGAAGATCGGCAGCATTATCGGAAGATACTATGCCATGGACCGCGATACGAACTGGGACAGGATCAAAATCGCGTATGACGGCCTCACCGAACCGAAAGGCATTGTTTGCAGGGACTGGAAAGAGGCCATTCAGAATGCTTATAATGCCGGAGAGGGCGATGAGTTTATAAGACCGAGAATAATCCAGGGATTTCAGGGAATGAAAGACCGCGACGCAGTGATCAATTTCAATTTCCGGCTTGACCGGGCAAGAGAGATCACCCATGCCTTTACCGATACAAATTTCAAGGAATTTAAGAGGAATAAACTGAATATAAAATATGTAGGCCTTACAGATTACTATGATAACGGTGAGTTTGAAACAGCATTTCCTCCGGTGAGGCACAAGAATATCCTCGGAGAGGTATTAAGCGATCACGGTCTCAAGCAACTGAGATGTGCCGAGACAGAGAAATACGCACATGTGACCTTCTTTTTTAACGACTCCGATGAGACCCCCTTTGATGGTGAGGACAGGATACTGGTCCACTCTCCCAAGGTAGCAACGTACGATCTGCAGCCTGAAATGAGTGCCTATAAGGTAAGAGACAAGCTCCTGGAGGCAATTACCAGTGACAAGTACGACGTAATTATATGCAATTTTGCCAACTGCGATATGGTGGGTCATACAGGTGTCTTTGACGCAGTCGTCAAGGCAGGGGAGACTGTGGATGAGTGTGTAGGTGAGGTCACTGATGCCGTCCTCGCAAAAGGGGGCGCAGTTATCATAACTGCAGACCACGGAAACGGTGAATGCATGTTTCTGGATGACGGTTCTCCCATGACGGCCCATACAACAAATCCAGTCCCTGTTATTGTATGCGGTATGGATGATGTTGAGCTGATAAAGGATGGCAGGCTTTGTGATCTTGCGCCCACTCTGCTTAAGATACTGGGTATCGAACAGCCTGCGGAGATGACCGGCAGACCGCTGTTTTAAAACAAAAATCTTGTTTTTTTCAAAATCTTTCTGCTCTTGACACCCGCAATCCCTCAATGGTAACTGTCTCATCGACTTTGAGCCTCAAGAGGAGCAGAGGGGGTCCAAACCCTGTAGTTTGTTTTCCGCCCCGGAATATCAATAAGCAGTTTATTCCCGTCCGTGGCAGGAATTTCTCTCTGCACCTCTCATATATCGAGGAGACCAGAAAAAATCAAATGGCAGCGAGTTTGTCTTTTATAATTGTTATGGGCCTTTTGGCGGATTACGCCTTTAGGAGGTTTAAGCTTCCGGGTCTGATTGGAATGCTCATAGTGGGCGTCCTTTGCGGACCTTATGTGCTAAATCTTATAGCACCCGAAATGATGAGTGTTTCAGGCGATTTTCGAAAAATCGCCCTTATCGTCATCCTCCTCCGCCCTGGATTTGAACTACATCGTGACACGCTAAATCGTGTAGGCCGGGCAGCGCTTATCATGAGCTGTATTCCGGCTATTTTTGAAATTATCGGGATCATGCTTGTCGCTCCCGAATGGCTTCACATCAGCTATCTGGACGCAGCTATTCTGGGCACGATTTTAGGGGCGGTATCCCCAGCCGTGGTTGTTCCTCTGATGATTGACTTTATGGACCGTGGCAGGGGTAAAACCATATCCTGTCGATACAGCCAGACAGATCCACTTTTTCATGATCACTGGGAGGTGCTCTATGACTGGTAAAACGTATGGCAACAAACAAAATTCTCAAAGCCGAAGGTCATAGCAGACTGATTCGGTACCTGGTGAAATGAGCTACACAGGACTTGTTTATCAGAGACCAACATGGTAATCCAGTAAGCCGAATGCAGGGTATGAAAAACCTATTAAAAAATGTCTGAAAAAACTACATTCCAAAAGGGCCAGTGGACAAAACACGATATATTACACGTTGTAGTCATGGTGCTGGCAACTCTATTTTTTTCGAGTAAAGCGGGCACTACGGCTGAAATCATGAGGCAGCTGCTTGTCAGCTTTCTTTACGGGTTTGGCATTGTCTATCTCTTTATCGGACTTACTAAGAAGATGTTCAAGTACAATCCCACTCGTTTGCAGATAATCAAATGGGCTGCCAGTCTCGCTGCCCTTGTTGCGGTGAGCCAGTTTCTGCAGGAGGTTTATCAGACCTACCTTGAGGCCCTTAAAGGCTAGGCGCCTCCGCAAGGACGTGCGGACCTGATTTGACCGGTAACTGGAATTTCACGGTTTTCTGTCTAGCCATGTCAATGCTTGACTAATACTATAATAATAGTTTATCGTAGCAACTAATTGTAATTTAATAAAGTTCTGTATTTTTTCTTAGGAGAATGGTATGCGAAGGTATAGTCGCAACAAATCAGTTCATCTAAGAAATGGCGAATTCTCCAGATCCCGTATTTACTTGATCGCGGGTATCATTTTCGGACTTGTCTTTTTATGGGATATGGTAGGGCCTTTTGGGCTATGGAAGCTTCACAGGATGAAGCAGGAACACAAGCGTATTTATCTGTCAGTCCTGGATATTAATAAAGAAAATGCGGCCCTTGAAGAGCAGATCAAAAGGCTCGAAAATGATCCGGAATATCAGGAGTACATAGTCCGCCGGGAGTTGGGCTGGGTTCGGGACAATGAAATTCTATACAGCTTTTTAAATAAAGAATTCTAAAAACTCTAAGTGATGATCCGTGTACATACCTTTTTAAAATATGCCAGGACCCACCTTCAGGAGGCAGATTCTGCATTAAGGATGGATCATCCTGAAATTGCCATCGGCCGTTGCTCAGATATGGCTATAGCCTTGATCAAGGCTATGGCCGCCGCACTTCCCAGAATAAAAAAAGATTTTTTGGAAATGGACAACAAGGCCTTATATAAAGCCGTTTCCGATCTCACGCATACACCTGAAGAGGCTAGACAAATAAGCCAATCCATTTGGGAACTGCGGAAAACCGGGGAATCATATGATAGACTTCCATCGAGGGCTGAGGTCAAGGCAGTCTTTTCCAGGGCAGAAGAAACGTTTAAACTGGTTCACGACCTGTGTGTCGGCTGAAATATTAATAGGAAGATTCCGCTGAAAAACCCATCTGCAGCGCTGCCTCAGTTTTTTTGACTCCTGTATACGTTAAATACTTCCGCGCTTCTATTTCTTGGAAAATTTCGCTGCTTGGATCTTGGAGTCTTAAAGCAGAATCATGTTTCAGACTTATTGCAATCCAGTCAGAAGATAACTGAATCAATTAACAACCAAATGAATATCCTTCCCTCAGACCGTGAGCTTTATTTTCCTCACGCTTTGAGGGTCGAGGCCTCTGCCGGTTCAGGCAAGACCTTTCTTCTGGCCTGCAGGTTTGTTCAATTTCTTCTTTCAGAAAAGATTCCAAGGGCCAGTCTCAAAAATCTACTCGCCATAACCTTTACCAACGAAGCCACCGTGGAGATGCGTCAACGCATACTGAAGCTTTTAAAGCAAGCGGCCTTTGAAGAAAAGAAAGCTATGGAAATCCTTTCTCCTTTACTGGATTTATCACAGAAAAAGATAAAGGAACACGCATTAAGACAAACAGATGAGATTCTGGAAAGATACGACGAATGGCAGGTCAGGACCATTGACAGCTTCATATACCGGCTGATCCAGTCGGCTCCTCAGGAACTGGGGCTGTCAAGGCAAGACGAGATCGAGACACACGAGGCGCCACTCAGGTCGGCTGCCCTTGATCGTGTTTTACTCTGTTCAGCACAAGATCAGGTGTTATGGGGACTGCTGAGGGACCTGGTGCATCATTATCTTCTTTTTCAGGCACGCGGTTCCTGGTGGCCAAGGACGGAGCTTCTTCGTGTATTGGAGTCGCTCAATGAAAAAGAAACAACCTACGGTCTCCTGTTTGAGATATCAAAAAGGCGCAAGGGCTCTACGGCACTGGCTATGGAACTATCCAGGTCGGCCCGGAATTTTCTTGATACGGCAGACACACATGGTCTAAAGCTGAAATCATACAGCCGTAAGGCCCTGTCACGGGTAACCAGCCGAGATCTCCCCAAGGCACTATCTTCAAAATCATGGGAAACAGAAGAGTTAAAAGATCTGTGCCTTAAGGGAGCAAGTATTCCTGAAGGTGCTTCTGTTGAATGGAAGACACTAAAGAGCCTTGCCGGGGAATATGCTGAAGCCAGGGCACTTGAGGTATCAGGGCCTTACTTGAAGGTGCTGGTTCCGTGGCGAGATCATCTCTCAGACCTCAAGTCCAGATCAAGACGCATTTTTTTCAGTGATATTAACGGTCTTGCAAAAAGGCTCCTGACCGATTTCGTCTTGCCGGAAGTGATTTTTCGTCTTGGCGACCAGCTGTATCACTTTCTGCTGGACGAATTTCAAGATACCAGTATTCTCCAATGGGAGACCCTTTTCCCTTTGATTGATAATGCCATATCACAAGGGGGGTCCCTTTTCTGCGTGGGAGACAGAAAACAATTGCTTTACCGGTGGAGAGGAAGCGATCTGGAAGTATTTCAGAATGGTCCCGAGTCCTTCGCCTCTCTTGGAAACACTGGTCCTCTGGATTTTGTCCTTCCGTATAACTGGAGGAGCAGGGAAGTCCTGCTCAAGTTTGTGGCACGGGTATTTAACAGGGAAAATCTTGAGCGCTGGACTCAAGAAGAGCCTGCCGTATCAGATGTCCTGGACCCCTGCTATGTGGGCAACATGTTCTCAGGGGCCGCACAGCGGCTTCCGCCTGCACATGTATTAAGCCACAAGGGAGGCCTGGTAAAGGTAGAGGTCCTCGGCCAGGGAGGAAGCTCAGCGGAGGTAAAAGAGGAATCAAAGGCAGGCATGGTCAAGCTCCTGAAGGAAGATGTCCTTCTTCGACATAGTCCCAGTGATATACTTATACTTGTCAGGGACAATCAGGACGTACAGGATTTCAGCCACAGTCTCATCTCGCAAGGTATTCCGATATTTTCCCACAGGCAGCTTGACATAAGAGAGGACCCGATAGTGCAGGAGATCCTCGAGATCCTGCGCCTTCTGGAAATGCCTGTTGATGAACAGGCATTGGCTTCTGTAATGACCGGAAATATTCTAAAAGCCGCCTGGGAAGCAGAGACGGCAGGACTCAGCGCATGGAAGTGGCTTGAGGATCAAAGATTAAAAAACATAGGGCGGCGAAGGAAATATCTTTATAAGAGGCTTCAAGAGGATTTCCCCGGCCTTTGGGTAAAGACCCTGAGCGACGCGTTCAGTTCCGTAGGCTTTCTGCCCCCTTATGACCTTGTATCCATGCTTATCCGCCGATTAGATCTAATCCGGTCTTTCCCGGACCATTTTAGTGCATTAAGTCACCTCCTGGAGCTTCTATATGCCAATGAACCTGAATATGGCGGCGATCTAAGGGGATTTATCCAGTGGATGGAGACCGGACCGGATGAGATCTTCGGTGTAAGGACTCCCCAGGAAATAGATGCGGTAAGGATCATGACCATACATAAGGCCAAGGGGCTGGAGGCCAAGGTAGTAATATTGCCGCTTGCAACTCTCGGGATAAGGACAGATAGCCGAATATATTCAATGGATGCCAGGTTCCTCAAGGTATGGCATACCAGCCGGGAACTCAGAAATGTATCTAAAAAGCTGATGGATATCTATAGAGAGGATTGCGGCAAGGCATGGCTGGACGAGTTAAACGTCCTCTATGTCTCCCTGACAAGGGCAAAAGACGAATTATATATATTCGTTCCACAAAACACCGGGGGCAGACAGAAGAATAGGTTTCTATCACTGGTGGAACCGCTTTTAAGTGGAGACCTTATGGCCAAGTGGGGAGCGGTCGAGAGAATTATGCCACCGGCAGAGCGGGCAAGAGACGAAAAGGGTGGTCTCAATGAACAGGCGATTGATTTTGAGCCGTGCGAAAAGACACGAAAAAACAGAGCGAAAAAAGTTGATAAAGGCTGGAACTGGTCCAAATACTTAGTCAGAAGGCCTACGGACTTAAAGGTCTTGTTGTCTCCAATAAGGCATAGGGCAACGGGGCTGGGAGACTTTATACACAGGCTTCTCGCAAGACTGGATGGCCCGCTCGATTGCCGATCCAATCCCGATGAAGTGTATGCGATGCTGCAAAAGATTCTTTGGTCTGTCCCCAAAAACCCTTATATTGATATAGATAAAGAGATAGACCTTGGGGCCGTAGCACGAACTATCTGTCATCCCATAGCAAGGCCGCTTTTCTGGACGTCTACAGGGAATCAGACCTGGGTGGAAAAAGAAGTGGCTGACAGATCAGGTGAAGTTTTCAGGCCGGACAGGCTGGTTAGGGGCCAAAATATTTTATGGGTCGGCGAGTATAAGACAGGTGGCAGGACAAGGGCGGAGGACAAGAGACAGGTGTCCCGATATTTGGATTTACTTTCTCAACTTTACCCGGACTGCGAGACCAGGGGTGTGATTCTTTATCTTGACAGGGGAGTAGCAGAACGGATTTAGTTCCTTCTGGTAATTTTTAGGAGGGATTGTACATTGGAAAACAGGATCGATTTGGAAAAAGAACTGCTTTTTCTGGGCCTGCTTGATAAAGCTAGAGAGATTCATGCTGAATTAGGTGACAAAGCAGCCCTTTCTTATATAAAGTGCGGTTATCGTCTTTTGAGTAAGGTTTATCACCCTGATTTAAATCCAAAAAATATAGAGCGAGCGAAAATCACTCAACAGAGACTTAACAGGGTTAATAGTATTATAAGCCGAATGAAAGACGAAGAGATCATTGAATTGATAAAAAAAGACGCCAAAAAATCATGCAAAAGAAAAAAGAAAATATTAATCGTGGAAGATGAATTCGGTCTGCAGGAGATATTCAGGGATATCTTTCTTATGGAAGGTTATGATGTCAGGATTGCCGTAGATGGAATTAAAGGTTATAAATTTTATCACCAATTTGAACCGGATCTGCTTTTTACCGATGTCGTAATGCCCAGAATGAATGGATTAGACCTGGTAAAAAAAATTAGAGAAGTAAATCCCCAAATCAAAGTGGTATATATAAGTGGTTTCTTTGGAATCGATCGACTGAAACGTGAACTCGATGAAGATATTCTGAGATATGGATATCGTACCCTTTCAAAGCCTTTTAAGACGAGTGAAATGTTGAATTTGGTCAAGAATTATTTAGGGGGCCACTGAATTGCCGGTGTTAGAGCTCTCTCGACCAGAACAGGTGCAATCCCGTTTAATCATAATCAGGAGAAACCTCTGTACAGCTCGCGAGAAGTCAGTAAAAAATGCCCTTTCCGGAATGAAGAGCCGGGGAGTGGGGTTCCAATCCGGACACTGCCCGTGGTGTACCCACTTCGCAATTTTGCAATAGTCAATTACTCTTCATTCCACATTCTCTATAGTCTGACATGGGTAACTGTTGAACATCAGGCGTTAATTCTAATTAACGTAATGTCTCGATTTTTTGAAGCCAAGCCCTATTGACTGAAAGCGCATCTCTCAACTCGGGCAAAAGATAATATGACCACCTGAAACACGACAAAAGCATGAAGGCCAGGTTTCCAATTTCTAATTTCCAGTTCCAGCATTCACATGTCTCGCTGCCACTCGGTTCTTCACTGATAGGCTGGCTTGCTGCTGATATACTGGCCCGGGACCCGGAAGAACGGGATCTGTCTCAAATAGCAGTTGTGTTTCCAGGCAGGCGACCGGCCCTCTATCTGCGAAGAGAGCTTGGAAGGCTTATCGGTACTCCTTTTCATCCACCACAAATCTTCGACATAGATAGCTTCATGGCCTATATAGCATGCAAATCCACTGGTGAGCCTGTGAGGAGAGATGCCGGTCAGGTGGAGTTGCTGCACCTTGTCTACACCACTGCAATGGGTATGTCAGCAGATGCCAAATATTTGTCACTATCTGAAACGACATCCAGTTTTGAGGGTTTTTTTTTCTGGGGTCTGAAATTCCTTGATCTTTTTGATGAGCTGGGGACCGAACTGGTCCCTCCGGAACGGATTAAACAGGTCGTGCCAACAGCTCTCGCCAATGCGGGCATTACTGAAGAGGCAAGAGGATTCTGGCCTATTTTGCCCAAACTTTATAACAAATGGCTGGATGCACTGGCCGGTCATTCACTTTGGTCCAGAGGTGAAAAGTATCGTATCGCATCAGAGCATATAGATGCCATGGAATGGCCCTTTTCACAGATATATCTCGCGGGTTTCGCAGCACTCAACAGGGCAGAGCAAAAGGTCTTTTCCGCCTTGACCAGGATCGCTATCGCCCGTGTAGTAATCCAGGGTGGCCCATCTCCATGGCGGACAACCGGCGCCACATGGGAGCACCTTGAACGTCTGCGCTCTGTATGTCATGGCACATGGGACTTTGAAATTAACAGGTCTTCTGCCATAGAACCAGACATACAGACAGCGACAAATCAACCACCCGACACCTTGAATTATCAAAAAATTAAATTCCATCAGGGCACTGATCTCCATTCCCAGTTACAGATGGCTGAAGATTTATTTGCTCGTGAGATGAAAGGCCAGGGGGGGCTTGCACCAGATCAGGAAGCTATAGTCCTTCCAAGGCCTGAACCCCTTATTCCCTTGCTGAACCGACTCTTTGAGGATACGTCTGTTCCGTACAATATATCCATGGGCTATCCACTTGAACGGACAGCACTTGCTCAACTGCTTGACTCAGTATTTGAGGCACAGGAGGGACGGGTAGACGGCAAGTACCACGCCCCCGCTTATCTGGCAGTGCTCAGGCATCCTTACATAAAAGGCCTGCGATTAGACAGTCCCTCCATCACCGACCACCAAAACGCCGGGTTCTTAGCCACAGACACAGACAGGCAAACAAAGACAAACCGAACAACCGATCAATCAATCAATCAATCAACAGTTTCGTCCCTTAGGTCGGTGGTCCATTTTCTTGAGGCTTGGCTGGTCAGGGAAAAGAAAAGCTTTGTAGACCTCGTTGAACTTGAGAATGCAATCGCTCATCTGGATGAAAGGGATTTTTCTGGTACCCGTTTTCTGTCCCTGGTTCACCAGTTGTGTTTCAGGGGGTTTGAGAAACTGAATAAAGTGGGTGAACTCGCCGTGGCCCTGAAGAGATTGCTTGAGTGGATAATGGAGTATGGAACTGCTGCCGGTTATCCACTGACCGGTGAATTTATGTCAGCCATGGTGGGGCTTCTGGAGGAGCTTGAAGACGGCCCTGTCGCTGAGGAGACTGCTTCAGCCTCTGGTCTTCACTCGCTGCTTGGTCATCTGGTGCGGCAGACCAGGATTCCATTCCGGGGCATTCCCCTGGAGGGCTTTCAGATATTGGGTTTTCTGGAGACAAGGTGCCTGAAATTTCAGCATGTGATGATTTTTGATGTCAACGAGGGTGTGCTCCCTCCTAAAACCAGACCTGATCCCATCCTGCCACCCGATCTGCGTAAGCAGGTTGGCCTTCCTGACAAGAAACAGGCAGTCGAGATAAGCCGGTACCATCTTCAAAGGCTGCTTGCAGGGGCAGAGAAAATCCACGTATTCTTTTCTGAAGGCAGGGGCCAGATGAGAAGCCGGTTTATTGAAGAATTTATATGGGAAGCTGAAAAGCAGGCAGGGCGTCGGAATGTAATCCCTGTTCACAGAATGATTAATATTCCCAAGCCCGGGACTTCCTCTGTATCGCCCGTGAAGAAGACCCAGAAAATCATAGATTTCCTTTCGTTATTTACCTTTTCAGCAACTGCCCTTGACACCTATCTCTCTTGCCCTTTCAGATTCTATGCAAAGTATATCCTGAAATTAGATATCCCTGATACCATAGATATGGATGAAATCGATCCCCTTTTGGTGGGCAATCTGGTGCATAAGATACTAAGGGAATTTTATTCGCCATGGCTGGGCAGGGAAATTCACTTCGATGCTGATTACAATAATGATATCGTGACAAAGTCTGATATGGCACTTAAGGAAACCTTTGGGCCGAAGTCTGAATGGAGCGGGGGCGTGAGACTCTTCAGAGAGGTGCTGATTCATCGTCTTAAAAATTTCCTGCGCATTGAGAAAGAACACTCACAGGGTCATTCGTTGATGGGCCTTGAGGTCCCCTGCAAAATGGATCTCCACCTTGAGAAGGGTCGCAAAGCCGGAATTAAAGGTATACTAGACAGGGTGGAAAAGGACAGGGAGGGAATTATTTGGGTCATAGATTACAAGACCGGGAGTAAAATACGAATGCCCCGGGCCACAATTGCCTCCAGAATCTCAGACAGAGAGTCGATGAGACAAGAGCTTGTCTCTTTCCAGTTGCCCATGTATCTGCTTCTTTGTGACCAACATTATGCTCTGGGATCCGAATGGTCCAGGATAAATGCGGCCCTTTACGGGCTTAGAGGTCTTGAAGAATCAAGCAGCCTGAACGCCCTTCGGACCATATTATTTAAGCAAGGTGACGGCCGGGCTAAAATCGTAAAAGGAATATATGTCCCTGCCCTGCAGACTATTATTAAAGAGATATTAAATCCTGAAACCCCCTTTACTCATGATCCATCTGATTTTGCCAATTGCAGAACCTGCCCTTACATCAGGCGGCTTTGCAGGGTGGGATAGAAAAAACTTGAATCACTTTTTAATTTGACAACAGATTCCTTCAGGGTTTATAAAAAAATCTGTTTACTAATATTAAAGAAATATGAGATTTACAGGACTCGGTTAACACCAACAAAAGAAAAGGAGGCTTGACATGAGAAAAAAGAACGGATTGATTGCAGCACTCTTGATCGCGGTTTTATTATTTATTCCCTCTCTCGCACTGCCTGCTGATTTCGGCAACATAGACGGGCTTTGGTGGTCCCCGGCGCCAGGGGCGGAAAATTTTTACGTAATGGTCCGGGAACGTGAAAACTTTGTAGAAAATCAGGACTGGGTATTAGTAACAACCCTTGATGGAACCGATATGTCCGGGGAGGCCTATTTCGGAATCATGGACGGAAACAGCGTGCAGATCTCCAGACTCATAAGTGAGCTGACTGCATTTACCGCTACTGCCACCTTTGAATCAGCCAGCAGCGCCAATTTCGTAGTTACTGAGTGTCAGCCGGCAGAGGCGTGCCCGTTTCCAGTTGGTCTTTCCATCCCCTTCATGAAGATCTTCTAAAAGAAGGGTTACATGCCACAGCAGTATAGCTTATCGGCTCCATACTGAATTCATATCCAGGGGACATTCTGCCGTTCCCTGGATATATCTGTAAAAACCGCGAAAATCCGCCATCATAAGCCACCCTTTCAGGCAGGCGTCTCATACACACCCAGTGGAGTGAGGTAAGGCCGGGCAAAGAGAGCGGCCGGGATATTTTAATATGAAATATGCACTATATGTATAAAAAGGCAAATTCATGCGAAAGTATATAATTTGGGCGTTCTCAATAGTATTAATGTTTGATTTAATCTCATATTCGGAGGAACTGCCGGTGGATAATAAGACGTCCTATAACAAACTCTCAAAGGAAGAAGAAAGGGTGATCGTCCATAAAGGTACAGAGCCACCATTCACTGGAAAATACAACGACTTTTTTGAAAAGGGTTTTTACCACTGCAAAAGATGCAACGCACGACTTTACAGTTCAGACCACAAGTTTCCGTCCACATGCGGATGGCCGAGCTTTGATGATGAAATCAAGGGTGCCGTTAAAAGACAAAAGGATGTTGACGGAAGAAGAACCGAGATATTGTGTGCAAATTGCGGGGCGCACCTGGGTCACATTTTCAAGGGAGAAGGTTTAACAGAGAAAAATATCAGACATTGCGTCAATTCTATCTCCCTGATATTCATACCGAATAAAAAAGAGGTTGATGTAGCAAAGGCCTACTTTGCAGGAGGTTGTTTTTGGGGAATAGAACATCTCTTTGAGCACAAAGACGGGGTCATTTCGGCGGTCTCGGGTTATATGGGCGGTCATACGGCAAATCCAACTTATCAGGATGTGATTCGAGGGAATACAGGGCACTTGGAGGTGGTCGAAGTAACATATGACCCGGATGAAGTGGACTATGAAAATCTGGCCAGATTTTTCTTTGAGATTCATGACCCGACACAGGTCGATGGTCAGGGTCCGGATATCGGAGGACAATATTTATCAGCCGTTTTTTATAAAAGAGATGATGAAAAAAAGACTGCTAAAAAATTAATAGATATACTCACTGCCAAAGGGTATAAAATAGCAACAAAAGTGCTCCCCGCAGGTACATTCTGGAGAGCTGAAGAGTACCATCAGGACTACTATGACAAGAAAAAACAGCGACCATACTGCCATGTCTACAAAAAGAAATTTTAATGAAACAGGGAACCCGCCAGGAGTCGGATGGCCCTATATCAAACAGCAAAAACAACACTCCATTAATTCTTATATCAAGCGAATTTTCTCAGGTAGCTATTCGCCACAGGTGCATAAAATTTGAGAGGCTTAACTGCACTAAGGACCGGGAAATCCCCGTAGATCCTGGGGTCCAATAGTGCTGGAATATTCAGTTGGTGTTTGGGAGTATAATGTCGGCTCAAATCGCATAAGGCGATTCTCTGTCATCTTGTAAGGCTTATTTGAAAAGTGCTCAATAATATCATACAGGTCTTTGAGCGGGAAGGGCTTGGCAAGGACCTTATCAAAGTCGGCATCCTTAAGCAGCCAAGGCGTCCCGGAAATAGCAACAACCGGAGTTGTTCTGCGGCTTGAATTTCGAATATGCCGAGCGACGTCCTTACCCCCAATGCCAGGCATACAGATATCTGTTATTACAATATCGATGAACTTTCTATCGAATTTTTTAATCCCCTCCCTGCCGTCAGTTGCGGTTTCAACATTATATCCGAACTCTGTTAAAGCCAAGTGTAGCAGAGTCAAAATTGTTTGTTCATCGTCGATAATCAAAACCGTGCACACGCTGACCACCAGTAATTGCTGAAAGTTGCAAATAACGACATTCTTTACATAGGTTTTTTATCTTATTACATATGGCATGTCAACTATATATTGTATTTTATTTATATATAACCTCCACATATTGAGGAACTTACTGGAATTACAATAGTTAACAGATTTTGCTCCACAAACATTTTTAACGGTATTTCATAAAAATTTTTTGTGAGCACGATTGGCCCTGAAATTGGACTGGTATAGACAAGATCCACCATGTCTCTAAAGTCTTATGCTCATAAAAAATGTATATTTTCAAGATCAACTCTATCCCGTGCAAACTCATTGCATCGTTGTGTTAGCGCAATTCGGCAAAATTGCATAATACGATTGAAAAAGACTAATGATTCTGATTTAATCCGACCGCTCTGGCGACGGACCAGAATGTTTAGAATCCATAAACAGCGGCATCGAATGAACGACAAAGGTATTTCGTTAAAGTGGTAAAGAGATCTCGGCAGTCGTTCTGTACTAATGGTATTCAAGACCCAGATAGCGACCGTCAAGCAAGAACAAAGTCTTCACCAAAAATAGAGCTCGGCCTGAACAGGATCATTTTTGACGTAGAGTGTAATACAAGTCGGCTCCTTACAGTTGTCTTTTCCATGGAGCAAGGCTATTCTGGTCCATGATTTTCAAGAAAGGAGTTCAATGCTAATGCCTAATGAGGCATCTATTAACGCACTTCCCAAGGCTTATGATTTCGGCGATGTAGAACACCGCTGGTACAGAGAGTGGACAGAGAAAGGCCTATTCACAGCCAGATTCGATCCTGGACGCCCATATTTTTCTATGGTGATACCGCCTCCTAATGTCACTGGTGTACTGCATATAGGCCATGCCCTGAACAATACCCTTCAGGATATCCTCGTCCGATACAAGAGGATGGATGGGTATAACACCATTTGGGTTCCAGGAACAGATCACGCCGGTATTGCCACACAGATTGTGGTAGAGCGCCGCATGAACTCAGAAGGTCGCTCACGTCACGACTTCGGACGGGAGAAGTTTATACAGAAGGTCTGGGAGTGGAAGGAATCGAGCGGCGGCAGAATCATAGAACAGCTGAAGGGCCTCGGCTGTTCATGTGACTGGTCAAGAGAGAGATTTACAATGGATGAAGGCCTTTCAAGGGCGGTAAAAGAGGTCTTCGTGCGTCTGTATGAAGAGGGCCTTATATACAGAGGAAATTATATAATCAACTGGTGTCCCAGGTGTCATACTGCCCTTGCCGACATTGAGGTAGAGCACAAACAGACAGAAGGACAGCTGTGGTACATACGTTATCCCCTTGCTGAAGAAACAAGGCAGGACACTGAGTTCATAACCGTTGCTACCACAAGACCGGAGACCATGCTTGGAGATACCGCTGTGGCAGTCCATCCGGAAGATCCCCGTTACAAGAATTTGGTCGGCAGGGATCTTATGCTTCCTCTGTTAAACAGGCGCATACCGGTAGTTGCGGATGCGGCGGTAGAGCCCGAATTTGGTACGGGTGCAGTTAAGGTCACTCCTGCGCATGACCTTAACGACTTTGAGATAGCAAAAAGGCAGGGACTTCAATCCATCAATATCTTTGACGAAAACGCAACGCTTAATGAATCTGCCAGCCAGTATGCCGGTCTCGACCGCTACGAGGCAAGGAAGCGGGTAATTATTGACCTGAAAAAACAGGGCCTGCTGGAAAAGGAAGAGGCGTACGATTTGGCAGTAGGCGTATGCTATCGATGCAAGACAGTGGTGGAACCCAGACTTTCAAAGCAGTGGTTTGTTAAAGCTGCGCCTTTGGCAGAACCTGCTCTCAAGGCAGTAAAGGATAAGCGGACCATACTTGTCCCCGCCTCATGGGAAAGGACATATGACGAGTGGATGACCACTATCCGTGACTGGTGCATATCCCGCCAGATATGGTGGGGACACCGCATCCCGGCATGGACCTGCTTGTCCTGCGGTGAGGTCATTGTGTCAAGAGAGGAACCCAAGGCATGTCCCAAGTGCGGGAATACAGCTCTGGAGCAGGAAAGCGATGTACTTGATACCTGGTTCAGCTCAGCCATATGGCCCTTCTCTACGCTTGGATGGCCGGATAAGACCCCTGAGCTGAAGACCTTTTATCCCACGTCGGTGCTCATAACGAGCTTTGACATTCTTTTCTTCTGGGTAGCCAGGATGATGATGATGGGCCTCCACTTCATGGGGGATGTCCCTTTCAGGCATGTATATCTACATGCCCTCATAAGGGATATTGAGGGTAAAAAGATGAGCAAGTCAAAGGGAAATGTAATTGATCCTTTGACCATCATGGAAAAATACGGAACCGATGCGGTACGCTTCACACTGGCGGCGTTCGCAGCCCAAGGCAGAGACATAAAGCTGGCCGAAGAAAGGATCGAGGGTTACCGTCACTTTGTCAACAAAATCTGGAATGCAGCACGGTTTGTACTTCTTAATCTAAAAACCAGTCAAGGTGCCTTGGCCGAGCCTGCTGAGCCCGAATCCTTTCATGATCCATCAGAACGATGGATACTCTCACGTCTCAGCCAAGTCACCGGCACTGTTCGAAAGGCACTTGACGAATTCGACTTTGATGTTGCCGCGAAAGAACTATATCAATTCTTTTGGCATGAGTACTGCGATTGGTATCTCGAGCTTGCAAAACCGGCACTAACAGGAGATGAAACTGATAGGCAGGACGCAGCCAGATGGGTGACACTCACTGTATTTGATCACAGCCTCAGGCTTTTTCATCCCTTTATACCGTTTGTAACAGAGGAACTCTGGCAGCATCTGCCAGGGCAAAGAGATCACATCATGGTCTCCCCCTTTCCCAAGCAGATTGATTCATGGACCGATGTTGCGGCGGAAGACATAATAAAACAAGTTATGGAGGTGGTAAGTTCTATCCGAAATGCCAGATCTGAGCTGGGGATACATCCGGGGGCCAAAATCATTGTTATGGCCCTGGCACACTCTGATAAGGCATACGATTTTCTAAATTCCCAGAAAAAGGCCATAAATACACTTGTCGGGATCAAGACCTTAGATCTTATGAGCAAAGAAGAACTGCGTCCTGAAGGCGCAGCGACGATCATACTTGAAGATATTGAAATTTTTATACCTCTTGAGGGATTTGTAGATATCGATGAAGAACTTCGAAAGCTTACCAAAGAGGAAGACAAGCTCAACAAGGAAATTATCAAGACAGAGGCCAAACTCAAGAATGAACACTTTCTTTCCAGGGCGCCTCAAGAAATCGTACAAAAGGAGTTCGACAAGATCAATAAATTTCAGATCAAATTGGAAAAAATCGTCTCCCACAAGGAGACCCTTCAAGCCATACTCAGGAGCTAGACAATGGTCTCACACATTTATCCTCCCCATCGCTTTTTATACAGTCAGCAGGTGGTGGCGGCGTTGGCGGAAGATCTTGAACATGGTGACATAACCACTGACGCCATTGTGCCCCCTGAGATTCTCGGCTCTGCTATTATTATTGCCAAGGAAAACATTGTCATTGCAGGGACATTTTTAGCCAAGGAAGTCTTCAGGCAAATGGACCCTGAAATCCAGTTTAAAGAAATAATAGAAGAGGGCTCAGAGGTCTCTAGCGGTGATATAGTCATGGGGCTTTACGGCAAGCTTGCCGCCATTCTCCAGGCAGAGCGTGTGGCACTTAATTTTCTTCAACGCCTGTGCGGAATTGCCACCCTTACCAGAGATTTTGTAAGGGAACTCTCAGACCTTCCCTGTATACTGGTGGACACCAGAAAGACTACACCGGGAATGAGACTGCTTCAGAAGTATGCAGTAAGGATAGGAGGAGGTCATAATCATCGCCATGGTCTCTCGGATGGTCTTCTTATTAAAGATAATCATATCACGGCATGTGGTTCTATAAAAAAGAGCATAACCTTGGCCAGGTCCAAGGCGCCACATACGCTTTTACTGGAAATAGAGGTTACAGAGATTGAAGAGCTTAAAGAGGCCATAGAGGCCGGTGCGGATACAGTTCTTCTGGATAATATGGATCCGGCAACGCTCAGGGATGCCGTATCTCTTGCGAAAAGACTCAGGCCTGACATAATCCTTGAGGCATCAGGTGGAATAAACCTTGAAAATATTCGGGAAATTGCCGAAACCGGTGTAGACATAATCTCAGTGGGGCTAATCACTCATTCGGCCGGTGCAAGCGATTTAAGCCTGAGGGTCTTGAAGGAATAATAGTGTATAGATTTCACTAAATTAATTAAAAAATTCCCGTTTCCGGCATGGGCTCCTTATTGCTCAAAACGTAGTTTCATAAACAAGGTAACCATTTCATTAACAAAATATCACATTGTGCTGCATTGTTTTGAGCGGAATCATGTAGACACTTTCTGTAGTGTAAATCCTTACCATACTTAATGGCATTAATTTTGCTTCTAAATTAAAAACAACAAGAAAATCCTCAGGTATTAGCGATCATTCTTAAAATGAATAATGCTGTTTCTCCACATATATTGTTAGTAGATGATGACTATAACATTCTGCAGGTGATGGAGATTCGCTTAAAGCTTATGGGATATCATGTGGTAACCTGTATAGATCCCAAGGAGGCCTTGTCTATTTTTGAACAAGACAACTTTTCAATAGTGCTCACTGATCAGCGCATGGAAGGCCTGAGAGGCTCGGATCTGGTAAATAAAATCCATCTCAGAAATCCACATATCCCAATTATCATCATGACTGCATACGGGACAGTGGATGATGCTGTCGAATCAGTTAGACAAGGGGCATATACCTATCTACAGAAGCCCGTTGACACCAAAGAGTTGGAATTGCATATAAAAAGGGCCCTTGGAGATAGTGCTGAAGAGCAGAGGCTGACTCAAGAAAGGCATACATGGGAAAGAATAGTAGAGCACATGAAGGCTGCTCTGATCGTGTTAAATTCAGACCTTACCGTGGCCTGGATGAATTCGATAGCCCAAAGCCTATATAAAATAGAAGATTTCTCTCCAGGACAACTCTGTACCGAAGTTATCCCCCAGGGCATTCTTCCTTGTGCCCGTTGCCCAGCCAAGCTGGCATTGCTGTCAGGCAACACCCAATCTATAGAACACCATAATTACAAAACGGATCAATGGTTTCTGGTGACCGCAATCCCTATTAAGGATCTCAAAAGAAATACCCTGCAGGTTGCGGAACTGGCCCTGAATATCACTGAAATCAAGCGGGTACAGGACATGAGACTTGAGCAGGAAAAGCTTAAGGGCGTTATTGAAATGGCAGGCTCAGCAGCTCATGAGTTAAGTCAACCCATGCAGTCTATTCTGGGATGGGGTGAGCTATTGAGATATCGTATTCGTGAAAATGATCCAAATTTTAAAATACTGCAATCAATATGCCGAGACATTGAAAAACTTGGGGACCTTATTACCAGGATCCGTAATGTGACTTGCCATGTAACCAAGAATTACCTCGGCAATATTAATATAATAGACCTTGACAAGGCCTCAACCGAGAAAAAAGCATGTGTTAAAAGGTCCAGGGATCAAAAAAATCTAAACTGTTGATTTCTGAATTCCGATGAAAGGCATATTGAGAACGCTTTGAGGTATGGCAAAGGCCCGAGAGCTAATAAATCTCAAGGTCAATGAAACCGAGGCAATCATGAATCCCTGAGACTTGCTAATTTCCCTACTTTTCCCACTCTGTGCGGATCCTGTGGATTACTTTCTGCACATACTGAAGCTTATCAGGAGAACAGATCCCCAGAAGAGGGGACCCCTGTTCTACCATATCCCCTGAATTGAAATAAACCTTGTAAAGTGATCCCGGGACGCCTTCGTAACTGATCATGGTATCTCTTTTCATCAAGGACATGATCAACACGTCTTCCCCTAATTCAACGGACACTCCCTGTTTAAACTGCTTTTCCATCCTCGCCGAAATCTCAGGTGTGAGAAAATACCTGGCCCGCTGGGGGGCAGAAAAGATATATAAAACCTGAGTCAAAATACGATCAATAATTTCTTCCTTATCCAGCTGGTGCCGGATAGAAAAGAGCGGTTCGCCTGCCTCGACAAATTGACCCTCTATATCAAGACGTATTCCACTAATTTGTCCACTCCAGAGGGCGGTCATACGTTTCACATTCCTTTCCCTCTCAATGACATAGAGCAGGGTCCCTGGTCTATGGAGCCATTCGCCACCTGGTCCTTTGACGGTTTGTCCCTCCTTTACCTTAAAGAACACCACACCTGTATGGGGTGTCTCGACAAAATAGTCTTCAAAAGGATGAGAACGATAGCGCCTTAATAGGTCATTGAGATTGATATCCATAAATTTTGCAAGAGACTCATTTGTAATAAAGATTGGGGCCGCCCAGCGTCATCAGGGCGTCGTAAAGGTTTTTTTTGAACTCGCGCCTGTCCCAAATTCCTTGAATGTGACCCCGTTTTAGGGCATTCTTGGCACTGTGATAATCAGTGGGAACGTCCTGACCGGTAGTTTCCCTTATGACTCTTGGGCCCGCAAAACCGATTCTGGAAGAACGTATGCCGAATTGATACAGCGAACACCCCAAAAAACTTGCCACAGGACCAGCATAAGAATTGTTATCATAGACAACTATATAGAGACCACCGTTGTCATTATATTCTCTGACTCCAAAGGTGCATTTCGGCATCTGAACCACACCGAGTGTCCCTTCGTGAATACGGATCCCACCGGTACTGTGTATGTAAGCCAAAAGAGGCCTTCGGGTAGTACTGGCCACATCGCATGCCCTTACGAACTTCTCTCCCTCAGCGACTCCAACCGTCCCACCCCTGAAGTTGCTGAAGAGCATTGCCACTACGAGTCTTATTCCCCAAACTTCAGCTTCAAAGGTTATTATGCTGGAATTGCGACCTGTATGTTTGATGTCCTTCTGAAGACGGGCACTATAACCCTGAAAACCAAGTGGATTACATGAAGCTATATGGGCGTTGAATTCACGGACTGAATTTTTATCAAAAAGGTTCTCAAGATACCACTGATACTCAAGTGGAAAATGGTGGCCGCAGTTCGGGCATACTCCGCAGAATTCCCCATATAGATCAGGGACCCAAAGATCAAGACATCCATATTTTGCAGCATTAGGACAGGTAACAGTACAGTCTTCATTGGCAAGTGGACTGACGTAAGGATCCCACTCTTCTGCAAAAATCGATTTACGTTCAGGCTCCCCGGAACGTATGACTTTACTTGGGCGTTCAGGTTGAGGAAAAACAAAGTCATAGGCCGCTCTTACCGGCTCCGTGACCTTTCGAAGAAATACCGAACCTTCACCCGACACCTCTTCTATTACCTTCTGAACGTTTCGGTGATGCGGCCGCAGAAGGCCATACCTTATATCATAGTAAGTCTTGCTGGCAAAGACCTTTGTCTTCCTGATCCCCTGGGTTAAAATATTTTTATTCTCAATAAAATACCCCTTTCCCAGCTCTATATATTTCTTGAATCTGAATTCAAGAAGTCGTTCCCTTTCAAGGTCTGTGAGACTCCAACCGATAAATAAATCAAAGTCTTCCGGGACATCTTTCCCCTCCTCTGCCTGTCTTTTCAAGGCATAGGCCCTGAAGGCCCTGAAGTTTTTGGTCTTCAGTACCAACTCGTCGGTGGCACGAAGCATTTCATAGCGAAGTCTGCGAAAAAAAGGAAAATCATCCCGCCTGGCTCCAAGTGGGGGTTCGCCTATAATACGGTCAATAGTTCCAAGTCTCAGGTTGTCCTCAGCAGTTATCTTTAACTGAGCAGCACAGTGTTCCAACAATTTTCTCGGGAGCTTTTCGCCCTCTCTTATTTTCCCTTCTATTGCAGCCGCACCTTCCGGAGAAATGACCGAGTAATAGCCTCTTGAACCCATAAGTCTGAGACCTGAAGCCCCTATTGCCTCAGCGCCACCGGAGCCTCCCTCAGAGATAAAAGACACCATGGGGACCTTTAACTTTGCCATTACGTATAGATTACGGGCTATCTGCTGCGCAGCTCCGGGGTAATCTTCAATAGGATAGGATCCAGGGGTAAAAATATAGAAATGTATGGGAATACCTTCGGTCTCAGCTACCCTCATATATTTAAGGGCCTTATTATTTCCCCAGGGCCTGGCACATCCTCCATTTCTGTATTCCTCTCCCTGGCCCTTTTCATGACCAATGACCATGACTTGATGGCTATAAAGCCTGTTCTTGACTCTTCTGGATATGGTAGCCCTTGCGACTACTATCGCAGGATCAATATTACACTCTCCCTCCCCGCCCAACTCGGTGTAGGAATCGTATACATTCTCCAGGATATCCATAAGCGTAAAACGCTGGGGGCTGCGAACGATGTTTACAATCTCTGCAGGACTGAGCTTCTCAGCGACTCTGTCCTCAAGAAATGAGATCCTGTCCTCGATCCGGTCGATTTCCTCGAAAAGATCCGACTCTTTTATCTCAAAAAGAGACTGCCGAAGCCTCTGGATCTGCCCAAGAAGACTACCAATATTGCCATACTCACTGTTGCCCTTGATATCAATGAGATATGAAATCCGATCAGCGAGTTGACTCAGTAACCTGCCGCTATCCGCCATATGTATCTGATCTATGCGCATTCATGTTTTATCGGCAATCAAAATTGAAGCACATCATCAATCCGGTCATAGAGGTAGTCCATATTAGTGACAATATCTTCATCTTTGGCCCCTTTACCTTCTATAACAGTGCCTTTCTGAAACTGTCTGGCCCTTTCCTTGGCCTGTTGAGTATCCTGTCCCCAGATAATGGCAAGGGCAAAGTTAGGATCATACTCTGTTGGAATCTTATAGGGTATATCTCTTGGCACATGAGAATAAAGCCTCGCCCAGCACTCGTCCGGATAATCAAAGCGTGTAATCGTACCGCACCATGGTGCAAAACCCCTTTTAGTATCTTCAGCAACAATCCTCATCTCTATACTGGTCCCCTCAAAGGATATATCTTTTTGACTAAAACCCAGTCTATCTCCAAGGGCCACTCTTATCTGATCCCTGATCAGGCTTAGAGGCTCATTACTCCCATTCAGTCTTGAAATACATGCTGAAATCTCATTTTCAACCTGTATACGGGCATTGACCTCCATGAGATAAGGACTGCCATCTCTGGACACTATCCACTCCCATGTCCCTATGTTGTCATAACCTACATGTTTTGCCAGACGTACAGAATATTTCACGATACGATCAAGTACTGCCCTTGCATCAAAAGGATACTCACATACAGCAGGATCAAATCCAGGAGCTACTTCTACCCTCTTCTGTCTGCCTGTACTCTGTATAGTGCAGTTTCTTGTTCCGAAATGCACTACTTCACCATGGGAACTGCACAGAAGTTGCACTTCAAGATGCTGATAATCTATGAGACACTGCTCAATAAGGACTCCCTCATCCCCGAATTGCCGCTTGGCATAATTCTGTATCCTCCGATAAGTCCTCCTGAAGGCATCAAGATGACTGACCTCTTCAATACCCATACCTCCACCACCAGCAGAGGCCTTTACCAGGATGGATGGATGATGAATGCCCTTTTCCTTCTGGAGGAAAAAAAGCTCTTCCGCAACTTCTTCAGCCTCCAATTCATTGTAAATCGGTCCGTCAGAACCTGGAATCACTGGTACTTTGAGGCCCTTTGCCAGACGTTTGGTGTTTATCTTACTGCCGAGATCCCTTATTACTTCCCAGTTGGGGCCTATAAAAGTTAAAGGACGGTTCCTGAGAGTGGCCCTTCTGGCAAAAACGTAATTTTCGGAAAAAAAACCGTATCCAGGATGAATAGAAGTACATCCAGCCTCATCTGCCACGGAGAAAATTTCATTAGGGTCCTTATAGTTAGCTATACGATAAGCCTTTTTAAAACCGCTTTCTTCCTGTTGTGCAATTCGAACGTGCAGTGAGAATTCGTCCTCTTTTGTATAGAGGACCACGTAATCCAGACCAAGATCCTTGCAGGCCTGAATAATGCGGAGGGCGATCTCTCCGCGGTTTGCTATCAATACACGCTCCTTGCCCATAAAGCCCTTTCCGTTTCGCGGTTTTATACCGGATCAAATAGACCCATTGATTCAGGACATTTTTAAAACTCAGTCCCTGGTCCAATGACTACGTTGCCCGTCGCCAAAAATGCCCACGAAAACTATTTTTACTTCTTGCGCCTTGTCCTCAAAAAAACCTACGAGTTTTACAAGAGGCTCAAGATTAATATAAATTGTTAGCCCTCAAAAAAAGATATTTTATAAATTTATAAATATATCACTAAAGAGCATTTCGCAAAACTCAGGGTGTTAACCCTTGGTAATGCATGCCACACCTGCTCTTCAAGCAAAGTACAAATACGTTAGATGTCTTCTAGTGGACGATATCACAAAACCAATGACAAAAAAAGCCCCGGAATGTTTGGCATTCCGGGGCACTATAGAAAGAGCCGCTTGTAAAACTCAGAATTTGATTTGCCAAACTGCCTGTACCTTACGGTCGTCGCCAAGCTGGTTGTCTAGAATCGGAGCATTTCCTTTTGTGCCTGCATCGTCACCGTAGTTCGTAACTTCATACGACAGCAGCAGCATGTTACCTTTGTAAACATCCCATGCAATCCCGCTAAGGTACATGTCATAATCAGCGTCATGACCAATCTTGTTGTCATCGTCTTGATCGAAATGGTCATAACGTGCAAACAAGGAAAATTTTCTGTCAAAGAAAGGAAGCCTCAAATTACCGAAAAAGGAATAACCCTCGGTATCCAGTGCATCCCCAGCTGCATCTACCCATTTGCCTTTCGCATTTCCTTCGGTCTGGAAATATTGGGCAGTCAAAATCCCCCATGGGTGTTCATAACTCAACATACCCATGTTTACCTCGTAATCCGGGTAGTCTCCGTTTAAGCCCTTATCATTACCCTCCCCATAAATACCAAAATAGCTCAACTGAAAACCTGGTAAGAGTTGGGGCAAAGGACGCAGCGTAAAGCGTCCCTCGACTACCTTATTGTTATTTTTTTCGCTCGCGTGATAACCCGATCCATTATAAACCCCAAGATGCCAGCTTCCATAATAGCCGTCATAGTGGTGATTGCCTGTTTTCTCCTTTGCATTCTTCAGCTTTCCGGCAAAATCCCCACGAAGGCTGATACCGGTATCGGCAGAATTAAAGGTCCCCGCTCTCTCTATGGCCATTGTACCCTGGCAGCGATACGGATTGACGTGTTCTTCAAAATCCAGCCATGGGATATGCCCCATTCCAACCTCTGATTTCATGCCGGTAAGGGGCCCGAGGTCAGGCGGTCTGAACTCGGCATAAAGATATTTTAGACGTTCCTTATAATCCCCTTCAGAGTCCTGATGAGTATCAATGGTTATCCGCGTATGCAACCATGGAAGTATCTCTTTCTTCACGGTGAGGTAACCCCTGGTAATTCTGAAATGGTTGAAACTCGAATCCCCGTCGCCGGGTTCCGGCATGATACCATTTGAATAATCCACATATGCCAGCATCCCGACCTCCAGTCCCTTTAATGCCTTGGGCACTGCCAGTTCCCTGTCTTTAATTTCCTTCACTACCTCCTGCTTGCGTTGTTCTTCCAGGACCACCGCTTCTTTCCGCATTTCATCCAAAAGTTGCCGGGCCTCTGAATTAGAAAGAATACCTTTTTCCACCAGCTTATTGACCAAAATATCAATTTCCCCGGCCCAGGACTGAGTAATGCCGAATGTCATAAGCAAACTCGTTATGACAAAAATTATTATTGAAATTTTCTTCATATTTTTCCATACCTCTCCTTTATATTTTTCATATATTATGGAACTCATTCTGCTTTTCCCTTGAAATTACCGGCCTCACCCCCTTCGATAGAAATACTGGTCTTTTGATTTTGCCTATTAGGGATATGGTTAGTTAAAACCGTATTAATGTTAGGTTAGATTTTGTTTAGATTGACAGGATTGAAGAACTTAGGGCATCGACACGACAGGAATTGTATCATATCGGACTATGTAACAATTGGTTTGAGGAAAACAAAAAATTGTAAAACGAAGGACTAATAGATTCCGGAAAATCAGAGGCATCTAATTAACATATTATTTTTTGTCTTCGAGTTCGACATTTCCGTGCCTGACTATCTGCCCCTGCACCATGTAAACGACTTCTTCAGCAATATTGGTGGCATGATCTGCTATGCGTTCAAGGTGACGGCACATAAGGAGCAGGTTGATCAGATAGCCCACTCGATCAGGATATTCACCAATGGCCTGTTTTACCACGTCATACGCATAATTCTTCATGTCATCTATTTCATCGTCTGATTTAAGAACAGTCAAAGCAAGGGCATCGTCCCTGTTCACAAGGGCATCCAGACTCTTCTCAAGCATGGATGACGTGTTTTCCGCCATCATGGTATAATCAAAAGGGATATCAAGCCTTTCCCGCTTGGCAATGATCTGAACCCGTTCCGCGATATTTACTGCCTCATCAGCGATCCTTTCCAGGTCGTTGTTTATCTTGATCGCAGCAATAATAAAACGCAGGTCCACTGCAACCGGCTGATGCAATGCAAGGATCTTCAGGCATTCTTCTTCCACCTCTACCTCAAACTCATCTATTTCGTAGTCACTTCTAATGATCTTCTCTGCTAAATTCGCATCTCTCAGCTCAAGGGCCCGGATAGCCATCCGGACACGCTCTTCTACCATGGTGCCCAGGGAAAGGATACTCTTTTTGAGTCTCTCCAGTTCTTTTTGTAAACGTATGGTCATAAAAAAATCCTCCCTTCTATCCAAAACGACCCGTGATGTAATCTTCCGTCTGCTGGAGCTTAGGTTTCGTAAAAAGGGTCTCCGTATCGTCAATCTCTATAAGTTTTCCCAGATAAAAAAAGGCTGTAATGTCGGATACCCGAGCGGCCTGCTGCATGTTATGTGTAACAATGATGATTGTATATGATCTTTTCAAGTGGTGGATCAGCTCCTCAATCTTCTGTGTGGCGATTGGATCCAGGGCAGATGCCGGTTCATCCATAAGGATCACTTCAGGCTCTATTGCCAGTGCCCGCGCAATACAGAGACGTTGTTGCTGGCCCCCCGAGAGACCAAGGGCCGAATCATGAATCCTGTCTTTGACTTCGTCCCAGATAGCGGCCTGAACGAGACTCTTTTCAACCTGATTTTCAATATAGGCCTTATCTTTTATGCCATTCACTCTTAGACCATATGCCACATTTTCAAAGATGCTTTTGGGAAAGGGATTGGGCTTTTGAAACACCATGCCGACATTGTGACGAAGTGTGACTACATCCAGATTTGGATCGTTAATATCCTGATCATCCAGAAGGATCTGACCTTCCACCCGGCTGGTAGAAATAAGATCATTCATTCGGTTTAGACAACGCAATAAAGTGCTTTTTCCGCAACCAGAGGGACCGATGAAAGCAGTTACCTGATTTTCGTAAATATCCATGGAGATGGCATGAAGTGCCTTAAAATCACCGTAATAGAAATTTAAGTTTTTTATTTTAATTTTTAGAGAATGCTCCATTATGCATCACCTCCGTCTTTGAAGGCGTGCGCGGTAGATAATGGCAAAAAGATTCAGGCCCAATACCAGGACAATCAGCACAAGGGCGGTTCCATACTGGAGATGTCGTGTGGCTTCAATCTCTGTTCCCGCCGTAGCCAGCACATAGATATGATAGGGCAGGGCCATGATTTCATCAAAAACAGATGCCGGAAGAGAAGGGGTATAAAACACGGCTGCTGTAAACATGATGGGGGCCGTCTCCCCTGCGGCACGGCTGATCCCGAGGATGGCACCGGTAAGTATTCCGGGCAGAGCGGCTGGCAGGACTACCCTGTATATGGTCTTCCATTTAGTGGCTCCCAGGGCCAGAGAAGCCTCCCGGTAGGTGTCCGGGACGGACCTCATGGCCTCCTCTGAAGATCCGATAATTACTGGCAGGGTGAGTACTCCCAGCGTCAGGGAACCAGCGAGGATGCTGACACCCATTTTTAACCATACTACAAAGAAGGCGAGACCAAAGAGACCAAAGACCACGGAAGGCACACCGGCGAGGTTGTTGATCCCTATACGGATAGCACGAAGTAAACGGCCTGGACGTGCATACTCATTAAGATAGACCGCAGAGGTAACTCCAATGGGAAGGGCCACAAGAATGGCCCCTAGACCCAGGTAGAGTGTGCCGACGATACAGGGCAAAATTCCCCCTTCGGTCATTGCTTCCCTGGGTGGCTGTGTAAGGAATGTCCAGTTGATGGCCCGCCACCCTCTCGCCACAAGAAAATAGACTATAACGAACAATGCGATTCCATTTATGGCAGCGGAGAGCCTGAAAAGTCCAAAAATTGATGCCTGGATCAGTTTGCGACGCCGCGAAAGACTGCTTGATTTATTCATGGCTTCAGGGCTCATAGATTTAAAAAATCAGGTTTTAAATCACAAAGTTGCAGCTCCAACCTGCCTGTATTTGTTGGAGATGTGTTCGGACAACAGGTTGAAAAGCAGGGTAAAAGCAAATAATACGACACCGGTGGCAAACAGGGCGTGATAGTGATCGCTGCGGAAAGGGGCCTCGGCCATCTCTGCAGCAATGCTTGCAGGCATGGGACGGACCGGGTCAAATATTGAAGACGGCAATTGGGCTGCTCCGCCGGCAATCATCAACACTACCATGGTCTCGCCAATTGCCCTGGACATACCAAGAATTATGGCAGTGGAAATGCCTGATAGAGACGCTGGAAGGACCACTCTGGCGATGGTCTCATACTTGGTAGCTCCCAGGGCCAGAGAGGCCTCTTTGAGTTCAAGCGGTACACTATAAATGGCATCTTCAGAAATACTGCAGATGGTAGGGACGGACATGAATGCCAGCATAAGTGACGCATTGAAAAGATTTAAGCCGGTAGGGACATCAAAGATTTCCTGAAGGAAGGGAGCAACTATTACCATGCCGAAGAAACCGATGACCACCGAAGGGAGGGCTGCCAGAAGTTCCACGATAGGCTTTACCCATTCCCTCAATCGAGCAGATGCAGACTCCGCAAGATAGAGGGCGGTCATCACCCCCAGCGGAATGGAAATAACAGCAGACAAAGCAGTAACAGCCAAGGATGCGACGATCAGTGGAAAGATACCAAAATCAGGGGGGTCATCAGTGGGGTACCAGTAATGTCCGAACAGGAAATCGTAAATAGAGACCTTGCTGAAGATAGGAATGCCTTCCCAAAAAAGGAAAATAACGATTAAGGTCAATATTGTTATGGAGGTCAGTGCGACAGAGAAGAAAAAGAGGGTTATTGCCCTTTCTCTTCTCTGACGGCCCTTTCCTGTTTGGCTATTTTTTGCCATATTTTAGGTTTTGCTGATGAGTTGGCCACGGGCAGACATGTTTTATCAGTACCATACATGTGGCCTTTGATTCTCACTTTTCGTACGAAGAAATAGTATCTTAATACAAAGGTACATACCTCACATCGCGCACGTATTGCTGACCCTTTTCCGGGTTCAGAACAAAGTTGATGAAATTGAGCGTATTCCCCTCCGGCCAGCCGCTCGTGAACATATAAAGAGGCCTGCTGACAGGGTATGTCCCATTCAGTGTCGTTTCCTCAGATCCCGTAATCTTATCCACCGTTAAAGACTTTATGCCCTTGTCCAGATATCCGAGACTTATATAACCAATGGCATTTTGGTTTTTTGAAACGGCTTGCGCAACGGCCCCGTTTGATGCCTGGAGCAGTGCCCCTGGGAAAACCCGTTCCTTTTCCATGACTTTATCTTGCCATACTTCGTAGGTCCCTGAGGATGTATCGCGGGAGATGACCACAATCGGCCTGTCGGGACCGCCTAATTCTTTCCAGTTTTTTATTTCTCCTTTATAAATTGTCTTGAGCTGAGCCATGGTCAGATTTACCACAGAATTGCTGGGATGGACTATCGGAACAATGCAGTCATAGGCAACGGCAAAAGGCACTGGATAGGCCCCTTTCTCCACAGCAAGGCTTATTTCCTTCGGCTTTATGAATCTTGAGCTATCCGCAATATCCGTGCTTCCATCAATAAGGGCCTTTATTCCGTTGCCTGACCCGCCACCAGAAATTGAGATCTTCACATTCGGATTTTGCTTCATATAGGCCTCTGCCACTTTTTGTGCAATAGGTAAAACCGTGGTAGAACCTTTGATTACCAGATTCCCCGCGAACACCTGCGTTGATGTAAAAGAAAAAACCAATGCAAGTGCGAAAATAGCGATATGTTTCAATTTCATCTCCTTTTCCTCCGGGTACTATGATTTTTAAATAAAATATTTATGATTCTAATTAAATCCCCTATCTGGGGTGTTGCCTGAGAGCTGAAGGCAAACAAGTTGATTATGACAGCTCTTTGGATTTTGGACCTATTACAGTAATCTAAATTTGGAACATTTTTCGCCGAATCTGGGTCCAGGTCTTGGTACACAGTGTAATCATGCCATAGAATTACTCTGCAGGGCGCATTATTTCTTATGATTGTTAGATTCTGATTAGGAAAAAATTAAATTTGCATGAAACTATAGGACGGTCTAGCGACAGATAAATAATCGATGAATCTTCTGAGGCCTTGCATGACCTTTTTTATTTGTTGAAGATAAAAGTTATATACTATATTTAATAAATAATCTGTTTTATATGCCGTTACGCATACAAAAGAGCGCAGAGGCAAAAACATGGTGAAACAGACTCGTTTTGAATTACTTACATAACTCCTATGGAGCCTTAATACAGCTTAAAAGATATAAAATTTTAAGTTAAAATAAATTTGAGTAAAGGGCTTGGGGAAAAATAAGTTGGTAGAATTTTATCCCGGGCAAAGGTCTCGTCTATGTCAAACGAAAAGGTTTTCGCGGTAGATGATGAAGAAGATATCCTGGAGCTACTGAAATTCAATCTATCGCGAGAAGGTTTTCAGGTTTTTTGTGCCGGATCAGGCAAGCAGGCCGTACACCTCGTGAGGTCAGAATACCCTGATCTCATAATACTGGATCTTATGCTGCCAGATATGGATGGTCTCGAAATAACAAGACGCCTGAAAAATGATCCAGATACCAGAAACATACCTATTGTTATGTTAACAGCCAAGGGCGAAGAAGCGGATATCGTAACAGGCCTGGAGCTTGGAGCTGACGACTACATCACAAAACCTTTCAGTCCGCGCGTCCTTATAGCAAGAGTCCGAGCGGTTCTCCGCAGGAATATAAAAGGACCGCAGGAACAGGCATCGGTTCTTCGAATTCACGATATCCAAATTGATCCCAGGCGTCATGAGGTGCTCTTCAAGGGTGTTCCTGTCCAATTGACTTTCACGGAATTCGCCATCCTTAATTATATTGCGAGAAGGCCGGGATGGGTCTTTACCCGATGCCAGATCGTCGAAGCCGTCCGTGGAGAGGATTATTCGGTCACTGATCGTTCGGTGGATGTTCAGATCGTTGGGTTGCGAAAGAAACTCGGGCCTGCAGGCAGCTATATCGAGACGGTCCGTGGAATAGGATATCGATTCAGGGAATAGAGTTATGAAAAAAAAGAAACGGCTGCTCTGGCAACTCTATCCATCCTATATATTGGTCACTATTATCTCTCTGATAGCTGCAACATGGTATACATCTGCATCTTTGAAGCATTTTTTGCTTGAACAAACCGCTTCCGATCTCAAAATACGAGCTCAGTTTGTTGAAAAACAGGTCTTAAAATATCTTGATCCCATAGATGAAAAGGCTGTTGACGGATTGTGCAAAAAAATCGGCGAAACTACTGCAACCCGTATTACCATAATACTCCCCTCCGGCAAAGTCGTTGGAGATTCTGAGAGGGATCCGGCAGGCATGGACAACCATTTGGACAGGATGGAATTCATTGATGCCTTGAATGGTCCATCAGGCAAATCCATACGGCACAGTCGGACCCTGGAAAAGGATATGATGTACGTAGGAATACCTGTTAAGAAAAAAAGCCGCATCCTTGCGGTTGTCCGCACATCAGTCCCTGTAAATGATTTAGATTTGCTTTTAAATAATATCAAGATCAAGATTGCGTTTGGAGGTCTTATAGTAGCTTTATTTGCTGCGGTACTCAGTCTCTTTGTTTCTCGCAGCATTACCCGTCCCATAGAGCGCATCAAGATCTGGGCCGAATCCATCACTCGCGGTGAAATCCTCTTGAGACCACAAGTTACTGAATCCGAAGAAATTGGAGCCCTTGCCGAATCGCTGAACCGGATGGCAGTTGAGCTTCGTGAACATATTGACACGGTGAGGCGGCAGCGAAACGAGATTGAGGCCATGCTCTCCAGCATGGTTGAAGGAGTCATTGCCGTGGACATGGGGGAGCGGGTTTTAAGCATGAACCACGCTGCCGCCGAGATGTTCGGATGCAATTTTGCTGAGGTACAAGGCCGAAGCATTCAAGAAGTGGTAAGAAATACGGTTCTTCAGCAATTTGTGAAAAAGGTATTATCCAGCCAAGAGGCGGTTGAAAAAGAAATTTTCCTGTCTTCTTCTGGCAGCGAGCTTTTTCTTAACGGGCATGGCACATTGCTCCGTGATGCGGAAGGGAAACAAATAGGCGCACTTATAGTTTTAAATGATGTGACACGCCTTCTGAGACTTGAAAAGATTAGGCGTGAGTTTGTGGCCAATGTATCACATGAAATAAAAACTCCGATCACTGCCATTAAGGGATTCGTGGAGACTCTTCGTGATGGCGCGGCTAAAAATCCTGAGTATGCCGAACGATTTTTAGAAATAATCGACAAACACGTGAATCGCCTTGAGGCCATTATTGATGACCTCCTGAGACTCTCTAAGCTTGAGCAGAAGACTGGAGCAGAAGAAGTCGTACTGAATGAGGGCAGACTAAGGGATGTTCTCGAAACCGCTATCCAGGTCTGTGAAGTCAGTGCCATGACCAAGAAAATAGACGTAAAGCTGACTTGTGCTGAAGACATAGTAGCAAAATTCGATCCGTCGCTCCTTGAACATGCGTTTGTAAACCTCATTGATAATGCCATTAAATATAGCGGTGAGAAAAAAAACGTCTGGGTTGAAGCAGTTAAAGCGGAAAAAGAGATAATTGTGAGCGTACGTGATCAGGGTTGCGGAATAGAAAAAACACATTTATCCCGTATCTTTGAAAGATTTTACCGGGTAGACAAGGCTCGAAGCCGGGAAATGGGAGGAACCGGGCTGGGTCTTGCCATTGTCAAACACATTGCTCAGACACATGGCGGCCACGTATCTGTTCAGAGCACTCCGGGAAAGGGCAGCATTTTTGCGTTACATTTACCCAAATCATCTGCATGAGATCCAAGCTGATGATTTCCGAGTTTGCCCAAGATGCATGTCGGAAAGGATGTGAAGGCCCTGCTTTCGTACTCAACGAATCAACAACAAATAATTGCCATGAGGTACCCGTTGTCCAATGACCAATACATGTTTCTGTTCATCATCTTATTGTGTTCCCTGAGTTGCATCCAAAATCTATTTCCCATTCATCCATCTCAATAAATCAATTAAGAGTTTGGTATTAGGATTTCGGTCTCTGATGCATTTGAAACGGAACACAATCAAGCCCAACAAATATAGAAGTCCGAAAACTACAAGGAGTAACTCCTTCAATCTATTATTGCCTCATGACTTCGTCATCCGCTTTGAGCGTCTGATAATCCGCTATATAGCCTTTACAGGCTGAAGATATGATATAAATATAATGGCCAGCAGCGGGCATCTTGCCTCTTGATGTCAGGCAAAACATCCTTTGCATCAGCCCTATCAGGATACACATAGAGAATGGCCAAATCCGGTTTTGAATTTCTTAGTTGACCCCTCGCTTATCTGGTATCGCCTGCCGCTGGAATCAAGTAGCCTTCAGGTCTTCGTTCGTAATAAAGGAGCTCTGTACGATGTGGCTGTTCATCTATAAGTAAAAATACTTGCTATTATACTTGGTCCCTATCTTGTAACCCTTAAAGGCATCTGACGAGCAATCGGCAGGAAACTCATCAAAAGTCTCAACATGTCTTGGAACAATACTGACCCCGCAATTGGGGAACATATTATACAGCAAGCCTAATAAACCGTGATCCGGCTCTGATCTGTTGGTTACAATCACTATTTTTTTCACTGGTGTTTACCTCTCAAATGATTCCTGAATTCATAACAAGACATGACTTGAAATCACACTGGTCTTGATTCTTAATGATCTTGATTTCTTGAATCTGGATGTTTAACTATTGTTGCCCTTTTCCGCCACTTATCAACGACGCTACGTTAAGTAACAGATTTCTGATTTCAAAGGGTTTGGAAATATAATAATTTGCACCAAGCTTAAGGCCCCTGAGTCTGTCTTCATCGCCACTCAGGGCGGTAAGCATAATAATAGGGGTATTCGAAATTTTTTCATTTTTGTGGTTGCGCACGATCCGGCAAACTTCCCATCCGCTCAAATCTGGAAGCATTATATCAAGGAGAATCAAATCCGGCTGTCTCTCTTCAATCATGCGACACGCAGTCAGTCCATCCAGGGCCGCCATAGGAACATATCCCTTTTTCGCCAGATTATATTCCAGTAAACTGACCAGATCTTTTTCATCCTCTACGACTAATATTTTTTCCTCTGATGCACTTACTTCTTCAAACATTTTATAGATGAACGCGAACAGGGATTTTTAATCGTATTTCTGTCCATTCTCTTTGACGGCACAGAGTAAATATTATTACAAGGAAATCAGTCTGAATAGACCGGCAGGGGGGTATACACGTGAGGAGAGGCACCCCCCTTCCGGTGTTGTGCAAGTCTGTATCACTTCAAGTAATAGTATTACAGTGCCAGCAAAAATCCCCAGAAGTATCCACAGGCATCCATACCCATGGTGGCTACATTGGTACCGGCCGGGACTGCCATAACAAATCCCGCATAAAGTCCATGAGGCCAGGAAAAGCCGCTTCCTGAGAGAATGTTTTCATAGACCGAGTGTGTCTGACTGCGTTTCCAGGGCTGCATATCCGATAGTCCACGAATTTGCATGTTCTCGCCTATAGTATAAATGATTCCATCAGGCAGCATTAAACCGCAATAGATATCCATGGGACTGGCAAATGAGTGTAGCCCTATGCGTATATCCAGCTCGCCACGATCCATGCATCCGAAACTGATTGGCCTGGACAAACTGGGATTTGCCGACGTATAAGGATAGTTTTGTGGATAATACCAGTATTCGTGGAAGCCTGTGGGAACAGGGATTCGGGGGAGACTGCCTCCGAAGCTGGTCCACCCCTTGGTCCAGTCATACTCTGAGTCGAATGCCCCTATGAAATCCGCGTTCTCCACGAAAAATCCGTCCGCAGGAACGGCAGCGGCCCCGGCGAATACGGGGGAAAACATATCAGGCCTGAGATCAGGACTCTGGAAAGAGGTGCTTGCAAGCCCTGGATCAACTACTCGGTTATAGGACATTATGGACGTAATAAAGTCTCCCGTCGTAACAGTGGGCGTATAACCTTCTTCATCGCTTTCGTCCGCATTGAAGTTCTGTCCGTCCAGGTTGTCATAGAATATACAGTTATCAATAACCAGATCCCCTGTATTGATCCCCACAAAAGTGGCCTCATTATCCAGGTCGACGGCCGCCTTTTGAAAACCGGTTACTATAGAGTTCTTTAAAGTCATTGCGCTCCCGCGCCGGAGCAATATGCCTTCGCCGCCGCCATCCGGAATATTTGCATTACCCACCAGGGTCATGTTGTACACGGTAGGATGCGATACTGGCTGAGCGACATTGTCCGCCTTAAGGTTATCCCCCTCAATACCGCGGTCACCGTCATCGTCTGCCTTATGGGCCACAATGAACTGTGCCTTGCCGGTATAGCCGTTAGTCCAGTCAAAGTGGTCGTCGGCACAGCCGCTGTTCAGGATATTTCGTGCATTGACCGTACCACCGAAAAACTCGATCCCGTCGTCGCTGTTCATGTGGCACTGTACATACTCTATGATGGTTCCGTCACCTACCCCCTGAAGAGTCAAGGCATTCCACTCGTTTTCTCCGTCCATCCTGTATCCGCCGTACTCAATCCTGACATAGCGCAGGATGCCGCTGCTGTCATGAGGATCGCAACCGCCGTATTCGCCCATGCCCGCCTCACCCACCGCGTTCGGGGGATTACCGGGACAGCTGAATGCCCCTGCATTATTGATAGGGGCATAACCATTGATGGCTAATCCCCCCCAGTCCATTCTGGTCGGGGAAATCGAGTTACTGGTAAACACGATGGGCTCCTCAGGGGTCCCTATGGCCATTATCTTGGCCCCCCGCTCAATGATCAGTGCAGTCGTGGCATTGCCGTAAATCGTAACTCCCGGACTGATGGTGAGGACCGCCGGGGCCTTCACGGTTACGACCCCTGTAAGCTGAACGTCTTCTCCCCAGGTAGTGTTAGTGGTAATGTCACCCTGGGCATCCAACGCCAGTGCAGTTCCGGCCCACATAAGACCAAGGGCCAACATAAACCCCTGGATCGTCTTTAAGGACCAATGATAAATCGTTTCTCTTAACATTTTAACAACCTCCTGTGTAATTTCCCTTATTTTGACCGACATTTGTGACAGTTTGATTACAGTTCTATTACAGTTTCTTTAAATTCTTCTAAAAATGCTTTGATAGGCCGAAAGAGACCGAGACCCCTTCCTTGAATCTGCGGTAAGTCTTGCCTCCCTGAGTGAACTCGATCTCCTCATCCAGCAGGTTCTTGGCGGCCAACCTGAGTTTCCATGTACCTAGCCGCTTTTCGGCAACGAAGTCCAGCCATTCGGTTGCCTCTTCGTAAATATCAGGCAGGCCGTAAGCAGCACCCACGTCCAGTCGCTTCCCAACATAATTGTAAAGAAGTCTGAGGGTTATACCAAAATCCGGATCGGTGTAATCAAGTACCACATTGGCCAGGTTATCTGACTGACCGTGCATGGAACGCTCAGCATTGGTCATGATGGAGGTCATGTCAGGTCCCAGTTTTACTTCCGAATCGGTGTAGGTATAGTTTATGTTGAGCATCAGGTTATCGAGAGAGGAATGCAGAAAACCCAGACGTTTGCGCAGCTCAAGTTCAAGGCCCGTCACTTCTCCATCGCCCGCATTTATATAGTAACGGCGCATGCCTGCGGAAGTAGGTTGTTGAACAATCTCTATGGGCTGGCTGATGTCTTTGTAAAAGCAGCTGGCCGCCAAGAGTTCATCTGCACCAATGAACCATTCCCAGCGGATATCGTAGTTGTCAAGTTCGGCAGTCACGAGATCCGGATTGCCCACTACGGACTCTGTCTCCGTCACATCTATATACTCAAAAGAAGCGAGCTCCCTGAACTGCGGCCGGTTAACCGTCTCCGAGTAGCTGAGACGTAAATTCATACTGTCGGTAAGCGAATATACAAAACTCGCCGCTGGGAAGGTATCGTCATCGTCCAGGACAGCCCTGTCTTCGGTTCCACTCCTAAATGTATAGGGACTGAGGGTGACCACCTCCAGGTCGTCGGCCTCCACACGTACGCCCGCTATAACTCTCAGGCGGTCGAACAGAGTGAAATCCAGCATGCCGTATGCCGCCTCATTCCGCTCTGTAGCGTCATATTTGTCAGTAGGCCTGGTAACTTCCCTGAGGAGAAAACCGTCCTGTTCTCTGAAATGTTCCGGTGCAAAGAGCGTTTCCGCATCGGCAAAAATATCGAAATCCAGTTGCCCCGGTCCCCGGGTTATACAAAAGCGGCGGTAGTTGAACTCCCGCTCCCGCCAGTAATAGGAAATTCCTGTCTTGAGGACGACCGGAAATCGGAAAATATCAGACCCGTCAAGCTTCCAGTCAAGACCGAAGTCATAACGGTCTTCGTCCAGATCGGCAAAAAACCGGGTTCCACTCTGAGTGGAGTCCAGCCATGCCAGGGTGGTTTCGGACTCACTGTCCCACCAGTATTGCACCTCCCTCTGGTCAGGCTCTTCCAGTTGGGCCTTGCTGTAACCTATTTGCCATTGCACGTCACTCTTTAAAACATCGAAATAGTGATCTCCGCGCAGCTCACCCTGATATAAATCATTCTCCGACCATTTGAGGCGTCGATCGTAGATATCGTCGCCCCAGGTCTCATGGTATCCTGCATATTCGCGAACAGAGTCTGTGGCCTTTCGGTTATAAAAATTTTTGAAAGCCATCCTGTGGTAAGGACTGAATTCAAATCCGAAGTTGAGCAATCCGCCCCAGTTAACCTTCTCCTCGTAAGTGTCGAAATCAAAGTCTGCATATACATTCTGCCGGCCCTGGTAGCCCAGGTTGTACCAGGTCCGCTGCTCGCTGGTCTTGGTCTGGTACTCGTGCTTGTAATTGAAGGTTCCGAGATAGCCGAATCTGCCCAGCTTATCGCCGATCATAAATCCCAGACCGATCGGTAAATCAGCAGTCTCGGTCCTGGCGTTCCAGATATTCTTAAACGAACGGCCAAATTCAGTTATCTCCTCCGGGGTATAACCTCCAGTACCCAGAACTCCAGTGGGCTCGATGAAATCAGAAGGAATTACATCCGGTATGTCCCTGCACCCGCTGTCAAAACCCGCCCAGTCCTTGTCACTCCCTCTGTAAGTCTTGAAATCGCGACCGGTGGTCTGGTCATTATATCCCGTGGAGAGCGAGGCCTTTAACTGAAAGCCATCGGGATGATCCCTGGTCTCAATCTGGACCAGACCACCGGAAAATTCACCCGGCATGTCAGGGGTATAGGACTTGACTACATTGATAGACTTGATTGTTTCGCTGGGGAAGAGATCCATTGGGACAATCTTCTTTTCGGGTTCCGGCGACGGAAGGCGAAGACCATTGAGGGTAGCCTTGGCATACCGGTCCCCCAGTCCTCTGACATACACATACTTATCCTTTACCAAAGAGACGCCGGTTACCTTGGTGAGGATCTCGGCGGCGTCGGAGGCCGGGAGCTTGGCAATGGCCTCGGCACTTATCCTGTCTGTAACCCCGGCGGCCTTTTTTCTGAGAAGAATCTGAGTGGCCTCAGAAGCCCGTTCAGCCGACTCAACTACCTCGACCACGGCCATCTCGCCTTCCTGGGGAGTGAGAGCAACTTCAATGGTCCGAATCTCGCCAGGTTTTATGGCAATATTTTTCAACTCCTTGGAATTGAACATGGGATAAAAGACGCGCACATCATATTTGCCTTCAGGCAGTTTCAGGCTGAAGCGGCCGTCCAGATCCGTAAAACACTTCTTCCCCAGGGGTTGGACCTCAATTCCGGCATCGATCAGACCCTCTCCGGAATCCCTGTCTACAATCAGGCCTGACAAAACGCCATCGTCCGCGAGCACATCACCTGCCAGGCCCAAACTGCTATAGAGCATAAAAAACAGCATTACTGCACATGTAATCAAACGAAATCCTGTTGTGATCAAAGGTTTCTCCCTTTAAAAAATCTCTCAGCCCTGTCGTTTCAAAAGTCCAATCGAAATTTCACCATGGCGGTCATCCAGGTATTCACCGGTTCTTCTTCCACGATCCCTGGCTGGAACTTCCATTTCTTTACCGCATCCATGGCCGCCTTTTCAAAATATCCAGCAGGCTTGGCCTTTAACACCGAAACATTTTCCACTGTGCCCGCTGTCGTCACCTTGAATTTGACTACCACCACCCCCTCAATATTCTTTTGCTTGGCCGCAGCGGGATAGACCGGACGGATGCGGCTGATGACCTGGGGCAGTTTATCTACCTGTCCGATGTCAAATTCTGTCTGTGGCGGAGCAGGAGGGGTAAATGCCATTGTTCCGAACTCCATACTTCCACTGGCCGCCTCGAACTCGGGTATTTCAAATTCCATCTGCGGTGGCCGGGCTGGGGTCTCGTGCAAAGAACCGGTGGCTATAGCCTTGGGTGGCGGAATTCGGGGCATTTCCTTGGGCTTGGGCAGCTCTTGTTTTTCCTGCATGGGTTTCGCCCGCTCCCGTATACTGCTGGTCTGGATCTTGAAGGTCTCAATATGCTGGCTGGCCTTTTTATCCAGAGAGACCTCGGACAAAAAGGGAATGAACAAAAAAATCAGCACATTGATTCCTACCGCCGCTCCTGCTGCAATGGCAATGTCAAGCCATCGGGCATGTCCAGGTCCATGAGAACTGTTTATTGTTTGAACCATTTTGGGAATCCCGGTCTCTCGATTCCGTTTCTGCCTGCTATACTTCGGATTTGGCGGCCATACTGAGATTCTTGACCCCTGCCAGTCGACAGGCGTCTAAGACTTGGATCACCACGCCGCTCTGGCTCTTCTTATCCGCAGCGATCACAACCGATCCGGTGGGATTCTCCATGAGGAACCGTTCCATATAGGACTGAACGGAACGTACATCGATAGGTCTCCCTTCGATGTACACAATATTGTCTGAGGTAACTCCGATGACCAGATTGGTGCTGGTCTTCTGCTGTGCCGTTTTTGCCACCGGCCTCTCGATATCTACCCCGGACTCCTTCACAAAGCTCGTAGTCACGACAAAGAAAATAAGCAGTATAAAGATCATATCGATAAGCGGAGACATGTTAAGAGCAACCTCTCCCCGTTTCCTCGACCATTGCATACGAATGCCTTGCATTCTACCTTCCTAATTGGTATCAGACCTTGGATCTTCTCTGCCGGCGGTTACCAGTGCCCGCATAAAGAGATCCATTCTGTTCTTGACGCCTTCGACCTTACGCCGAAGCAAATTACCGATGATCAGTCCAGGGACTGCCACCACCAGTCCGGTCTGAGTAGTGACGAGGGCCTCTGAAATGCCCGACGCCATAGCCCTGGCGTTTCCAGTCCCGAATCCGGAAATGACATCGAAAGTCGTTATCATTCCGCCAACAGTTCCCAGAAGTCCCAGGAGCGGGGCTACTCCCGCCAAGACCAGGATGGCCTTTACGGATCCGTCCACCCTGGTTACGATTCCCCTGGTGAGTTGTTTCATAAGCTCAAAATCATCGCCGCCACCCCTGCTTCTCAAGCTCAAAAAGTTCCTCATAACGGCACGTTGCCACTCAGCCCCGATAAGCTCGTTTCGGGCCAGAGAAGAAAGGCACTCTGCCACTCCCTGCTCTTCGCGCCTGCTGGTGACCAACTCCTTTGATTTTCTGATAATCAGGGTCCAGAGGACCAAAGACACTAAAAGCAAGGGATACATCACCCCACCGCCACTCCCGAAAAAATTAACGGCCTGTTTAATGGTGTCTGAGAGCAGGATCAAGTCGAAGTCTCTTTCGGAAGGATCTTTCCGAATTTCAAAATGGTCAACGTAAATGCCGTAGCCTTTTCCTCCATATCGCCTACAATCAATTCCACTCGGCGCTCAAAGAAGTGATGGATAAACATCACTGGTATGGCTACCGCGAGCCCAAGCTCCGTGGTAATCAGTGCCTCTGAAATTCCACCTGCCATTAGCTTTGGATCACCAGTCCCAAAAATAGTTATCACATGGAATGTATTTATCATTCCGGAAACTGTCCCCAAGAGCCCGAGAAGCGGTGCTACCGCAGCCAGCATGCCGAGTGTGGGTATAAACCTCTCGAACCTGGGCAGGAGGCGAAGAATGGCCTCCTGAAGCGAACTCTCAAAGACCTCCTGAGTGGCGCCTATTTGATCCAGTCCACTGCTCAAGACCTGACACGTGGGGTGATTCTTTTTCTCCAGGCAATAGCGCTTGCATTCATCGATCCGATCATTCTCCACCAGGGACGTGACATCTTCTATGATTTGATCGGAGTCAGTCCGAATACGGAGGAAAAAATAGAGACGTTCGAGCGAAAAAACTATTGCTATCAGTCCAATACCGAAGATAGGCCAGACCAGAAGCCCCCCTGAGTCTATCCACTCTCGAAAACCCTTCTTCTGTGTCAATTCCATAAACACTGCTCCGCCGGAGATATCCACAGGTACATTATCAGCGTCTCCCTTGATAAAGGCCTTGAGTGACCTGCGAAGGCCGTATCCAAGGTCAGCGGGCACCGCAGCCAGACCACCGCTACTCATAGATTTAAGGTATCCTACTGCGTCTTTGGTGTGGTATAAGGCCCCCATGCCGCCGATATGCACCATATCGCCCTCTGTCGAATGTCCTTTGACGTCAACGAATTCTCCGCGATGTTTATGTATAGAGGCGGACTGGTCGGCATATCTCTGAAACAGCGACACCTCGGCTCGAATCTCGTCCATGCCGGGAAAGCGTTTTTTCTCGATAATACGGTCCAGCACCGACCTCTGTTCTCCAAACCTTGAACCAAGAGTGCTGCTCTCTAAGAGGTCTTGGCCCTCCTTAGCAGCGCCGACTACAGTACCCTGGACTGTTTTGATCTCCTCTTGCTCGGACTTGAGGCCCTCTGTCAACTGGCTTTCCCGTTCAAGCAGCTCTTGGTAGTGAGATTGAAGACTGGATAGCTCCTTTTGCTCGGTTGATACCATTGCTTTAAGTTCAGCCACGGCCTTTTGCAGGGTAGTTTTGTCCTGCTTTACCAGTTCCTGCACTAATTCTGCCCGGGAAAGAGATTTGGCACTGCTTGCCTCGAGTTCCTGTACCACCGCCTTCCAGGCATTGTCGCTTTGTTCGACAGCACCAGATGGAGATGCCATTATGACGGCACACATTATCGCTATGCCAGTCCAGTATCGAAAATTACAAAAGTCTTGCATTTATTGAACACACCTCTTTAAAAAAATTACCGGGACGGACCCATTGGAAGATCCACCAGCTCGGCCGCCCTCTTCTGCTGAATAATCTCCTTAGTCCGAAGAATATCCGGCAGATAGTCGTCAGAGACGGGTTGCCAGCTCTGTGAAACCTCATCCCATTTACCGGCCTGTTTGCGATCGTTTGTGATATAAAACAGCCCCACTCTTCCGACGCGTGTCATGGTTACCAGAGTTGACTCGCCATTGAGATCGAGTTTTGTTTCCTCGGTCCCTACTGAATTTCCATATTCTGCCTCCACTCGAAGTGCCTCCAGCACCCGCCTCAACCGCTCGCCCAAATTCAAGCTGGGATCCAGCAATGACTCTTCCAGAAACGCAATCCGCCTCGATCTCTCCTCAATGAGAAACGGGGCATCAAATGCAACCCGATCCTTCAGGTCCGAGACTATCCGGCTGAGATAAGGCTCCAGTTCCATGCGCATCCTGGCAAGCTTTTCCTTCTGGGTCTTGAGATCATTGACCTCTTCCGCCTTCTGATATACATAAGCCTTATACTTGTGGTTTTGGAAGCGGTTCCAGTCGAGACGGGTCTTCAGATCCAGCAAATCATTTATGATAGCTTCTTTCTCAACAGACCATTTCTCCACTTCTTTCTGGGCGGCCACTTCTTCCTGAATGGCCTTCGTTAAAGTCTTTTCTATGCCTCCTACATCTTCGGCAAACGCCGGAGCATAAAACATCAGGCCGAACCATATTAAGACAATAAAAATTTCGCTTTTCCTCATTAAAAACATCCTCTTATTAGACTCAGGAAATCAGGAATGTGATTCTGGAACGGTATCCGTAGCCGAGGCAATCACATTGGTTTTGGCTGCCATAAGGCCGGTAATGATTTCCAGAGCGCCTTCGGCCTGATTCCGGTACCGTTTTGAGGCCCTGGCCACCTTAAATGAAGACTGGGCCAGATCCCAATCCTGAAGGTGCCATGCTGCATAACCTTTCATGAGATAAAGAGATGGATCATCAAACCCATACTGGTTGACTGCCTGCTCCACAAGGGCGACCATCTCATGAAACTCGCAGGATTCATACAGAAGAGAGATCATCTCTTTTACCAGGACTTCACTGGGAACTTCATGCAGGACGATCCTGTAAAGACGGAGCGCATCATTCTGCATGTATCCTCTGGCATAGAGCCGCGCAATTTGAAGGAGCTGCTTTGTATCCTGATCCGTGCCATAGGCCTTGGTTAAGATCTCAGCTGCCTTAAGCGGAACCCCCAGATATGAATAGAGAGAAGCCAGACCTTCAAGCTCCGATTTTGACGGATCCTTCAGGTGATAGGCTATTTCCAGACTTACCACCGAGTCCTGATAATTGCCCTGGTTTATGCTTACATGGGCCAGAAGCTTCCAGAACTTTGCATCATTTGGTTCCTGCTGTACCAATTTTTTGAGTACTTTGATTGCATTATCCCAGTTCTTCAGCTTTACATCCGTAAAGACCAGAAGTTCTACCCACTCTTTTCTGGGACTCTCTGCCTGGGCCATAAGGGTATCCAGGACACCCTTTGCCTCCCGATAGAGTTCGCCTTGATAATAGCAGGCCCCAGCCCTGTACAGCAGGTCAGGATCTTCGGCTTTCCTGCACTTAAATGACTTGGCAAAGGCCTCGGCGGCCTCTTTATATTTCTCTTGCATATACAAGGCAGTGGCATAATTGACCAAAAGATCGGGGTTCTCCGGCCTAATAGTCAGGGCCTTTCTATAAGCCTCTCCAGCCTGCTCGGCATTATTCAACTGGAAACAGCCGTTGCCCAGCAGCATATAGAACTGATAAGGCACATCCGTGTGATCTTTACTGATAAACTGTTCCAGCAAATCAACACATTGCTGAGCGTTTCCGCGATCGAGACTCGCTTTGGCTTTATATATAACCTTTGTTTCCCGATAAGAGAGCGGCCGATCGCCGGCAAAGAGCAAAGATCCGGACAGTAACACCAGTGATCCTAGCGCAACCCCTGTAAGCAGTTTTCTAAAACGGTACATTGTGATGATCAGTCTCATGACAAACCCCTCCTTTTGTCGACTAAGATCAGCAAACGCAAAAAACCAGACCCCGGACAGGCTAAACCTCTCCCTGCCCCGATTAGCCGAAGAAGCTAACAGAGAAATGTGACGGTATTATGACAATTCTATGAAAATTCTGTGACGACTGGTTTGAGGCGTGAGGACTATCCCTGACTTGAATGCCTTATGAGGCTTTTACTGGTTTCCTAAAGAAATTCAGGACACGTATAAAAGTTTACTATCGAAACTACACTTGATATGGCAAAAGTACCCAGGATCTTTTCAAAAGAAATACAATGCCAACGGGCACATCAAGTCAAAAATAAGAAATCTAAACAGAAAAATAACAATATATTAACAGTTTCTTAAAATTAGCTGAATATAAAGGCATTATGAGTCTTTGGTTTAATACCTGGTATTGCCTACGGGAAAGTGTCTAAAAAGCCTTGAAAAAAAAGCGCGTTCTCATAATAGAAGATGAAAGAGATATAGCGGAGTTGATCTGCTACAATCTCGAACGGGCAAGATTTGACACCCTTATTTTGGCATCCGGGCGCAAGATAATTCCCCAGGCCAGAGAATATAAACCTAATCTGATTTTGCTGGATCTGATGCTACCTGATTTGGATGGTCTGGAACTGTGTAAGCAGCTCAAAAAAGACAAGGAGCTTTTTAATATTCCTATAATAATGGTGACCGCAATGGGAGGTGAGACCGACAGGATATTGGGACTGGAACTGGGAGCGGATGATTATATAGTAAAACCCTTTAGCCCGAGAGAACTGGTTTTGAGGGTTAAAGCGGTGCTGTTAAGGGTGTATCCAGATGAGACGGCAGTGACAGATACAATATTACAAATTGGGCCGGTTGAGTTGGATTCTCTTAAACACTTGGTTCACGTAGAGCGGAAACGAGTAAAACTCACCATGACTGAATTTCGCCTTCTTCATGAGCTGATGTCCCATGCCGGAATGGTAAGAACGCGTGAGATTCTTCTGGAGAATGTGTGGGGCTATTCATTCAGTGGTTATGACAGAACTATTGATACCCATATAAGACGCTTGAGAAAAAAACTCGGCACCGCCTCCTCGTACATTGAAACCGTGAGAGGCCTGGGATATTTATTTAAAGAAGGCACCTGAGTTCTTTTCTTTCCATTATCTCAAATGGGTAATATTGGCATATACGAGCTTATATGAAAACAGGATCAGGCATCAGAAATTAACAAAATCGAGAAGATTCTATTGTTGAATTCAGTCGGAAGATGTATGCCATAACCTTGAATAGCTATAATTAGCAAAATACCGAGTTGATTTTGGCATCAATTGCATGCAACATGTCTTTATGAAAACCTTGAAACTATTGTCGGTTTTTATCCTGATTGTTTTGATTTCCTCAAGTTGTTCTTCCGGGAACGACTGGCGCACAGCCAATCGCGAATCTGCAGGAATTGCGCCCGAACCTGCTGACACGAATGAAGCGGTTCTTCATATCTACGGTGCCAAAGCATGGGGTTGGCGCGGATGGTTCGCCATTCATACATGGATTGCAGCCAAAAGGACTGCCGAGGCCTCTTACACAGTATACGACGTAGTCGGTTGGCGAAGCAAACGCGGCCAGCCGGTTCTGAGGATTGCCCAGGATATCCCCGACAGAAACTGGTACGGCGCCAGACCCAGGATTCTCAAGGCACATAGGGGAAAGGGCGTCGACGAACTCATTGACGCCGTTGACAAAGCCGCCCGTGCCTACCCGTGGAAAACAACCTATAAGTCCTTTCCAGGGCCTAATAGCAACACCTTCACCGCATGGGTCGCCCGACAAGTCCCCGAACTAGAGTTGGATCTCCCTTTTTCTGCTATCGGAAGCGGTTATGTTAAATAAAAAGACAAAAAAATCAGCTTTAAGTATGTAATAAATTAGTGGATAATATGTTTTTCTTGCTTTCGGCTCTGGGCCTTGGTGTCCGCCTGATGACTTGCGGTAGAAGAAATTCTGTCATGAATGCCTTTTATGTTTAATCGTATTTCGGAAGTCTGCTGCAGCTTTGAAGACTGTACGCATATCACAAATGGAAAGGCTATGAATGACGAAGAAAAAGAAGCCCGTATAAAAAAGAGCCTGACCGAACCTCGTTATGATTACGAAGGTTTTGTCGACTACGTCTATAGGGGTGATGGCTATAAATTATGGTACGGCATAATTGGGTCCGGCAGCAGGGCATCTGCGTTGATTCTGCACGGTGGTCCAGGAGGTAATCATCATAATCTCGTGGCATTTCAGGCATTAGCTGGTGAACGCCGTGTGATCTTCTATGACCAGTTAGGGTGTGGAAAATCAGACCGACCGGATAATCCGACTTTGTGGACTGCTGAACGTTATTTTGAAGAAGTACTGGCGGTACGGGATGGTCTGGGCTTGAAAAACTACCATTTAATCGGTCATTCATGGGGGACCACTCTGGCTGTCGGGTTTGCAGCCAGACACCCCGAAGGCATATTGTCCATTTCTCTCCATAGCCCCATACTTAATTTTCCCTATTATATCAATCACGTTTCCCCGAAGCTTAAGCAGGGCCTGAGTTGTCTTAATAATGGTAAAACAGGACGAATTATTGATGATTATGAGTTGAGAGGGCTGGGAGCAAAGAGCGACTATGACAAGGCCTGCATGGAGTTCACCAGGCGACATGTTATACACACATGGCCATTACCTGGGGTGATGAAGAGATTGCTTGCCTCACGAAATGCCGTAATCCATGATATTATGGTTGCAAGCGGTTCAGAGTTAAATGTGCAGGGGAATCTAAAAAAAGTAAATGTAACCTCGCAATTATCTGAGCTGGATCTACCTGTTCTTATGACCTGTGGAAACGACGATCTGTGTACGCCTGCTTACACAAGGTATCAGTCAGAATTTGCCAATGACTGTCAGTGTCATATCATAACGGAAAGCGCCCACATGTCCCCTGTAGACAGGCCTCTGGAACTCATCAGTTTACAAAGGTCTTTCCTAAATGAAATTGAAAAAACTATAAGTACTTAACTGAAACAGGCCGATAAAAAGAGGCATAAAATCGTTCAATGTGCTTACAGCTATCTACAGGATGAAGGACCGCTATTTATGTTTACAATATACGTAACCGAAATATTGTTTATACTGCTGATATCAAGAAAAAGGAAAAGGTATTGCTGTATGAAAGGGATGTTTTATGAAGGTTGGAATTGGATATTGTAATAAAAAAGATGCTTTTTATTCTGGCAAAACAGCAGCAAATATTGCAGCTCGTGACGTGATTACGGATAAACCTGATTTTATTCTTGCTTTTTGCAGTGGCCAATTGGATCATAAAGAATTTTTGAGGGGCGTTAAAGAGACATTGGGAAATACGCCTGTAATTGGCGGTTCAACAATCGGCATTATTACTAATGATTATTTAACATATAAAGGCTATCCTTCAGGCGTTGCAATATTTCAATTAGATGATATAAAGTATCAAATTGCTACAGCTGGCGGTCTAGACAAAGATGAAAGGCTGGCAGGGCATAGTTTGGCAAGAAAATTATCTAAGACACAAGAAGACAGACTCTTGCTTATGTTTTATGACTCAATAAAAGTTCCTGCGTCTCCTATATCTCCTCCTATCATTAATGCATCCCCTCCATTAATTTTTGGAATGGAATCAATACTCCAGTCGAATGCACCAATAATCGGTGCCGGATTAATTGGGGACTATCAATTTAGTAATACGACACAATTCTGCAGTACTAATGTATGTGAGCATAGTGTTGTCGGAGCACTTCTTTCAGGATCTATTAATGTTTATCATACTATAATGCACGGTTGTTCTCCAATTGATGGCGAATATCATAAAATAACAAAAATGCAAGGATCTCATATTTATGAACTGGATGAACGACCAATTGTTGAAATAATTGACGAATTATATGGAAATGAAAGTTGGGGAAAACAGTATCCTGTCAACCTCTTAACAATTGGAGTAAATTATGGTGAAAAATTTGAATATCGGGAAGACGAATATGTTAATAGACTGATTACAGGAATTCTTCCGGATGACAGCGGCATTCGAATCTTTGAGACAGATCTTGAGCAAGGCATGGAAATTCAGTTTATGTTGAGGGATGGAGATATGATGATTGAATCTGCAAAAAACAATTCAGAATGCCTAATGAAAAATATAAAAGACGACGGGAAAAGACCCGTTTTCGGATTGTATATTGATTGTGCAGGAAGGGCAGCAGAGCAATCAAATACATTAACAGAAGAAGCTATGGAAGTTCAAAAGGTAATGAACAGACACAACACCCCTTTGTTAGGATTTTACTCTGGCGTTGAAATTGCTCCTCTCCTCGGAAAGAGCAGGGGACTTGATTGGACAGGCATCTTAATGATCTTGGCTGAGGACCAGTAAAATGTCCGCAAAAATCAATTTAGAAAAAGAATTAAAACAAAGATGCACAGAGTTAGAAAAGCAGGTGAAGTATTATAAAAATATTGCGCAACAAACCGGACAAAAACGTTTAAGAGAAGTTGAAATGTTAAATAATTTTATAGCTGAGCGAAAAAAATCAGAGAAGGCCTTACGGGATAATGAGCAACGTTTTCGTCTTATTGCTCAATCAACAAATGACATCTTCTATGAGTGGGATATTGAGAGCAATACATTGCAGTGGTTTGGTAATATTGATAGCACATTGGGTTATAAAACCGGGGAAATTAAACATACTTTTGAGAATTGGTTGCGTTTAATTCATCCAGACGATAGGCACTTACTTGAAGATACCTTCTTATTACATAAAGAATCAATAAAACCTGTAGAATATTCATACAGGGTAAGATGCAAAGATGGTTCAATAAGATATTGGAATGATAATAGTTCTCCTGTTTTAGATCAGGAAGGCAAATCAAATAAATGGGTTGGGGGTATATCGGACTTAATGGACTTGCCACCTTATTAATTTTTCTTGGTTTTGGCGTAAATTGCGCCTGGCCTTTTCTCCATCCATGGCTGACGGATGCCTATCCGGAGGCCACAATTACCGGGACCGTATTTCTGAGCGCTTTTACTACAAAGTGTGCTGTATACGCTCTTGCCAGGGCCTTTCCTGGCACCGAAGCCCTTATATGGATCGGTGCGATTATGACCGCATTCCCTATTTTCTATGCGGTAATTGAAAACAATCTCAGGCGTGTGCTGTCCTACAGCTTGATCAACCAGGTAGGATTCATGGTATGCGGAATCGGCATTGGGACACAAATGGCCCTAAATGGAGCTGTTTCCCATGCCGTAAACGATATCCTCTTCAAGGCCTTGCTGTTCATGTCCATGGGCGCGGTAATGTACCGTACCGGCGGGAAGATCAACTGCACCGCATTAGGTGGACTGTACCGGACCATGCCGCTCACCTGTATCTGCTGTATAATAGGGGCCGCATCCATATCCGCTGTTCCGCTGTTCAGTGGTTTTGTCAGTAAGTCAATGGTCATGGAAGCCGCTGCTACCGGTCATATGCAAATCATATGGTTCATTCTTCTGTTTGCATCAGTTGGTGTGCTGGAACATGCTGGTATCAAGATTCCGTTTTTTGCGTTTTTCGGACATGATTCTGGGCTGAGACCCAGGGAGGCGCCCCTCCATATGCTTCTTGCCATGGGCATTGCAGCATTCTTCTGCATCTTCAACGGATCATTTCCCAGTTACCTGTACAGTCTTCTCCCATATCCGGTTGATTATGTACCATACACGGTTCCGCATGTGGTAGGTCAGACCCAGCTAATTTTCTTTGCCGCTTTTGCCTTTATACTTCTAACGCTCTCCGGCATGTCTCCCTCTGAGTTGAGGGCTGTCAATCTTGATGCTGACTGGTTCTACCGCAAGGGTGGCGGGCTTTTTTACCGGGTCATGGATATCAGCATGAATGGATTGACCAGGGTCGCTGACAGGGTCATTGTGGGTGAATTAACTGGATCTATCTGCCGCATATCCCAACGCTGGCCTGAGGTACTCTGTCTTGGGGCTATGATTCCCCTATGGAGTGTCACTGGTATAAAGGGAAAAGACCTCGAGGACAAAATCGAAAGGACTCGAGCGGCCATCCAGACACATACCTCACCCATAGGTATAAGTGCTGCCACGGCTACGATTTTTTTAGTATTAATTTACCTGTTGATGTGATATAATTTTACAGCTCTTGGGGTTGTATTCCCCGCAACAAGCGGCGGGGTAGTTTATTATGTAAACGATACGGGCACTGAGAGGAGAAACAAATACTTGGCTTCTATAGGACAACTTAAAAGGATTCGACTCTTTGAAGATTTGACTGACGGCATGCTGGAACAGATACTCCCTCTGGCTCAGGAGCAATCGTTTGCAGAAAGGGAGATTATTTACGAACCAGGTAGTGAGGCTACCCATTTTTACTCACTTATCACAGGCAAAGTATTACTACAAACAGAGCTTGTCTCGGCCCTTATTATTTCCATCGGCGCCATTAAACCGGGATACTCATTCGGATGGTCTGCTTTTCTTCCCGATATCACACATACTTCCCTTGCTGTTTGTATGGAACCATGCGAAATCATGGTTATGCCCGGAGACAAATTTAAGGCCCTTCTCAATCAGGACCACAACATTGGATTCCTGGTTATGCAAAAGACTGCCACAATCCTTGAGAACCGCCTAGAACGTCGTACAGCACAGTTTGTCAAAGTAATAACAAAACATCCTGATATAGCAACGCTTTTGGGTTTATAAAAGGGGAAAGAAATCTATTTCCGGACGAATCTTTAGCCTTGATGGGGTTTAGGCTCAGAAGGCAGCCTGATGACAAAGGTTGACCCTTTTCCAGGTTCAGAATCCACTTTTATAGTCCCACCATGCTCATGGACTGTTTTCTGGGTAACAAGCAGGCCGAGACCTGTACCTTTTGACCCCTTGGTGCTGGATATAGAGGTGAAGATTTGCTTTCTTACGGTCTCATTCATACCGGAACCATTGTCAGAGACCTGAAGAATAAACGCTTCATCACCTTCGCGCTTTGTAGTTACCCGTACTATGTATTCTTTGCCTTCGTCTTCATCAAATACACAGGCATCAATGGCATTCCAGACCAGGTTAAGAAGACAGCGATGAATTCCTTTGTGGTCTATAGTTACATCGCCTATGTTTGGATCAAAATCTCTGACAATCTTTATTCCGGATTCCTTTGCCTTGATATCCATTAGTTTACACACATCTTCAGCGATTTCATTCGGGGAGCACTTTTCATATTCAGGCTCTCGCTCCTTGGAGTAGTTGAGGAGGTCAACAGCCAGATCTGAGATTCTGTCAATATTCCTTTTCACCATTTCCCAGCCAGTTCTGAGGCTATGCATATCCTCCTTCTTAATTGCGTTGTCTACTATATAAACCCCTCCTTTAAGACCGCCTAGGATGTTTTTGATACCATGGGCAAGTCCTGCTACAGTTTCTCCGGTGGCAGCCAACCTCTCGGACTTGATCAATTCCCTCTGTAGCCGCTTGATTTCCCTGAGATCGTGGAGAAAACCCACGCTGCCAATGACCTCACCCTTTTGATACAGAATAGTTCCTGAGAACTTAACCGGTATCTTGTCACCGTTCTTGCCCACAACAAAGGTCTCTCGCCAGGCATGCAGGTCCTGCGTTGCTCGTTCTTTGCCATGCATACCTTGCATTATTTCTTCAGCTATCTCAGGTAGATAAAGACTGCTTATATCAAGCTTCCCTATTACTTCATCCCTGGAATATCCAAATATTCTCTCATCTCCTTGATTGAAGACCATTATTTTCCCATGTTTATCAGTGCCTATTATACCGTCTATGGAATGTTGGATCAGCATGCTCGTAAAGGAATACCTGCGCCTTAACTCCTCTGTGGCTTGCTTTACCTTATCTTCCAGATTCTCAGTATACTCCTTGAGCATCCTCCTTAAACGAAGCTTTTCCTTTGCCCGTTTTAGGGCAACTGTCAGGGCTTCGTCCACAATAGGCTTGGTGACAAAATCAGATGCCTCAAGTTGCAGAGACTGAATAGCCACGTCCATATCGCCATGCCCGGTAACAACTATAACCTCGGTTTCAGGGCTTATTTCCTTAATCCTTTTCAATACCTCGATGCCGTCCATACCGGGCATCTTTATATCAGTTAAGACAATTGGGGGCGCTTCTTTTTCAAATAACTCAAGGCCTCTTTTGCCATTCTCAGCCGTCAGCACCTCGTAACCGTCATTTCTCAGCGACATTCCAACAATCTTCCTTGCCGGTTCTTCATCATCAATAAGTAAAAGCTTCAATCGATTACCCCACTGTTAGAACATTATTTAGCATTTGAACATGGAGGAAATCTCAACAGGAATGTCGTTCCAGTCCCTACCTCACTATGTACATCTATGGTTCCATCATAATCCTTGACAATTCCATAGCTGATGGACAGGCCTAATCCCGTTCCCACCCCAACTTTTTTAGTAGTAAAAAATGGTTCAAATATCTTATCAAGTATATGTTCGGGGATGCCCTTGCCTGTATCAGACACTGAAATAGCGACCTGTCCTTTATCTGAAAATGACTTTATTGTCACTTTACCACCTGTTTTACCTTTTTCCTCAATGGCCTGCCGGGCATTGACAACCAGGTTCAAAAGGACTTGCTCCAATTTATTACTATCTGCCATTATATTGGGCAGGTTATCATCAAGGTCCAGATCTATCTCTATATTACGTACCTTGAACTGTTGTCCCAATATCCCAAAGATATTTCTGATAGGCTCATTCACATCCAGCTCTGTCATCTCGACACCAATCCTTGAAAAATCCCTCATATGATTGATGATCGCCGATGCCCTATCCACCTGACCAACAATTTCTTCAATCACGGTTCTTAATTCTTTATTCTCAATCTTTTGGCCCTTTTTGATCATCTTTGACAGAACAGTGGCGCCCATTCTAATAACACTTAAAGGTTGATTTAACTCGTGGGCTACGCCTGATGCCATCTCACCCAAGGTGGACATCTTACTGGCCTGAATCAATTGGGTCCTTTTTTCTAATTTTTCTATCTCTTTTTCAGAAAAATCCAGTTTAGAGACCATATGTTTAAAGGAATCTGCCAACTGGACCATCTCGTCACCCACATGAGATTTATATACTTTGCATTCACGACACTCATCCAGCTTTTCCGGAAAGCTCCCTGACGGCTGACCAAAACAGAGTGTTCCGTCCATGTACCAGCACATAGTCGAGGTATTTCCATACGCGGGGCAGTCAGTTTTTGTACATTTTTCTATCTCCCAGCATCTGACTTCCCGGCCAAAATCAAGATCTAATTTTGTTTTCCCGCGGCTGATTTCATCGGACAATCGTGTAAGAAAAGAGAGAGGTTTGGTAACGAGTTTGGATAAGAAAATAAATAAAAAGACACCCACAATAATAACAGAAGCCAGGCCCCAGACAACTTCTCTGTTACGCATTTCTGTTACTCGTTCCTCTACCGGATCCCAACTAGTTCCTACGGTTAAAATCCCCAATATTTCATTGTCACTTCCATGACATTTATAGCAGTCTTTCTCATTCATAATAGGCATGGCATGGAGGAGTATCTTTTCTCCTTTCTTTACTTCCAGGTTTTTTACCAAAGAACCGGTGCGTATTGCCTCTTCAGTGGCCTGTGAATCGTCAAACTTTTTTACATTTGCTGGTAATCCGCTGTATCTGATGGTGCCTGTTAGATCGCAAAGATTTACAACACTCAAGACCTTTGTTTTATACAAGCTTTCCAGAATGGCCTGCACGACCTCCATTTCTCCGTCGAGCATGGGGTATTCAACACTTCTCATTACAGTGTTACTGATCTGATACGCCTGTTCTTCCTGCCTTTCAAGATGATACTTTATTCGTGTCACCATATCATAGTAAGTTAGAATACCTATTACAGTAATTAAAATTAAACTCATACCCATTATCACCTTTTCTGTGACACTGGTTATGTGAAGCTTTATCCATAATTTGTCTAAAAGAGGTATCATTTCAACTTGTTATATAGTATCATGCTGATGATGGCAGGTAATTCAACGGCTCAGTAGCCCGGATGCTTGTGCCCGCTATGACAGCTTGTACAGATATTCTTTGGAATGCTCAATGTCTTTTGATGTTCCAGTCTAGTCGGGGCCTTAAGATGTAAGCTGGCCGGACCATGACAACTTTCACACTGTTTATTGACCATATGCGGGGTTTTTTCCACACTGACAAATCCTCCTATTTCCCCAAAGCCTGTCGTATGGCAGGGCAGACAGTCGGGATCATGATCTTTTTTTCTCATCTGTAAGACCCTAAAATTTTTTGAGTATTTCCAAGAGCGATAGCTTTCCACGTGTTCTGAATGACATTCACTGCACTTATCCATTCCAACGTAGAAGGCCTTTTCTTTTTCAGCCTGAAGATGAGATACAGGAAAAACAAAGAGACAGAAACCCAAAAGCCCTGTGGCCATGGTGATAGATAGTTTTTCTATTTTCATCGGCAACCTCCTTTAAGGATTCCACATCAAAAATCGGGAAAAATATAATTTTATCCCATTACGTAGTATAATGGATAAAACAGAGTTTAACTGAATCGCACAATGCGTCAGTTTTGCGAACTTTACCGATATAATTATATAAAAACCCGCTCATCGAATCAAGCAGGATCGGAACAATCTTACTGCTCCACGATGCCTCAAGATGAAGTCTTTTGAAGCGCAAAAAAGACATGGAGGCAGAAGGTTATCGGCATTTTGTCTTTCAAACCGGAATATTCTGTGCTATGTATTGGATTAGTTGAAGAAACAGGCTTTTTTAAGTGCTTTCTCAGTAATTATAGGAGCAAGGAAGAAAATGGCTAAAAAGATACTTATCGTAGACGATGAACCTGATATTATTACCTTTATCAGCGCGGTCCTTGAAGACAACGGTTATTTAAGCATAAGTGCCAGTGATGGTGTTGAGGGGCTGGAACTTTTGCGCAAGGAGAGGCCTGATCTAGTCTTGCTCGATCTTATGATGCCCAGAAAAAGCGGCATTGCCATGTTTCAGGAATTGAGAAAGGATCCAGACATGAGCAATACTCCCGTGATCGTTGAAACCGGGGTGTCTGAGGTGACGGGGGTCGATTTTAGAAACTTTATGTTTAAACAACCGCTTCGGGATGAAAAGAAATTCGCTGAGAGCACGGGATTGGCAAAATATACTATTCCAGATGGCTATATTGAAAAACCAATTGATCCCGTCGAGTTGATTGAACTAATCAAGGAAGTTTTAAAAGATAAGTAAACAAAGACAAATTTAGAAAGCAGGCCTTCCAAATAATAGATTGAGACGATTTTGAAAATCGTCTCAATCTATTGTCGATATTGATTAATGCTCTTCTACCTCTTCCTCCCAGCCAGTTATCATGGTTATGATATGGGCCCAGAAGGTATGACCCAGAGTAGCCAGATACATGTGGACAAAAAGAAAGGCAGCAAAACAACAGGCTACCAGAAAATGTATCCCGATAACTATTTTTACTCCCCCTAATGCCACCATCCACTGATGTGTAATCAGCAGAAGCAGCAGGCCGGACACCAGGACGATAGGTACAAGAAGCATCATGATCATCAGATATGCCCCTTTCTGCATAGGGTTGAACTTGTTATCAGGCGTGGCGTGGTGAGGGTTCGGTCCACCCTTGAAGTAGTTGAAGCCATAAAACAGCATCTGTCTTACGATACCAGTCTTCAGGTCGTTAAGGGTGGGCAGATAGAGCTTTATAAGGCTCTTATCAATAAATACGTAATATGAAAACCATAGCAACCAGTCGATGCACACGAAGATCCCGGTAAAATCATGAATTATTACCGCTGCTCTATAGCTGCCAAAGAGATTAATATACTCAGGAAACCTGATCTGAGCCCCTGTAATGCATAGAATTATTATTCCAATGGCGTGAATCCAATGCCATATCCTCACTGTAAGAGGGTTGAGATAGATCATTTTTGGCTTTTCCATGATCAATGTTTCCTCCTGTTTTTTCGGGTAAGAATTCTGAAAGTGCCGTGAAGGGTGGCTGCACCCAGGCCGCCGGCTATAATTAGCAGGCCCAAAATACTGAGGATGTTGTTTCTGGTGGAGCCTACCATGTAGAAGTCAGGGGTAGCAAACAGAGGGTCAAGCACTGCCCCTTCTTCAACAGCAACCTTGCTGAATGTACCATCTTGATTTGGAAAAGCCACATAACAAGTCTGCATGGCTTTTGGTCCGGCAGCGTGACAGAAGGAACAATCCCTCCGGTCTTCAAATACTCCATAAACGTGACTTGATGTCTCTGTTGACAGCACCCCCCAGAGCCCTACGCTCTTATATTCTGAATTCCCATTAAACTCTTTCAGTTCTGCTGTTGCGATAAAGCCATCGCCATTGGTATCTATGAGAGATTGAACCCCCCTGTCTCCGACTAATTGCGTAAGATCTCGATAAGTTGCCAGAGCAATTTCACCTTTTTTATCTGGTTCGACATCCTCTCTTTTCTCAATATACATGGTGATAACAATGCCTTTTGAATCGGTATGGCAACTTATACACGTAGTTGCCTGCATATGGAGCTTGTTCCTGAGAAGCCATTCAGAATGGCCGGCATCTTCGTGGCAGGCAATACACTGTTTATTTTTTTCAAAACCCGAGATCTCAAAATGGCCTATCACTGTATGGGGACTGTGACAATCAGAGCAAACAGCGTTTTCTGAATGGGGACTGCTTAAATACTCTTCAACGGCCTCGTCATGACACATGCCACAACTTTCACCAGGAGACTTGAGCCCTTTAACTGCATGGGGATCGTGGCAGTCTATACATTCCGCATTTCCAGCATGAAGGCCCCTTGATAACTCATCAACAGTATCTTCATGGCACATGTCACAGCTTTCTTTTTCGGGCTGAACCCCATCATCCGGATGATCATCAGTCACGTAATGGCAGGATCCGCAACCATCTTCTGCGTGTGCCGTACTGGCGAATTGAATACCGTCCACATATAGAGGACTGTCTTCATCGAAAAAAGACGAATCGCCATGGCATTCCAGACATTCATCGGTTTCCATGGCACTCGACGAGTTGATGCCGCCACCAGCCAGCAATATCGTGAAACCGAAAATACATATTATGAGAAACTTTGCTTTGAGCACCATCCTACCTCTCTTTCTCACTATAGAACCTCGTATAGCATTTTAATAAAAAGTTGTCATTGAAAGCGTTATCACAGCAATCTCGTGCCTTGTTTGTGTGAATTATCAAGATTGTTTTGTTGCTTCAATCATCGTAATAACGGCTAAAAATTTTCTTAAAATGCAATACCAGAGATTCATGTGCGAGCATACTCCCACGTCCTTTGCTGAAACAAAAATTTCGCACAAGACTTGATGAAATAGCTATGCACCCGCGATAAGGGCACAAATACAAACAAAACTCCAGAATATAAACACCGCTTCTATCATTATGTAATATTGTATAGAGTAACTGAAACCCCAAAAGCGGTGGTTAAAAGAAAAACCAATGCAAGAATTATTTTTTATGTTCTCTTAATGGTATGCCCCTCCTTCTTGTTTTGATGTTTGTTTTAAAATTAATTTTATAATACGTGCATATTAAATTATAATAGTATTATTTTAAAATTACTTTGTAACCTGCTTGAAAGAAATTGGCAATATCAGTCTGACTACCCAGGCAAATCTTTTTTGTTTTTTATAGGACGGGGGATTAAACCCTAAGTTAAATTCAACACGGTCTCAACCAAGTTTGTCTTATGCCCAGAGCATATTCCCATGCTTGACAAGGCTAAATGGCGTTGCTACTACAAAAAGTAACAGTATTATATATACATAATAGCCGTTGGACAATATTGCCATGGTTTTTGTGAAAAATACAGTGGCTATCAGCGATTTTGCATGAGGCGTTCTTAGATTAAAAAATCATTAAGGCTGGAGCGCAATGAGAGACTTTTTTGCCATTGTCATAGTAATATTAATAATCCTCATATTTTTTATTCCTGACAAAGCCAGAGTTGAAAATAATACCAAAACCCCAAAATACCTTGGCTCAGAGGCTTGTAAGAATTGCCATCCAAAAGAATATTCAAGTTTCAGCACATATGCAAAAAAGAGTACTTCATTCAAGAGCATACAAAGAGTGAAAAAGGGTCTCACCGAGGAAGAAATCCATAAGTGCTATTTCTGCCATACAACGGGATATGGCAAACCGGGTGGCTTTGTCAGTCTTGAGGAGACGCCCCACTTGAAGAATGCCGGCTGTGAAGTATGCCATGGCCCGGGTGAATTCCATGTAAAGAAAAAGAGCCCTCTGTATATCAAAAAAGAGCTGACCATGAAAGACTGTGAGGTCTGTCATACATCAGAAAGGGTCAAGGCCTTCAGATATAAGCCCTTGATTCATGGAGGAGCGCATTAGCGATTCTGATAGGTACGGCATTGCTGAGGACAGGATGTTTGATTTTATAAGAAAGAGTTTTGCAAACAAGATAATGGGTACTGTAATAATCAGCCTAGTCCTGTTTCTAGCGGCTGAAATTATTTTTAGAGTATACTTTGGGACAAAAGACAGAATAGAGATGGCTGCAACTTTTAATGTAGAGGTGGCCGAGTCGATCTTTTCCGGCATAAAATATCCAATGCATATAGGAAATAGTGAGGCTGTAATGAAGGTCTTGTCAAACGTCGGGGCAAAGATGGAAGATATAGAGGCGTGGGTATGCGATTTTGAGCAAGAGATCACGTGGTCCACACATAAGGAAACGGAAGAGACATATGTTGCCGATTCTATCTCTGATGAGGAGCTACTGAGGGCCTTAAGAAAGGCATTGAGCTCAGGAGCACCACCGGAGAAATCATTTGATGTAGAACTTAGAGGTAGAAAGATCCTTGTTACCATACAGCCTATTTTGAATCATCAAGACTGCTATCACTGTCATGGCTCCTCCAGAAAAGTTCTGGGTGGCATGCTGGTAGGAGCGGATGTGGAGCGTGCTTATTCGATGGTCGCTACTGCCAGAAACAGGAGTATACTGATAAGTTTTATTGGAATATCTTTAATTATAACAATAATTTATGCTATGATGACCAGATTCATCACGCAACCTGTGAAAGATCTGGCTGTTAAGGCAAGGAGATTTGCCGAAGGTGACACATCCGTTTCGGTAAAAGTAGTTTCAGAAGATGAAATAGGGGTACTTGGCAACTCATTTAACTATATGGTTCAAAGGGCTTCTCAATTCAACAAAAGACTTGAAAGTGAAGTCGCCAGAAAAACTGAATTATTAAACGAGAGGACCAGACTTATAAAGCTATTGGAACAGGCAAACGACCAACTTAGAGAACTTGACGAGCTAAAATCTACATTCTTGGCAAATATGTCTCATGAGCTCAGGACACCGATGAATTCTATTATCGGATATTCAGATTTATTGCTGGACGGAGTTGATGGACCAATCAACGAGGAACAGGAAAAGAGCTTAAGCAGAATTTCCAATAATGCAAGGCACCTTTTACAATTGTTAAATGATCTTCTCGATCTCTCCAAGATAGAAGCAGGAAAAATCGAGATAGAAGCAGAACAGTTCAACCTAAAAGGACTCATTGATTCAGTAGTGCCTATGTTTGAGGCAACAATAGCCCAAAAAGGCCTTTCTTTAGACTTTGATATAGATGAAAATCTGCCTTTAGTCTATGGCGACAAGAGTAAGATAAAACATGTTTTAATGAACCTCCTGTCTAATGCAATCAAGTTTACCGATGAGGGGAGCATAAAAATCCATGCCAGGACATCCAAGCGTGGTATTCATCAACTTGGTGGATCCCCCATATTTGCAGAGGTCTGTGTAGAGGATTCCGGTATCGGGATAAAGAAAGAGGATCTCGACAAGATCTTTGACAAGTTCGTGCAGGCTGATCTTTCTACTGTTCGACAATATGAAGGGACCGGACTAGGACTCAGTATTGCAAGGGGACTGATTGAAATGCACAACAGCATAATCTGGGCTACAAGTAAGTACGGCGAGGGAAGTCGATTCTATTTCACCATTCCTCTCAGAAAAGAGGTGCTGGAAACTGGAACTGAGCCGATTATAGACTTGCGAGTGGCTAATGAACTGGCTGAGCACTTCGGTGTACCGGTCGAGACCTTTTTAAAGGAACCCCACTATGCCGGCAAGCCCTTAAGGTGTCACGAATACATCCATTGTGGACAAAAAAATTGCCCTGCCTATGACAGTGAAGAAAGGCGTTGCTGGCTCATTACCGGGACACAGTGCGCAAGGCAGAAAATCGGTTCTTATCCGGAGAAACTTGCTTGTTGTATAGATTGTAGGGTCATACAGGAACTGGTGCTTGGGGCAGAGGATTCCGGAATCTCTGGGGCAGATTCATTGTCTCCAGAGGGTACCTCCCAAAAGCTTATTCTGGCAATAGATGACAATCCAGACGCTATTGATATCATCAGGAAGTCTTTAAAAGATGAATATGAAATAGTAGGTCTTCTCAGCGGGGAAAAGGCGGTTGAAAAGGCCATAGAGATAAAACCGGTAGCCATTACTCTGGATATCATGATGCCGCATAAGGATGGGTGGCAGGTGTTGCGGGAGCTAAAGAGTGCGCCTGAGACTCGAGATATTCCGGTAATCGTCCTTTCAATTGTAGATAATAAAAAGCTGGGATTCAGTTTAGGTGCTGCGGAATATATGGTAAAGCCTTTAGATAAGAATTTTTTACTCAAAAAGATAAAAGACTTGGAAAAATCAGGCAAAATACAGCGGATACTTGTCGTAGATAGTGAAAAAGATACGGTATCGCTGATCGAACATACCTTGCAAGAAGTTGGGTGTCAGGTAAAGATAGCTTATAACAGCCAGGATGCGATCGAGCAGGTAAAGAATTTCATGCCTCATCTGATTATATTGAACCTGACAATGCCCAAGGTGAATGGTTTTGATGTAATCGAGCATATAAAAACAGAAGAAAGTGCTAAAAATATTCCTCTTATTCTTATTACTAAAAAGGACTTGAGTAAAAACGAGAAAGACGCTCTGAACGGCAGGTTACGTGGTATATTAAATAAAGGCAGGCTTAAAGAAGAAGATCTTTTACAAGAACTCAAAGACAGGATTGATGAGATAAAAAGCGCCTGATAGACGGAGATGACATGAAAGAAACCGAGAAGGTTCCTGAGAAAAAATTGCTGATAGTTGAGGACAACCAGGATAGTCGAGAGCTGGTAATAAAGATCTTAAAAAACCGCAATTATCAGCTAATTGAAGCCTTCGATGGAGAAGATGGCTTGGAAAAGGCGATTGCAGAACAGCCGGATATTATCCTCTTAGACATTTCACTTCCGAAAATGGGAGGTTATGAGGTTGTAAAAAATCTGCGGCTTCGAAAGGAGTTTAAACACACCTTGATAATTGCGTTGACCGCGCATGCAATGAAAGGAGATGAAGAAAAGGCCTTGAAGGCCGGTTTTAACGGATATATATCAAAACCGATAAATGTGCACGTGTTGCCGGATCAGATCGAAAACTACGCGAAAAAAACTATATGATTTAGCCTCAAAAGCCAGACTTTCGTTTTTGCATAAGAGATAAAAGTCTCTGAAAGTGTTTAATCTTCATTGGGGGTCATATTATCCGCCCCCTGGGGCGTTTAAAAATGAGATCACCTGCTGATACCCCACTGCTTACGGCAGGGTATAGTTCATTGCGACGGCCTTTGAGTTCTGATTTGTATCCGGCACTTTCCTGTATTTGGGTTTTTAGGAACGGAGTCATACATTTTCCATGATACTTGCGAAATAATATAACAACATAGGGTATTTAGGTGAATAAAAACAAAATCCTGATCGTTGAAGATAACGTGGATACCGTAGAACTCTTGAAGAAGCGGCTTCGCGCTGACGGGTATGACACTGCTGAGGCATACGATGGCGAAGAAGCCCTTAAGAAGGTTACTGAATATGAGCCCGATCTGATTTTGCTGGACATTATGATGCCAAAACTGGATGGCTTTGAGGTATGCAAGAGGCTCAAAGAGGACGAGAGTACCCGTTATATACCGGTCCTCATGCTCACTGCAAAAGGCGATGTTGACAGCACTTGCAAAGGCCTCGATATCGGGGGAGATGACTACCTTGCCAAGCCCTTTGATTATAAAGAGCTTGTTACAAGAATACGGTCATTGATCAGCATGAAGGCGGAGCGTGAGAAGTTACTGAAAGAGGAAAAATCAGAGGCATTAGAAAAGATGATGGATCAAGTGGCTCATGAGATAAGAAATCCTCTTGTTACTATTGGAGGGTTTGCGCGAAGGATCTGTGAATCTCTTTCTGAAAGTGATCCAAACAGAAAATATCTTAAATTGATTGTACAAAATGTTGAGACGCTGGAACATATGATAAAAAAGCTCATTGAGCTGCAGGCCACTGTAATATCTTATAGAGAGCCGGTAGATATCAATGAGATTATTGCCAAAGCACTGGAAGAATACAGGCCTGCACTTGAAGAAAATCATGTAGATGTCACGACTGATTTGATGGATAATCTTCCTAATATCTCTGTTGATAGAAAACAGATTAAGATAGCGATTGCACATCTCATTGAAAACGCAATTGAGGCAATGCGTAATAAGACGCGCGAACTGAATATAGCCAGCCGTGTCAGGGAGGGATATATTGAGATCGATGTTTCCGATACAGGGGTCGGCATCCCAAGGGACAAACTGAAGAGTATCCTGGACCCTTTTTTTACTTCAAAGATCCATGCCGGGCTTGGCCTCACTTATGCGCTTAAGATTATTCAGGCCCACAGGGGCACAATCTCAGTGGAAAGCGAACTAGGCAAGGGATCTACTTTTACGATTAGATTACCTGTAAAAAGACCTGGCAGTCATTGAGCTTACAAATAAGTTGCTTCCCATATAGGATAAATATGGTGCCGAAGGGGGGAGTCGAACCCCCACGGGTTTTGCCCACCACCCCCTCAAGATGGCGTGTCTACCTATTCCACCACTTCGGCTAAATACTATTTAGAAGTCTCGGGTTTTTGATTTGCTGATGGTATAATATCTTTAGGCTGATCTTCCTTCGGCCGGGTATCTTCAGCCGTAGCATCAGCCTCTTCGCCCGGGCCTTGCACAGGTTCCTCAACTCCGGTCAATGGTACAGGAGTAGTTTCAACAGATTCGGGGACTACCGTATCAATAGTCTCCGTGGTTTCTGCGGCCTCAGAAATTTCAGCCGGCTCGGTAGTATCCTTACTGGTAGTGACCTCTACGTCCTGCATTATCGAATCCTCAACCTTGTGAGCTGACAAATAAGTAAGAATAAGGGCAAAAACCATAAAGAACACTGCCAGCCCAGCGGTTATTTTATGCAGAAAAGAGGCTGGTCCTGCACTGCCAAAAATTGTATCACTAGAGCCGAAGACAGCACCGATCTCCGCACCTTTGCCTTGCTGAAGCAAGACGGTGAGAACCAAGAGAATACAGACAATAACGTAAACTACTATTAATATAGAATACAAAACATTTCCTTTGAGTTACTCTCTTAATTAACCGGTTCGGCAACTCACAATTTGACCAAAGCTTTCAGGTTTAAGCGATGCACCGCCAACCAGAGCTCCGTCCACATCGGGAAGCGCCATTAATTCATTGATATTTTCCGGCTTAACTGATCCACCATACAATATTCGAATTTGCCCTGCAATACCGGAATCGAAAAGACCAGTCAGCCAGGACCGTATATGGATATGGGCATCCTGTGCCTGATCCGGAGTAGCTGTCCTGCCAGTGCCTATTGCCCATACAGGTTCATAGGCAACCGCTACTTTATCCGCTTCGGTACTGCTCACTTCTGAAAAACCCGCGGATAATTGCTTCTCAAGTATCTCATGCATAAGTCCGCCCTCTCTTTCCTCTAATTTTTCCCCGATGCATAAGATTGGACGCAGATCATTTTCCAGTGCAGATTTGACCTTTAAGGCAATAAGGCTGTTTTTTTCTCCAAAAATGTGCCTGCGCTCCGAGTGCCCCAGAATTACCCATTTAACTCCTAACTCCTTGAGCATAATCGATGATATTTCACCGGTAAAGCCCCCTTTCTGCTCAAAGTACATGTTCTGGGCCGCCAGTGTCACAAGTTCACTTTCCCTGATGATTTCACTGGCGGCTGAAAGAGCAGTAAACGGAGGCGCAATTATTACTTCTCTTTCTGACAAGTTATCCACCAGGGGCAGAAAGACATTAAGGAATTCACGGGTCTCGCCTACGGTTTTGTACATCTTCCAGTTAGCAGCTAAAACAGGTATTCGTTTTAAAGATTTCATTTTTTTCTACACCCCTCAAGTGCCGTTATGCCAGGCAGTTTTTTCCCCTCCAAAAGGCAGAGGAATGCCCCCCCACCTGTGGACATGTAAGATATATTTTCTACTTCACCGGCCTTGTGAATGGCCAGATCAGTATCTCCTCCGCCTACAATACTGAGGGCCTGACTGCTGCCTACCGCATGCGCCAGGGCCATTGTGCCTCGGCTGAAAGGCTTGAACTCAAAAACACCCATTGGGCCATTCCATACTATGGTTTTGGCATTATAAAGAACTTCACTAAACAGGTTTACTGTTGCAGGCCCTATATCTAATGCCATCCAATCATCAGGAATTTCCTGAATCGGAACGATCCTGGTTACAGCGTCTTTCTCAAGACTCTCTGCTATGATGCAGTCAACTGGAAGATAGAATTTAATACCCTTGTTGCTTGCCTTATCAATTAAGGCCTTGGCAGTATCTGTCAGATCTTTCTCAGTAATTGATTTTCCTATATCAACGCCTTGCGCTGCCAGGAAAGTATTGGCCATGGCTCCGCCAACTATCAGTTTATCCACCCTATTCAATATATTATTAATAGCCTCCAGCTTTCCGGCTATCTTGGCCCCGCCCAGAATTGCCACTAAAGGTCTGACAGGTTCTTCAAGGGCCTTTTTGAAATATAAGAGTTCATTCTTTATAAGAAAGCCTGCTCCACAATTTTTCACTATACCGGGCACTCCGGTCACTGAAGCATGGGCACGATGGGATACTGCAAAGGCGTCATTTATATATACATCAGCTAATTTTGCCAGGGCTTTTGCGAATCCAGGCTCGTTTTTTGTTTCTCCTTGATGATATCTTAGGTTTTCAAGCAGATGAACTTCTCCCTCTGACATTGAGCTGACTCGTTTCTCCACTTCATCTCCAATACAGTCAGGGGCCAGAGGCACCTTCTGGTTTATCATCTCTTCGAGACCTCGGGCCACAGGTCTCAGGCTCCATTTTTCTATCCTCTGTCCCTTTGGACGGCCAAGATGTGAGCATAATATCAGTCGAGCTCCGGCATCTATGGCATAACGTATGCTTGGCAGGGCTGCCTTAATACGGTTGTCGTCTGCTATATTGCCTGAATCGTCCAGAGGAGTATTGAAGTCCGTTCTCATCAGGACCCTTTGGCCTTTCAATGGAATTTCGTCTATGTATTTGATCATTACAGCATCTCCCCCCTTATTTCTTTTAACTAAACTGGAGATAATCCAAATTCTCAAACCAGAAACATCTCTTCCTCTATCTGAGTAACATGCTTACCTATGTAAATTGAGCCGTTTCTGCCGTCAATACTCAAAAAGTCGCCGTAACGAATTACGCGGCCGTTTAATCGCGCAAAGCCGAGATTTTCAGAAACCTGCAGTTGTTTGCAACCCACAATACAGTTTTTGTCAAGGCGAAATGCAATAATAGCTGCATGAGACGTCTGCCCTCCCTTTGCCGTAAGAACGCCTTCTGCTGACGTAATTTCTTTGATATCGTCCGGGACGGTGTCTGAACGAATCAGGATCAATGGAGTCCCCGGTTCCTTCTCGCGCAAGGATTTAATTTCAGATATGGTGAATACGGCCTTGCCTGCCATGGCCCCCCCGCTCACTCCAATGCCTTTGCCCAGATAACTGGCCGCCAACGCTGCCGAGTATACGAAAACCTTAACGATATGTCGCCTCTTTGTAGTCATGTTTCGGCTCTGGAGTATGAAAAGCCTGTTGCTCTCTGGGCCTTCAAATGTAAATTCTATCTCCTGGGGATCCCATCTTTTTTTGTAGATGAGTTCTTTTGTCATGGATAACAAAGAATTATAAATCTCAGGAAAATTTTTTTCTAAAGTCATTTCAGAATCAAGCCCCATGGCCTTTTGCTGCTTTATTGAAATCGGATATGTTGTGACCAGACCACTTACAATGTCATCTCCCTGATTCCCGGTAGTAAAGTCGCCCCAAAGGCAGATATTATTTATATTGTCAGTGTGAATCGGCGTGAAGGCAACACCACTCCCAGAGGTTTCAGCGAGATTTCCATAGGCCATGGCCTGAACTATCACAGCCGTTCCCCAATAATCTGATATCTCCATTATTTCTCTGTAATTTTTTGCCTTTTCAGACTCCCAAGATGTAAAAATTAGTCGTATAGCTACAAGAAGTTGCTCAAAAGGGTCCTTTTCGAGCTTTAGACCTTGATCCAGCGTGACTTGCTGATAATCCAAGGCCAATTCTTTCATCTGCTCTCCGGTAAATTCCCTTTTTTGTTTTATTCCGTACCGTTGTTTGTGCTTACTAATGAGTTCGTTGAACATCTCGCGGTCTAGATTAAAGGCCATAGCCCATGATTGAATAAATCTTCGGTAATTATCCCAGGCAAACCAGGCGTTTCCTGTTTTTGTCGCCAAGCCCTCTATGATTTCAAGGTTACTGCCCAAATTAATAACTGTTGACATCATCCCAGGCATGGAAATGGCTGCTCCACTCCTTACCGATAAAAGCAATGGATTTGAGGGATCTCCAAACTTGCGCCCGCTTTGATGCTCTATCTCCCCAATGGCCTTCTGAAGCTGTGACTTGAATTCTATGTATACACTGGGCAGTTTCCTGATAATAGGATAGCACCTGAAGACTTCGGTGGTAACTATTACTCCAGGCGGAACAGGTAGTCCCTCCTTTGCCAGAAGCACCAGATTAAAGCCTTTATTGCCCAGGTGTATAAGGTTGTTTGTCCATTCATTCGGGCTGTGTATAGTGCATAGAATCTGATCAGGATCATAGCTTAACATCAAATCAAGGTCATTATGATCCAGTCTTTCTTTCTGCTCTCCAAGCACCTGATATACCCGGGCAATAAAGTTATCCAGATACTGAAGACCAAAGGTGCCGGAGATAAGATCTCTAAGGAACCACTCTGTTATCTGAAGAACCAGTTGAGTCTCGTTTTCACTCTCTTTTATTGCAGCCTGATACTTTTGCAGTAGATTGTCTTTGTTCAACTGACGAATAACAAGAGATACATTGTCCTGATGCGGGCTTATATAATAGACATGGATAATGTCCTTAACTCCATCAGACAGCCCTCTTACCACGTCCTGGTACTGGGAAAAAGCAAATCGCCGGACCTCAAGAGATTTTTCCAGCAGGGTGATATAAGTGGCAAACTTTCTGGAATACACTCCGTCCAACTGTACGGCTCTCCAGAATAGACGGAGATATCTCAAAATTCGCACAAAGATAGGCCTTGAGATGAAGGTTGAATCTATCTCGGCTATCAGGCGTTCGAAATGAATGTTGGCCAGATTCTCAAGACGAAAACTGAGGCTGAGGGCGTCAAACTTTCGCTCATGGTAGCGGCCATACATTGAAGGAATGTCCACTGTTATATGCCGCTTGTGGTATATATCCTCCCTGATTTCAAACCTTTCCTTACTGAGTATAATGCCCTTAAGGACATCAAGCTGATCCAGGATCACCTCAAGACAATGTTCCGGATCATTATCCACATCCAGGACCTCAAGTACTTTGTCTAATCCCTCAAAACCCTGATTTTTGGCTTCTTCAAGATGATGACGGATTTCATGGATACCGAGTTTGTACTTATGAGTTTCGAGCCGGTACATCCGAATGAGAAGTTCAACACGTCTTCTCTCTCGAGTGGAGATGTCAGGGATTTGACTCAATACTTGAGATAGATGTTCCTCTTTAAAATTCAGCAGACTATGTATATTACTACGAGTAAATTCTTTGGGACCCGATACATCCGCAAGATGCTGTATAAGCCTGTTGACCTGATCTACGTATGGGCCACTGGCAGGAATCTGTTCCAGGATTTCAGGGGGTAAAAAGGAAGTCAATTCCTCCTTTTGTTTACTAAACCAAAAGCATAAAATGGCCTCAATAAAGTCGACAATGCGGTTATTACTCTCAACGTGGCTTTGTTTTCTTAGAAAATGAATAAGGACGTCCTTGCGGCAAGTTATCTCGTCCAGCTCTGTTGAAACGTCCCTCAGGAGACCTTCGGCACCGATCTCATTAAAGTAAACCGGCAGGATCTTGGCCAGTTGCTTGACCAGATTGTAAGTCGGTTCTATGTCGCAGTTAAGTAATCTGCTGACGTCTTTCTGAAACAGGTCTGTATCACGGATACATGTGCCTGCCAGCTTAAGGTTTATAATAAGGGCTGACAATAGCGTGCCGGATATATCGGTTTTTTGTTCTACAAATTTCAGCCAGACCCGAATATTCTGAAGATGAGCAGGATTGGTTAATACATGCCATTCGGCATCTACGCCCTTAATTCCAGGGGGTTGAAAGCCGAACCGAACAACTTGATTGAAAAAAAGCTCTGTAAGCCTTGTATTATCTCTGCGGATGATCTCTGAACCCAGGGCCTCGATGCACTGAAGAGCAGTCCTTGGAAAATTGCCAACTTGCTGCTTTAGAAGCTCAAAGCCTCTGGAAAGGATCTCTTGAAGCTGCTCCAGTTCAGCATTACGTATAAGATACAAAAATATGCGATTGATCTGACGAAGAATTTCTTCATGGATCGAGACGAGACCTTCTATTTCAATAAGATAAAATGGAAATAAAAGACATAATTCTGTCTTCTGTTTCCGGTATGCCTGCCCTTTTGATGACACAGATGAGATTTGATATGAGAGACGGCCCAGCTCGTGGACAATCTTTCTGTAATGATTCACTATATCCAGATAGCCATGGCGCCTGGCCAGCTCCAAAACGTCTTTTTCCGTAAGAGGCGCCTTTTTTGAGATTTCAAGGTCTTTCAAAGAGGATATGAAATGTTTGTGGGAGACCGGTTCAATAAGTCTTATGGTCTCTTTCAGGTCTTCAGAATCCAGCTCCATGAAGCCACATTCAACTGAGCGGTTTAGCCAATTAGCAGGGTCTTCCTGCTCAAGCCAGTAAAGAAAAGTAGATTTCTGCACTTCAATAAGAAGTCTTCCCGCTTCATCCCAAAACTCTGGCGAGAGTTCTCGTCCCACCAGTCGCTTGGAAAAATTTTGTATAAGACATGATAGAGGATGATAACTGCAGGCAATAGCCATGATCACATGCTCATTAGATTCCTTAAGACTATGTAAGGTATGCTCAATATCAGGCAGTATTGTAAACAGCTTTTCAATATTCATTTTTTGAATAATTTTTTCCAGAAAGGCCAGAAGCCCGTCTACGGCTTCGGTCTTTTGTTCACCTTTAGGGGCATAGGAGATGACATTTAAAAAGGTAACCAAAAGTAATTTAATGGCCTCAGGCCCTTGGGAGGAACGGCTGTATGTAGCAAGATTCTTGAGGGCAAATGACCTCAGATCTCCTATTACGATTTCCCAGTTGCAAAATGGATGATGAAGCTCAAAAAGAAGACCATTTAATGACTTCATTATGCCCTGATAATCCTTGACTGCGTCCCGGAGAACCTGGTAGCGGGAATCAAACTCTGCTTCCTTTACGGCGGTAGCCTCAAGGTTGGCGCGGAGGGCTTCTGATAATATCATGTTTGTAGTTATTTATATTTCAAAACGAGCGAGCCTTTTGCAAAAAAAGCATCTTGCAAAAGGCTCGCGTTAACGATTACATTATATATCTGTCACTAAAGGATTTTATGAGCATTCATGTGAAGTATCAGGTCCAATATCCTGTTTGAGTAACCCCATTCATTGTCATACCATGACATGATCTTGATCAACTTGTCTCCAATAACTTTGGTGCATGCGCCATCCACAATAGAGGACCTGGGGTCTCCTATGAAATCAGTGGAGACCAGTGGTTCATCTATGTATCCAAGAAAGCGGTTAGTAGCCAACTTGATGGCCTTGTTTATTTCAGATACAGTAGCATGTTTCTCCACCTGGGCTACGAGATCTACTATGGAAACGTTAGGAGTAGGAACACGTACTGCCAAACCGTCAAATTTGCCTGTAAGTTCAGGAATGACTTTGCTTACTGCTGCTGCGGCACCTGTCTTGGTGGGAATCATATTAAGAGCAGCGGCCCTGGCCCGTCTGAGGTCACAGTGAGGAAAATCAAGCAGTCTCTGATCGTTTGTATAGGCATGTACAGTGTTAATCAGCCCTGCAACTATACCAAATCTGTCCAATATTACTTTAGCTACAGGGGCGAGACAGTTGGTAGTGCAGGAGGCGTTAGATACGATGTGGTGACCGGCTGGATCGTAGTCGTCTTCATTGACCCCCATCACAATCGTGACATCTTCATGCTTCGCAGGGGCCGTTATTACGACCTTTTGCGCACCGGCCTCCAGATGCCCTCGTGCAAGGTCTGCATCACTGAATCGTCCAGTAGCTTCTATTACATATTCCACATCCATTTCCTGCCAAGGCAACTGGGAGGGTTCCCTGATGGCTGTTATCCGTATATTTTTGCCGTCCACAATTATTCCCTGATCTGTCTGCTTTACATCGAGAGGGAATGTCCTCATTACAGAATCATATTTTAACATGTGAGCCAGTGTATGGGTGTTTGTCAGGTCATTTATGGCCTCAATTCCGATGGCTTCAAATTCTTTATATAGTTTAGAAGCCCTGAAAATGCTTCTTCCAATGCGTCCGAAACCGTTTATGCCGACCTTAATAGTCATGTCTGAACCTCCTGGCAGCAAATATTCAGGATTAATTATATTAGTTGGGTCCTGATATGTGTTCCTGTCAACACGTTGTCAAATCACAGAATAATCGGACAAGGTATTTCGAGTCATCAAGATTTTAAATCAATCCCTTTCTATATTTCTGTATTAATAATTACCTGTTCTGTTATTCGATATTTAAACATCAGTTATAATGGCCAAAATGATAATCAAGGCCACCGATTACTTTTTCAGAATTGCATTCGCTTGATTAATACTTTTTCTGCTGTAATCTACCACTTCATCTGCCAATTCATGAAGGGTCTGGTTCTTAGTCCTGCACTGGCACAATTTGATCAACATAGGAAGATTTACCCCTGTTATGACCTCGACCCTGTTATCCTCCAAAAAAGCAAGGGTCATGTTGGCCGGAGTCCCGCCGAACATGTCCGTAAGTATCAGCACACCATCACCCGTATCTACTTCCTTAATGGCTTTGCGGATTTCAGACTGCAATTTATCTATTGGCTTTGACGGATCTATAGAAAGGGCAATCATCTGTTCAGCCTTGCCCACGATAAAAACCGTCGTTAATAACAGCTCATCAGCAAGACGGCCATGGGATGTCACAACAACGCCTACCATGTATTTTATCCCTCCAGTTTCAAGTCTCTGTGTGTGACGATAACCTCCTCATTGGCGCCTGTAAATATTTCTTTTAGATGCTCTACAATGGCAACACTTCTGTGTCGTCCTCCTGTACACCCCACGGCAATCACAAGATATGATTTACCTTCATCTCTGTATTTTGGGATAAGGAATTTCAAAAGGTCTTCGGCGTATTTGAGAAATTCAATCGTGTCTTCCTTTTCCAAGACATAGTTCCGGACTTTATGTGCACATCCATTTAATGAACGCAGCTCCGACTCAAAGAATGGATTCGGCAAGAATCTGACGTCCAGGACCAGATTGGCATCGGCAGGAACCCCATACTTAAAGCCGAATGACAGTATATGTATCACGAGTTGATCCAGACGTTTTCTGGGGGAGTAAAGCCTGACAATACCCAGCCTCAGCTGATGAACATTGAAATCTGAGGTGTCAAACAATTTGTCGGCACATTCCCTGAGCCCTATCAGATGTTCCCTTTCAGCATGTATTCCTTCAAGCACATTGCCCCTGGGCTTCAAGGGATGCCGTCGGCGGGTCTGGCTAAATCTCTGTACTAAAATTTCATCCTTTGCATCGAGAAACAGAATTTCCAGGTAGAAACCTTTTTCTTTAATTTGTTTAAAGATGGACTGATATTGATCGAGAAAGCTTTCTTCCCGCACATCCATCACAAGGGCCACACGGGTTGGCATTTTAGAGGCATTTTCTTTAAGGAACAGAAACTCGGGCAGCAGGGCTATCGGAAGGTTGTCCACACAGTAGTAGGCCATGTCCTCAAAGGCTTTTAGCGCAGTGCTCTTACCAGATCCGGACATGCCGGTTATTATTACTGCTTGAACCAGTCTGACTGGATTATCTGATTCTGAAATTACTGCCGTCGCATCTTTTTGAGACTGGATCTGTACAGATTTTTCATTCACTTTCCGTTCTTTGTGTGAGGCTCTGAGGGTCTCAGCCCTAGTCATCTAATTCTTCAATTACTTTTTGAATGGAACGTGCGTCCGGCGCATCCATAATTCGTTGTTGTAATTTCTGGATCTTTAACAACCTTGAAACTTTTGCCAATATTTTGAGATAAGAATTTGCGGGATTGTTAGGCGCAAGCAAAAGAAACATGATGTGAACCGGGCAATTATCCATTGCGTCAAAAGGGATACCTGCTGGACTCCGACCGATTACTATGAGCATGCGGCTCATCTCGGGGAGCTTCCCATGTGGAATCGCCACTCCACCCCCAATACCCGTACTGCCCAATTGTTCACGCTCTTTGAGGACAGATAATACGGAATCCTGATTCACGGCAGGTTCTATTTCTGCCACCCTTTTGGCCAGTTTGACCAGTGCCTCTTCCTTGGATTTTGTGTTAAGATCGGGGATAATACATCTGTTGCAAAGAAAATTAAGTATCTTCACAGTCATTATGGTTCGACCAAACCCAAGGCGCCGTCCATACGCCGGTAAAGGACGTTTATTGCGTTGGTCTCAGCATTGGTGAACATCATGAAGTTTTGATTAAGAGACTGGAACTGAGCAGCTGCTTCCTCAACAGCCATGGGTTTGGCATCCATTTTTTTTGTAGTGATTATACCCAAACCCTCTCTTCCTGTTTCAGGAGATGGCAAGACGTCTGAAAGATCCGGCTCTGACACAGAGCCGGCCCCTCTCTTACTGCGAATTTTTTCCTTATATCGCCTTAATTGCTTATAAATTTTGTCGGATACCAGATCTATAGCGGCCCGCATTTCATTCTGTTCTTCCTTGGCTGCCGCCCTTACACCATCTCCCGAAATCGTAACCTCTGCTGTATGTCTGAATTTCTCAACTGATAAAACGACATTTGCATCAATGGGACCATCAGCATATTTATTGAGTTTTTGGAGTCTGTTTTCAGCATATTCGCGCAATGCATCTGAAGGTTCTAAACGTCTAAATGTCACATTGATTTGCATATTATTCCTCCAAATAGAGAATTAGCTAATTGCTAATTTTTTTTAAATGACAATTTATTGCTGGGCGCTTGCGGCGACTGGACGGCAGAATACCCAGCAGATCTCTGTATTTTGCTACAGTCCGTCTTGCAATACGTATATGTTCCTTTGCCAACATTTCCACAATCTGTTTATCACTGTATGGTCGAGTTGGCGCCTCTGCCTGTATTATCTGACGAATTTGTTCTTTTACGCTATAGGATGCCACATCAGAGCCGTCATCCCTGCCGAGACTCGCACTGAAAAAGAACTTGAGTTCAAAAATACCCTGCGGTGTGTGAACATATTTATTTGTGGTTACTCTGCTTATGGTGGATTCGTGCATTTCTATGTCATCCGCCACGGTTTTGAGTATTAGAGGCTTTAAATAGGCTATTCCTTTGTCCAAAAATTCCCTCTGGAACGCTACGATACTTTTAGTGACTTTGTAGATAGTCTTTTGCCGCTGTTGGATGCTGCGAATCAGCCAAAGCGCAGACTTGAGTTTGTCCTGTATGAAGTCCTTGGCAGAGGAAGAAGCAATTCCGTTTTTAATTGCATCGCGATAAAAAGAATTTATTCTCAACCTTGGCATATCTTCGTCATTCAAGGCAACTACATACTCATTATCTACTTTATACACATAAATATCAGGAACAATATATCGGATGTCTTCGATGCTAAATGGTCGGCCAGGACAAGGTTCCAGACCGGTTATTATCTCAATTGCCTGTGCTATTTCCTCCAATGACTGACCGGTAGCTTTAGCCATAGCCTGGTAATTGTGTCGCTCGATATGGTTAAGATGCTCACTGACAAGGGTTAAAACCAGTGGGTCATTAATGCCCAAGTGATCCATCTGGATCAACAGGCATTCCTTGAGATCCCTTGCTGCTACACCAACAGGGTCGAAGATCTGGATCCTTTTTAGTACATCCTCTACTTTTTCCTGAGTACATCCAACTTCTTCAGCTATCTCTTCAATAGTAGTCTTGAGATAACCATTTCGGTCAAGGTTACCGATAATAAGGCAGGCACTTTTACGCTCTATATCGTTGAAATGTGACATCTGAAGTTGCCATAGCAGATGTTCTTCCAGGCCTTTAGTGCGAGCAAATAAGTTTTCATAATTTAGGGCTTCCTTTTTTTCAAAGGAATGTGAAGGAAATGAGGATCTGTTATCGTCGTCCCAGAAATCCTTCCAGTTTATGTCCTGAATTGCCTTTTCTTCCCATGGTATTTTCTCAAGTTCAGAGGAAGCCAGGGTGGGAATCTGAGTCTCGTGCAAGATAGGTTCATTTTCTTGAAACGCGTTGTCTCTATTAGTATTATTTAAGGATGAGATATCTTCTGATTCAGATTCCTCCAGGACAGGATTAATTTCTAATTCCTGGTCAATCGTTTCAACTAATTCAACTTGTGAGAGTTGAAGCAGTTTTATAGCTTGCTGCAACTGAGGCGTCATCACCAGTTGCTGCGCCAGCTTAAGTTGTTGACGAAGTTCTATCATCTTAAAATATCAACTAAAATGAGATAAGCTGTAAAATAGCCTATAATGTAAAATTTTCTCCTAAATATATTTTTCGTGCAATGTCGCTTGAAACGATGTGTTCGGGAGTACCTTCCTCATTAATAATTCCCAAATTAACAATATAGGCCCGATCACATACAGTCAAGGTTTCGCGAACGTTGTGATCTGAAATGAAAACCCCTATTCCTTTGGCCTTCAGGTCCTGTATTATCTCCTGCAGGTCGGAGACAGCCAGTGGGTCAACACCTGCAAAAGGTTCGTCAAGAAGAATAAACGAGGGATCTGTAGCAAGGGCCCGCATAACCTCAACCCGTCTTCGCTCTCCCCCTGAAAGCGACTGTGCTTGTTGATCCGCGAGAACGGAAAGTCCCATGTCATCTAAGAGCTTAGGGGTCTTACTTTCTATTTCCTGGCGGGAAAGACCCCTTGTTTCCATTACAAGGCGGATATTATCAGCTACCGACAGCTTTCTGAATACTGAGGGTTCCTGAGGTAAATAGGTTATACCCTTACGAGCCCTCTCGTGCATAGGCAAATTGGTTACATCCTCGCCGTCAAACAAAACCTTTCCTGCATCAGGTCTAATAAGACCGGCAATCATGTAAAATATAGTAGTCTTGCCAGCACCATTAGGGCCTAACAATCCTACTATACTATGGTCTGTCAACTCAAGGCTTATGTCATTGACCGCTGTCCGGTCACCAAAACGTTTTACCAGTTTCTTTGCCTTCAGTTCACTCATATATTCTTTAACGGTAATAATTTGGGATTTCTTTTAATATTTTTTTACTCCGCCGGATAGATAACCGCCTCAACCTTTGCTCCGCTGCTTCCTTCAACTATACTTCGATCTTCATTAATAAAAAAGATTATCCGTTCGCCACTTACCCGGCTAGGACCTTCCATAACCCGGGCCTTACCTGTAATAGTGATCTTTTCAGCAGATTTGTCGTATACAGCCTGTTCTCCGGTACCAACACGCTCACCGTGGGTTATACGCACGTGACCTGTGGCCACTGTTTTTTTAACTGCCCTTTTCGTCTCTGTCTCATGCTCTCTCTTCTCATAAAAGACCTCAAGTTTGTCCGAGTGTATTACAAGATTTCCTCTCGTGGTTTTTACATGTCCTGTAAATACCACGACACCTGATTTATCCAGGGCCTCCATCAGATCACTCTCTATATGGATTGGTAGTTTACCCTCGTCTTCCACAGGGGTGGGCACGGTTTCTGTGGTTCCTATCTGGGCACTCGCAATCGAGCAGGAGAAATGCATAAAAATAAGGATACAAAACCATGTCGTCTGAGCTATGGTTCCTAATTGGCTCATCTGCCGGGGTATACAGTTTTGACACTTCATTATTAATTCCTTTTAGGCGTCCGAAGGTCCGGAATTGCCTTTTCCTTAAAGTTCCAGTTTGCCATTTTCCGGCAGGACGGTTGTCTGTCTCTTTACTGTAAATTTACCATTTTGAAGATCATACTCAAGCCCTTCGCCCTTCATTTCCAGCCCGTCTCCCTTGATAAACACCCTGTCTTCGGTCCAGAAAAGTCTCCTTTTCTGGCTGAAGTACATAGTGTCTGAAAAGAGTGTGGCGCCACCTTCAGAGTGTATTTTTACATTGCCATTTAGTGACATCTCATCATCATCAATTCTGTATACGCCCGAATCGGCAGTAACAATAACACGACCTCCTCCAGCAGGGAAAAACTTTATTCTTATCGTTTCAATATCCATGATGTTTTTGTCCTCATAAAGTTGGGCTGAATTTGCCCTCAGGACCCACTGGGTGTCTTCACCTATGTTTCTCGTGTAACGAATACCTTCAAAGGTAAAATCGGACTTCATTTTTTTGAAATCTGTGGTCCAGAGATCATTGGTAATCTGGCTTTGTTGCCACGGACTCCAGAGAATTATCAAAAAAAGGCAGGCGGCAATTATCCAGAATAGATATTTTTGGTCGAGTTTCATGTGGCGGCATTCGGTTTTGCAGGACATTTAGATAGGAGATTAATGGTAAGATGGATTTGTGTTCTGGGAAATAAGCCAATACTAAATCAGTTGTTAAGGTAAAAATTCAGGAATTCACTCCTCCTGTTCTGGCTTTTAAGGATCAGTTCGCAGGCCTCTCTGACAGCACCCCTTCCCCCGGGTTTTTGTGTAACATAGTCAGCATAGTCTTTCATGGACTGTGCAGCATTGGCAACTACTATGGCAAGACCGGCTTTCCGAAGAAGGGGTAAATCCACCCAGTCATCTCCTATATAAGCAAATTCTTTATCTGTTATCCCCAGCTTCTCCTTTATCTCCTCATATACTTGTATTTTGTCAGGCAGTCCTTGATATATCAGCTTTATGCCCAACTCCTCGGCCCTGATAGTAAGGGCACGAGAAGAGCGGGAGCTTATAATAGCTACACGAATCTCTGCCAGACCAAGAAGCTTAAGGCCAAGCCCGTCATGCACATGAAAACTCTGCACCTGTTCCCCTTGAGATGTGTATATGATGCTTCCGTCGGTCAGCACTCCGTCAACATCCAACGCAACAAGTCGGATGTTGCGGGCCTTGGTCATGAGCAGTTCTTTATCTATATGTGCCATCTGAAGATTCAACACCCAAAATACTCGCCTGTCTGATTCTGGAAAGGACCTTCAGCAGATCTGCGGCAGCTTCGAGGGAAAGACTATTGGGACCGTCACAAAGGGCCTTGTCCGGGTCTGGATGGACCTCCAGGAAGATCCCTTCCACCCCTGCTGCCATTGCAGCCCTTGCAAGGGTGGGCACAAATTCTCTCTGGCCTGATGAGCATCCATCCCCACCGCCCGGGAGTTGAACACTGTGTGTAGCGTCAAACACCACAGGAGCCCCAAATTCCTTCATTATAGACAGACCACGCATATCAACCACCAAGTTATTATAGCCAAAGCAGGTACCCCTTTCAGTGAGGATTACCTGGTCATTTCCACTCTCTTTTATCTTGGCAACTGCGTGTCTCATGTCCCACGGGGCCATGAATTGTCCCTTTTTTATGTTGATTGGCAGACCTGTTCGAGCGGCTGCCCTCAAAATATCTGTCTGTCTGCATAGAAAGGCCGGTATCTGTATACAGTCAAGGACAGTTGCGACCGCAGCCGCCTGGTCAGGAGTGTGGACATCTGAAATCACAGGCACATTCAGTTCCTTTTTGATAACTGAAAGCATTTCAAGGCCCTTAGCTAGACCTGGTCCCCTGTAAGATCTTATGGATGTCCGGTTTGCCTTATCGAAGGAGGCCTTGAACATATAGGAAAAACCGTAATCCTTGGCAGCCCGAGCCATGAATGCCCCGATAGAAAGGGCGGTTTCAATGTCTTCCAGCACGCAGGGTCCTGAAATGAGTAAAGGTGACTGTCTCGCGCCGACCCTGAATCCGGCTATACGCACATTTTTTACTTGAATATCTTTTATATTCATGGTTCATGCCTTGAGCTTTTTTGCTAGTGAGGCATGTATAAATGCTACAAACAGGGGGTGGGGATCAAGGGGCCTGGATTTGAACTCGGGATGGAACTGGCAGGCAAGAAACCACGGATGTTGAGGTATTTCGATGATTTCCACCAGTTCACCATTGGGACTCAGACCTGCAAAGCTGATTCCAGCGTCCTCAAGGGCCTTACGATAGGAATTGTTGAATTCGTACCTGTGGCGGTGCCTTTCGGAGATCTGAGTAATTCCATATGCAGCATGGGCCTTACTGCCCCTGACCAGGCGGCACGGATATGCACCAAGGCGCATAGTGCCTCCCATATCAGTGTCTTTATCTCTTTTTTGTATTTTTTCGGTACGGTAGTCATACCACTCCGTCATCAGATAGATTACCGGATCAGGTGTGTTCGACTCGAACTCAGTACTGTCAGCCCGGGGCAGCCCGGCTACGTTTCTGGCAAATTCAACAACCGCCAGCTGCATGCCCAGACAGATACCCAAAAAAGGCACTTTGTTTTGTCTGGCATACGTAATGGCTTCAAGTTTTCCAGATATTCCCCTTGAACCGAATCCACCTGGTACTAAAATACCATCGGCCTCTGAAAGCAGGTCCTGCAGCTCTCCACCCTCTATTTCCTCCGAGTTAACAAAGTCTATTTCGATTTCGGAGCTGTTTGCAACACCCCCGTGGGAAAGGGCCTCATTTAAGCTTTTGTAGGATTCCTTGAGGTTAACATACTTGCCAACCATAGCAATCCTCACTTTATGTTGTGGTTTCTGAATCTTGGCGATAAGATCTTCCCACTCGGTAAGCACCGGCGCCCTTGTCCACATATTAAGGGATTCGATAATGCGTTCATCCAGCCCTTGCTCATGAAATCGTATTGGTACTTCATAGATACATTTTACGTCTTTGGCTGCAACAACCCGATCTTCTTCTACATTACAAAATAGTGAAATCTTCGACTTGATATCTTGCGAAAGACTAATCTGAGTGCGGCAGAGCAGGATGTCCGGCTGAATACCTATGGACAGAAGTTCTTTGACGCTATGTTGTGTCGGCTTTGTCTTAAGTTCACCTGCTGCCTGTATATAGGGCACATAGGTCAAATGGATATAAAGGGTATTTTCAGTACCCAGATCGCTCCTTAACTGCCTGATGGCCTCTAAAAACGGAAGGCCTTCAATGTCTCCTACCGTACCCCCTATTTCTATAATGGCTATATCTGCTTCACTGTTTAATTGAAGAATCGCCCGTTTGATCTCATCAGTTATGTGAGGGATGACCTGAACCGTACCTCCAAGATAGTCTCCCCTTCTTTCTTTAGTGATAACGCTATAATAAATACGCCCTGAAGTGTAGTTATGCCTCTGGCCCAGCTTGGCATGGGTGTATCGCTCATAATGTCCGAGATCCAGATCTGTTTCAGCGCCATCTTCTGTTACGTAAACCTCACCGTGCTGGAAAGGGTTCATAGTGCCAGGATCCACGTTTATGTATGGATCGAGCTTCTGAATGGTAATCCGAAGCCCCCTGGCTTCAAGCAATGCACCTATAGAAGCTGCAGCCAGCCCTTTCCCCAGAGATGAAAGGACACCCCCGGTGATAAAAATGAACTTTGTCTTCATATTTATAAATCCTATTCAAATAAAAGGCTGTATCATTAACAATCCATATACCATGGCTGTTCCCACCTAGGGAATGAACAATCACACATAGGCCTAACATGAGTTACTGTTAACAGTCAGGAATTATTATACCTCATTCGAGACTAAAATCTGATGTATTGCAAGTGTCCTCAAGAGAAATTATTCATAAACTGCCATGAAAAGCAGGGTATTGACTATTTTTATTACAAATAACATTACCCCTTTTTATTAGCCCCTCATTTTTCTATTCCTTCCCTTGCAGGCACTCCCTTGCTGAAATAATGCTTGATCCTTCGCACTTCCGTTACCAGATCGGCTCGCTCTATTATTTCTTCAGGTGCCCATCTACCGGTAAGTATGAGCTCTACATCCTTAGGCCGTCTTTCCAAAAGGTTCCTTATATCTTTTAAGGAAATGAGCCCTAAGTAAACGGCCGTGTTTATTTCATCAAGTACGATCAGATCATATTTTCCCTCTTCCATGGCCTGCATTATTTCACCAAGGCCGGCCAGTGCCATTCCTATCTCTTTTTCAGAGGGCCTTCCTCTGACGAATCCGCCTGAGCCGTACTGACGAACAGTGACCTGCTTTCCAAATTTTTTAAGGGCCTTTATTTCACTGAATTCACCATATTTCAGAAACTGGCAGAACAATACTCGCCAACCAGCTCCAACCGCTCTGAGGATAAGACCAAGTGCGGCGGTAGTCTTTCCCTTTCCGTTACCAGTATATACATCAATATAACGAGTCTCTTCCTGCAAGTGGCTCCCTTGAATTCTTATGGAAAAATTGGGCTCAATATTTGAAAAGGCAGCATTAGCGTATTTTTAACCAGGTCTACCATAGCTCCTCCTACTGCATCAGGTGAAAGCGTAGTGACCTCCGGGTCTTTTATTTTTCCCTTGATTTTTACCGGAAACGCTACAACCACAGCGTCCTTCCCTCCTATGACCTTCCCCAGCAGGGGCACCTTTGAGATAATACTGTCTATGGTCTTTAATGGGGCCACCAATACAGTCATATCTAGATCCATGTGCTCCAGACCAATTGTCCCGCTACCGAAGAGGTTTAACCCTTTACCTTCTATTATAGCATAATCAATAATAAGGTTATTGTCCTTTATGTCGCCCTTAATGTCCATTAGTGAAAAAGGAAAACCTCTAGTAAAAAGATTCGGAAGTCCATTTGAGGAAAAAAGGTCTATAACGTTAAGAACGCTGAATATTTTAGAAAGCATTGTCATCCGTCTTATGATGCCATTAGAGGATCGGAGTTCAACCGTACCTCGCTGCCAGTTGCCGAGTGTTCCTTCAATGTCTGCATTAAAGGAAAAAGAACCCTCTAATATATCCTGGTCCTGACCGAGGCATGAAAGCACGTCTTGGAAAAGCACCTCTTTTCCGTGATTAGTAGAAATGACTAATTTGGCCAGTTCATGGCCGAGTCCTGAACGCCAGGTACCAGTGGTATCGAGACTGCAGATTGTTCCAGAGGATACAGAAACAGCTATTTTCCCCTGAGGCAAGAGTTTCATTTGGCCTATGAGGGGTTGCCAGATATAATAATTAATGACTTTTTGGTCTTTATCCGGAAAGGCTGGGTCTTTACTGCTTGTATATTTAAACCTGTCCAAATCAAAGTTGATTTTGCCGGTAATAGAAAGGGAAGAACTGGGTGTTTTGTAGGTATATGAAGGGTCCTGCAAAGGATGTTTTTCTTTGTATGGGTCAATGAATCGGGATAAATTCTTAAATGAAAGAGATTCGGATTTCAAATCCAGGTCCAAATCAATATTATGCTCTGAAAATGAGGCCCGTCCTTTAGATACTACTGTTTCGTCATTTATTTCCAAAGATAGTTTTTCTATATCTGACCATGAGTTATGACCTTCCAGGTTGGCATAATTTACAGATATCGGCTCTGGAACGCCCCATAACCAGTTTAGTTCAGATGCCTCTATAGATCCCTTAAGTCTTGCAGAACTCGGATCTTCCAGAAAACAACTCAGGCTGGACAAGCCCTTTATATGACCTGATAATATCTCGTTCTTTTCCAGAATTTTATCCAGCGTTCCACCTTTAAGGCAGCCCTCCCAGTTGAGCAGCAATTTTCTCTCGGGAGCCCGCAGCAAATTTACAGAAAGTATTGCTTTGTCCGCTGGGGTAGTGACAGTAAGAGTCTTTATAGAGAGTCCCTTTAGACCGGAACTGATATCCAGTTTTATCTTTATACCCTTTTTATTTTCCAGGTCTGAGATGATCTCTCCCTTTACACCGGTCTTTTCAGGATCCCAGGCAACCTTTAAATGGTTCAGTGTGCAGGGTGTGCCGGGGAAATACAGATTGGGTATCCAATCTTTTGCCTTCACCCATTGGGCTATACCTTTTCTTGCGGTACCACTGAGATCAAGCGAGCCCTGCCAGTTTTGCCAATGTTTGTGTCTGAGGTCCCCGTTTAACTCTATCTGTTGATCTGAAAGGCGCATTTTGCAATTGAATATTTGAACATTTTCCTGATCAGTCCGTACAGAGACATCTTCAGCATGGGAAGGTCCAGGAAGCAAGGGGCTGTGAAAATCAATGCCCTTGGCAGCAACTGTTGTGCCGTACTCCCACTTCAATGGTTTCTTCACCGGTCCTTTAAGCCAGGCGTCCGTTGCTTCCAGAGGGCCATCAATAGAAAGAAGTACCCTGGAGAGAGCTTCCTGCAACACCTGGTAGCGATTCAACTCCGCAAAAAGCGGGCCCGAATCCAGGGAGGCATTAAGCCTTCTGATGTCGAGGGAAACTCCATCTTTCCATTCGACGGTCCCCTCGGTTTCGTGGATGGAGTGCGGACCGACTGCACCCTGAATATCGCTCCATTTCACGTTATCCGGAAAGACCTGGAGTTGACCTCTGGTGATTTTGATGGGCCATTTAATCCGCTCGTAATTTACCGTTCCTTCAATGTTTGAAACAGCAACGTGCGCTGAAATATCTTTTAATCTGTCCCCCAGGATAAGATGACCCGAGGTCTTGCCCTGTAAATTGCTGAACATTGCCAGCTCACTCCTGAACCCATGGTGATTGACAAGCTTGTGTAAAAGGGCAGGAAGCTTTGAAAGGTCTGCATCCAGTCCAATATCCAATCTGAATATCTTGTCTTCACCAACCAGGCCCAGTGTAATAGAGCCATTTGTGCCCAGGGAATCGCCCAGTCTGGCTGAAAGATCCCGCCCGGTCAGTATCCCGTTCCGTATCTCAATCTGTCCGCGTGTCTCTTCGAGATCCAGGTCTACATTTGGAACGTGCACCGAAGCTTCATCCACGTCTGCTGTAATAGTCATGGACTTTAGTTCACGAAAGCTTTGCACAGTCCCCTCAAAGAAATAGGTCGCCTCTCTTGCCTTTCCTCCCAGAACTATGCTGCACACCAGGTCGGCCACCTTCTGCCGGCCGAATAGGTTAAGAATCCTTTCTCTAGCGCCCGAAAGATCTACCTCCTTTGCCTTGAGGTCGATATGCCAGGTGGACTCATCAGTAGTAAGCGCTGAACGTCTTTCTATTACTCCTGACATGGTCAGCTCTGGATCAGTAAGCTCTAAGGCACGCACCATCACCTGAAATTCCTGCCCCTGTTTTTTAAAACCCAGGTCTGTATAATCGGATGAAAACTGCATTTCTTTGCCATGTGATTCGATTTTTAGATAAGGGAAATCGCCCTTTACTGAGGCCTCTATATGGTCAAGACCCGTTCCCGTGATGGCAGCCTCCAGGTTTACATCTGAGTCTAACAGTTTGACCGTGCCCTTGTTCACGGCAGAAATGAGGGTTTTGTGGAACTTAAATTCTTGGCTGCTTATCCATAAATCGTAAGAGCCTTCTGACAGTACGAAATGGCCTTTGGCCTCCAAATTTTTGGCGTAAGCGGATGGGGGTGTGCATGTGAAAGCTGCATCAATCCTGTCAGGTCTCACATCTATTTTGGCCATGACATTTGAAAAGTCGAGGCCATTGGTGTCCTGGAGCAGTCCCGGCAAAACGCTTTCCGGACCGAAAGCCAGGCTGCCATTTTTTATAACAAGTTCGACCGAAAGAAGAGGTGACAACCACGGCCCTTTGTCTGCAGACAGATCTAGTGATTTGAGATATAGATCGGGGTTGTTAAGAACCACTCGGCTTATTCCAGGCCTTCCACGAAAAAGACCCGCCCAGTCCGGGGAAAGCATGGTCTTCGGGACTTTTATTTCTATTTGCTTATTGGAAATCACTGCGTTACTGACTGCTATGCTGGGAAAGGGGAGCCACTGCCAGGAGATGGCCTTGATGTTAATAGTACTGTTAGTATCTTCAAGTTGATGGGTTATCTCATTTGTCATCCAGGAGCGGACCTGTTCCAATTTCAGAAAATATGGGGTGAGAAACACAAGGAACCCGACAATCACAAGAACAGAGATAAAGATTTTAGCAGCACGCGCCTTTTTCATTTCTGATTTTACAAAGAGTCAACCGGCTCAAATTGAATTTCGCCTCTGCGGCGAATTTTGAGTCTTATCAGAGAGATGGGCCATCAGCAACTTCAGGTTGTCCAAGTTTTCAAAGTCTTTACGGTCAAGCAGTGCCTTTAAATTTGAAAGGGCTGGGGGGATATAGGGCGTGAAAAATATCTTACCCTTTTTAAGATATAGGTGTGAGTATGCGCCCAGTACCTGCATAGTACGAAGAAGGGCAAGGAGGTAAAACTCCTTTTCAAACCCGGACTTATCCAAGGCAATATTCAAAGTATCAAGCTCATCCATATAGAATTGTAAAAGCCCGGACCAGATATTCTTCGGCAGTGCAACATAGGGATCCAGGAGCAGGGAGGCAACGTCATAGCCCAGGGGGCCCAGACGACCGCCCTGGAAATCGATTATCCTTAAGGCCCCGTTCCGGACCAGGATATTGCGGGACTGAAAATCCCGGTGCAGAAAATATCCCTTATGCTCAATTAAATCTACCTGCAAAGCCAGCCCTGTAAGCTCGTTTTCAAGCCCTGGTGTTTTGCCGCACCCCATAAGCTCTTCAACAAAGGATCGTAAAAAATAAAAGGCCTCTCGTTCCCTGGCCAGCTCACTGTTATAATATTCTGAGTCATAGCACCATGAGCGGTTGAATCCCCGGCGACCCCATACCTGCATCCTTGCCAGCAAATACAGGGCCTGCTGGTAAAACCGCTTGACCTGTGACCATTTATGTTTGGATATCAGCGCCAGAATCTCTGTCTGCAGATGCCTGTCTCCAAGATACTCCGCCACAATAATCCCGGTATCCTTGTCGAAGTCGTATATTTTAGGAACCGGGATTCCCACTCCGGCCAGGTGATTTCCAATAGCAACATAACTGTAAGTCTCAGAGATATTTATATCCTCAGGTGAAGGTTCTATTGCCACGGCGGGCCTGCCCTTCCACCGGATCTTGAAAAAACGCCTGTCAGATCCATCAGAAGCAAGAGGTATGGCAAGTGATGGTTTCAAATTTCGTACCTGGCTACACCCAAAAAGTATTACCGGCTGAAAGAAAGGAGAATTGTATATGCCCAAACAAAACCGCGTTATATAGTCCATCTGCCTCCATGGGTTTGTACGCGGTTTTTATGTCAATTTACAAATCAATCTTGCCAAAAAGATATCTTAAATATTACGCTGTGAATCGATTACCCATACATTCATTTTTATTATATCATGTTTACCATTCACACGCATAGCTCAAACGCCTTTTCTCAAAAGGTGCATGTAGCTTTCCGGGCTGCCTTTATATAGCTCAGTAGCAAGTCACGGCAACTTGCATTGTCACTCAAGAGGGATCTGGCAACTTATTGCCCTGTGCGGTTTTTGGGGGTAATAAGAAAGAGTAAGACAACCGAATGAGCGTTCATGAAACACAGAAGGAAGACGTTTCAATCCATTGTTCAGGAGGCCATTGTTGGCAAGTAAGCCCATAAGATTATTTTTGTGGCCGGTTAATCAAAGACACCATGCATGGACATGCTGATATCCGGCTTAGTTTAGGAATCACGAGTAAATGCAAATCAATTTTTCCTCATGACCACGAGTAAAGGAATAATAAAAGATGCCCGAAGCTGCTTTTGAAGTTCTTAAACCTGCGGTGCAGAGCCTGCTTGGGGGTCGACGGGTGAATCTCGTCCCGGCTGACAATGATTTTTCTTCACAGGAGTATGCATCAAAGCCCATTGATGTCGGGAGAGAAAAGAAGAGGATCCAGGTTACGCAAGAGGGAATCAGACTTACTCCCTTTGAGGCAGAGCTTCTTAACCAGACAGCCAAGGCATTCGCCGTGCTGTTCAACAGGTTTGAATCCACCACGGGTTATAAGGCGCACCTTCGTACAGCGATATCCTCATCGGTCATGGACATAACTCTCGCTCGTTTCCTGAGAGGAAAAAGATCAAGTGGCTTTGCATCTGTCCAGAGACTGATACAAGTTCTGAAAAGACTGTCTTATGAAAGATACGAGGGCTCTCCTGCTACAACAGGGTTCCTTGTCTTTCGAACCAAACAGGAGACGGTTTGCGATAAAGTAAGGGACCAGGGATGTTACTGGATAGATCTCACACCAGTCAAAATAGACAATGACTTTTTCGGTAGTCCCCTCACATACAGATATGTAGATGGAAATCACAATTTTTTTGCCACCGGCATACAGATGAAGGCTGTGGCCACGATTCGTTCCAAGCATTCCATTGATGATGCCGTGGACATACTTAGTCATGCCAATTTATACAGACTTCTCGAAATTGCGGGTAAAAATGCCTTTGCAGCTATTTTGAACAATTCGTCAGAAGTGGAAGTTATTCTCCAAAAAGAAAAAATCATAGTATGGAGAAAGGGGGTATGGAATATCTTTGATCCTGATATCTTTCATTTTTTCTTTCAGGATGAATTGGGAGAAAAGGTAATTAATGAATTGTTGTGGACTGTTTATTCGCTGTCAAAAACACGCCACGGTACCCTTATTCTTATAACCAGTGCCCCAAAAAAGGAGCTTGAGAATTTCAGAAAAGGTTCGGTGGCTGGAAATCACTTGCTAAGCGAGGAGTTGATTAAAAAGGCGAGAGATACATCGATCAGCTCGCTTAAGAGCAAAGGTGATTTAATTAAAATGTTGTCAGCAGACGGACTCACGATTGTCAATTACAAAGGCCAGTTGGTTGACACCGGAGTGATTACAGACACTTCCAGGATTACCAAAGGAAAAGCAGTAGGTGGCGGCCGGACAACAGCGGCGATTGCTGCGTCAAGCCTTGGAAAAGTGATAAAGGTTTCAGAGGACGGCCCCATAGAATTGTATGAAAATCAATCGCTGAAGTATAGATTCGGTTGATTATCATACTCTTAAGGACATTGTGGCATCCAATGAAACTCAAATATAGTAAAACAATCTTTAACCAGTCAGGATTGAGACCATACCGAGTATCAATAAGTGCGCAATATAAATTCGCCAATCGGATCAGCGACTGCAGCCGGACCCGGCAGCCAGGCACCCACCCTGGAAAAGCTTTTTATTAACCCAGCGCATGCTGTATTTGAGCAAGGACTGTTCGTCATTGGAGATAGACTCTATCACTTCTTCAGATTCCATATAGCGGTCAAGGTTAGGGCCTTCCAGAAAATGTCTGCGGAAACTGTCAATATCATAGCATCCCATGTGAAAGGTGTTGATCTGATCCGCGCTCAGATAATCTATCCCTAAAACCGTCTTGGCCTGAAGTATCTCTCCAAAGATATCATTCATTTCATTATATGGCTCGATGTCTTCATTGTCCTTCCAACTCTTGACGGTCCATTCCTTTCCGTCCTGAAATCCCTTACAATCCGGCTCCCTGACAATATAATAGAATTCCTCCACCCCCTCTCTTTCCCTGCTTCGGCAGGCCATTCTGGCAAGGGGATAGGTGCGGCATGCACCAGGCCTGTCTTCATAAACCATACATCCTCTCCCCTCTTCCAGAAACGGGCACTTTAAATAGGGGCCCTCCATGTTGAGCGACACTACCGGACACCCTGAATTCTGTCCTATGTATATGCTTGTATAGCGTTTCAGAAAATCAGAGGACTTCATGCCCAAGTGATTCTTGAGCCTCAGTATGTCATAAGGCATGAGAATCAGGTTTAAATCATAACAGCAGTTTGTAAAACAGCTCTTATTCGGCGTACAGGAAAAGCAAAAGGTATCCTCATCTTTTAATTGTCTGGATTTGTCAATATAAGCTTCAGGTCCCTGAGACATGAATTGGTTCTCCTATAACATTTTTATTATTTAACGGAAAATACTCCATTTCGAATGACATTTCAAATTTTTCTCCGTCTGCTATCGGCTGACTGTAAGACTACAAATTCTATCTCTTTTGACACAGGTTGCGCAGATTACACTGCCAAACATCCCGCGCTGGATAGACAGGGAAAACGCTTCAAGTGAACCTGAGTAACTGCAGTGAAAGCACATACCACGACGCTAGGAACTTGAGACTCAATTAGTGTTTCCCCAAGCAGAATCAAGTCTTTGAACCGATGCCCTCTACAAGACCGTTTATGACGTTCTCCTGTTCCTCAGGTGTGATGAAGGCATGCATAGGAAGGGAGAGTACTTCCTCTGCGGCCTTTTCTGCATGAGGAAAGGAACCCGGCCCAAGTCCAAGGCCTTTAAAGGCGGGCTGAAGGTGGATCGGTATAGGATAATGAATGGCAAAGGGAATGCCCTCCTGTTTTAGATGAGTGGTCACCTTCTCCCTCAATCCCCCTGGGATTCTTACGGTATACTGGGCATACACGCATGTCCTGTCAGGCATTACTGCAGGGGTCTTTATCTCCGGTATTTTTTGGTTAATCAGCTCTGAATAACGTTCGGCAGCCTCCTGCCTGGCCTTAATCTCTTCACCAAAGTGGGCGAATTTGGCCAGGACTATTGCGGCCTGGATGCTATCCAGCCTGGCGTTAAGACCTATTTCTTCATGCCGGTATCTGACCCTCTGGCCATGAACCCTGAGGCACTTTATCATATCCGCCATTACATTGTCATTAGTGAAGACCATGCCGCCGTCCCCATATGCACCAAGGGGCTTTGAAGGAAAAAAAGAGGTGACACCCATGGCGTTGAGGCCACAGGAAAGGCGGTCTTTGTATTCCGCCCCAAATGACTGACAGGCATCCTCAACAACAAACAGGCCGAACTCTGATGCAATTTCATTGATTTCGTCCATATCAGGGCACTGGCCATAAAGGCTCACAGGCAGAATGCCCCGCACCCTGGCCCCCGCCTTCTGCCTTTTAACCAGGGCATCCCGAATCCCGCCCGTATCAAGATTAAAGCTCTCGGGGTCTATATCCACAAACAAAGGCTTTGCCCTCAGAAGGACCATGACTTCCGCAGTGGCTATAAATGTAAAAGGGGTTGTAATGACCTCTTCTTCAGGCCTCAAATCCATGGCCATAAGGGCAAGGAGCAGCCCATCCGTACCCGAGCCGACCCCTATCGCATGTCTGACCCCTACATAAGCTGCAAGAGCGTTCTCCAGGTCCTCCACCGGCTTGCCCAATACAAACTGGCCCTTTTTGATTGTCTCCTGGATGGCCGAGTCTATTTCATATCTGTATCTTTGATACTGTCTGTCCAAGTCAACAAATTTCATTTTTTTATCCTTTCGTAAGCGTTTACAGGGTGATGCAGATGCGAGGCAGAGTGCACGCAGACGTACTTCCCGTACTTCGAGTACCCGACAGAAAAGCAGATATGGTACCCTGTAAACGCTTACATCCTGTCGAATAACCTGCCGATAAGCCGGACGGCTTTTTCTATATCTGATTCGGTAGTACCCCGACCCAGTGAAAAACGAACGGTCCCAGAGGCTACTTCCGGTGAGATACCCATGGCGGCAAGCACGTGGGAGACCTTAATTGTCCTGTCATGGCAGGCCGCACCGGTGGAGGCCATGACTTCAGGGACCCGGCTCAATATCTCCGCTCCATTCTTGCCGACAAAACTGACGCTAAGGGTATTGGGAATTGTATTCTCAGGATCGCCATGCCTGATTATGGTATGGTCCAGTCTGAATAGTTCTGTATAAAGCTTCTCCCGAAGACATTTCTGCCTTTCTGACTCGGCATTAATGTCTCTGGCGACAAAATTACAGGCAGCCCCCAGCCCGACTGCCAGGGGAACTGGCTCAGTACCGGGTCGAAGACCCTGCTCCTGGCCCCCGCCGAACATAATCCGGCCGAGAGGTGCGTCTGTTTTGCAATACAGGACGCCTATTCCTTTTGGCGCATAGAGTTTGTGCCCCGCAATACTCAGGTAGTCCACCCCCAGGTCCTTGACATCTACAGGTATCTTGCCCACGGCCTGGGCCGCATCTGAATGAACCAATACCCCATGCCTGTGAGCCACTTGCGAAACCGCAGCTACCGGTTGAATAGCCCCGGTCTCATTGTTTGCCAGCATTACAGAGACCATAACTGTATCGGGGCGCAAGGCCCTTTCGACTTCCATGGGATCTGCAACACCCTGACTGTTTACCTTTATAAAGGACACCTCCCACCCCTGTTCAAGCAAATGCAGGCAGGGGTTCATAATGGATGGATGCTCTATACAAGTGGTGATGATGTGTCGGCCTTTGCCTGACATGGCTTGGCATAAGCCTGTTATAGCTATATTGTTGGACTCTGTGCCTCCGCTGGTGAAGAGGATCTCAGAAGGATCCGCGTTGAGTAGCGATGCCACTTGGGTCCTGGCGTATTCCAGCGCTTTCTTGGCCATTTGGCCCAACCTGTGTCCGCTGCTGGGATTGCCCCATTTTTCTGCCAGTGCGAAACTTACTTCCTCCTGCACCGGCTTTGCAACCGGTGTGGTTGCATTGTAATCAAGATATATTTCAGACATGTCTAAGGAAAAAATCTCTTTTTTTGTGATGTATTTGCAATTTTTTTTGTTATCAATTCATTTTTATGATCTTGGATGGTAAAATTGTTGAAGAAGTCATGAACTATAACAGAGCATATCCAAGGCAACAATAGCGAAGTGATTGAATGGGCTTGCAGGCAGCAATAATTATTTATTCCCTGACGTGGAGCATGAATATTTAGATCGAATAAACAATTACGTGAAGCAGGAATTATTGTGTCAAAAATACATATCCTTCCTCCCCATATAGCCAATCAGATCGCGGCAGGTGAGGTAGTGGAAAGACCGGCCTCGATAGTAAAGGAACTCCTGGAAAATTCTATAGACGCAGGCGCAAAGCGTATCCGTGTAGAGCTGAAAGATGGCGGCAAACACCTGATAAGGGTTACAGACGATGGCATCGGCTTGGAAAAAGAAGATATCGATCTATCGGTTGAGCGCCACGCAACCAGCAAAATCATAGATGAGGCCGATCTGAATCTTATAGGCACCATGGGTTTCAGGGGTGAGGCCCTTTCCAGTATCGGGGCTGTTTCCCGGCTGTCCATAACTTCCAGGCCTTATGACAATATTGAAGGGTGGCAGGTGAGAGTGGACTTCGGAAGAGACAAAAAAATTGTGGCCGCAGGATGCCCCTCAGGTACTAAAGTTGAGGTACAGGACCTTTTTCTGGAGATACCGGCAAGACGCAATTTTCTCAAGAGACGTCAGACGGAGCTGGGGCATATTTCCCAAATAGTACGTACACTATCAGTAGGTTTTCCAAATATCCTTTTTGAACTCCTGAGTGATGGAAGGGAAATATTCCGATCCCGTCCCGGTTGCCATGGCTCCCAACGCCTTTGGCCACTGGCAGGAGATAAACTTGTTCTTCAGATGCTGCCGGTCAAAGGCGAATCCATGAAAATCCTGGTTTCAGGTTATGTGACGCCGCCGGAGGAGGCAAGGGCATCCTCTAAGTCCTTTTACTTTTTTTTGAATCAAAGACCCATAAACAGCAGACTGCTGTGGAAGGCCCTTAATCAGGCATTCAGAGGCTTCACGATGAAGAATTCATACCCTGTGGGGGCGCTGTTTCTGGAGGTACAGCCGGACCAGGTAGACGTGAATGTACATCCTGCCAAACAAGAAGTCCGTTTCCACGATCCAGACGTAATATACCGGATTGTTTACCATTCTGTACAAAGGGCCCTTGAAGGCATAAAGGTAATTGCCTCGACTTTTGAAAAGACCCCGGCAGGGTCAAAAGAAACAGGGCTTTCAATTGATCAGCAGAAACTGGATATTTTTTCTGACACCCTTCAGGTCTCAGAGGCAGTCTCCGGTTACGGGGAACCTTCGTCGCCCTGGCAAAATCAGAAAACAGCCCTGACTGCCGGCACAGTGCCTCAGGCATCAACGGATAAGGACCACCAGGTCCAAGAGTCTGATGGAGCCGATTTATGGTGTGACTTTCGTATTTTGGGACAGTTGGCAAAGAGTTATATACTGGCAGAAGGGCCTCATGGCCTTGTGCTTATAGACCAGCATGCAGCTCATGAGGCCATTATCTTTAAGAGGCTGAACAAGCAGATCGCCCAAACTGATTCCCTGAATGCCCAACCCCTTGTATTTCCTGAAGTCATGGAAAGAAATCCGCAAGATATTGCAAAGCTGCCGGAAATATGTCCCATACTAACCCGATTAGGAGTGGTAATCGAGCCCTTTGGACATTCACAGATTGCTGTCAGGGCGGTCCCGGATTTCTTAGCGTCATGTTCCAAGACCAGCCAGGTAGCAAGTGAACTGATTGACCGTATTCTTAATTTTCCAGAACAGGATGCAAAAGGCCTGGTTCACGATCTTCTGGCATCTATGGCCTGTCATTCCGCAATAAAGGCCAATCACCATCTGGAGTTACAGGAGATGGATGCATTAATCAAGGAACTGGTTTCCGAACAGGTGACCCACTGTCCCCATGGAAGACCTGTTTCTCAGATTTTGGGATTCAACGAGATAGAGCGGCGATTTGGGCGAAAACAATGATTATTCCGTTCAAAAAGCCCCATCTGCCGCGCTGCTTCAATTTACTCGTCACTGCTGAGTACGCCAGGCACTCTTCATTCGGGGTAAATTGTGTGGCCGTAATCCGCAACATTTTCAACAGAATCATGCCACAAGACGTTTTGCGGTATAATCAATGATTGACCCTCTCGACTCTTCAATTTCTATTTTTCCACCGGTGGCCCTTGTCGGGCCGACTGCTGTAGGAAAGACGGCCCTGTCTATTCGTCTTGCAAAAGAAATCCGGGCCGAGATCATAAATGTGGATTCAGTGCAGGTGTTCAGGGGACTTGATATCGGAACCGCAAAACCCGGCCTTGAGGAACAGAAGCAGGTCCCCCATCACCTGATTGACATTGCAGATCCTGATGAGCCTTTTGACGCCGCGGACTTTGTGCATAAGGCATTGGGCGTCATCAGGTCCATAAAGGCAAGAGGAAAGGTACCCTTGCTGGTTGGTGGCAGCGGACTCTATCTGAGATCCCTGCTTGATGGGCTGGCCTCGTGTCCCGGGCGCGATCCAACGGTAAGGGAAATATTGCGTGAGGTCTCAGCAAATCAGGGGAAAAGGGCCCTTTATGACCTCCTCGCCCATGCAGACCCTGAAACAGCGGGCAGACTCCATCCGAATGATACATTTAGAGTCACAAGGGCGCTCGAGGTCTATTGTCAGACCGGGGAACCCATATCAATATGGCATCGGAGGCATAAAGGCAATTCCGGAAAGAAAATGTTGTGCACGAAGATAGGACTGATAAGGCCCAGAGAAGAGCTCTATAAACTAATTGACTCGCGTGTTCACGCTATGATGGACAGCGGGCTTCTGGAGGAAGTCAAGTCCTTGTTAAATAAAGGGTATTCACATCACTTAAAACCCTTGCAGTCACTTGGATATCGGCATATTATCCGTTTTCTCAACGGAGACGTGCCCTTTGATAAGACCGTAGACCAATTAAGAAGGGATACACGCCGTTATGCAAAACGCCAGATTACATGGTTCAGGGCCGATCCTGAAATCAGGTGGTATCATCCTGAAACCATAATGGATATTCAAGGGATCTGGCAAAAAATTGGATAATGGAAAGGTCTGGAAATTGAATTTACCTAATTTGCTGACCCTCATACGCATTATACTGACGCCGCTGCTGGTGATACTGCTCATAAACAGTAAGTTTTTGGAGGCATTGATTGTTTTCACTATAGCAGGGATAACCGACGGCCTGGACGGTCTGATAGCCAGATGCATGAGGCAAAAGACCCGCATCGGAGCCATTTTGGACCCTATCGCCGATAAACTTCTCCTCACATCCGCTTATGTAACTCTTGCAGTCATAGGATTTCTGCCGGGCTGGCTGGCAGTAACCGTGATTAGTAGAGATATGATAATTGTATTTGGTGTCCTGATACTTTTTCTCTTTCAGGGTGGAGTGGAAATTCACCCGTCTGTGCTCAGCAAGATTACGACAGTAACCCAATTGGGGACTATCTTTATTGTCCTCGCAGATTATAACTTGGTCCTTTTTAATCAAATTTTACCTTTTCTTTATATAGTTACCGCCCTGATCACTATAATTTCAGGACTCCATTACATGTATCTCGGGACTCAATTCCTGGGCTCTGATGAAAATAGTTAGAGTACAGGAGATTTTCTGACCGTCTCCTCTGATCACTGCAAGGGGTTAAAGACCGCTCCAATAACAAAATGTCTTTTTTTGCCGATTCAGCAAAATTATCCCAAAAATCCTTTAATCCCATGGCTATCAAGCAGGTATTGGTAAAGACACTTTAACCATATATTGAATATTCTAAAAATGGGCATTCATTATAAAAATTCAAAGGGGCCCTGGCATACATTTGGAAATCACGTGCTGCAGCCCATGAAAATAGGCCCGGTGATTTTATCCAATCGTGTATTCCTTGCCCCGATGGCGGGGATTACGGATTATCCTTTCAGGTGCCTTGCCAAATCATGCGGGGCCGGGTTGGTAGTAAGCGAAATGATAGCTTCTCAAGCACTGATACGTAACAGTGCCCGATCTCTCCGCATGGTTAGCACTGCTGAAAAAGAATTTCCCCTGGCAGTGCAGATCTCAGGATCAGATCCCTGTGTTATGACCGAAGCGGCCCGGATTAACGAGTCTCTGGGTGCAGCGATAATTGACATAAATATGGGGTGCCCCCAGCGCAAAATCGTAAAGACTGGGGCAGGGGCAAATCTGATGCGTGATGAGGTGCTGGCGGGAAGGATCATAGAATCGATCGTGAAAGCGGTGGGTATACCTGTCACCGTGAAGATTCGTCTGGGTTGGGATCACAAAAGCATAAATGCAGCCGGACTCGCTAAAATTGCCCAGAATTCCGGCGCCTCGCTTGTTACTGTCCATGGCCGGACCCGCAGCCGAATGTTTTCAGGGAAAGCTGACTGGTCGGCAATCAGAGAAGTCAAGGAGTCGGTCTCTATTCCCGTAATCGCAAATGGTGATATAAAAAGCCCGAAAGATGCCGGCCTTTGCATCGAAATCTCCAATGCTGACGGTATGATGGTAGGAAGAGGCGCCCTCGGAAGGCCCTGGCTATTTGATCAGATACTGCATTTTCTGGAAACAGGTAAAGATAAAAGACCTCCCGGCCTTGAAGAACAATATGCAATAATGATGAGGCACTTCGAACACATTGTTGATTTTTACGGGCTCCCGGTGGGCTTGAGGCTTTCTCGAAAGCACCTGACTTGGTATACCAAGGGCCTGCATGGAAGTGCACTATTAAGAAAATCCCTTAATAACGCTAATTTAGTGGATGAAGTAAGGGGGTTGCTAGAATGTTTTTACGAAGCCTTACTGACTAAACAAGCAAGCGCGGAGCCGCCTGTTTATGAGGACTATGCCTGATTCTGATCAATACTTAGGTCAGAGCCGTCTGTTCTATCCTTCTGAGAAGCGTTCTCATGCCCGCCTCCATTATCAGATGCCCCCAGAATATCAGGTGTAAAAGGCCTGTTTGTGCTGCTCGTCTCCTCTCCATCACCAGAAACTGCATCCATGTCTTCTCTCAGGTCGCGAGAGACCTCTCGAATAGCCCTCATTTCAGATGCGGCAAGGTTTATTGCCTGATCAATCTCCTCCGGCGGCAGCGCCTCCTCATCTACGACCCGCAAACAATTCTCAAGAGTAGAGCGCATTTTATACGCAGTCTCCCTCTGAATACGTCGAAGCCCCATTATTCGCTCTTCCAGCTGAACGGCCTCCTGGTGGGCATAAGCAACAATACGTTCCGCATCCAGTCTTGCCCTCTCAAGCACGAGTTCTGCATCTTTTTCGGCCTGTGACTTCATTTTCTCTGACAGCTTGTGAACAGACGTCAAGGCATCTCGGAACTCCTCTTCCCTGTTTTTGAGATCTGTCAACTTATTCTTATATGCGACCAGCTGATCCTTTAAATCATTATTCTCCTTGATCAGAGAGGTCATAATTTGACTTATTTCCTCAAGAAAAGAGTCTACTTCTTTGGTATCGTAACCCCTGAACCTGGCACGGAATTCCTTCTCAAGTATTTCATTGGGCGTGAGACTCATATGCTACCTCTAAGCAATTTGATTGGCCAACTGATGAAGCGTTGGTACGATAAAGCTGCGCAAAAAGATTATTGCAAGGATGATTACCATAGGGGTTAAATCTACTCCCCCGAACTGTAAAGGGAATATACGCCGAACCCGGTACATTAAAGGTTCGGTTATATTATACAGAAATTTTACTATAGGATTATAGGGATCAGGGTTAACCCAGGATAATACGGCCCTGGCAATCAATATCCAGATATAGAGATTTAGCACAATATCGACAACAGTGGCGAGGGAATGCATGAAATTACTTAATATAAACATATTATTGATATCCTTACAAAATTATGGATTAGAAGACTGTTCTGCTCATGCAGCTCAGCGTTTTTACTCAAAAAAGCTGTATTATCGAACTGTCTGATGTTGTCAAAGCCGTAAACTCGACATTATAAATTGGGCAACAATTCGATTTATCAGCGCTCATTTATAATTTTAAATATAATAATATAGTCTAAACTACTTTTGACTTGACGTGAAGGATTCCCTGTTTTTTTCAACCTTTACCAAAAGGGCAAAATGGATAATTACACTTCTTACAGTTAAAACATAGTCCACCATGGCCCAGGGCCGCAATCTTTTCCCGGTCTATGTGTTCCCCTGCCAATATTCTGGGAAGCATCAGGTCCAGGATGGTTGTATGGTAATATATGGCACAGGCCGGAATTCCAAGGACAGGCACATCTCCAATATAGCTAACCAGAAACATGGCCCCGGGCAAAACCGGACTTCCATACACGATGTCTTGTGCACCGGCCTCACTGATTGCCATGGGGGTCACGTCATCCGGATCAACCGACATCCCGCCTGCACATAATATCAATTCGGCTCCCAGCCCGATGGCTTTCTTTATCTCTCCCGGGATTATCTCGATATCGTCCGGGAGCAAAGAAAATGACAATACATCCACACCGTATTTTTGAAGTTTTTCCTTTATTATCGGACCAAAGGCGTCCTTTATGTGGCCATCAAACACCTCTTGACCCGTAACTAAAACGGCTGCCCTGCTAATTTTCCAAGGAAGGACCGCGATGAGCCCCCCGCCAACCGATGCAATAGATACCGCCTCAAAAACCAGCGGCTTGGGCACCACAAGTGGTATTGCCCTGCCCGCAGCCACAAGATCACCCTTTTTGACCACTGTGTTGTTATGACAAGTAGCCAGCATGACCTCTCCAAGGAGGTTAAATGCCAACAACTGCTGCCGGTCCACCTGCAACAGGCCGTCTATCCCTGCATGAAAACAGATTTTACCTTCAGACGGTTGACTGCCATATTCAATGCCCGGGCCTGCTATGGCGTGTGCCATGGTCAGTGCTGCTTCATCTTCATGCAGTTCATGCCCTGAGAATTCCAGCACGTAGATGTGATTTTTCCCCATGCGCCTCAAATGGGGTATGTCACTGTCCTTAATCACATGTCCTTTCCTGAAAGCAGGCCCTTTTTCCCTGCCAGGGATTATCTCGGTCATATCATGGGGAAGAACCATCCCCACGGCCTTGTTTACAGGAACCACCTTTAGGCCCATTCTTACACCTTGGAATCTCTCACAAAATTTTATAGTAGGCACCGTGCGCGCAGGCCCGACACAGCACCTTGCCGTCTTTGGTCTTCACTTCCCTGCAGTCCTGAACATAGTCACCGCAGGCCTCGCACTGTACCCTGTTGACTGGTCTTCCCGGCAGGTCGAAGACAGGCACTTCCAGTCCCACCTCCTGCACCCTGAAGAGCTCATTATCGCTCATCAGCTTATAGGCCTTTAATTGACGCCTGTATTTGTCCTTAATTTCCGGGCAATATTTCCGTGAAAGTTCTCTTGACTCTTCTCTGGCAACTATTCTGAATGCCTTACCGGTCTTCAGGTTAATAAAGGTTGCAGCCATTATCCCGTAATCCACCCATCTCAGAGAACGTTTGCCCAGAGAACAACCGGTCACTGACTGTATGGCATCGGTCGCGCAACGGTCAATCTCTACATAGACCATAAAAGATTTACGATCCTGACCCTTCGGATCAGATATACCAATCAGACGCAACCCCATTATGGCGAGCCGTACACCAAGGACCTGGCCGGCACACAGATGCCCGTGGATTCGGACAGATTCCTCCAGGAGTTCCTCAAACGGCCTTTCAAAGACCTTGATTGTCGATTCCATCTTCCTTTTCCGTTTTTTTATTTATCGTCAACCAAAACCATAATACATTAAATATAAGCAGGGAATGTAACATTCATGCCCAAAAAAATCCAATTCACCAATGTACAAAATACATAAAATTCCACGCAATTTTTTATAGGCTTAGAAAATGATCAACCACGTTCCGGAATCGCCTTTTTTTGTATCCCTTGACATTAGAAGTCCTTGCAAGGTAATCTTTATTACGAAATCAGGTTATTGATTCCCATCAGCCGCATTACTTGAACACAGGGGGATAAATCTTGAAAAAGACAAGCATTTTGGCAATGGCAATGGCAACGGCAATGATCTTGGTATCGTCTCAGTCGGTATTTTGTTGGGGTCCTGACATTCCGATCTGGAACGAAGGGACAGTAAACTGTTTTGATGTAGATTATAATGTGAATACAGGCGACATGTATGTAGCCTTTCAGCAAGCGGGAGAACATCTTATCCGTGTATACCGGTCAAGCAATCACGGTAAGACCTGGAGTCAGTTGACGACCTTTGGAACAAACAGACCGGAAGGTGCTGCTTTGCGAACTGACCTTGAGAGAATCAGGCTTCTTTATGATGATTCGCCTAAGGGCCTGGATGTGTTCTTTGTAAACAGCAATGAAAACCTCATCTCGATGAGAGTCCCTCTGGATGTTTATGATCCCTATCATACCGTAGTAGCCACAGGGCCTGTTCTTGAGGGCAGTTTTGATATAACGCAGAACATAAATGACGACAGGATTTTCGTGACCTGGATGGATGGTACATCGAATGGCGACAATCAATATGTAAGATATTCGGATGACAATGGGCAGACATGGAATCCAATGGTAAACTGGTCCTGGTCCGGTGGTGACAAGAGACAAAGCCTGGCTTATGGTCCGGGCTCTTCGGATCACCTGTTCTGGACCTATGCCGGTTTAGAGTATGCCTCGCCTGCAGAGATAACTTTCTTCAGGTTGCCTGCCAGTGGCGGCATGTGGGATATCAAAACACGTCTGACCGACAATGTCTTCAAAGACTACGATCCCCGTGTTGCTGCCGCCAATGTTGATGATTCGGGTGTCTGGGTGCTGTACAACCGTGACCGTGGAGGGCATGAGATAGACCTCCATTTCAGATACAGTCCCGATGCAGGGCAGACCTGGGACCCAGCGGAATATACTGTATCCGCGGTTGACGGCATTGATGAATATATTGCGGACATCAGGTTCTATAAAGGTTATCCGAACCAGTGGGTAGACATGGTCTATATTAAAGATGATCCGTTACTGGGAACTGACGCTGTATGGACGTATGCATCCACCGGTGATCCATCCAGCTGGAGAGGCAGTCAGGTGGTAAACGATCAGGATGTTCAACCCTGGCCGGAAGACGTTGCCCCCAGAATAATTTATTCGCCTGGCGCATCAGCCACTGGAGGGGGAGTGGTTTTCTCCTATTCAGGGAGAAACGGCCTTTATTTTGATGCACCATGGGTAGAAGCACAGTACACACTTGACATTACAATCAACGGTTCAGGCAATGTCTTAAGTACTCCCGCAGGGATAGACTGTACAAGCGGTAATATTACATTGACTATGACGTGCAGTAATGATTTTGCCACCGGCGAATCCGTTGCTCTTACGGCCACGCCCATTGACGGTACTGATTATACTTCCCAGTTCATCGAATGGTCAGGAGACTGTTCAGGCTCCGGAATATGTTACTGACAATGGATTCCGACAAGTCGGTAACAGCTGATTTCGGCGCCCTTGGTATTCCTGTGTTTGCACTGCCTTTGCCGTCAGGATCGAATATATATCCATATTTCCCCGTGGAGGCCCCTGTAAAAAATCCGGGAGCAGGCCTTTGCAAGCCGTTCGCAGTGGGCGATGTCTTAGGTGGAGTATTGAGCCTGCAGGTTGGGCTACCCCCTTTTTCAGGGGCTGTTGACCTATACCTGGGTATATATGCACCGGTAATAAATCCTGATGTGTTTATAGTTAAGCCGAATCTGGGCTTTCAGTTGCTGTCATCCGGGCTTGTACCCTGGATAAGTTCAGGATGGGGAGACATAGATGAATCGCTGTATGGGGATATCCCGGTTTCAACATGGCCTTCGGGGGCATATGAACTCTATCTCTTGGTGACAGCCGCAGGCGATCTGGATCTGGACGATTATTATTTCTGGATGACCTATTTTGTTGTGCCGTAAGACATCAAATACTCTCGGCTTATAGCCCCTGGTCAGACATAATTTTGTAGCTCTGCGACATAGGCAGGTAACTGTGTAGGATAGGATTTATGCCTTCAGAGAATCGGCTGTTTCAAGATTGTACATCAACCAGAGTACGTCTCGACTTTTTGTAAGATCCTCATCATGAATAGCCGTGAATAATGCCAAATTTATCTCAATCCTGGGCATTTTAGACAACTTTCGGCATTTCAGGCGGCTTCCATGATGATCCATCTCTTTTACGCCCTGAATCTGTTACTCTTACTCTCCTGCCTCTTTGCCATTCAGCTGAAAACCGGAGAGCGCCTGTTTTCCCTGTCTCTGGTGCAATCCCTGCTGAGCCTGCCCCTGCTGGCCGGAGAATATATCTATTTGGCCTATAATCTGGAACCGCCTGTGATTTCAGCGGTCCTTTTTTCAGAAATTGTCTTTACCCTTATATGGTTTAATGTGGCCTATCGGTTGCGTAAAGCAACCGTTGCTGCAAACACAGGTTCCCGGCTCTCTTTTTATACTGAGATCTCTGTGGGGACGCTGATAGCTGGATTGTCCTATTATTGCCTGGTCTATAATTCCTTGTTCCTGGTAGTAGACGGCATCCTGATCTTTGACCTCTATGATCCTCTATATTTTTATTCCATTTTTATCCTGACAGCCATGCTGTTTGCGGCCTGGCGCCTGGAGGAATTCTGGCGCGCACTGACGCCTGCATATCGATGGGAGTATAAATTCCTGATAGTCGGAAGCTTCCTGGTCTGCGCAACACTTTGCTGGGCGACATCCTACCGGCTTACATACTTTCGTCTTATTCCCGACCATTTATTTCTGCTCGCTGCGCTTCTAATCCTTTCCTGGTCTCTGATGTCATACGCAGTAGCCCGCCATCGGCTGTTGAACCGCAAGATGTTCGTATCCAGAAAGGTTGTCTATTCCTTTGTCACCCCCTTAGTATTTGCTGTTTATCTTTTGGTCCTTGGAATTAGCTCTCTGATCATGCGAACCTGCGGGCTGGAACTCCCCTTTGTCCTGCGCTGGCTGTTTCTGGCCCTGGGGTTGGTTGCCCTCGGCATCTTTGCCTGTTCCGGAAAGCTGCGCAGACGGGTGCATTTTTTTATCAGTACACATTTTTATGTCAACAAATATGAATATCGGGACGAATGGCTGGCCCTTTCTCGTCGGCTTCAGGGAGCATTAACCGAAACAGAGGTGGTAAAGGCCCTGCACCGGGTCCTGACAGACAGTCTCTATACGACCAAACTGATTATATGGCTGGGGGACAGGGAACGTGGCTATAGAACAATTTCCCTCGAGGGGAATCAAAATGGCAAAACCGATGAATATATCCTTTCTCCGGATGATCCACTGGTCCGATTCCTGGAGACCCATCCTTATTTTCACCTTGGGGAAGACGAACCCGATAATGTCTGGAAAGAGACATTGGCTAAAAAGAAGGGCTTCCTGGAAAAGTTAAATCTGGTATTAGTGACACCGCTTTTCATCGGTGACCAGCTCGTCGGGTTTATCGGCATCGGGCCTGAATTCACTGGAGGACGATACGGCCAGGATGATTTTGACCTTTTGACAGCCCTGGGAACTCAGGCGGCTTCCGCCCTGCTGGCTGTGCGCATGGCGGAGCAACTTGCCCATACCCGTGAAAAAGAGGCATGGGACCGGCTTTCGGCCTTTGTCCTCCACGATGTCAAGAATGCGGCTACCATGCTCTCTCTGATAAGGGATAATGCCCCGGATTATATCCATGAACCCGAATTTCAGCAGGATATGCTGAAGGCCATTGATGATGCACTGAAACGTATGGCCAAGGTGCAGGACCGTTTAAGGGCGCTCAAGGGGGAAAGCGCGCCTGCATGGGAGGAATTGGAACTCTGTCATTTTCTTAAAGACCGCTGCCGGCATTTGGGAAAGAAGATGGGTGCCCTGAAAATCAGCCTCGACTGTCAGGGCGAAATACATGCACACACTGATTCTGGACTATTATCCAGTATTTTGGAAAATCTGCTGCTTAACGTCCTGGAGGCAGGCGGTGATGGAACGGAGGTGCAGATAAAGACAAACAGGGAATATGGTCGCAAGCAGGCAATAATTGAGATTATTGACAACGGTCCTGGAATTCCGCAGGAGTTGTTGCCCCATGCCCTGTTCGAACCCTTCAAGACCAGCAAGCCCAAAGGCAGCGGTATCGGCCTGTGGCAGGTAAGGCAGCTCATGGCAGGCCTCAATGGATACATATCAGCAGAAAATACGGCCGAAGGCGGAGCGCGATTTATCTTGAAACTGCCGCTATCTCAAGGTGTCGGAAATTTTAACAGTACGTGAAATCGCAGGTTCCCTGAAAATTACCGCTGGGATTTGATAGTTGCCGCACCTCAAAATCCTCATGTACGGCCGAATACAAACTTCGCCAGTCAGGTATGAAGTGAACAGTTTATCCTGATTGAGAACCCCCAAATGCCTCTAAAAACTGTAAAGAATTTCGACACCATTTTTAGTAGAATTGCCATAAAATTTCGACCTGTTTTTGACAATTTCATTTTTTTATCCATGATTACAGTAAATTATTTAATTTAGCGGGATAAAAGTATAGTAATTCCTGTCACAAAACACTGTCGGAATTCTTTACACCACTCAAATCTATACCAACAACATTTTTATAAAATATTAAGAAAATCAGTAACTTGAAAATATGGCATTATTATTGCTGTATATACAATAGAATTTTGGAATTCTAATTCCAAGAAGAAAGGAGATAAAAATGAAGAGTACGAAAAGGTCGTTAGAAATCTTTTTATTTTCCATTTTAATGGTTTTGGGCACTACAGGAATTGTCTCTGCAATCCCTCTGGGAACTGACATAACCATGTACGACGGAGTCCGTGCCGGCAGCACTAATACTACTTATAATGCCTGGTGGAATACCGAAAAAGAAGACCAGGAGGTTGAACCCGGTTGTGTTACAGGGCAAATGTGGGATCTGGAAGGTTTTTTCCTTGATGGTACAATGCTGACCATGGTGGGCGGTTATAATTTTGCAGAAGGTGAAGTAGGAAATGGAGTACGTTTCAATTCAGGGGATATCTTTATCGACACGGACGGAGACTATGGATCCGATGATGGGTCTAGATTTGGCTATGAATACGCACTTCATCTTAACTTTGGCACCCTTAATAATAGCAAATTCTATACATTTGATTACGATGTCTATAAATTAGATGATTCTCCAATAGATGATCCTGTAACAACAAGCGTGGCTTATTATGGTCAGAATAATTTTGCAAATCCAGTAGCCTTAACATCTGGCGGTGAACTTGTGGGGAACTACGATTTTACATATCACACCGGCCTGGTTAATGATGATGTGGGCGGTCTTCAGGGTGGAACACACAACGCCGTAGCCATAGATCTCTGTGATCTTATAAATGCCGAGGCTGATTTACAGGACTTTACTGCACATTTTACTATGGAATGCGGCAACGATGTGCTTATGGGCCAAGGCAGCGCCCCGGTCCCCGAACCTGCCACTGTATTGCTGGTAGGTACAGGTCTCTTCGGCATGATCGCCTTTGGTCGCAAGAGATTTAACAAAAAAATCGGATAGACATAATCAAGACATAACAGTTATTTTACTGTAAAATCCCCGGGAAAACCGCCCGGGGATTTTTTTATGCGTTGACGCTCGATGCAATTATTAAGCTGCAAATATTAAGTGGTGGTAGAAGTTATTACTTGACAAATAGAGGGGTGGTTTGCTATTTGAATGGGTGGGATAATAGATGGTATTAATTATTGGATTAGAATATGCCGTTTTAATACGCGGTGGAAGTGTTTTCTGAAGAGTGAGAGGGTCTGTTTGATTCATCGTTTTGCCATGAGGGGATATAATCTGCAACAGGACTGAATGAAAATTCAATTTTTGGGATCTGTCAACACAAAAGGTCCCGGTTGAGGAAGGTGTGCTGAGGGATGAAAAACAAAACTGCAACGTTTATTAAAATTATAAATACATTCTTTTTATCTGCAACAACTGTTACTGCATTCAGCGCTTTTGCCCTGGCGCAGAATGTCGTAAGCCTTCAAAATTCCGACTGTATAAAATGTCACAAGGCAGAATCTGCAAGTGTAGAGCAGAACGGCGGCCTCCACAAGACGGCTGTGGGGTGTCTGGATTGCCACAGAGAACACCCGCCACTGGGGACAGAAACGATTCCGCAGTGTTCCATGTGCCATTCAGGAAAGGTACACTATGAATTAGCTAATTGTCTTTCCTGCCATTCCGACCCGCACCAGCCCCTGGCATTACAACTCGATGACAATATCACCGCGGCCTGTCTGACCTGTCACCCCGAACAGGGCCAGGAACTTCAGGACCATCCAAGCAAGCACACAGAGGTAGCCTGTACTTTCTGTCATACCGCTCACGGGGAAATCCCCGACTGCTCTGTGTGTCATGAGCCGCACACACAGGGTCAGACAACAACGGATTGTCTGGGATGTCACCCTGTACATAAGCCACTGGTAATCCATTATGCTGATGAAACACCAAGGTCTTACTGTACGCCATGCCACGAGGGAGTTGGCGATCTCATGAACCAGACCGACACGGCGCATAAGACCTTTACCTGCGCATTCTGTCACAAGGAAGTCCATGCTTTTATCCCTCAGTGTGAGACATGCCACGGCAAACCACATTCGCCAGCACAGCATAAGGCAATGCCGAATTGTCTGGATTGTCATTTAGATGCGCACAACCTGGTTAAGTAAGGTGGAATTAAGATCATATTATAAAATATTTAGAATTATGGAATTCAGTTAACAGGAAAAACCCGGAACAAAGGACTAGGACAATGACAGTAAAAAATTGGACTGGAATGCTGATAGGAACAGTAGCTCTGCTTATTTTAGCCATAAGCTTTGGCTGTGTAAAGCAACGGCCTGCGGCTTTACAGACCGCAGAACCTGCTCAGGCACAGGAGACGGCTGCAACAGGGGTCGCTGAAGGGGGGAGCGTCTATAATGTTCAGGTAGTGCCCCTCACCACGCAAGAGTGCGCGCAATGCCATATGGATCAATTTACAAGGATCAAGGAAGAGGGTGGCAGGCATGTCAGTGTTTCATGTACGGATTGTCACGAGGTTTATCATGCCTATAATCCCTTAAAGAATAATTATGCTGAGATCATGCCGAAATGCGCTGCCTGTCATGAGAATCCCCATGGCGAGGACGCAGCGGTTCAGAAATGTGCAGATTGTCATGCAGACCCCCACAGACCGGTAGCGGCAATCCCGGATCCATCCAATATGGAACCGCAATGCAGGGTATGCCATGCTCAGGTGGCACAGACCCTGACCAGGCACCCCAGCGCACACACGGAAGAAAACTGCTCTTCATGTCATTCTGAAATCCATGGCAGGATACCTGAATGTTCGGAATGTCATGGAAATCACAGTCCAATGGTAACCATGAATACCCCGCAATGCATTGCTTGCCATCCAGTTCATGAGCCTCTGCAGATCGCCTATTCAGGGGAGATAGAAAATAATCTGATATGCGCTGGATGCCATGAAGCGCCATATGAAGACCTTAAGACCCACCAGACCAAACATTCGGAATTGGCATGCGCAGAATGTCATCCGGTTCACAAAGAACTCATGGCCTGCCAGGATTGTCATGGCGATGCGCCGCACAATCCTGCAATACACCAGAAATATCCGAAGTGCAATGCATGCCACGGCATAGCACATGATCTGCGCATGTAAATAGATATGACTGGTTGACCAGCAAAATAGACAATTTTGAAAAGGGAAAGTCAGCATGAACCTGCCTTTCCCTTTTTTTGATTTCAAGCTGAATAGAATAACATTATTGATATTGCTGAAAAATATTGGCCTTGTTTATCTCAGGCCTTTCTTTTATTCGCCCCGCCCCGGCCGCCGTCTAAAAAGATAATCACTTAGCTCGGCATGTGAGTTGAATACTGCGTCGGCCCCAGACAGGTATTCTTCCGAAAGGGTGGTGGTAAGGGCGACACATTGAATGGCGGCGGCCTTGGCAGCCGAGATGCCGGAAGGGGCGTTTTCCACCACAAGGCACGCCTCCGGACCCTGCCCAAGGGCTGAAAGGGCAGCCAGAAATGGATCCGGAAATGGTTTTCTCCTGCTGACCTGGTCTCCGGTTATAATGTGGTCCATATAACTTTTGATCTCGGGCGGGAGGACCTTTTTGAGGATTTCCACGTGAGAGCTTGTGACCAGGGCAAGTTGCCACCCGGCTTCTCTGAGCCGCTTCAGGATCTGCAACACCGCTGGAAACGGCTTGATCAAGGGCTGGTAACGGGTGGCGAGTATATCCATCTGACGCCCCAGTATCTCACGGAACACATCGGCATCTATGAAACGATTATTGCCCCTGAAGATCGCCGCGGCCGTGTTCAGATCAATTGCACCCTCGTGGAGGTAAAGCAGCTCTGCAGACACTGAAAACCCTCGCTCAATAAGGGCCTCCTGCCAGGACCTGACGTGATAGGGCATGCTGTCGAGAATTACCCCGTCCATGTCGAACAATATGGATCTGATCATGTCTCTCAATGTATCATTCTTTCCTCAGCCAGGGCAGACCTTGCTGCCTTAAGACCCTTTTTTGCCATAAGGCCTCCTGGAGAAGAAGGCACTTCTGTGCCATAGATAAGATCAACAATCTCCGCAGAATCAATTTCTTCGGCCGGCGCTGCGGGTACGAATCGATCCTTTTCACCGTCGACTCTCCTTAGCAGGCCCCTACTAAAGAGACTCTCAAGGACGCTTACTATATAAGAATCCGGTTGGTTGAGACGCCTTGCAAGGCTGGTCCGGTCTGTAACCCGTCTTTCATGAAAATCGGCCAGGGTTGTTTCCATAATGTCAAAGGCAAGGGCCAGCCGAATGCTCGGATTAAGCATTGCGTCTTTCCACAGATAACTGCGCCAGACTTGAACGGCAAAGGCCATTTCCGCACCAGACAGAAAGACTACCCAGCACACGTGCATCCAAATCAGGAAGAGCGGCAGAGTGGCAAAGGAGCCATAGATGGCGTTGTAACGGGACACACCTATCTGAAGTTTTATATAGATGACCTGTATCAGGAGCCAGCCTATCCCTCCGCAGACCCCACCCACAAAGGCGGGGAAAAATTTCACCTTGGTATTTGGAAGAAACCTGTACAGTATAATGAAAGTGGCTATCAATAATATTAAAGGGACCAAGTTCAGGAGGAAAGAGGCTATCCAGGTTCCAGGCAGTATTCCCTGAAGCCTGACCAGCAGGGCCTGGCTCTGAAGAGTCGCCATTGCGGCCATTACTGTATTTATGCTTATCGGAAGCAGGATCATAAGGGCCAGATAGTCCATAACCTTCCGGCCGATTGGCCGGCTTCTCTCTGCCTGCCAGATGGCGTTCATGGCCTGCTCGATGCTGCCCAGGACAAAAATCGATGCAATCATAACCCCCAGGATTCCAAAGGCACCCAAGGTGGCGAAGTTGGTGCGGTCCACATAATCAAAGACCTGGTCTACTGCTCTTCGAAGATGAGTAATGAGGCTGTTTGGGGCAGGATCTGGTGCTTTCGCCGTGTCTCTGTCAGGTTGCAGAGCAGGAACAGGGCCGCCGGCAGGGGTGATTTGTTCCTCACTTTCTTCGGCCGGGTTTACAGACATATCAAGCTGGTCAATAAATTTGTAAGCAACTTCACGCATCTGGTCTCCGGCGCCCAAACCCTTTAGGACCGCAGTACCCAAGGCGAGCATGGGAACAAGGGACAGGACCACCGTGAAGGTCAGGGCACTCGCCCTGAGGGTTATGAAGTCATGCTGGAATTCCCGGAACACTATAAGATTAATCCTTATGATTATCCTTATTAACGTCAACCATTTTTGCTCATCAGGTTCAGGAGTTGACCAGATCCAGCCCGTCAGTGAGCCACCTGCTCGCCTAATTCGGCACGAAAGACCATCCGATGTCTGTTCGGCTTCCCGGCAATCTATGTACACTTTATTGTCCACAATTTAGACTTGGAGTATAGTTAGTTTTTCCGTTTTCAAATTTCGCTGTCAAAATACGTAATCAACAAAGTATAAACTACTTTTGACCTGTCGTGAAGGATGTCGATTTGCCCCTTTATTTATGAATGAACATAATGAAAGCACGGCTGAACCTCAGGATCTGTTTGGCCATTCAGCCTTGCTGAAAAGATATCTAAACAGGCCTGTGCCTAAGGGGCAGGCGGAAATCTGGTCGCTGGTGCTGACTTCCCGTAATATACCTCATAAGATAATTCACTCGGCATATGGTTACAGGATAGCAGTCGCTCCGGAGTATGAAAACCTTGCGGCTGACGAACTTGAAAAATATGAGAATGAGAATGAAGCATGGCCTTTGAAATTTGAAGTTGCTCCATGGTATGCTAATGCGCAATCTACCCTTTGGACCGTGCTCATACTAACCGCGATATTCAGTTTTTCCTTTTCAGAGAACTGGAGAGAGCAATTAATTCGGATCGGCAGCGGAGATGTGGACCGCATTCTTCATGACGGCCAATGGTGGCGCCTGGTTACTGCACTGACCCTGCATACAGACCCTCCACATTTACTTGGAAACATGATGATGGGCGGGCTATTAATGGTTTGGCTTTGCAGCCTTTTGGGCACCGGCCTTGGATGGTGGATAACCCTCTTATCAGGTATACTTGGAAATTTGATTAATGCCCTGGCGCATGGGGGGGCCCACAGTGCAATCGGATCTTCTACCGCTATTTTTGGGGCATTGGGTGTAATAATAGCACTTCAGACACTCACTGCAAGACGCCTTTCTTTTAAAGACTGTGCTGTACCTTTAGGAGCGGGACTTGCACTCCTCGGATTTTTAGGCACCCATGGTGAGCATACGGATATCGGAGCACACCTTTTCGGCTTTATGTCGGGTCTTATCCTGGGACTGATCGCAGGTCAACTATTAAAGATCTCAGGCCTTCCTTCTCTTAGATCGGACTATTTTATAGGAGTGATCACCTGCCTTGTGCCGATCATGGCCTGGTTTATAGCATTACAATATTAAAATGTCGGTAAGCTTTTACATTTTACTTAACCATTTAGACACGGATGGCTATAAAGATTGAGGTTTCAAAACGAAACCAGAAAAAAAGTCCGGCCTCTGATTACAGGGCCGGACCTTCAGTCATCCTGATTTTATCTACTCTGTCAGTCCTTGAGTACCACCTTTACATTTCTCGGGGCATTTGGTCTCAAATTATTTACCACTATGGTTACCGACTGGCTCACTTCATTACCATAATCATCAGCAACAGTAAGTACTGCCTCATATGTAGCTGCCGCAGTATAGTTGTGCGATACGGGAAGGCCGTCAGTGATCTTGCCGTCGCCGAAGTCCAGGCTGTATGAAAGGCTGTCATTGTCGTTATCCACAGCTGAACAAGAGAAGGTCACCTTGCCGGGAGGATTGTCAAATTCTGTCGGGCTTGCAGAAAAATCCAGAATTTCCGGTGGACTGTTGGCAGCCACTTGCACTGTCACTGTGGCGGTCCCTGTTGCCCCGTTATCATCCGTTACAGTCAGAGTGACCACATGGTTACCGGAAGTATTATAGATATGTTCCGCTTCAATTCCGGTCTGGCTGGAATTATCACCAAAGTCCCAGTTATAATTTACTATGGACCCATCACTATCGCTCGAACCACTCGCGTTCAGGCTTACTGTCAAAGGTACATAGCCGCTTAAAGGCCAGCCATCTATAACGGCTGCAGGCGCACTGTTTGATGTCACACTGATTTCCATGAGGATTGAATCAGTAGCTCCCTGATCGTCTGTAACAGTGAGTTTTGCGCTATAGATACCCGGGTCCTGATAAGTATGGAAAATTTGTGCGCCCTCACCGCCGGTACCGTCGCCGAAGTCCCATTGATAACCTGCGATCGAGCCTTCTGGATCCTGCGCGGTGCTGGCGTCGAAACTCACAAGGAGTGGGGCCTGACCGCTGATTGGTTCTGCAATCATCTTGGCCATTGGCGGCAGGTTGATCGGCTCACCCGTCACAAAAGTTACAATGAGTTTCGGGCGTCTAGTGCCATCTTCGTCTTCGCTGGAGGTAAAGTAACGGTTACTGTCTGCACTGGCAGTTTTGTCTGCATTGATGAGTAATCCGTAATTTTCTGTAGGCGTTGATATCCAGTACTGGACCATATCAGGGACATCCCATGACTTGTATTCATGGATTTTATCCACTGGAACGATGCTTTCTTCGAAAGCTATATCAGATTGTGCAAGGGTAATATTGTCCTCACCAGTGGTCCACCCGTTGACACCGTCGTATGTCAAACCGCTACAGAGAGAAATTACGGGGTCGTGGTTGATTATACGATGTGCCGATACGTCGTACGGGTCGTCGCCACCATCCGATTCCATATCGGACATGAAGAGCTGTACCATGGCCTCTCTTATCTCTGCATCACCCGGAATGGCTGAAAGATCCCATTTCATGATGATTACATTCGCCGCCTCGTCCGTAGGCCAGGTATACAACCTCAGGGTTTCATTATCTGAATAGTTCTGATCGTTCAGATTGATATAGGTATCTTCTACAGTTCCTTGAAAATCCGCATCCGGACCATTACCGAAATGCCAGGTATATTGGTACCCCTGCCGTACCTCTATTGCCGCAGTAGCGACATCCACAGCACCTTTATCATCGGTTACCGATAAGGTGATTGTATAGGAACCTGTATTACTATAAGTGTGAGAAACAGTCGATCCACTGCCGGCTGCTTCGTCGCCAAAGTCCCAATTATATTCTACAATACTGCCGTCGCTATCAGTTGAACCGCTTGCATCAAAATCTACAGCTAACGGTGCATAACCGCTGACCCTGCTGAGTACCATAGACGCTTCAGGAGGCTGGTTGCAAATGACTTCGATCTGTAATGTCTCCGTATCCGAGGCCCCTGCATTGTCGGTAACAGTCAGACTGGCTGTATATGTGCCCGGTGTATCATAGATATGTGAAGTAGTAACACCGTTCCCGGATGAGCCATCACCGAATTGCCATGAATACAGAACTATTTCACCATCAGCATCTGAAGATAAGCTCGCATCCAGAATTACTTCAAATGGGGCTATGCCCTGGTTTGCATTTACCTGTATATTTGCAACCGGAGAGATATTCGGGACTGGAATATATTTATAGACCTCAGAAGAAAATTCACTTTCCTGTCCGGACATGTCTACTGCCTTTACGGCAAAATAGTAGGTGTTTCCCTCCAGCAAGTCAATGATTTGGCATGAGGTCTCAGTAGAATTCACCGTAACGCAGTCTGAGTAATTCCCGCTGCCTGTACCATAAAACACCTTATATGATGAAATATCAGGCTCTGTATTGGAGTCCCATGATATAACAGCGGTTCCTCCCCCGAGTGCGAGACCGGGCAGGAAAATCATATGTAATATGATGAAAAAGCAAATGTTTTTAGTCTTTAACAAATTTTTATGTAAATTTTTTTGGACGTCGGAATTTTTGCCCAAGAATTTGCCTGATCTGGATTTCATGGAAAAATCGCTGGCATCGGCACCGGGCTCGCGATTATTGATGCTCATGGTTGCTGCCTCCTGTAGAATAGTTACTCTTCGCGTCTTAATCAGCAAAGTCTGTACCAAGACAGGTAATTATGGTCATGCATCAATCTTTTGCCGAAAAACAAATTCCTGATTTAATTCGCTAGTGCTGGCAGATTAACGGGCCAAGAGAATCTGCGGTGAAACTGGCATAATATCCCAAAACAGGCCCCCTCCTTTTTATGTTAATCAGATCATATAATCTGTCGATTAATATTCTATATGGTGTTTTCCCGGGACCAGGTTTTTCCCTGTTTCATTCATCGTCTTCTCCGCGATACCTGCTCCATTAGAGTTGAAGACACTTAAGGCTGGAGTCTGAACAGATGGCAGAAAAAAAAGAACGTTACAGGCTTAAAGAACTTATTGATGTTGACAAGAGCCAAAGGCTTCTCGACAGTTTCTGTGACGCAGTGGGAATTGCAGCTGCAATCATCGACCTTGAGGGCGAAATAATGGTGGGCTCCAGATGGCAAAGAATCTGCACAGATTTCCATCGAGTTAATCAGAAAACCCTTACGAGATGCATCAATAGTGACACACGAATGGCCAATGCCTTGCAAAAAAATCAAAGGTTCTCCATGTATCGTTGTCTCAACGGCCTGACTGATGCCGCATCGCCTATCATTATAGAAAAAAACCACATAGCCAATGCCTTTGCAGGACAGTTTCTACTCGAACCGCCTGATTTGAACTTTTTCCGGGCTCAGGCAGCTCAATATTGCTTTGAGGAAAAGGCATATCTTGAAGCCTTAAGCGAGGTGCCTATTATCGACGAACAGAGACTCCCCATAATCCTTGGTTTCCTCACTACTTACGCGGAGATAGTTGCCACCATGGGGCTTGATCGCCAGAGGCAGCTTGACTATGAGGCGGCTATTTGTGCAAGCGAAGAAAGATTCAGGGAGACTGTGGAACTTTTGCCTACCATTGTCTGTGAGCATGACACCAATGGGCGGTTTACCTACGTCAATACATATGGATTAGAATTGTTAGGCTTTTCTCAAACTGATCTGGAAAGGGGCTTATATGCAGACCAGATATTCCCCGCACAGGAGGAAAAATTCAAAGGACAATTTCTCTGGCTTCTAAAAAAAGAAACCCAAGAACCCGGTGAATTCCAAGTAAAATGTAAAGATGGAAATAGTATTGATGTGCTGGCTTATTGCGCGCCTATCTGGAAAGAAGACCAGATTGTAGGTGTCCGTTCCAGCGTTACACCGATAACCGAACTCACAAGGACCAAGGAGGCACTGCGAGAAAGCGAAATGAAGTATAAAGAGCTGGCTGATTCATTACCTCAAGTCGTCTTTGAGACCGATGAAGAAGGCGAGCTCAAATTCACAAATCTCAATGCCTTCAAGGAGTTCGGCTATAGTGATAAAGACTTCAAAGAAGGCTTAAATGCCCTTGAAATGCTGGTATCTGATGATCGGGAAAGGGCAATGAAGAATATCACGGCAATTTTAAGCGGCAGGACCTTGGGCGGTATAGAATACACAGCGCTAAGAAAAGACGGGAGCACATTCCCGGTCTTGATACATTCGAATCTGATTCTGCGACAGGGAAAACCCGCAGGCTTGAGAGGCATTATCATAGATCTATCAGAGAGAAAGCAGGTTGAAAAAGAAAGGTCCGAACTTGAAGTGCGTCTCCAGAGGGCAGAGAAGATGGAGGCTATAGGAACTCTTGCAGGAGGAGTAGCCCACGATCTCAACAATGTCCTTTCCGGAATCGTAAGCTATCCCGATCTGCTGCTCATGCAGTTGCCTGAAGATAGTCCTTTAAGAAAGCCGATTATGACCATACAGGGTGCGGGGAAAAAGGCAGCCGCCATAGTGCAGGATTTACTGACCCTGGCGCGAAGGGGGGGTGACTCACAGTGAGGTAGTGAATCTCAACGATATAGTTTCAGGTTATATTAGAAGCCCGGAATACGATCGCTTGATTTCGCATCATCCAGGTGTGGAAGTGAAGATCAGCATGGATTCGGACCTGCTGAACTTATCAGGATCACCTGTACATCTCTCCAAGACCCTTATGAACCTGGTGTCCAATGCGGCCGAGGCTATGGCTGATGGTGGAAAAATACGTATTTCTACAGAAAACAGATACATTGACAGGCCGGTGACTGGTTACGACGAGGTCAACGAAGGCGATTATGTGGTTCTTGTGGTAGAAGACACGGGAACAGGTATCTCCCGGGACGATATTGGAAGGATCTTTGAGCCTTTCTACACGAAAAAGAAAATGGGAAGGAGTGGAACAGGGCTGGGCATGTCTGTTGTGTGGGGAACGGTAAAGGACCACAAGGGTTATATTGATGTGCAAAGCAGGGACGGAAAAGGGACTACGTTCACCCTGTACTTTCCTGTAACGAGGAGAAAATTTGAAAAAACACCACCCGGCCTTTCCTTAGAAGACCTTACGGGCCAACGGGAGTCCATTTTAGTAGTCGACGACATAAAAGATCAGAGGGAGATAGCCGCCAATATGCTTTCCAGCCTAAACTATTCAGTGGAAACTGTCGCGAGTGGGGAGGAAGCTTTTGAATATCTGAAAAATCAGTGCGTTGATCTGGTTGTCCTGGACATGATCATGGACTCTGGTATGGATGGACTCGATACCTACCGCGAAATCCTCAAGCTACATCCGGGCCAGAAGGCAATCATCACGAGCGGTTTTTCCGAAACAGAACGATTGAAAAAGGCTCAACGTCTGGGGGCGGGACAGTATGTCAGGAAACCTTACACTCTGAAAAAGATCGGAATTGCCGTCAAAAAAGAATTAGAAAAGTGAAAACCTAAAAAATTTTCCATATATTCCAGGATAGACGGCAGTGTAAAACTCTCATACAAATGTGCACAAGTGCGAATTCTGTATATTGATCCCGGAAAAGAGATTAGCTGGCATTGTCTGCGCATGAAATTGACAGAGAAAATAATCGGGCTTAAGGTAGTTCATATCCAGACAAGCCTGATTACAACCCTTACGACTTCATCATTTGATAAAAAATGGAATAGAAGAGACAAATTTTTTCTGAAATAAAAAGGATAATACAGATTTTTTCAACATTTGACTGATAGATATTCCAAAACAACGGCTTAATAGTACTTGCGAAGTGCTGATTTTTAACCATTTTCAAATATACGTGCACATCTGTTCAGGTCTGATCGATTATCCGTGTGAATTTGCAAATTTCTGAAATTCATGCCAAAGATCACATGTTCTGCACTCATAAGCCAGAATTCGCTTTTATTTCAGAAAAACGCTGACCATAATGCTAATGGACTCTTTGGTTTAAATAGGCCGACTTCGGAGTGCGAATGAAAAAAGTCGTTATTGTAATTCTGATTCTATCAGTGGCAGGTACGGTCGGCGTTATCTGGTATTATTTTGCTCATATTACGCACGATGAAGCCAGGGCAGAGATGGTACTATACGGTAATGTCGATATGCGACAGGTAAACCTTGCCTTTAAAGTGAGTGACCGCATTGCGGAAATTAAGGTCGAGGAAGGTGAAACGGTCAGCAAGGGGCAGCTTTTGGCAACCCTGGATAATACGTTATTTCAACTTGTCTTAACTCAGAGCGAGGCCCGAGTTGCCGCCCAGGCCGACATGGTGGCAAAAATGGTGGCTGGATCGCGCAAGGAAGAGATCGATCGAGCCCGTGCAGAGGTAGAAGCCGCCCGTATCCGTGCCCACGATGCCCAGCGGACATACAAGCGGTTGCAGGCCATCGCAACGGATTATCTGGTATCGCAGGAACAGGTGGATAATGCGGAGGCTAATTCAGAGGCTGCTCAAGCTGCTCTCCAAGTAGCCCAAGAGACCCTTAATCTTGTCTTGGACGGATTTCGAAAGGAAGATATAGCGTCTGCGCAATCAGAGCTCAAGGCATTACAAGCAGCTCGAGACATTGCCCATCAAAATCTCCTGGATGCCCGGCTTTACGCCCCTGTTGGGGGGGTGATTCAAAACCGGATCCTTCAACCGGGGGATATGGCTTCTCCGCAGCAACCTGTTTTTACGCTGGCCCTGACTGATCCGATCTGGATCCGTACCTATGTGTCAGAAGCCGATCTGGGAATCTTATTCCCTGGCTTGCAGGCATCGGTGAAGACCGACAGCTATCCTGAAAAGTCCTACGACGCATGGGTTGGATTCATCTCCCCTACAGCTGAATTCACGCCCAAGACCGTGCAAAGTCCGGAAATTCGTACCAGTCTTGTATATCAAGTGCATGTCTTTGTCTGTAATCCTGAAAATGAGCTTCGCCTGGGAATGCCTGCAACTGTTATGATTCGGCCTCACCAATCCGGAAGCAACAAAGAAAAACAAACTATACCTTCGTGCGGGAAAAGATCGAACGGTGAATGAGACGGCTGCGTTTCAGAAATCAGCCCTATCATTTAATGCTGTATGCAAAACCTTTGTTGAAGGCAAGCGTACCATTCCTGCCCTGGTAAATGTTACTTTCAACATTCGCCTGGGTAGCATTTCCAGCCTGGTAGGTCCTGACGGAGCCGGCAAAACAACATTGATTCGTGTAGCGCTGGGCCTTTTGCGTCCTGAACAGGGTGATATTACTCTTTTCGATACACCGATCGCATCTGCTCCCTCTTACGTGCAAACAGTCACGGGATACATGCCCCAGCGCTTTGGCCTCTACGAAGATCTTACTGTGAGCGAAAACCTGGATTTGTACGCAGATCTGCAGGGCGTGGCTTCAGATGAAAGGCCCGAGCGTTATCATGAGCTTATGAAGATGACGAATTTGCAAAATTTCACCTCTCGGCTGGCGGGACGGTTATCAGGTGGCATGAAACAGAAGCTCGGTCTGGCCTGCACGCTGTTAAGCTCACCGAAGCTTTTACTTTTGGATGAGCCGACAGTAGGTGTTGACCCTGTATCGCGACGGGAATTATGGTCTATTGTCAGTCGACTGGTGGAAGAAAAACACACGACCGTGCTTCTTAGCACCGCCTATCTGGATGAAGCAGAACGCTGCGACAATATTATTCTCCTTAATGAAGGAAGGATATTGGATCAAGGGCCGCCTGATTCCTTCACCCGGGGCCTGCAGCACAGAATCTTTGAAATTACGTCTGATCTCAATAAGCGAAGGCTGCAGCAAGAGTTACAGAGTGCTGAAGGAGTGCTGGATGCGGTGATTCAGGGAGATTTGGTCCGTTTGGTAATGCGAGAAGGCTATGAGCCCAAAAAAGTGAAAAAAATTTATGATATACACGGAATTCAGATCGATTCAGTCTCGCCGCGTTTTGAAGACGGCTATATAGCCATGCTGGACGCGGAAAAAGGCGGACTGGATGCCCAAGGGGTCGAGTTCGATACTGCCGTCAAAGAAACAAAAGACGGGATAGTTATTGCCGTCGACCATATCAAGCGGCGCTTTGGCGATTTTTACGCAGTTAAAGATGTATCCTTCCAAGTCTTTCGCGGTGAAGTTTTTGGTCTGCTGGGAGCCAACGGTGCCGGTAAAACCACCACTTTTCGCATGTTGTGCGGTATGCTGCCGGTGAGTGAAGGCAGTCTCAGCGTGTCCGGAGTGGATCTGCGTACAGCCGCTGCTGAAGCACGAGCCCGTGTCGGCTATATGTCCCAGAAGTTTTCACTCTATGGCAGCCTCAGCGTGATGCAAAATTTGCGCTTTTTCAGCAGTGTCTATGATTTGACCGGTCGCCGACGCGAAGAACGCATCCAGTGGGCTTTGGATCAGCTTGAACTGGCGCCGGTGAAGGATGCCTCGAGCGGAGAGCTTCCATTAGGTTATAAGCAGCGTCTGGCTTTGTCCTGCGCGCTCATGCACGAACCTGACATACTTTTTTTGGATGAGCCCACATCCGGCGTCGACCCCCTAGCCCGCAGGGAGTTCTGGAAGCATATCAATGCCTTGTCTAACAGCGGAGTCACCGTATTGGTAACCACCCACTTTTTGGAAGAAGCTGAGTACTGCGACCGATTGGCCATTATGGTGGACGGCGAGATTCCGGCCATCGGCACACCGCTGGAAATACGCACCCAGGCCGGAACAATTGCCCGCGAACCGATTGTAAGCATGGAAGAGGCATTTGTCACCTTGATCCGTGAACAATCGAAGAATTAAGAGGCATTCAGCTTGATACAAGCCCTGCCCAGGTATCGCATTCGCTTAAGAAAAAACACGAACGGAACAACCAACCGGCAACAGACTGTTAAGTAAAGACAATATTAAACTGTTTGCAATGAATAATAAAGAGCAAGGTAAAAACCTCAATCAGTCCGGATCCGGCGCTACGGCCATGCGTCTGAGGGGGATAGTGCGTAAGGAATTCCTTCAGATCATGAGGGATCCAAGCAGTATAGCCATAGCGTTCCTTATGCCGGTTCTACTTCTGCTCCTGTTCGGCTACGGCGTATCCCTTGATGCTGAACATGTCCCGGTGGCTGTGGTGGTAGAACATTCGAGCGTACATACCGCATCTCTTACCGCCAAATTTTCTACCTCCAGATACTTCGAGCCGGTTTTTATCACCAGCCTGCAGGAAGCGAAGCAGGCACTCATCAATCATAAAGTAGACGGCATTATCTACCTCAAATCCGATTTCAGCCGTATACTGAAAACCGGATATGAACCGGCCCCTATTCAAGTCATCCTTAATGGCGTAGACTCAAATACCGCACGACTAGTTTCAGGATATGTCCAGGGCATATGGGCAACCTGGATCGAAGAACTGGCCCGAGAACAGGGAAGCCGGGCCTCGATGCCCGTGAATCTGCAACACCGTATCTGGTTCAACAGTCAGGTACGCAGCCAGAATTTTTTAGTCCCTGGTCTGGTGGCAGTCATTATGACGTTAATCGGTGCCTTGCTCACCGCCATGATAGTCTCCCGTGAATGGGAACGGGGAACTATGGAGGCCCTTATGTCTACACCAGTAGCTATACGTGAAATACTCCTGGGGAAAATCATTCCTTATTTTGTTCTGGGAATGGGGGGTATGCTGCTGACCGTAGCATTAACGGTCTGGCTTTTCGATGTACCGTTGCGGGGCTCGTTCTGGATTCTGGTAAGTACTTCAGCCCTGTTTCTGTTAACTGCTCTAGGAATGGGACTGTTTATTTCCACCATTGCCCGCAATCAATTCATTGCCGGGCAAGCTGCTATTATTGTCACTTTCCTTCCGGCATTCCTGTTATCCGGATTTATTTTCGACATTGAAAGTATGCCGGCCCTGGTCCAGGCTATAACCCATATCATTGCCGCCCGTTACTTTATTATGATACTACAGACGGTATTTCTGGCCGGGAACGTGTGGTCGGTCATTATTCCCAATGCCTTTGCCCTGCTGGTTCTGGCGATCATTTTTCTCGGATTAAGCAGGTTCAAATCATATAAACGACTGGATTAGCAAAGCAACAATATAACATGAAACAATTTAAATACTATACTCCAAGCTCAGATATGATGTAAGAGTCATGCTGACATACTTAGCATGGTTAGAGCATACACACGGTCTCAAGGTGAAAGATAACCAATGTGGCGACGAGTTATCGCATTAATAAAAAAAGAATTTCTTGCCCTGATGAAGGACAAGAAAAGTCGCCTCACCATAATCATTCCTCCCATCTTGCAGCTCCTCATTTTTGGTTACGCCGCTACTTACGATCTCGAGCGAGTCCGTTTCGCGGTATACGACGAAGACCGCAGCCATGCCTCCAGAGATCTGATCTCCCGTTTTAGCTGCTCTCCGACGTTTCATCTGGTCAGTCACATAACACGGGACGAGCATATTGCACCCCTTATCGACAATAAAAATGTATTGCTGATAATTCGCATCGGTCCGCAATTTTCTCGCGATCTTCTCACAGGTAGAGGAACTGACCTGCAGGTTATTATAGACGGGCGCAATTCTAATACCGCACTCATAGTGCTCAATTATGTGCGGACTATTTTAACCGATTTCAATATGGATTGGATGGCCCGCCACAACTGGCCCACCCCGCCGGCAAATCTCTATATTCGATCCTGGTATAATGAGAACCTGGAAAGTCGCTGGTTTATCGTACCAGGCATTGTAGGCCTTCTGACCCTGGTAGTGACCATGCTGGTAACTGCCTTATCGGTAGCCCGGGAACGCGAGCAGGGGACCTTTGATCAGCTGCTGGTAACACCGCTGCGGCCGTTCGAGCTTCTCCTTGGAAAGGCACTTCCTGGTTTTATCATCGGCATCGTTGAAGCAACACTTATTATTTTAATTGCCATGTTCTGGTTTGACATACCTTTGCGGGGAAATCTCCTGGCACTCTATATAGGGCTGGTTTTGTTCCTGCTTTCCGCCATCGGAGTCGGCCTTATGATCTCGTCCCTGGCACTCACCCAGCAGCAGGGTCTGATGGGAGCCTTTATATTCTTGGTACCCTCGGTCATTCTCTCCGGGTTCACCACCCCTATTGCCAATATGCCTGTATTGGTCCAGAAGTTGACTCTGTTCAATCCGCTACGCTACTTCATGGTGGTTATCAGAGGTGTCTTTCTGGAAGAGGCTCCAGTTACAGTGCTTTTAGATCAATATTGGCCCATGGCGCTTATCGGCAGCATAACAATGCTGACCGCCGCTTGGTTTTTTCGGCATCGCACGACATAAGGATATGTTGTAAGTGAACAAGGAGAATCTTTCAGGCAAAACAATGAAGATTGATCAGAACCACCTTATATTTCATTAAATCGGTCTCTCTAGACGCTCCAATATCTTTTCTGCAAAGGCCCAGACATCATTCTTGTCCATCCGGGTCTTATAGGGTATGGGAGTCTCTCGGCCGCAAAGCATTTTGTAGAACTGCTTAAGTCCTTCCGTATCTTTGGCATCCAGCTTATTCGGGTTTATCTCTCCGCCAAGGAGTCCTGCATGTATCGGTGGTTTTGGCAGGCTACTGATCAGCGGCAAGATACAGTCCCATCCGCCATGGACCTTTCCTCGAACAAAGACACCTGTTGTGTCCATAGCGACTCCAAAAACTACGGTCTTTTTGCCTTTCAGTTCATCCTTAAAGCGGTTCACATATTCCTCCAGTGAAGGTAATACATGATGTCTGTAAATACCGGAGCCCAGAATGACAAGATCTGTATCCGCAGGGTGGGGCATGGATTCGGCCCTATCCACAAGGCTGTCGCCGCCCAGTCTTTCTGTCAGCCATTTACCGATCTCAAAGGTTGAGCCATATTTGCTCGCGCATACGATTAGAGTTTTCATGACCGCACATCCTCCTGATGATAGTGCTGGAAATAGTCAATAAGGAACTGGGCCAGGTTGACATTCCAGAATTCACCTGCCACCGTAAGCTCAATCCGGCCGTTCCCCTGACGTTTAATAAGGCCGGTCTGCTCCCATTGCTTCAGCAGTGGGGAAAAGATTACCTCCAGGTCAAAGCCGTGCTGTTGCCCAAGGGCAGTTAGATTCACTTTACCCTTTTCCATTTGTCCGACCAGGTTTCTAAAAAGAGGCGAATAGGCCGGCAGAATAATAGCAGCGGCCAACGGTTTTTCCCCTGCGTTTATATCTCTGTAGTAGGACTTCAAGTCCCTCTTCTGAAAGAAATAGTGGCCGTGAAGACGCCCTCCTGCTCCACAGCCCAGGGGGATGCAGGTGGCCCCACAGCGAATAAAGGTATTGTAAAGATTGCGCTCTCTGGAAGTGCGCCCCCAATGGGACATGGAGAGGCGTCTGAAATGAGCTGCCGTCATCATCTCTCTGCCCTTCAGAAACATCTCTGCCTGACAAGAGATATCGGCAGGCGGAGGCAGCGTACCCTTATTAACAGCCCGGCTCAAAAGGCTGTCCTTAAAGACGTTTAATTGATAAAGGTCAGCACCGTCTATTCTTGTCTCTTCTATCAGGGTCCTCAGATCATCTTCCCAGATAGTCATAGTCTGGTCTGGAAGTCCGTACATTAGATCAATAACTATAGCCGAATTATCCACCAGGTCGGTCAAGGTTGTGAGCATTTCCAAGACCTCTGTTCTGTTCAGTGTTCGCCCCACCTGCTGTCTGACCTTGGTATGAAAGCTCTGGACCCCGATGGAAAAGCGGTTGGCACCTCCAGCCACGCAGGCCCGCACCTTTTCTTCTTCGAAATCGGCCGCCCTGGCTTCCACAGTGATCTCGCAATCATCAGCCAGGGGAAACAGTCGGCGGACAGCCTCTATCAGCCGCTTAAGATCGCCTGCATCCAAAGCCGTAGGTGTCCCGCCTCCCATATAGACCGCATGTATGGGATGGCTGGTCACGGCCGAAAGACCTGAGACCTGCTTCATTTCTTTAAGAAGGGCATCAGTGTAGCAAGAGCTGTCGCCATGTCTCAAGGTACGCATGAAGAAACCGCAATAGAGACACTGTTTCCGGCAGAAGGGGACGTTGATATATGCCGCCCTTCGAGATGAAGTGTCAGGCCTGTTACCAAGTGTCTGCCAGGTGGGCAACGCCTCTTCCCTGGAAAGTGGTTGTCCTCCGGCCCCGGCATGAACTGCGATCTTGCGATCAAAGGCATACCTCAGAGGATCCACTCCTTCTCTGGCAAAGAATCTGTTGGGATATTGAGACATAAAAACCATGCCTGGTTAGAAATTCCATTTAATTTATCTGCATAATCAGGAAGATAAGGTTGGCTTTGACACAGAAGCGTCAAAGATCAACAGGCACGCAGGACCTGCATCTGCACCTCACTGGACAGCTGTCACAGGGATTCTGCTGAAGGCTCTTGTAAGCTCGATCCTGAGTTATTATGCCTAATGAAGGATGAAGGTAATCTTCATATTGACACGAAATTCGACGACCTTGCCGTTTTCCACCAGGACCTTCTGCTCCTTGATCCATGCGCTCTGTATATTTTTAACCGTCTCCGCCGCCCGTTTAATACCCTGTCGAACGGCATCTTCGAAGCTCTCTGTAGAACTGGCACTGACTTCGATAACCTTGGCAACTGACATGATTAATACTCCCTAGCTGTGAAGATTTAAATGGAGGGCTGTGCCCACTTCTAGTTAATTGGTTAGTCAGTGATCGCCGAACCTGCAGAAAAGAATCCCCGCTTTCGACCACTTCTGTGTATCGCTTCTGGCAGCATTGGCTAGCTATTAATGAAATGTATTTTGCCATTCAACTGCTGACAACACACCTGAATAATACATATGAATCTTATAGCACGATTGGAATCAGCAGGTCAATAAATCTGAAATTTTTCGATTCTTAGGCTCAATGCGGCGTCATAATCATGAAAATGATGCAGGCCGAAAGAGGCATCATAATATATTCGCAAACCGGCCTTGGCACGGTCCAATCGTCAAAAAAGTGACTATGAGCGCACCACATAAGCAACCAGCGCCATTTAAAAATCGACATCATTACTGGTTATATAATTGAAATCACGTTACAAAATTACAAAAAACCCTTTTTGGCACTTTTTTTGCTGTTTTATCGGTATCCAGAACTTTAGATGCATAATGCGACCCAGATTCTCATAAAAACACACAGGCAAATCTATTAATAACATGGAAAAACAGAGAAAAAATACGAATATAATCAGGAATATTCGTGAGAGAAAAAACAGCGCGATGCAGGCAAACCTGCTTGTTCTGAACGCCTTCTTTGAAGCGGCGCGCGCCGGGAAAAACGGATTAGAGCTGGCCCGGGCGGCTGAGAAAGCCGGCCCGCTTTTCTTGTGCCCAACGGAAGTAAAATAAAATCCAGATTAATTTATCTTGAATAATCCCAGTCTAGAAAGCGGATAGGGCTAAAAAATCTACTCATGCTTTCTGCTCAGCAAGGCACTGAATCGCTTAATGGCAGGGTGCCAGACCTCTTGAAAATGTTCCCAAAAGAAGGTCTGTGCCAGAACAAAACGATTGGCCTTCGATCCGGCATGCCTCATTTTCTTGTCCCAGGAACGCTGGAATTCCCACAGCCTTTCCCGCATGCCCTCATCTTCGGCGCTTTCTATAAGTTCCTTGATCGCGCTCCTTCTTTCTCGTTCAAAGGAGAGACGATCTTCTACAAAAAGCCGATGAAGCCGCTCGTGTTCCTCGTTGGCGGCCCTCTCACGCATTTCCTTTTCCGCTGACCAATCCAAGCCGTCCATAGTCTTTCCCTCTAACAATAAATTAGATAAGATTCCGGAACATCAGCCTTTCCGATAGGCGCGCTGATAGTTCAGCGAAACAAATAGATAAAAACTGGTATAGCCAATTCCTGCCTGCTTAATTATTTAAGCATATCGGCGCTCCAACTGAGAATTCGCGAAATTCGTCAATAAATGAATTACTTATCCCTTCGATCACATTATGTAATTTGTATAGCACTGTTGGATGCTGGTCAAGGTATTTTCAATATATAGTCAAAAAGAGGTCAAAATCAATACTTTGACACCCGACGTGGTAATCCCCATATATCACATAGGATAACCAATAGCTGATTTTAAAAAACAGCCGAACCTAATTAATGGCAGATTGATTCCGGCTCTCTATATCTAGGCCAACCATTATTAAAACCTATTGGAAGACTAACCCACAACTATCAAAGCCGAACAGAATTCATCATATTGGTCTTTAATGGAAATGGACAAAAGCTAACATTCTGTTGTCAACAAATAGAATTGTCCGGTTTTTCTGGTTTTAATTCAATCCCTGTTCTGTAGGCCAAAAGGCTTCAGAACCGGGATAAAGGCCGTAGGCCTTATCAGGCAGCCGCTTGGATTTTATCGATCATTTCTATGTTTCTGTAATGTCTGAGCTTGGTATTCAGAAACATTTTCTTGATCAAATGGTTACTGAGGGTGACGGCTACCATGAATAAGGCGGAAAGGGATACAGGCTCGCAGAAGGCGACGGATTACATAAAGAGTAGTTGTTCGAGTGGTCCTTTGAGAAATAAGCTGAGTCCCTCGAAAGCCATGGTCATAGGGACCATATTATATTACTTTTGATTTAGAAATAGAATTAAGAGAATATCCAGATTGTTGTTCTAACAAAAAAGTCTTTTATTAATCGAAAGCCGCCATGAATTTTAATGCTGCCTCTCGGTACTCCCTGTACTTGAATGTTGCAATATGCCCGTTTCTCGTCTGAACAAAAAACTTAGGCTTTCCGGCCAATTCATACAATATTTGCCCGTGAGTTGATGGAACGATCTGGTCATCCTTGCTGTGCATGATGAGAACAGGAACTGGAGAGATGTTTTGAATCACGTCTTGTGGATCGAAATTGTCGCATATTAACAATGATAGGGGATATTGGAGAGGCCAAGTCAGCCAGAAGCTATCGAGTTTTTCACGTGCGATTGAACGAAAACTTGAAAAGGCAGCATCCGAAATTACACCTGCCAGTTGTTTTTTTGCATGAGAGTGAGTGCCCACAAAATAGATGCCAAGACTAGCCCCTAGACTTTGTCCTAATAAAAAGATTGGGCCTTTTCGAACTTGCTGATTCCGGACAAGCCAAGCAAATCCCGTACTGATATCATCCAAAACCCCTTGCACTGTGGGGGTGCCGGTCGAGATCCCGTATCCCCTATAATCTATCATAAAGACATTATATCCGTTCTCCGGCAGCCAATATATACTATAAATATGGGCGCTAATATTTTGAGCATTGCCGTGTAAGAAAAATACAGTCCCTTTGGCATCAACTTTGGACGGAAGAAACCAAGCATGAAGCCTTATATTTTCTGGCATTCTGAGAAAAATATCTTCATAGTCAAGTCCGAAATTATCGGGCGTACTGTATCGAATCTGATTCGGCAGAAACATCAGATTGGAACAACCGGCAATGATCGGAAAAACAAAAAATAATAGCCAACCTAATACGTAACTATGGTCAAGATTACCCCTCCAATCCAATTCAATGTGAGCCATGCCAGTTACTCATTTAATTTCCTACATCAAATATCACACTCATCAAGATCGCGTCTGGCAGGAAAACACTTTCGCCGCCGCAAGTTAAAGCGCTCCGACGTCTTCTGACTTCACGCTGAACATTTGACCGGCTTTATAGTCTCGAAAGATAAAAAATGTGTGAAACCTCCTGAATTAAAAAAAGAAGTGCCACACGCCGGAGGCTTCCATACTTTCCCAGTGACGAACGTGTTCCCATTTCAATTCCACAGAAAAATGGTTGTTTTTCGACACTTTCAAGTTATTAGAAAAAGCTATTGCGCTCTCTGTATGGGAATCGCCGGCCATAAACCATTTTACCTCCCCATACAAGTGACTCTTCAGAAAAGGAGCTACCTTTTTAACCATACCGCATATAAGGCCCGGTCCCAGGGCAAAGTTTTCTTTTAGCGCCCCGGTAAAATCCACTTCGCCTATGACCATGGCATAGGACAAGCCCAAAAACGGATAGTCGACAGCTAAGCCGGTACCCGTGTTGAGCCGGTAAAAAAGCGACCCTTCCCTGCTGTCTATAGGTTTCCTGTGAAAGCCGGTATCCACCTTCCAGGATAGCGGCTTAAAAAAGGCGTCCCTTCCCGATATGGAAATAATATCGATGATATCGATTTGCTGTAATTGAAATCGATGGTTTGAAAAAAAATAGCGTAGCCTGGCGTCGCCAAATTCGATCTGGGCTCCCTGCTGATGAATATAATCCATGTCCAGAAGATCGGTAAAAGCTGGGCGAAAACGCAATTCACAAAATGCGTTGCCATCACGCAATCCCCCAACCAGGCTGATCCGCTTGGAATCATGACCTCTTTCTGGCCGTGGTGGAATAGGAATTTTTTTAGCATTTTCGGCACTCATCACCCCCAGCCTGCTTCGAGCCCTCAGCGTTTCCAGAAACCGCTCCTGGTAAGTTTTTTTGTCAATCGTCTTTTTAACATAGAGATATTGAAGCTGTTCGGCAGCTAAATCAAGAATCTTCGCCTGCTGATCCGGTGGATGAGGGACAGAAATAACACCAAGATCCATTGGTGAAATCCGGCCCCTGATGATTTCTGCGGCGCTATCTATGGCCGGATCATCCAGCGACTCAATTAGATGCCGGATACGTGTGACTTTTGACGGTCGAAATCTTTCATCCATAATCAGACCGGCGCTTTTAATTGCTTTTATGGTATCCAATGGAAATACAAAAGGACCCTGAAACTGGGAAACGAGGTCTACCGAGGGCCTGGCCGCTTCAATAAGAAAAAGGAGATTGAAAGAGCAGTTTTCGTCAAAGAAAAAATAGTCCGTGTAGACTCCGTTGAGCTCCTTGACATGACGGATTAGCCACTTCAACTCCTCCGGGGTGAGGTTAAGGGTATACTCCCAGATATCACGGTGATGAATATCTCCATACTCCTGAATCTTCTTATAATAAGGCTCCACAGAATAGTAACCCTTGTACAGACCGAACAAGCCGTTTACGGCAAAGGAGAGACCGTCCACGGTATTGCCGGCCTGTGCCGCATAGTTTACCGCGTATGCCAGGCGTCTGTTTTTATATTCAGTACTTATGGTCAGCAGGGTATGGCCAAACATTGATGCCGGGTTGTTCATATAATAGGTAGGGAAAACAAGCGTTGCGGATACAGGCAAAATGTTGTCGATCTCTGCGCACATCCGGTTTGCATACATTTCGGAGTCAACCATCAGGGCTTGCTTAAGCCACATAAAACGGCCGTAGAACCTGCATACATAGGGCTCTGCCGCTTTATCATCTTCTTGGAATAGGGTGGAAATGGTGGCTTCCAGTTCGGATTGAGGATTTGTTTTCCCGTCAGGTGCTATAAAAAAAGAGGGGTCATCGACGTTGCTATTCACTCCGAAAAGCGTCTTTTCATAATGCATCAGAATATGCCAGTAACGATCTCTGAAGAGCCCTTTGTCTTGGGCAATAGAGAGCAGATCTGCCACCTCCTGTCGGTCGGCGAAAGCGACTGGACAGGCTATATACGCTGATACAAGAACCAGCTTACAAAAAAGAGATACACGACAGGCAAAAACTATGTATCTCTTTTTTGTATCCTTATGATTGACCGCCAAAAGGGTTTAGCTGGATTGTATAATTTTAGCAATTTCCTTGACAACATCGGTGTGAGAAACCTGGGCTGTGGGATAGATTGAATCGAAATTGCTCTGCAAGGCAGCATACAGAGATGGCCTTTCACCAATCGGAACTTCCGCAATTTCAGCTAAGGCATCTAAAGATTCGCCTTGACCTTGAGCGATGTCGATGGCCAAAACATCCATGTTATCGGCAACAAAAATATTCATTTTGTCATACTTGGCAATCCATTGATCTTGTCCGCAATCTGAGGTACCGCTGCTCATGCCGAAGGTCTGGTTGCCGGAGAGCCCATTCAGAAATGTGCCAAGCAGTTTCCATAAGACGCCTTCCTTTTCACCGATAGCAATAGCGCCTAAACCGCATCCACAATCCTCCCGAACGGTGTTGGCGGACGCAACACCGACCATGCTGATCATGATGATACACGCCACAACTACAATGCTCCATTTTTTCATCATCTCCTTCTCCTCCTCTTTAAGGGTTGTAGGGAATAAAAACATCTATAGATGTCAAATATGCCAGCGATATCTTAGCGACGCATCATGGGATATACCAGTATGTTATGTTTATAGTGCACCAGACTAATTGTCAATTCAAAAACCAAGAATTGTCAACAACGAATACTGTTAAAATGATTATGATAGATAAAGTTTAACTTATTTAATCTACCTGATGTGGTCAAGAAAATTACTTTAGAAAATTTAGGGGGGAATTACTACTAAGGTTCTAGGTTCCCCTTAGCGCAAAATTACTGCGTGAACTTATCAATTGCGTTTTACTTTTCTGCTTAACTGATACTGCCTTTCAAACGACATTAGATCAACCCTAACCAATTAAGCATAAGTCGAATATTTTTTCTTGATACTAATAGATGGAGTGATTGAGTCACAGGAGAATCTTTAGTATTATCTTAAATCTTACCCAGTTTGAAGGTCAGCACCAGCATTAATATGTTTTTTAGCATATTCCGGAAATGGAATCAGGCACATAATAAATGGAAGAAAACAGACCAGAAACCTACGAAAAATACATGAGGGCCCTGATGGATATAAGTCAGGCCATCACTTCCGACCGGTATCTTGAAGATATCCTGAAACTCATCGTAATGGTAACGGCCAAGGTAACAGGTGTTGAGATCTGTTCATTATGGCTTATTGATGAAACCGCAAATCCCAGAAAGATCCGGCTGAAGGCCACGCAGGCCATAGCCTCTGACTATCTGAAGGACCGTTCTCTATCTCTGGATGAGGGAGTGGTCGGCTTTGTGGCCACACACAATCAGCCACTTATCATCAGGGATGTGTCAAAAGAGCCTCGGTTCAAGGAAAAGGAAATGGCCAAAAAGCTTGGCCTGATATCCATGGTCAGCGTGCCGCTTCAAGTAAAGGATGAGAAGGTAATAGGGGTACTAAACTGTTTTACCTCAGAACCTCACGAATTTAATGATACTGAAGTTTATCTCATTACAACGGTTGCAAATCAGGCGGCAGTCGCAATCCTCAACACCGAACTCATGGTAAAAACCAAGGTAATCAGTGAGGAGCTGGAGACGCGCAAACTGGTGGAGCGTGCCAAAGAGGTCCTTATACGCAGACAGAAAATGGAAGTGGATGAGGCCTTTCGCTGGATTCAAAAACGTAGTATGGACTCCCGTAAATCAATGCGCCAGGTAGCAGAGGCAGTCCTGCTTGCAGAAGAATTAAAATAAAATATGCAATAATGCTGGCAAAAAGATAATCTCTTATTTATTTTTCGAAATTATTGAAAAGCTGATACTGAAATTTCATGATCTCCTCTGCAGGGATTTTCAGATCTTAGAGCATCAGCTTCCATATGGTTAGCTTAGTCGGTGCTTTTCATGGATTGAAGAGCGCCGAAAGATTCCCCGATGCCCTTTTCTTCCAGACACCCCGGTGGTAGGCATCACTCACAAGCAAAGGCAGCGTAATTGTGGCCTCACCTAATACCATCTGTTCATATTTCATGTCCACTTTGCCCCAGGAGCAGGCTTCCTTCAGAGTGGACCCCGACAGTCCGCCGTCCCGTTCATCGGCTACGGTGAGCTGAACAGCATATTTATGCATGGGCTTTTCCCTGCCCAGTATATCTGTGGCTACCACGACATCCTGGGTGAAATTCTTTGGTACACCGCCGCCTATTATAATAATGCCTGTGTCTGTTACGGCCAGTTTAATCTCTGTGAGTTCACGAAAATCCCGAACAGAATCAATAGTGACGTGCGCATCTTTTTTGTGCCATTGATGGTAAATCAATCCAAAACCAGCCGAGCAATCTGAAAACGCGGGCACGAAAATCGGCACTCTTTTTTTGTAGGCAGAGTAAACAACCGACCTTTCTGCCTTTAACCCTTTCTCTTCCAGATAGGCCCCCATGGCATGAATGATTTCTCTGGAGGAATAGGGTCTCGGGGCCAAGGTGCCGGCGATTTCCTCTATAGTCATGTCACAGATCCGCAGTTCATCTTCGTCGATAAATGTGTCGTAAATCCTGTCAATGCCAAGTTCACGCAATAAAGCATCGTCAACGAATTGGGTGCCCATATAATGTCTGAAACCCAGGGCCTCAAAAAAATCCTGATCCACAATGATGGCGCCCGTGGAAACGATGGCATCCACCATGTTGTTGTCAATCATATCCACCACAACATGCTTCAGACCAGCACTGAATAGAGAACCAGCAAGCGTAAGAATGATCTTGCAATCGCGGTCTGCCAGCATCCGGTTATAAATATTCGATGCTACTGCGAGATTCCGGGCCTGGAAGGCCATGGAGGCATAACCATCTATGACAGCTCTGGCATCAAAGGTCTTGATGTCTATATGCTCAATCGGTTTGCGCAACAGATCCTTTTTCTCCGTCATTCTTTCTCCCTCTTTAAGAAGATCATGCTCAATATCCTATAGATCAATTTCGCAGCCAAAAAATCCGGGGCCCTGTTGGCAGGATTGGGAAGTAACTCAGCTATATCTATTCCAATTACGTTTTTATTCACAACAACTGATTCTATAAAATCCAGCAAGGTATACCAATCCAGTCCACCGGGTTCCGGGGTGCCGGTGGATGGCATGACAGAAGGGTCCAGCACGTCCAGATCAATTGTTAAATATACGTTTTTTGTCAGTGCCTTCATTGCTCTGGACGTCACATCCGGCCCCCTGAGGACCTCATGGGAAAAAAACGTCCGGTCACGATTCAGTGTTTTCAATTCAGAGATATCCATGCTTCGAATCCCTGCCTGAACATAGGGACAGATTTCACCTATCCTTGACATGACACATGCGTGATTGTACCTGCTCCCCTTATAATCATTCCGGGTATCCGTGTGGGCATCGAATTGGAGTACGGAGAGATCGTGGAATCTATTCGCCGCGGCCTGCACTAAACCAACAGAGATCGTATGTTCTCCACCGATGCCGACAATGAATTTCCCTTCCTCTAAAATTCGCCCTGCGCGTTCATATACTGCAGCAACCATTGCTCCCGGATCCTCAGGGCACACAACAGGTTCCACTGTCACAATCCCGTGTTTGAAAACCTCTGAATCGGTTTCAATGTCGTATAATTCCAGATTGGCAGATGCCTCCAGCAAGGCTTGCGGACCGCGTTCTGCACCCTTCATCCATGTTGATGTCCCATCATAAGGTACGGGGAGGACTGCAATGGATGCTGTGCTGAACCGGCAATACGCTTCAGGAAGTGCACCGTAAGCGCCGGGTTCGACCTTAATATCCATTTAAGGAATTCCCTCTGGCAATCCAAATTCACACAACTGAGGGAAAGGCTGCCCCCCTTTCCTTTATATGAACCGATGGAGATTTCGACTGGAAAAACTGGATAACGTGGTCTTTGGCCCTTTCCACATCAAATGGTTTGCAGGAAAAGATGTCCACAAATACGAACTTCTTTTTCGGATAAGTATGAAGGGATATATGACTCTCGGCTATTATAGTCACCCCGGTAATACCTTCGTCTTCAGGTACCACCCCGCAGTATCGAAACACATAAGGCTGTGTTATTTTTGTCATCCCTATTCTTTCGGGCAACTCGTTCAGTAGCCTGAAACATGCATCAAGGTCGTTCAGGATTGTCGAATTACAATCACTCAAATCGAGCATTAAATGTGGACCGTATCCGTATATCTGGCTCTTCATTTTCCATAAATCCTCCTAAAAAAACAGTTTCGGTTTCGGATCAATTGGGAAAAATTCAAAAAAGCGCCGATCCACTTAATTTTTGTGTTGAAAAATTATGAGATAGATCGGATCGTAATATGAATTCCCGGCCTTTTACTTTATTACAGGAAAGGTATCAATAATTATTTTTACCTGTTACAGAATTCATTCTTGGCTGGTTTTCAGTCAGAATCAGTAAGGTTATAAACCTTTGAAGATAATGATCTAATTTTTTTGGACTTTTTTATTGATGACAAGAATCTGAGTAGATACATGTCGTTTCGAAGCAGCTACCTGCTTTCAATGTCGTAGGGTCGGATACGGTTGATTCTAATCCGGAGCATCGGTTAACAGGGCCACTGGAAAATTGGAAAATAGTTGCGCCGCTGGAAAAGAGAGGTTGCCGCTGTGCATTTCCGGAATCATTCGTTCTCCTGTAAAGATATTTCGATAAACCCTTTTATCAAATTGCTCAGAAGCGGCGTTCACCCTCGTGTCCAACCATATTCCAGACCCTACAGGCTTCGCTTTCGGGTTAAAACCGCAAAGTCCGACACAAAGCCTTGGAACTGCCACGATAGCTGTGCTGTCTTTGAATCTTCTTGCAAAAGCGCATATGTGTTCTGCCTTTGTACCATTAACAGACAAAGGCAGATATGAGCCGTATTGAAACAGCCCTCGTTGCTCCCACCGCAGAGACAGGGTCCTCCAGGTAAGATACAGCTTGATCCTTCCATCCTCCATTTCTTCCATAAATTCCCGCACGCGTCCCGGCAACAGCTCGTCCGGCACGGACAGAAAGGCTGCAAGATCTCGGAAAATCTCCCTTGTACGGCCGAAGTCTATTGGACTTCTGTTGTCCGGATCCACTAGTCTGAAAGACCAAACCTCATTACCCTGATATATGTCTGGAACTCCGGGAACGGTGAATTTAAGCAAGGTCTGAGATAGGCTGTTTAACATGCCGAACCAGACAACTCGCTGCTGAAACGGAAGGAACTCCTTGAGAAACTGGTTGTCGCCCTCGCTGGTTATAAGCCCCTGGAGGAACTTGAGAAGTGCACCTTCATATTCAAGATCGGGATTGATCCAGCTGCTGAGGACCTTTGCCTCTCTTACCGCCTTGATCATATATTGCTCAATGCGACTGCGGAAAGAGGCAAAACCTTTTTGATCAAGCTGCCCCAGAGGCCAAGCACCGATCAGAGTCTGGTACAGGGCATACTCGTCGTTCGCGAACCGGGTTGTTTCCCTGTCAGAGGCTGGTTTGCTCAAGCGGCTGAGCAGACTCCATTTGGTTACAGCTGCCTCCCACTCGTCTGGAATTTCAGATAGTACGCTTATCCTGGCCCGGACGTCTTCGCTCCTCTTACTGTCATGGGTTGACGTATTCAGCATGGAATGAGGCCAGCTTGCCGCCCTCTCTTGATTCAGATGATGAAAGGCGGAGACGGAAACTCCAAAACGGCGGGGCTCCCCGCCCACTTCATTGAGTGATATTAAAAGATTGTAGGTGTAAAAGGCAGTGTCTTCAAGACCCTTGGCCATTACAGGACCGGAATATTGCTGGAACTTCATAGTAAAGTCATTTACGGCCTTTCTATACTCATGGCTCTTGTCCTCACTTATATCCATGAGAAGGACATCTCTGATAAAATCATATATATTCGTATCGGCTGCCCGGCTCCTTTTTCGGGCCTGAGCTATGGCCCAATCCACGTAACGGCCATCCTCCGAAGTAATCCGCTCCCTGGTGACATAAGTACGGTACACCGGAAAACATGCCACCACTTCCGAAAGCGCATCCCTCAAACCATTCAATGTAAAATCTCTGGTGTGGCAGTCTGATTCGGAGATACGATTGAGTTCACTGGCAAGAACATTTAATTCACTGGCAAGGGCTACTTTCATGATGAGTTTCTTGCGCTGGTAGAGCAATTCCTCAAAATCAAGTCTATTGCCCAGGAACTCCGTATAGATCCTGTACATCTCCTTTTCCGTTTGAGTATTCACAAAAAGACCGCCCACCAGATTGGCGAAATCGTATCCTGTCGTTCCGTGTACCTGCCAGTCCCCGCGCAGCCTTTCATAGTTGGCAAGAATCTTCTCCACCACCAGGTATATGAGATCTGGAGCCGTCGCACTATTATTGGAATCCGGCCTGTTTTCTCTCTTGCCTCTCTCTATAACTTGCCCTCGAACTCCGTCATTGAGCCTTCGGTAGTATTCAGCAGGATCATAAAGACCATCAGGATGATCTATGCGCAGTCCATCAATCTTACCCTGGTCTATAAGATCCAGCACAAAGCTGTGGGTTGCTTCAAAGACTCTGGGATTTTCCGTCTTGAGTCCGGCAAGATCATTGATATCAAAGAAACGGCGGTAGTTGATCTCATCTGAGGCTACTCGCCAGTGGGCAAACCGATAGGCCTGAGCTTCCAGCAGGCGGTGTAAAAGATGGAAACTGGCGGCATCAGATTCTGTGCCATTAAACAAGACAATATTTTCCTGAATGAAACTTTTTATCTGCGGATATTCCTTGCAGAGTCCTGCCAGCCGTCGCTTATGGACTTCCTCGTCACGAAGGCGGGCCTCTATTCTTTCCTTGTCCATACTGCCTGGCAGGTTTTCAAAGGCTGCAACCAGACTTTGAAATTCAGAAAAGCATTGGACTTCAGCCTCCAGACGGGCCTCCAGCCTCTCAGTTCCATGACCCAGTACAAAGGAATATGTAGCCGGGTCTATGGGAAAGAGGTTATCGTAATAAGAGATTCCGAACTCACCTTTTTGGTCATCAAAGGTCAGTCTCAGAAGGCCGGCCTCTAACACTGCACCGTAGTGATTTTCCAGTATCGGCAAAAGAACCTTGCCCCGCAATTCCTCCTTGACCGGCAACCAGTCGATATCAAAAAAAGCCGCATAAGGAGAAGCCTGTCCGTTTTCCAGGACATCAACCCACCAGTCGTTGTCGCACCCAACACCCATATGATTGGGCACCAGGTCAAGAATCTGACCCATTCCGTGATAGTGAAGTGTATCAACGAAATGAACGAAGTCTTCCCAAGTCCCAATCTCGGGATTGAGCACACTGTGGTCTATGATGTCATAACCATGAAGACTACCGGGACGGGCCTTCAGATAAGGAGAGGAATAGCAATGGCTTATACCCAGTTGTCTGAGATAAGGGACAAGATCCGCTGCCTGAGTAAATGTAAAATCCCTGTTGAACTGAAGGCGGTAAGTCGCAGAGGGAATCCACGCACCCGCAATTCTCGGCCCTTTTTCTGGAGATGCAGCAGGCCAGGCCCGTGCCCCCCCTCTTTCCTGCCGCATTGTCCGGGTAAGGGATTGAATACGCTCATCTTCCATTAAGACTTCAAGATCAAGAGGAAGCTTTCTGCGCCAGTTTGGATACTGCTCCATCGTACCTGGAAGATTGACCTGTTCCAGTTGAGCAAAGACATCTTCAAGCTGGAACATCAAGATTTTGGAAACTGTACGAGCCAGATAGAGATAAACTGCATTCACCAACTCAGTGGTCATCTCCGGTACGGAGGCCGGATCCACTCCTATACCTTTCGGAAGCATATCCTGACGCTCAAGGGCGATAAGGAGGCGAGCCCGATCCTGGGCCCTGCCCACAATCTGGGCCTCCCGCAAAGACTCTTCCGGAAACAGGCCCAGCTCGTTTCTGACCGCCAGATCCCATCCCCGCCAATACCCTGAAAGAGTGGGAAGATCGTGGGTGCTTACAGCCACCAGGGCCTGTTCGGGATAATCATCAGGCGCCTTGAATCTGCCATTCACTTCCTTTTCGAAATAAAAGAGCCGGCAGGACAGCACCTTCATGGATTTCAGTGCTTTACGCACATCATCCGTCACTGTACCCAGGTCTTCACCTATCACGAGACACCTGTTTCTCTGGCTTTCCAATGCCAGAATTCCCAAGAGGTCATCAAAGGGATAACTGACATAAGCACCTTCAGCCGGTTTCCCCCCCGGCGGCACCCAGAAGAGCCTCATGAGACCCATCACATGGTCAATTCTTAGTGCCCCTGCATAGCGCATATTGGCCCTGAGGGTCGCTATAAACGGTGCATACGCCTCCTCTACAAGCCTGTTCGGGATTAAGGGGGGTAGCCCCCAGTCCTGACCGTTGAGATTAAAATCGTCAGGAGGGGCCCCAATGCGGACGCCAAGGGCATATAGATTCTGATGCATCCAGGTCTCTTGCCCTGCCGAATCAACGCCGACTGCCAGATCTTCATAGAGCCCCACCTTAAGACCAAGTTCCATAGACTGACGACCTGCTGCACCAAGTTGCAGATCTGCTTGCCATTGAAGGTATTGAAAAAATTCAATCCGTTCCTGATGTGTCCCTGAAAATTCAGCGACCGCAGGAGAATCAGGGTTACGGTAGTCTTCCGGCCAGCCTGGCCAGCCGTGAATACCAGGGGTCTTTTGATACAAATGTTCTTCCAGGGCCTCAAAAAGTCCGTAGCGGTATAACTCTTCACCCCTCTGGTCCTGAAAGGATCTGAAGGCCATACATCTTTCATCCCCTGGCCCCATATGGTGCGTGCGGAAATGCCTGTAAAGTGCTTCCATAACAGGGCGTTTAGCTGCGGCCACCTCACTATAATCCACCAGATCGCCTTCTCTGAAAGAGGCAAGTCCGGCCTGAAATTCCGGATTCTTAACCATATCCAGTGCTTCGTCGCACTCTGAAAAATCTGCTATGGCCTCTATGTCCAGATAAAGGAGATTTATAAAAAGCCTGCTCGACGGGCTGTAGGGACTCGCATATTCAGGGTCCTCGATAAACAGAGCATGTAATGGATTAATACCGAGAATACCGGCACCCATGTCAGCGCAGCAGGAAACAAGGGTCTTAAGGTCCGTCAAATCTCCTATCCCCCAGTTACGCCTGGAACGGAGGGCATAGAGTTGTACCGCGGGTCCCCAGACACGTCCCTCTTGAAGGCCAAAAGGCATGTAGCAAGTCTCTGGAGCGACTATGAGTCGCATAACCCTCGGCAACTCGCTCCCGTTATCGATCTGACGTATCTCCAGTCGATGATAGCCCGGGCCGGGTGTCACCGGGAGGGAGAGTACGAACTGGATATAGGTTTTCCCCTCTATTACGCCGCGGTCTTTCACTTCCAACTCTTTGGGCAGGAAAGTATCCTTGTGGTAATCCCCGCCCTCTTCCCTGAGCAACCATTCAAATCGATTCTCAGTATCCGTTTCAGGAAGCCGGATAGTGACCGGGACCGGAGACTCCGTCTCCTTCACAACCAGAACAGGATCCAGTAAGCGCTGCCAGAAAACGGCCTCTTCCCCGGCCAGGGCAGAATTTATAGAGGCTTCGTCATCCATTGGCAGGCCCATGGCCCTCAATAGATCCAATTTGGTCTTATTGGAGACCTTATGAATTCTCCCCCAGATATCGTGATATTCCGGCTCTATTCCACAGAGCTCAGCCAGTTGATTAAGCACGTTTTCGTTCATAATCATAAATTAAAAATAGAGGGACATATTCCCTAAATTTCTTTCAAGGCCTTGGTATAAAATTTGTTAACATATTCTTTAACCATACGTCGCGACGAAAACCTCGCGGCATTGCTTTTTATGCACTCCTTCATAAGTTCGACCCATTTATGCGGTATACCTTCATCTGAGACATTATAGTAACGGGGAATGGCCTCTTCCTCCAAAACTCGATATATTGCCTCGGCGTCTGCCTGATCCCGATTTCCGTTTTGTGGCTCTCGGCCAAAGGCCCAGCCGTTTTTCCCATTGAACCCCTCCACCCACCAGCCATCCATGATACTCAAGTGAGGCACGCCATTCAGAGCTGCTTTCATTCCACTGGTTCCACTGGCCTCCATGGGCGGCAGAGGATTGTTTAACCAGATATCCACCCCGTGTACCATATACTGTGCAAACAGCTCTCCAAAGTCTTCGACGAAGGCGATATGTCCTCCCATTGAGGGATCGCGGGCCGCGTTAAATACCCTTTGAAGGACTCGCTTTCCGGGATCATCTGCAGGATGGGCCTTTCCGGCAAATATGATCTGTATCGGCCTCCACCGGTCATTCAAAAGCCGTTTTAATCGTTCGAGGTCATAAAAGATCAGGTCAGCTCTTTTATAGGTGGCAAAACGCCGGGCAAAACCCAGAGTCAATATAGAGGGATCCAGCAATATTCCTCCGGCCATAACGATTGAAGGGCTGACACTGTTTTTAGCCCATCGTTGGCGTGAACGTTCTCTGATCGCATCGATCAGTTTCATTTTCAACCAGTAATGGGTCTTCCATAGCTCTTCATCAGGAATGTTGTCGATCAAACTCCATAAGACAGGGTTATCATGGTCCTCCAGCCATTTGGGACCGAGATATTTGTTAAAAAGGAGTTTCATCTTTGGTTCGATCCATGTAGGTATGTGTATACCGTTGGTTATATAATCAATCGGCACCTTATCCTCAGGTAACTCCGGCCACAAACTATGCCACATTCGTCGGGTTATTTCCGCGTGTCTTTTGCTGACGCCATTACAATATCCGGACAACCTGAGAGCAAAGGACGTCATATTAAAACCCGCATTGGGTTTTTTGGGGTGGATGCCCAATTGAAGAAAACTGTCTCGATCCAGCCCCAATGCCGGCCAGTATGCATGAAAGTATTTCTCCATCAATGGAAATGGGAACACATCGTGACCGGCTGTGACTGGCGTGTGTGTCGTGAAAACCGTGGTGGCTTTTACCTTTTGAGCGGCTTCTTCATAACTCTTGCCTGCCTGTACCAGGTCCCTAATCCTTTCCAGTAAAGCAAAGGCAGGGTGACCTTCATTGAGATGCAGCACGGAATGTTTGATACCCAGGGCTTCCAGCACCTCTGAACCCCCGATCCCCAGAATGATCTCCTGGCGCAAACGCTGTTCTACATCACCGGTATATAAACGAGCCGTTATTCCTCGGTTCCAGGGATCGTTGACTTCGATATCCGTATCCATCAGATAAAGCGGCACACGACCAACTGTTATTTTCCATACCGCTACATAGATTGACGGCTCCGTCAAAGGCACCTTGACTATAAGCTGCTCTCCCAGCTCATTAAGCACTCTTGATATAGACGCGGCATCCCTGTCGATAATTTGATCCAGATTTTCCTGCCAGCCATCTTCTCGAATACGCTGTTTGACATAGCCTTCAGGATACATAAAACCGACTGACACTAAAGGCAGTCTGAGGTCGCTGCACTCCTTTATGTGGTCACCGGCCAGAAAGCCCAGTCCGCCGGCATAAAAAGGCAAAGAATGGTGCAGGCCATATTCAGCGGAAAAATAGGCGATAGCGTGTATGTTGGGGTCGGGGTTATTACCTACAAGACAACATGCTTCCTCCATATATTTGCGAAATTGAGCGAGCACTGAATCATATTCGCGTAAATAATCAGGATCAATTGCAGCCGAACTCAAAATTGCTGCAGGAAGCTCCCTCAGCATCTTATCAGGATTGTGAACGCTCTCCTTCCATGCTCGACGGTCCAGCTTCTTGAAGAGCATCCTCGCTGCCGGATGCCAGCTCCACCATAGATTTTCAGCTATCTCCTCAAGCCCTGTTAAGCGTTCGGGAAGGTTGGGGAATATTTTCTCTTTCGTGTCCATTTTGATTTATTTACTTCATTCATGGTGCAGGGTAATACGGCTCTGACAATTAATACCTGAGCATGAGTATGTTTTGGCTGTTAATTATTTGATCTCGATCACCTTCACCAGGTTCGTCGTTCCAGAAATACCCACAGGCACACCTGCGGTGACGATTACACGATCTCCTTGCCGGGCAAGCTCCTGTTCCAGGACCCAGGACTCAGCCAGGCCGAACAACTGCTCTGTGTCAGAAAAGGGTGCCACCAGGGCAGGGACCACACCCCAAGATAAGGACAGCTGCCTGTGGGTCTGGATGTTAGGGGTCAATCCCACCACAGGGCACGGAGGTCGAAAACGAGCGACCAGTCGCGCCGTGCTCCCTGAAGAGGTGCCGGCTACAATAGCCGCGGCATGGAGATCCTCTGCCATCCTGCACACAGCCCGGCTGATCGATGACGGTGTCACAGGCAGTAGCTCTGGCATGGATTCATTTATAAAATCAGTTACTTTTAAATAGGATTCGGTGGCTCGAGCAATTCTGTCCATGATTTCTACAGACTCTATGGGATAGTTTCCCATTGCCGTCTCCTCGGAAAGCATCAAGGCGTCTGTTCCATCAAAAATAGCGTTTGCCACATCCGTTGCCTCTGCACGGGTTGGACGTGGACTGCTCACCATGGATCGAAGCATCTGAGTGGCAGTGATAACCGGTTTGCCGGACTGTCGCGCCCTCCTGATGATCCTTTTCTGGATAATCGGCACCTCCTCCAGGGCTGTTTCAACGCCCAAATCACCTCGGGCTACCATGACACCATCAACGCGGGCCAGGATTTCCTCCAATCTATGGATGGCCTGGCCTTTTTCTATCTTAGCAATAAATAAAGGACGGTCTGTCTTCTGATACAGGATCTCCCATACTGGTTCCAAGTCCTTCTCATGGCGTACAAAAGATAGGGCCACGAAATCTACGCCCTGTTGTAATCCAAAAACCAGATCATCCCGGTCCTTCTCCGTAAACGCAGGCGTTCTAATATTACTTGTTGGCAGATTAATACCCTTATGAGACTGCACTATGCCGCCCAGCACAACCTCACAGATAACCGTATTCACCTTTTTCTCCCGCACCTTCAGTTCAACCAGTCCATCCGCGAGCAGGATGCGGTCTCCAACGGCCATATCTTCAACAATATAAGGATAATTAACGGGAATTACAGACGGATCCAGCGCATCCGCCGGGCTGAGAACGACTTTCTCGCCGGTTCGCAGTTCCCGTTCTTCATTAGGGAGTTTTCCAATGCGAATCTTTGGTCCCCCGAGATCCTGAAGGATACCGATGTCCTTACCCAAGTCATTGGAGACCTGCCGTATAAGACGAAGACTTTGGCCATGGCTGTCATGGTCTCCATGGGAAAAATTCAGTCGCGCCACGTCCATTCCTGCAATAACAAGCCGCCTTATTTGATCTGCAGTACAAGTAGCAGGGCCAATGGTACATACAATCTTGGTCCTCCTGATCTCTGATTGGATTTTAATGTTCATCTAATTTTACTGTATAATCAAAAACTCTTTGGATCCTTTCAGCATTTGTGGCCGCCAAATTACTCAGAAATATCAATGATTATGAACAGCACTTTTCATCTATACATCTTATCCCCTTATGATAACATAAGTAATATAAACGGTATAAAGTACGACGAATATGGCGCCTTCCCACCTATCCAATGAATGCTTTTTGCCCGTAAACAGGCAAGCAAGGAGCAGCAGGCTGGCCAAGATGACGACTCCAACATCAATGTTGCTTTTCATATTGAAAGGCAATGGTTTTACTACCGAACTAATTCCGAGAACAAAAAAGATATTGAAAATGTTTGAACCGACTACGTTGCCGATTGCAATTTCCACGTTCTTTTTTTTCGCCGCCACGGCAGAGGTGGCTAGTTCCGGAAGAGATGTGCCTATAGCTACGATGGTCAACCCTGCCAGAGACTGGCTCATCCCAAAGCTCAACGCCATGTACACGGCACCGTCGACAATCCATTGACCACCTATGGTCAAACCCAACAACCCGAACACAATGAGTAATAATGCCTTTACAAATCTATGTTCCTTTGCTGGAACATACTCCTCCATACCTTTGATTTTCTTTGCAATGGTAACAGAGTAATACATGAAAACAGCAAAGAACGAGAGAAACACCAGGCCGTCTATCCTGGTTAATACGGAAAACTCTCTTTTATCTATCAACTGATCATTTGCCAGTATACCCAAGACAATAGCGGCCAAAAGGCTTAAGGGAATCTCTTTCCAGACAGTACCTTTCCCAACTGTCAAAGGATAGATGATGGAGGCTATTCCGAGGATGAGAAAGGTATTGGCAATATTGCTTCCAAGGACATTCCCAATGGCAATCTCGGTATTGCCTTTCAAGCTCGCAATAATATTGACGAACAATTCCGGACTTGATGTGCCGAATGCAACAACTGTAAGTCCAATGACGAGATCTGAAACATTAAACCGTCTGGCGATTGAGGAAGCGCCATCAACCAGCCAGCCCGCCCCTTTAATGAGGAGTGCAAAGCCTGTGAACAGTAAAACGTATTGCAACGTGACATCCTCTGACTAATCGCAATTCCGTCTCCGAGCACCTATCTACGTTCAGCCTTTCGGCGGATGGAAGTTACCGGAAGATGCGTTTTCAGACGATAGCCGTTCGTAAAAATCACATATGATTTCCCATGCCTCCTCCGCGGTTTCGGCATACTGGAATATCTCAATGTCCTCCGTGCATATCATGCCCTCTTCAACTAAAAAATCGAAATTGATCACACTCTTCCAAAATTCACGGCCAAAAAGGATAACAGGTAACGGCTTAATTTTTTTCGTCTGGATAAGCGTCAGGGTCTCAAATAGCTCATCCAGGGTACCAAAGCCTCCCGGAAAGGCTACCAGCGCCCTTGCCCTCATAAGAAAGTGCATCTTCCTGATGGCAAAGTAGTGAAACTGGAAAGACAGATCTTCGCTGACATAGTCGTTGGGCTTCTGTTCGAATGGGAGTACAATATTTAGCCCAATGCTCTTTGCGTCAACATCGTGACTCCCCCGGTTTGCTGCCTCCATGATTCCCGGGCCTGCGCCGGTTATGATGACCAGGTGGCAGTTTTCGGATTTATCGCAGGCCTTGGAGATCAGCCTTCCCAGCCTGCGCGCCTCATCGTAGTACTTTGTCTTTGCAACGATTCGTTTGGCTATACTTAACTTTCGGGAGAGGTTCGGATTAAAAGGCTCGCGAGAGGCCTCTTCCCGCGCTATTTCCAGCCGCTTTTCCGCTATAATATGCTCCGGAATACGGGTGCTGCCGAAGATCACAACTGTCTCTTCGATTCCGTATTCCCGCTGAACAATCTCAGGCTTCATAAGCTCCAGCTGAAGCCTGACCGGACGGAGTTCATCCAGGAGCAGAAATTCCGTATCCTCATATGCGAGCCTGTATGTATTCGAGACGGTCTGCGGTGTGGCGGGGCTTAGCCTTGCAGATTTAAGATCCTCTTGGGCGGTAGGAAAGGGCCTGTGTTGAGGTCGAAGAGACAAGATACCTCGCTTTTTTTATTTAAACGTCCTCATGAGTTGCAAAAGTCGATAAATCTATTTCGGATTAACCAGCATAACTTTTTGAGATTGTTAGACAAAAAATATTTGAAGACCTATAATTAACTTATCAGGGAGTTCACAAAATCCCAATTGACCAAGTGTTCCAAAAAGGAACCCAGGTAGTCAGCTCTTCTGTTCTGATAATCAAGATAGTAGGCATGTTCCCAGACGTCTGCCGTCAAAAGCGGCTTTAATCCATGGGCAACTGGTGTGTCTGCATTAGAGGTCTTCATTAACTCCAGATGATTATCCCGCAAAATCAACCAGGCCCAGCCACTGCCGAATTGGGTCATGCCGGCATCCTTGAATTGCTCGACAAATTTTTCATAGCTGCCGAAATCAGCAGTAATTCTCTCGGCTATTATACCTGAAGGAGGTCCACCGCCACCAGGCTTCATGCAGGACCAGTAAAAGGAATGATTCCAGACCTGGGCGGCATTATTGAATATTGAACTCTTTGAAGCGTCTTCAGAGGTTTTTTTGATTATAGTCTCAAGGTCTTGATCTGCCAAATCTGTGCCTTCAATAAGTTTGTTAGTATTCGTGACATAGGCATTGTGATGCTTTCCATAGTGATATTCGATTGTCTGTTGGCTTATGTATGGGGCCAGTGCACTCTTTTCGTAGACTAGAACGGGTAAACTGATAGCCATAATCCCTCCTTGTCAGAATCTGTTCAGCAAAAATAAACCAGGTTGAAAATTATCTATGATATAACTAATTTAAATTATGCGGAATATATTGCATATTGTCAACCTGACAATATGCTTACGGGCCATTTTTCAACAATAAATCATAAAGCTCCAGCGAAGCGAACCCTATTGTCAGGACATAAATTGAACAAAGATAAGGTGAAATCCCTGCCGATACTGCCAATTTATGATTTCGTATAGCAGGATACTAATACCAATCCCTTACAAAATTTTCATGAACTATCCACGATTTCTTGGTGTTACATTTTCAGAGGTGATGGGGCTTCCTAATATCTGCCCTGCTATTTGCCTTCCTTTTCCAATGTCATCGCTTGGCCGCAGCAAATCAGCTCACCCCCTCCCACCTTCTTGACCTCAACCACATTTCCACAGACTTCACATCTGTAAACTTCACCGACATTCCTGACATTTGCCATTATTAAATCTCCTAATGAGTTTTTTCTAAGTCTATATTGTGTAGCCTATTATTTGACAGCCTATACATCTTGTCCAGCTTCCAGCAGCTTCTTCAATAAGTCGATTTTCTGATAACCCAGGAATCTTGAATTTGGAGAAGCCTATACTGCATTTTGTTTCTTCGCAAGATTCGCATCCTCCGGCTGATCAAAGGTCCCTTATTCATACGTCGAAAAAATCATCGAATGTTGAAAATCTTAAGTCCTGGCATAGAGAAAAACATCATGCTACAATGAGATGGCAGATCCAAAGGAGGCTGAAAAGGAATGAGAGTGTGGCCTGGAAAGCCCTATCCCCTAGGTACGACATGGGATGGAATGGGGGTAAATTTCGCCTTGTTCTCAGAGCATGCCGAAAATGTAGAGCTCTGTCTGTTAGATTCAGTCAACGCAGACAGGGAAAGTCATCGCATCGTGCTTCCGGAATACACGGATCATGTCTGGCATGGATATCTCCCGGACGCAAGACCAGGACAGATTTATGGCTACAGGGTCTACGGGCCGTACCTGCCGAAAGCCGGACACCGGTTCAACCCAAACAAAATGCTTCTAGACCCTTATGCCAAGGCGGTGATTCGTCCGATTCACTGGTGTCCGGCTATGTATGGATATCGTACTGGGGACCCGGACGAAGATCTATCTTTTGACCCCGATGACAACATCAAATACGCTCCTCTTGCTGCGGTAATCGACCCTGCCTTTGTCTGGGGAGACGATCGTCCTCCTCTGGTTCCCTGGCACAAAACCGTCATTTACGAAGCCCACGTAAAGGGTATGACCGCTCGCCATCCCGACGTTCCCCCAGAGCTTCGGGGCACGTATGCCGGATTCGCCAGCGAGCCTGTCATCCATCATCTTAAAAGCCTCGGGATAACCGCCGTGGAGCTAATGCCTATCCATCACGCGATCAACGATGAGCGATTGATAAATATTGGCCTGGTAAACTACTGGGGCTATAATACCATAGGATACTTTGCCCCGGACCTCGGCTTCACTTCTCAGAACAGCCGGCAGTCCCCGGTGACTGAGTTCAAAATGATGGTCCGGACCCTACATGCGGCCGGAATCGAAGTCATCCTTGATGTAGTATATAATCATACGGCTGAGGGAAACAGATTCGGCCCAACTCTTTCCTTTCGGGGCATCGACAACGCCTCATACTACCGCCTTGCCGCATACGACCAGAGCAGGTATATGGACTTCACCGGCTGCGGGAATACCCTGAACATGATGCACCTCAGGGTACTTCAACTCATCATGGACAGCCTCCGGTACTGGATCCTCGAAATGCATGTGGACGGCTTCCGTTTCGACCTCGCCAGCGCCCTTGCCAGAGAGCTGTACGAGGTGAAAAAGCTGGGGGCGTTCTTCGACATCATTCATCAGGACCCGGTGATCTCTCAAGTTAAGCTCATCGCGGAGCCATGGGACCTCGGCCAGGGGGGATATCAGGTAGGGAACTTCCCGGTACTCTGGACCGAATGGAACGCAAAGTACAGGGATTTAGTCCGGCGGTTATGGAATACCGGTTCCTTTGAAGTCAGCGAACTCGCGACCCGTATATCAGGGAGTAGTGATCTTTATGAGACAAGTGGGCGGAAGCCCAACGCAAGTATAAATTTCGTTACCTGTCATGACGGTTTCACCCTTGAGGATCTCGTGAGCTACAATGAAAAACACAACGATGCCAATGGCGAGGAAAACCGAGACGGGGAAAATAACAACATCAGCTTCAACCACGGCGTAGAGGGACACAGCGAAGATCCGACGATCAGGAGCCTGCGCTTTCGGCAGAAGCGGAATTTTATGGCCACTCTACTATTTTCCCTCGGGGTTCCCATGATCTCCGGAGGGGATGAGCTTTCCCGGACCCAAAAGGGGAACAACAACGGTTACTGCCAGGCAAATTATTAGAAAATCATTTTGAAAAATATTTCA
>JAGYNZ010000019.1 GCA_018399745.1 Deltaproteobacteria bacterium | reverse complement strand
AGGGCGTAAGACTCTGAAGCACCTTCACTATCCATGACGTTTATCATTTCATTGTAGTCGTCCATAGATATGGTTATATTCCAGAGGTCTTTGATCGCCTGCTGCACATTGTTAAAGGAATAGTTTCCGTTCATTGCAGCAATAACCGCATTAGCCGTTCTGGTCATGCCAAGGATCGGATCAATCATTTCTTCGACTGTCGTTCCTGTATAGTCCCAGTTACGAGCCCTGTTACCGATATCCATTCCGCCGGTGTTGTGATCCGGATAGGCGAGCACCAGGGTATGACGGTCTTTTTTAGCAAAATCCAGTGCGACCTTTACGGCTTCGTCAAATTCGATGAAGTCAGTAACCATATAGATAGGATCGTTATTGTGGCCGGCCCAGTCGACCTGACTCGCTTCCACCATCAGAATGAAGCCCTGTCTATTCCGGGACAGAAGTTCGATGGCCTTTTCAGTCATCTCTGCCAGGGAGGGTTCATCCGGTGTGTCATAGGGACGGTCAATTTCAGGAGACATGTGACTGTATGCGAACATACCATAGACCGGAAGTCTATTGACGGCGTCCATTCCGGCCCTGTCTTCCACAATTGTATAACCGCGATCTGTAAGTACCTGCGCCAAATCTTCTCCATCTGGACGATAGGAAGGATCCAGATTGCGTTTTCCGCCACCAAAGACCAGATCCAGTTCGTTGTAAACTATATGCTCGGAGACGGTTTTGGCCTCATCACCTCTTTTGTGATGGTGGCTTGCCCAGGCAGCGGGTGTGGCATGACTGAAACGGCAGGTGGCAATCAGTCCGGTGGCCTTACCGTTCAGTTTCGCACCTTCCATAACCGAGGCCAACGGCTCGTATTGCTCAGTGTCAGGCGGTTCATAACCCACGTATCTGCTGAGCAGCGTGGAATAGTCAGGGGCGACTCCAAGAAAACCATTGGAGGTCTTGACTCCAGTGGCAAAAGCCGTGGCAGCGGCAGCAGAATCGGTTATAACGGAATCCGCCATCTCGTGTTTGACGGCACCTACCTGGATACCATCAACGGCCAGCATTGCGTCTTTATACCAGCGGGAAAGGGTCTGGATACTCTGTGAACAGCCATCAGGAATCAAAATAATAACGTTTTTACAATGGTTACTAAGTATCCCTCGTATTCCTCTACTCGAGTCGTCATCATCGTCATCGGCAAATGCCGGGGGCGTAATGCCGAGACCTATAATGAGCGAAGCCATTATGATTACATTTAACAGACGACTTGCTGCTGGATTTTTCTTCCAGTAAATCATGTTTTATCCTCCTCTTTGTAACAACTGTATTGTCGAATATTTTTTTCCATAAAATTCACCCTGCCCAAAAGTGTTTTTCCACCACCTCCTTTTCCTGAGATTTTTCGCCGATGGTCGCAGCGAATTTTCTATGGGATTATATAAATCCAGATTGTGAACGTTCTATGAAGCTTCTGTGACACTTCAGTGAAAAAACAGATTTACACCGGGAAAAAAACTAATAGGAATTATGGCTTGCGGATGGAAGTTGAATTGGAAATCATGCAAAATATTTAGGATAAATTATTATTTTATCTGTTGTCCTCAATTAAAAGTCAGATCGAGAACGTGACTGAATCGAACTCAAACACCTAAAATAGCTATGTCCAAATTTAATCGGGAATAGACTTGGTTATTTAAATGATCTCAGGTAGGATTGTGCCGCAATCGAAAACTGAAATTCGAGAATGATAAACAGCTTATTTTATTAATATGTGAGAACCTTTTTACCGAACGTCTTGATAATGGTAACCTTTCATGTGGAAAATGCTCTTAGTTTGCCGTATCTTTTAACAAGAAGGATTAAGACTATAACATTCGAGATATTTAGTTTTCACTTATGCTTTAAGTAAAAATGGCAATTTAAGGACTTTTTTCACTTTAGTGATATATTTAATCTGCCATTTTTTAAAATTGTAAATAATAACAGAATAAAATTAAGATTATTAAATGGCTTGATGGCTGATATTCAAATCAAAAAAACCCATTCTTTTTCCAGAGAAGAAGCCAAAAGGCTTATAAAAACGACTATTAATAATATTGGAGAATCCCTTGATCTGATATGTCAATGGAATGGGTATATATGTAATTTTAAAGGATCAGCGACCGGTTATTTAGTTATAAAGGACTACACTATTGAAATAACAGCAGATTTAAGTTTTGCAGCCAAGTTGTTAAAATCTACTATAGAAAGAATGATCGAGGAAGAGTTAAATCAAGTCATAGGCTAGTAATATATGGGTACTTATTTACTATCCAAATTCATATCATCTTTTGGCCAACTGTTTATATTCGTTAGTAAATCTTTTATACGCCTGCTTACAAATATAGAAAGAAAAATATTTATACGCGCATGTCTCTTTAAGATTCTAAGCTCATGTTCATAAAGTGAAACTATAATTTTTTCAGGAATCCCAAAATCGAGCGAAAGCATTCGAATCGCTGACAAGTGTTGCCGTTCTTCCCCCTCGTTTTCATAGAGTGATGCCACAGCCATGCTCATATCTCCATTAAAATATTATCTCTATTTATGTGCAACGGCATCCTTAAGCATCCTGACTTTATCTGTAAGCTCCCATGGCAGACCGATTTCCATGCGTCCAACATGGCCATAGGCAGCCAGTTTCCTGTAAAAGCCGCCTTTTATGATTCGGGGCAGATGTCTGAGATTAAATTGTCTCATTATTCCGGCTGGACGGAAATCAAAATATTTCTTTAGCAGATCAACGATAACAGCTTCGGTTACCTTGCCGGTTCCAAAGGTCTCTGCTTGAATGCTGATAGGTTTTGAGAGGTTCATAGAATAACTCAATTGGACCTCGCACTCCTCTGCAATCCCTGCCGCAACTATATTCTTGGCGGCATATCTTGCGGCATATGCACCAATTCTATCAATACGTCTGGGATCCTTGCCACTTAAGGCTGCACCGCTATGTCTTGCATACTCTCCATAGGTATCTATTGCGTTTTTGCGCCCCGTAAGTCCTGAATGCACAGCTGGCCCGCAACCAATAATCTCGGCATTGGGCTGAATGAATATCTTTGTCCTTTTATCAGGACGTATTGCTTCTTCGCGAAATGATGGATCAATGACCACCTCTCTTATGTCATTCTGCATCTGCTTGGTATTAAGTATACATCCAGCTGCAGAATCTTTTTGGCAGAACTGTATAGCGATGCTGTAAATCCTTTTTGGTCGGTTATTCTCATATTCAACTCCTACCTGCGTCTTTCCGTCCGGAGCCAGATAGGGCAGCAACTTCCTTAATCTCGCTGATGTAAGCCGCCTTGCAAGCTTATGAGCTAGCCATATGGGCAGAGGCATTAAAGCAGGGGACTGTCTACAGGCAAAGCCAAAGGCATTGACTTGGCTATTCTTCACTGTGATTCTATCTATCTCTTCTTCTGTAAGCTTGGCTTCGTCAAAGCGCAATTCTTCGGATAGGGGTAACTCTTTGACGATGGTAAGCGCCGTGCAGCTCCTTCCACTAAAAGGGGCTTCGTCGTAGCCTATCTGATTGATGGTATTTCTGGCCACATTGGCCACATCTACAAGAGCGGTCGACGAAAAGACCAAGGCAATAAAGACAATAGACTGAGAAACTGCGCATTCCGCTATAACTGAAGAATAGGCGTCCTGTTGTAAAAAACGATCTACTATGGCATCACTTATCTGATCACACAGTTTGTCTGGGTGTCCTTCAGTTACTGATTCAGAGGTAAAGATGAAGTCTTTTCTCATACATTTCCATTCTGTACCTTTTTTGCTATCTCATTTAACAAAAAGGGCAACGGGGCATTAATTCCTATTATCAGCAAATCAGTCATTCCAATTGTGCTTAAACCAAGAAGCGATCTCAATCCAGGAACAACAGGTGACATCGCCTGAAGAATAAATGATCCTCCCAGAGCTACATTCAAATATTTGTTTGCAGATCGAGACTCCAAATCAAATATACTATGCTGTTCGGAACGACAAGTTATGGCATGGAGGAGCTGGCTTAACGTAAGGGTCTGGAAAGCTATGCTGCTCGCTCTCAGACCCTTTCCATATCTGAGTACTCCATAAACATATGAGCTGATAGCTCCCAGACTAATAATTCCGGCTTCACGAGTTATCTTCTTGAAATCGGAAGAATTAATCATAGGATTATCAGGATCCCTTGGAGGGCGATTTAATATATCCTTTTCAGGCGCCTCCATTGAAAGAGCAAGTCCCGGAAAAATATCTGTTATAAGGTTGATCCAGAGCAACTGCATACTGCTCAAAGGCTGCCCTAAGCCGACCATCGTTGCGGCAAAAGTGACCATTATTTCACTAAAATTTGTTGCAAGCAAAAAATGGAGTGATTTACGGACATTGTTATATATGGTCCTTCCCTGGCCTACGGCAATGATCATAGTCTCAATGTTGTCATCTTCGAGGACCACGCTCGCAACCTCTCTGGCGACATCGGTCCCTGTTTGCCCCATGGCTATGCCGATATCTGCAGCCTTTAGTGCCGGACTATCGTTTATTCCATCACCGGTCATAGCTACAACTTTGCCTGCTTTCTGCAAATTCTGTACAATCTGAAGCTTATGCGAAGGACTCACTCTGGCAAATACTTGAGATTGCTGGCATAAAGCCTGCAGAGCTTGGGAGTCTATATCGACGAGGCTGGTGGAATCGAGAATCCTTAGTGGTTCTTCCCCGCTCAAGTTCAAATCTTTTGCTATGGCATAGGCTGTGGGTCCTTGATCTCCAGTTATCATAACTGTTCTTATGCCGGCTCTATGAAAGCGGGCTATAAGTTTTTTGGCCCCCTTCCTTACGGGATCTGCTATACCTAAAAGCCCCAGCCACACCAGGTTGCAGGGCATCAATTCCTCATCGCTATAAGTATTCTCATCATATTCCATTAATCTATATGCCACCGCAATTACTCTTAAGCCCTTGCCAGCCATGCGCTCATTCTCTGTTTGAAATAAATTATAGTCTGCATCTTCAAGTAAAGTAGTCTTGCCCCGCCTCATCTTGAAGGTGCAAAGAGACAGGACTTCCATAGGACTGCCTTTAACTGCAACAAGAATCTTTCCATTGATGGTTTTGTGAAAAGTGATCATTATGTTGCTTCTTTCAGAACGATATATTGTCTTTATCAGATAAAAGTTCGCTCTGAGATTCGGAACATCGAGGCCAAAGTACTGTGCCATATATATAAAGGCATTCTCTGTAGGAGATCCTTTTACAAGATAACCTCCGTGTACCTGTATCAACTCGCTCTCATTACATAGCGTTGAGCAAACGACAAGGCCTGCTAACTCCTCTCTAAAGATTGGAAGAATTGACTCATGGAAAATTTCAAACCTATTTTTCGAGACATTGATTAGCCAGGTCCCAACAAAAATCTCCACTACTGACATTCTGTTGAAAGTAATAGTGCCGGTCTTGTCAAGGCAGATGATCTGAACAGAGCCAAGAGTCTCTACCGCACTCAGATGTCTTACAAGAACATTATGTCGATGCATCTCCCTAATACCCAAAGCGAGCGTAGTTGTAGCTACTGCAGGAAGCCCTTCCGGAATAGCTGCTACCGCCAACGAAATAGCTGTCTTAAACATCAACAGAAATCCATAGCCACGCAAAATACCAATTACAAATACAATGCCACATAATAGTCCTGATACAAACACCAACCTAGTCCCTATCTGATCAAGCTGCTTCTCCATTGGAGTTTGTGTAATTTCGGCCTCAGTCAACATTGCCTGTATTCTTCCCATCTCTGTAAATCTTCCGGTAGCAACTACCACAGCCAGCCCTTGACCACCGGTTACAAGCGTGCCCATATAGCACATGTTAGACCTGTCACTTAATGGAATATTTTTTTTATAAAGGACATTGGTCATCTTCGATACTGGAACGCTTTCGCCAGTCAGAGAGGATTCATCGATAGTTAAACGCTCTGTCTCTATGAGTCTTGAATCAGCAGCTACATATTGTCCGGGCCTCAGAACCAGCACATCTCCAGGGACAACGTCCTCTGCGCCGATATCCTTTACCTTCTCGTCTCGTCTTACCAAAGTCCTTGGACGAACCAGGCTTTTTAAAGAATGTATTATCTTGTCAGACCTGCTTTCGGTTACATAGCCTATAATTGTATTTATGCCCACAACCCCCATTATCGCAGCGGCATCCAAGATACCTCCGGTAAGCAACGAGATGCCAGCAGCTACCGCAAGCATACCGACTGGAAACGACCTGAACTGATCCAAAAAAATTTTAAAACCTGATCGTGATAAAGCTTCTGGAAGGACATTTGGACCATACTTTTTAAAACGCCGTTTGGCCTCAAAACCTGAAAGCCCAAAAGTTATTGAAGTGTCAAGAGCCATTATCGTATCGACCACTTCCCTCAAGTGCCAGGATTCACTCCCCACCTGTTTCTGCGAACGAGCCACAAGACGCCTGAGCTTCCTTTTGCTCACAAACGGTCGTTTTTCTTTACTTTTAATTCTTGGCAAGATATCGTCTTGCTTTTTTGCTATATGTTTTGGGGAGTTTAAAGCCTTTACTTTGTAATCTGAGACTACCCTCTGAATCAGCTTGGCGATATCAGATGTGAATCGGCGGGAGTTATAATTGACAAGAAGATTTCCTGTTAGTGTACTGGCACTAACTCTCGTTATATCTTCCTCTTGAATGAGTTGAGACTCAAGATGTGCTTTTAAAAGTTTAGAGCGGTAAAGACCGTTTACCTTGTATCTGACCCTGCCCCTTACCGATAAATGAATCGGGTCAATCACCACTAAGGCCCCTTAATCTCTCTCCATCCCGTATCTTTATATTTACATTTTGACACTTTGCTTTAGCTAATTCCCTCTCTTAGACAGAAGGCTTAGCAGACTTTGCTTTTGTCTCTTCTTCTGTTGATTTCTTATTTTCGGTCTTGGGAGTTACTTTTTTATTTGCTTTTGTCTCTTCTTCTGTTGATTTCTTACTAACGGGCTTGGGCGTTACTTTTTTACTTGCTTTTGACGATATCTTATTTTGTACAGGCTTGCCAATCTCTCTTCTTGAAGACTTTGGAACTATGGCGTTTAGCACTTCTTTGATACCTCCTACAGCGCCCACAAGTAATTCGGTAACCGCCGTAGTCGCAACCTTTCCTAAACTTGCTGCTGCTTCAATGGCCCCTTTGACAGCACTCATTGCGACTTTTTCCACGTTACCCCCGACTTCTTTAGTGGCCTCTATCACACCATCAACGGTCCTCCTGCCAATCATAGCCACATCCGCTCCTACGTTAGCGGCCTCTTTAACAGCAACTCTGGTCGTCTGCCCGGCAACAGTCACAACATCACCTCCAACGTCGCTGACGCCAAGAATGATGCCTTTGGATACACTCTTCACGGCCATTATGACTCCGGTGCCAATCTCTTCTGTACCTTGAATTGCACCCTTCATAACATCAGTGATGACACCGATGCCCTCCTTAGTCACATTACCCGAGGCACTTAGGGTGTTGGATACGACGTTTCTGGCCAAACTTACAATTTCCGCCTCGATCTCATTCACTCCTTTAAGACTGCTAACTATGCCCTCCTTTACGGCTGAACCAGCTCTATGTAACCCTTCTTCGCCCGATCTTTTTTCTTTTTCTTCGACCATTTTGCTTGCCCCCTTTTCGACGTTACCGATTATCCGAAGACCTAATAATTGTGTTGATTGCATACCAGAGAGATGTGTACCAGGCAGGAGCGAAAAAGTTGCCTCTTACTATCTTGTAAATACTTAAAAAAAGTAAAGAAAGAAATGTAAAACTAGCTATGTCCAACTCATCCCCTGTTAATTTCTTTGTATATCTGTTTAGATCTTTAAAGCTGTGCCTAACCCTATCTATCAGCAACATTCGCACACTCTCATGCCCCTGTAACTTAAATAGTCTATTCTCCTCCGCAAATTTAAAGATATTTTCCTTTTTATCGGCCTCGTAAAGGAGCAGCACACTTCCAGTTATTGAATTCGTCTTTATACTATGTACACCGTCACAGCGGGATAATTTATGCTCCAAGGCCTGGAAATATCTGTTATTACCCTTTTCCAAAGGTACCTTGATTCTCAACCTGCCGTTTACAGTGTGAGTTATTATTGCTTTAGGTAGCTTTAACACCGGTCTCTTCCTGAAGTTCTGCCGTGCTTGGTAGCATTTCCTCTTCCTCTCCTTCGGACTCCGCTTCAGATTCAATCTCTTCTTCGGCCTCTGCCTTAGCCTCTGCCCAAAGATCCCCCGCTATCTCTTCCAATTCGCTTGCCATTTCCCTGCCTGTGTTGTACAGAATAAGTCCGCTCTTCATGGCGGCCTTGGCCAGAGGCTTACCCACTCTAACCAGAACCGGAAGAACTGCCGGCACAATCACAGCTGCGCCTATCCCTATGGCAAGACCGCTAAAAACCGTCCCTTTTATCGTATCACCGAACAGCGCCATTTCATGCCCCCTTTGCCTAAAATCATAATTAGTCGAAGACTATTAAGCCAAAATGAATATAAAAAATATCTTAGAGCTTAAAGATCAAAAACTTTTTTATTATAGGTTACTTCAACGCATTAACTGATGTTTATTCAGATACTTATAAAAAATATGAGGTTGTTACACCTAATTTAAGTTCAAGCTTTCACAAAATTCACACAATTAAATTTTTTGCATAATGCAAGATAAGAGATTAATCTTTTTAAATAGCAATTTATTGATAGCTCGGTTTTGTTCAATTTTAACCCTGCTCATGCTCAAGATTAAAACAAGCTTCAACTTCCTGCTAAAGAGAAGAGAAGAGAAGAGAAGAGAAACATCTCCTCAACCAATATTATATTTATTTTTTCTGAAAAAAACAATAGAAAAAAATTGATTATTAATCCAGAATCGGATTTTTTAGATATGCTTCAGATTACCTGTCAGGCCTGATTAGGTGAGTATATAAAGAATATATCTAAATAAGAGCCGTGATATAGGAAAATACACTCCCTTGAAAGGCCTTTTCGACACATGCGCTGAAAATTACTTTTCCCAGAAATTCTCCCACTTTTGTCAATGCTCCATCAATGTGTTCATCGCTCGATATCATCTTTGATCTATCAAAGAATCCTTCGTTTTCAAAGCGATCCAGAATCACATCTGAATTTATTGTCTCCGGATCGTACAAAATCAGAATGCTGCCCGTGATGACGTTGACAGAGCAAGACTTTATACCCCTAAACTGTCTAACTAATTGTTCAATATGCTCTGCCGATTCCCTTTTTCTTTTTACAAGAGGTATCTTCACCCTCATACGTCCCGGAACGATATGCACATAATGACTCATCACTATCCTCTTTTGTTTTTATAGTCTAATTCCAATATATGGTAATATATCGGACATTAATGTTAAATTTTTGTTAAGATAATTTGACATTTGTGTTAAATTTTTAAGTTGAAATAAAAAAAATAGATATCGATCTGTCTTTAACCGCTATTATTATTCATAAGTTCAAAAATTGAAAATTTGAATACCTATAAAATATAGTTTACTATAGTTTATCAGACTCAATAATTTACTAAGGAACTGGCTTGACTTGCCTTTTTGTTTTTCTAGGACTTTTAGATATTGCAGATATGGCAGACTCAGAACCACTTGGATGTGGCACTGCTTATGGTGAACGGACGAAAATCCCGGACCCCTCTTGAGAACGTCCTTGACTAGCTTGACTTATTCCTTTGTTTTCCCTGTAATTGCCCGGGATATTGAGGCAATATGAACTGGTTTTGCATAAAAACCAATGCTCAAGATCAGGACAGAGCAGTATTGAAACTTTTGAGCTTTTTCCTCATTAAATATGGAAAATTTACATTCCACCTGATGTCTTCAAGTATTTTACATGATCGAATTGTCAGGGATTGAAATCGGCCCTGTAAACCGACTCAATCCCTGCTTATTCTGCTGTTTTTTTATCAATCAAAGGCCATTTCGGTCTTCCATTCCTTCCATACATTTCCCACCAGTTCAGGGCCGGGCCTGAGTGTCTTTTTGCCCGGTCTCCACCCGGATGGTGTGGCCTGTGTCCCTTTTGACTCCCTTACAAGCTGAAAGGCCTGAATCTCCCGGAGCGTCTCATCAACGTTCCTACCTACGGCTGGAGTTAACACCTCGTAGCCCTGGATGACTCCGTCCGGGTCGATGAGAAATCTCCCGCGCGTCTCTACACCGGCATCGTCATCATAGACACCGTAAACCTTTCCTACCCTTCCGCCTGCATCAGACAGCATGGGAAAAGGAATGCCCTCCTGTACCATTTTAGACAGCTCGCAGTCATTCCACATTTTGTGTACAAATATACTGTCACTACTCATGGACAAAATCTCCACGCCAAGATCTTGAAATTCATTGTATTTTTCAGCAACTGCTGAAATCTCGGTGGCTCAGACAAAGGTAAAATCACCGGGGTAAAAACAAAGCACAACCCATTTCCCCAGATAATCTGACAACTTTACATTGATAAAATCACCCTTTAAATAAGCCGGAGCGGTAAAATCCGGCGCCTTTCTGCCGACCTGTATCATGCTCACGACCTCCTTTTCCGCCCTTTCTGTTTCAACTGTCTTTTCAGTAGCTGTTTCCCCTACCGGACCTCCGGTGGGACGAGCACATCCAACCTTCAGTTCTTCCGCCATAAGTCCTCCTTTCTTTTTTCAGGGCCTTTCTCTGGAACGCTTCAAAGATCATATTCGTCATCTTTGAGCAGGCTACAGCGATTGGAAAATAATTACATATATTATATGGTTAAGCAAAAAATCTTCAGTTGGGCCGAGGAAATAGATGATTTTTCCCAGACCCTGTTTATTTACAGGTTCAGATACCCATCAGGGGCCAAGCTGGTCGCCAGCATCACCATATTGATATTACGGTGCTCTGTCCAACTGGGCGCCTTCCTGTTTTTGTCTTCCAGCCAGAACTTCTCAATTATTTCACTCAAGGGTATATACTGCATCAATTTCTCAATATACAAAAGCAGCCGGTCTTTCCTGTCAAAAGCGTCTGGACTCGCATCGATCAGTCCCTTCAACTTCTGAACGGCCTGTAATCCAATAGCCAGGCCCAGCTCCCGGAATGCAAGGCGGTAAGCAACGGGGAGCGTTAATGAATTGTTTCTCACGTAAGATTCCAAACCAGTCAGGGAAGAATCCAGCAGATCCTCCATCAGGCCGGTCTGTTTAAATCTTTCATTACTAATCAATTGCGCCAACTTACATGTATCGCACAGGAGACCGCCAATACCGAGCGGGTCATCCGTGGCCCAGGTCTTTCCCTCACATATATCGGCCATGTCGGCAATCTCCGGATTGAGATCAGGCACAGTTTTTACAGAGGTTTCAGCCGTAAAGGCCTGGAGCTGTATATAGGTTATGAATCCGTCGAGAGGATCGTGATGCCCCATGGACTGTACCAAAGGACGGGAGAGGTCTATACTCATTTTCCAGTACATGCGTCTCCGGCCGCCGGACAGGGGGACATAGGTGAAACAGGCATGTGCGGTCTTTGCAAGTTCTATTGCCCATATGTTATAAGTGTAATCTCCGGTTACCCTGCTTACTCGATTGAGGGCGTGCATCCATTTTGTCAGATAGTGATAATACTGCCCGTCCCGATCCCATTCCAGGTTTTCGTCATAAGGATCAGAGGGTTTGCGTTCGTTAATCTTTTTACCGATCCTCAACCCCCCTTTTGTGGGATGAATTCTGCCTTCTTTCTCATCGAGACCGCTTATCCAACCGGTTCTCGGATCGTCTTCACGGTGTCTGCCGAGTATGTCATGGACCTGATCAACAAGGTCTAATGCAAGGAGCCGGTATTTTTCTTCGCCTGTTCGGCCGTAGATTTCCAGAAAGTTGCATACTGCGAAGGCATCGGTCCATAAATAGCGCTGGGGGAACTTTCCGGCCGGTGAAAGTCCGGTATGCCCGGCAAATTCAGTCATTATCTCCTTAACGGCGAATATGGATTCGTCTGATTTCATGCTGAACACACATGCCCAGGGTCTGTGATCATTGAACGACCCTTTACCTGGATACGAATTCCGGCCTGGCACGGGCACCCGGCCTTATGCCTTCCCTGTCTACTGACGTTATGACCAGCTCTCCGGATTCAAGACCTGATACCACCTCGGTTAACTGCCAGTTTGAAAGCCCCGTTTCTATCGTGCGTTCCTCTATCAGCCCGTCAGCCCGGCAGACAAGTACGCGGCCGCCCTCCAGAACGGCCTCAGTGGGTATTCGAAGCACATCATTCCGCACATCAAGGATAATCTCCACATCGGCGCTGTAGCCGGACAGCAGTTCATTATTGCCGGGCAGGTCTTCAAAGACCGTCTCTACCTCAACGGTCCGGGCCTGCTTTTCCAGCTCCAGCACATAAGGTGCGATACGCCTGACCACGCCCTTGAAATTCGTTTTGGGAAATGCATCCAGTGTGATGCGCGCCTCCATTCCCGTCCTGATGGCCGTGGCATCCACCTCGTCTATAGGGGCAGAGACATAGAGGCAGCTCGTATCAATGAGATCCACAACAGGCAACGTGGCTATACCTGTGGGTGAGGGTGTAACAAACTCACCCAGTTCGCCGTTTACCTCTGCGACCGTCCCTGCGAACGGCGCCCTGAGGATAGTCCGGTCCAGCCTTGCGCGGGCGAATAGAAGACGTGCGGCGCTCATCCTGACACTTGCCCAGGCGGCTTCACAGTTCGCACGCAGGGCACTGGCTTTGGTTACGGCCTGGTCAAAGTCCGCCTCAGAGACCAGGTCCTGTTTGCGGAGTTCCACGAGCCGGTCGGCATCGCGTTGGGCCTCCTCTGCCAACAAACAGGCCTCATCGGCTTTGGCCCGGCTTGTTGCGCCTTCGCTCTCCGCCAGCTTCACTTCGGCCTCCAGATCCTCATTCCAGAGCACCAGCAACACCTGGCCCTCATCAACGCGATTCCCCTCACGTACTGAAAGTTCATCTATCTGGCCTCCAATGGCCGGTGCAAGCCGGGCACGCCTGCAGGCCTTGACAGTGCCGGAACGCGTATTGGACACGGTCGCCTCGACGCGTCCGCTATCCACGACCTGCACGACAGCTGAGACCGGCTTTTCCCTCATTACATAGAAAAGGATCAGTGCCGCCACAACAAAAATAATAAGTACAAATAAAATGCGACGCAGTATAGGTTTCATGTTTCTCCAGTTTCTATGCTGCAGACACTGCCTTGCTAGGCCGTACCTGTAATCGTCACTGCCACTTTTCTGGTTCGTGGACGGTTATCATGATTAATCATCACTGCCTGCTGCCAGGTCCCGAGATACAGATTCCCTCCACGGACAGGGACGGTCAGGGATGGACCCAGAAGGGCTGCCTGAACATGACTGTGGCCGTTTCCGTCATGCCAGGCCAGCTCATGTTTATATACCAGATTTGCAGGCGCGAGTCTGCTGATGGCATCTTTCAGGTCCTCTACCACCCCTGGTTCGTATTCGATTGTCGTCAGGGAACCGGTGGATCCGATTACAGTTGCATGCAGACTCCCGTTTGACACCCTGCTTGCATTGACAACGGCCTGAAGTCTTCCCGTGGCATCAATGATATCCGGTCCTTTTTCCATTGATATTTCAATCTCATCACAATAGATGACAGGTGTCATTCTTGCATCCTCCTTCCATGTTATTCGGCTTCGAACTTAAGACCCGGGAAAACAACCCGGCATTTTTACATCTTATGTTCATCATATCTTTAATCTATATATCTTTCCTCTATAATCAATTGCTAACTCCTCAGGTTGCCACTGCCAGGCTGTAGTTTTGCTCGATCATATAGACTGAATCCACACCGCTTCCGGGTACGAGTTCCAGCAATTTATCTTTTTCTCAAGACATTTATATAAAATAAACATATCACAAAAATCAAACGAATATGACCTTAAGTTAACACCAAGGTTGACAAAGCCAAACAGGTTCATCATAATGCGGCGGAAATTTAGCCGAGATAGCTCAGTCGGTAGAGCAGTGGACTGAAAATCCACGTGTCGATGGTTCGATTCCGTCTCTCGGCACCAGCTAAATACAGGGTTAACTCAAATAGAGTTAACCTTTTTCATTTTAATAATATTTACCTTTGTTTTTTTATGTTAAAATTCGAAGCAGAGATTCGATAAGGATTTTTTTGTTATTAAGCTGAATATATTATTATTGGAAGACTTTTCGCCTCAGCGCCCGTAGCTCAGCTGGATAGAGCGCCGGACTTCGAATCCGTAGGCCGCAGGTTCGAATCCTGCCGGGCGTGCCAATAAAAACAGAGACTTATATCATACAGGGTTAAGTTCTTTTGGTTTTAATGTTAAGATTATTCCTGTTTTGTTCCCATGATTTAGCCTCAATGCTCTGCGGTTATCAGATATTGATGTAATTAAATGCCGCAAGATTCGTACGGCTTGAAATTCAATCCGAGCAGGGCCGATGCGGTCACATTGCGGCCCATCCTCAGGCGGCGGGAAAAATGTCCTGACAAAGCACCTGAAATCTAATAAAACCACTCAGTATCTCGGCACCAAGTTCAATCCAACAAACAGTTGCTGCCGATGAAAACGGCAGAATTGGTCATTATGCCCCAGCGAAAAAGATATGTCAAAATTGCTCCGCCAGAGTTGGGTAAGGGCCAAAGTCTGCTGGCAGGTCTGGGGGCAAACAGGCACAGCGTTTAAAAAGATGTATTTATAAAATTGAGTCGAGACAAAGAACAAAACCTTACAGCTTATTTGACTGTTGTCCTAAACATGTTTAAGCGAGATTTGATAGTGTTATTTATAGCGGAAATTAATTTTAGGGCGGAATGTCCTGTAAATATCGTTGTATGACAATACCCCTTGCCGGTCACTCGGCAAGGGGGCAATCGTCGCCGACTCATTTTCGAGCCGGGCAACCTTTTACTTGGCGACCAGGGTTTTCATATAGGCAATAAGATCGCTCATTTCTTCACCCGCCGGGTCAATGGCGACTCCTCCCAGTGGCTTTTCGATACAGACATTGACAATCTCCTCGACACTGTTTTTTTCCATACCCATGATGGTATAGCTCTTCCGATCAAACAGATCATCCCCCAAACCGTCACCACCATCGTGGCAGGTCATGCAGCTCTTGCCGGTTGTGCCGCCGCCGAGAGTCGGGCTGGCAAATAGGGCCTTACCCTTGTCGACGTCTGCCGCATAAGCGAGGGTCAAAGTTCCTGCCATTACAAATACCGATGCGATAACGAACATTTTTTTCTTCATGACTGCTCCTTGTATTGGTTGTTGGAATATATCAGGCGATTTCACCTAGTCTGCGTAATCTTGCAATAAACGTTTCAATAAGCGACGAAAAATGACCCGGATCAAGAGGGCAGATTTCAACGACGAACTCGGTGAGATCAAAAAAATCCAGCACCTCTTCATCAGTTAAAGGGTGAATACCCGAATCAAAAACCAGTATCTTTTTGTACCGCCCCGGGTTAATTCTAACATCCACTGCATCCCACCCCATGGAGGCCACAATAGAAGGCCAGGCCCTGACCCATCCCGGTGTCAAAAGAAAACAGCCCTCCGCCTCGTATTTCAGCCTCTCTTCACTCCCCGGCAATGCATCAATGCAGTTACCGGCGGGAAGAATGTCCACCCCTGACGTTGGACAATATCGCTTATCCCCGGCAGACAGCCGTTGCCAAACAGTACGCACCGGGCTGTTGTTGTGCCGGTCACTTCGGCCAGGGAGCTATCGATTTTTGCCTCAAGCTGCGGCAGATCAGTGTGCAACGCTGCATCAATCCACAGAATATTCGCACCCACCTTCTGCTTGTGTGATAAGAACTTGCTTTTCTGACTGGGGGCTATCAGAAGATCAGCCTTGTGTCAAGAATAAAAAAAGAAAGGCGAAACATCAAAACTTATTTGAAATGCTACTGGATAATAGATTGAAAAGCCTTTGAATTTTGGCGCACTACTCCGTTAACCGCCATTTTTGTTTTTAAAATTCTCAGAATGAGGCCTCCCCGCTAAGATCGGAATCTTCGACAGGGTATTCCATATCAAAACAGAGATAATCGTCCGATGGTGGCAGTTGGGATAGTGAATAGTCCATGGTGGTTTCGTTAACCCAAGCCCGGGTGTCTTTTCTTTCATTGGCGACGGCCTTGATTTAAGGTCCCACAGTCCGAGATGTTTGAGGATCTTCTTTATGACATTTTCATTTTCCATAACACTTATGATCTTCATATCCCCTGAACATTTAGGGCATGTGAGCGGATCGATCTCATATATCTTTTGAATAAGGTGAGCCGAGTTCTTACGGAATTCCTTTGATGAACCTTGAGGTTCCAAAACGGAGGTGATGGCGTCATTCTTGTCTTGCATCTTTCTTTTTCCACGGCTGACATTAATATAGTAGCCGTAGTAACGAACCATCTGTTCATCCTTATTCGGCACATGAGAACACATGGCGGCCAACCATTCGAGCGCGTCGAAAGGGAAAAATGGAAAGGAATTAGGGGGGAAAGAGGCGAAATTTTAAAATTGCATGCTTGGTAGACAGGCCAATGAAAAAAATTTCGATTGAAGTGCCGTTTTGATGAACCCGGAAACTCGTTCGGCTTTTTCGAAAAAATCAAACTACATGCCGGCGGGAAAAAATAATGTTAAAATTGTTAATATACCTTGTGATTTTCCTGTTTGCCGCAATTCCGTCGGTTTATTCGGAGGAAAAACCGGATTTGGACGACGAACAGACATTCATCATTTATTGGGAAAACGATATTTTCGCCAATACGGACCGTTATTACACCAACGGGGCGAAACTGATTTGGATATCCGGAGACCTGGGCGAATTTATCGAGGACAAAAGATTGCCTGCTTGGAGCGCGGGAGCGATCGAGTCGGTGCCGTTACCGAAAAAGGCGGTCAAGAACATCGCTTTGTCCTTGGGGCAAAAAATATTCACCCCCAAAGATATAGAGAAAGAAGAGTTGATCGAGGACGACCGTCCCTACGCCGGTTATACCTACTTTGGAATCGGTTTTCACAGTAAAACCCGCAAAAGACTGGATTCCCTCGAACTCGACATCGGAATTGTAGGCCCAGAATCCTACGCGAGAGACATTCAGGAGACGGTACACGAATGGATCAATACCGACGAACCCAAAGGATGGAACAACCAGTTGAAAAACGAACCCGCTCTGGTTGTCGCTTATGAAATCAAATATCGGCTTTGGGAAACGGACTCCGGCGACTGGGCGGAATTCGATGTCATACCCCATATAGGAGCCGCTTTGGGCAACGTTTACACCTATGCGAACGCCGGAGCGGAGATCCGATGGGGTTATAATCTGCCACTCGATTTCGGAACCGGCCTTTTCCGACCCGCGGGAGACTCCAGCTTGGCGGCGGCGGACGCCAAAAGCCCGCCGTTCGGTTTCCACGTTTTCGTTGGCGTCGATGGCCGAGCGGTCCTTCAGAACATTTTCCTTGACGGCAATACCTTCACTGACAGCCACGAGGTGGACAAAAAACCGTTCGTCGCTGACATTATGGCCGGAGCAAGCCTTAACATAAAAAATTTCAGACTCACCTATACCCATGTCTATTGCACAAAAGAGTTCGACGACCAGGACGAGGCCCAAATTTTCGGTTCGATCAGTCTCTCGTACATTTTTTAGTTGTCCCTTTAAACTGACCAGGGTCAAACTTCGTTTCATGCAATTCTGCTAAATTAATCTCGTAGCCGACCTCTGTCATACCGGAACCAAACAACGTAGTTAGCTTACGAAAGAAATCTTTAAACCCTGGCGGACCATAAATTTCCAGGTCCTTTTTTCTGCCAAAGCCGGGCGTGTATTTTATTGCAAACAGAAAAGGAACGAGATCCGATGGTGTGGTCCGGGTGCAGATGTGTGTAGAACAATTTATTGACATCACGATAACTGAATCCCGCCTGCAGACATTTTAAGAATGTTCCGGTACCACTATCCAGAATACAAAGGGTGTCGCCAATGCTCAGCACATACCCGGCAGGTCCTCGATTTGCTTGCAGTGAGGCAGTTCCGCTTCCAATAATAGTTAACTCCATGCGCTCAGCTCGTTCATTTTTCGATTTATATAGATAGACCAGTGTAAAATGGGAAATATTTCAAAAAACTAAGATTTTTGTTTTATACAGATTATTTTATTTGATATTCCGTCACCTGCCGGACGATTCTTCGCGCAGCCACGACAGATACTCCTTTGACCCGGAAATAATCGGCATCGCAATAATTTCGGGCACGTCGTAACTGTGGTTTTGCTTAACCGTGGTAATTATCTTGTCCATATTGCGGCTGATGCTTTTGACTATCATCAAAATTTCTTTTTCCTGCGATACCTGATTTTGCCATTTAAAAACTGACTCCACCTGATCAATCATATTAACACACGCAGCCAGTTTTTCCTGAATGAGAACTTTGGCAATTTGGTTGGCTTCGGTCTTATTCCCGGCGGTTATAAAAATGATGATTTCTTCTGGCATATCTTCTCCCTCAATATTCTCACTTTAAACCAATGAATAAAATATCATAAAACTTTCAGTTGTTATAAGCAAAAAACACGTTTGTGTTGATTTTGAAGTTCGAAAGTCAGCCCTTCTTTTAAAACATACCGCTAAGCGTGAGTCGATTGAGTGTCCCGACTTCTCCAAAAGAAGATAAAGAATAATCGAGGATGAATTTTTCCAGCACAAATCCCCGGCCAAGCGAAACCCCAGCAAAACGGCCTTTGCTGGTATCCACTTTTTGATCCTGTGCCATCTCGCGAAATCGCCCCTGCCTTCAGCCAGTGCTTTAGCTACCATCATGAAATGACGGAGCGGGGTTCACATACAGGGGACTTTTACCCCATAAGATCAACGCCCATGCCCGGGTGTTATACCGTGGCTTTCAACAGACCAAGCAGGGCCGATGCGTCCCTTAGCTCCTGATAGCAGGGAACCGTTTATTTTTCACTTCATTATCGTTACAGGCGGCAATAGAGAAAATCGCTTTGCCGCTTTTTTTTGTACGGCAGGAGCTTTGAGCAGTTCATCGGCATGGAGATCCGGGCGTACCTGAGCTACAGCAGGATAAAGCCTCCTTTTACATACTGGCGATCGACACACGGCCACGAGGTGGATTTTCTCATTGGTGTAAAAACCGCTGTGGAGGTCAAGGCAAGCTCGCGGGTGGTGCCGGGAGATTTCAAAGGGTTCAAAGCGCTTGCCGAGGAAGGATGTTCGCAGACTTCCTGCTGATGAGCCAGAATCCGGCAGCAACCCGGCAGGGGAACGTCCAGGCGGTCCGCTTTGATAAATGACCAATTTTTCTAATTATAAACCTGTTGTCGAGGGTAAATAGCTTCATCCTAACAACCGAAGGTTCTGTCAATCCCGACAGTTCTTTGCTCTTAATTTCGCTATCGATTTCAAAAGCGATGATGTCACCAGCATTGAGATACTGTGTATATGTCTCAAGTGATATCAAGCTGGAGAAGGCTCTATTCGGCGGAGAACTCCACCAGTGAGAACCATTCCCTCTCATCAGCGAAAACATTACTGATCTGAAGACCGCTGATCGATGATAACGCAGCTATATCGTCCATCGTATACTTGTATGAGTTCTCGGTGCGTATCGATTCCCCCTTTTCAAGTATGAGCGGTTCTGATATGAAGGGACTGTTTACAGTGGTATTCTCCGACGCCACAAGGTGCATCTCTATCCTGTTCTCTTCTGAATTGAAGTAAGCCGAATGGTCAAAACGGGATGGCTCAAAATCGCTTCTGAGTAATCTGTTGACTACTTTCAGTATGTTGCGGTTGAATTCAGCGGTGTGACCGCTGTCATCATTGTAGGCCCGCTCGAGAACCTGAGTATTCTTGACCATGTCAAGTCCGAGAAGCAGGCGGTCACCGGGCATCATTATGCTTTTAATACGGTTCATAAACCGTTTCGCTTCATTTCTTTCCAAGTTGCCTATAGTGCTTCCGAAGAAGCAGACAATTCTTCCTGCTCCATCAGGTATTGACTGAATGTCATTCTGGAAATCAGCTATCAAACCATGGATCTGAAGATCCGGGTAGCGTTCCAGAAGGGTTGTCGAGGATTTCATGACGGCTGATCTGCTGATATCTACAGGTATGTAACGTATTCCGGCCATCAGGTCATTCGGTATGCAATCCAGAAGGATAGTAATCTTTGAGCAGTCCCCGCTGCCGAGTTCGATGATGTCGATACTACCGATATCTTCCGCTATGGACGGGAAAACATCCTGCATTATAGCTTTTTCCGTGCTGGTGAGATAGTATTCAGTGAGCGTGGTGATCTTCTCGAAGAGTCGTGAACCCGCCCCGTCGTAGAAGTACTTTGACGGTATCGATCTGGGAGGTCTCAGCAGGCCGTCCAGTATCTCAGCTCTGACATCCTCCCCTGAGAGGGCCCTGTAGCAGGTGGTGAACCTGATGCGGTCCGAAAGCATATTCTTACTCGGCTATTCCGGGATGCCGACTTCGATGGGGTTGGAGGGATCATTGCTCCACTCCATCCATCCGCCGTCAAATACAGCAATATCATTCCATCCGAGAAGGTAGGCGTTCAGGAACGCTTCACTGGCCCTCCAGCCGGTACCGCAATAAAACGCGATCCGCTTGTCCCTCGTGATACCTGATTTTATCCAGTTCCGCTCTATCTCGCCGTATTCCCGAGTTGTGTGATCAGGGTTCCGGAAATTTTCCATGTGGTAGGCGTCGCTTCCGCAGTCACCGAAGATGGCGCCGGGTATTCGTCCCTTCACATCTATATAGTTATAGCCGCTAACCTCTCCTATGAATTCCTTCCAGCTTCGAACGCTGACCAGTTCTCCTTCCCGGGAGGCAAGCAGTTCCTTCGCCTCGGGAATACCCACCATTATACCGGGACGGCCGGGAATATCCGCCCCGAAATCATTTACCCTTTCGGGAGTCAGCGTATCAGTTGATATATCGAAGCCGCTGGCTATCCAGGACATGAGCCCTCCGTTCAGGACCCTCACGTCCCGGACACCGGCGTACATCATAATCACGGCGCACCGAATAGCAGCTATCTGCCCGGCGTTGCTGCCAGGGAACGGATCCCGTTTGTCCGGGTCGGAAAACCTGCCGTAGGTGATCACTGTGGTATCATGAGTTATGCCGTTTTTTTCCAAGGAATTTCTCAGTTCCTGCGGAGTCCGTCGGTTCCATAGATGCCGCTCCTCCAGTTCCAGGGTATCCAGGGGAATGGCATTTTCAATGTGCCCCAGGGCGTAATCGTCCGGATTTCTGTAATGGGCATGACATACAACGAACCTGGTTCCATCATGTTCTTCCGGACTCTCCCCCTTCAGCAACTTGCTCAACCACTCCGGGTGTACAAGGTGCCGGAACCTGGGAAGGTGTTCCATGGGCAGTCCAGGGTTTGCCGACCACTCCTTCAGAAAGCCTTCGTAGATCAGGATATCATCGTAGCCCTCTTCGATCAAAGCTTCCGCAACACCTTGGGCTTCCTCATCATCGTAGCCGTAGATGACGATCCGGCTTTTTCTGTCAATTTCCTTTCCTGCAAGGATGTCCTTCCAGTATTCCGCGCCGGTCCAGCCCGCCCAGAGGTTCCTGGCCCCGCTGACGTGGCCGCCTCTCTTCTCAGCTTTCAGCCTCCACCCATTGTAGGCATCCGGCCTCCTTGCATCGACCAGTACCGTATCCGGTCGGCCGAGCAGTTCAAACAGCTCCTGTGTATTGATAGTCTTTATTCTGTCTGACATGAAAATTCCTCTGTTTCCCTTAACTCAGCGGTACTCAGGGTTGGGCTGGTCGAATCTGCAACCGCTTTCCCAAAGTGAACGCTGGTTGCCGTGAGCGGGTATTCCACCCATGTTCTTGAGCATTCTTGCCATATGAAGAAGGTTCCAGGTCATAAAGGTTGGTTGCGGTTTGTGAAATCGTTCTCCGGACCGCCGGAACCGGGGTCGAGACAGGAGAGACCCGGATCTACCTCCCCTATCCATTGACAAGGATATCGGAGGCAAGGACCTTCTTATATATCTCAGTCCAAACGTCCCTTTCCACGCCATGCTCGGTCATATCCGGATAGACCCCTGGAGCTATCTGGTGGTCCACCGCCCTGATCACATCCACTGAAACCCCATTTTTCTCCAGGATTCCCATCCAAAGCGACTCAGATCGGAAAGCAGTTTTCGATATCGAAGATAAAATAGAAATACCCAAAAGCCTATAAATCAATAATACTGAAAATAAAGCTGCAAGTATTTTCGTTGCCGATGTGGTCACATTGCGGCTCATCCTCAGGCGGCGGAAAAAATGTCCTGACAAACCACCTGAATTCTAATAAAATCACTCAATATCTCAGAACCAGGTCCAATCCAACAAACAGTTGCTGCCCATAAAAAAGGCAGGGACATAATGACCCTGCCTCCGGCTGCATGCCTGGTACTTTATCTGTACTTATTCGGTTAGTTGCTGAACTGTGTCCACAGCACATTCGCCCAGTCGTCTACTGTGCCCGCATTCTGTAATCCACCCGACTCATCATAAACATAAAAGTCATCTTCAACCACTGCGACATAGATGCCTGTACTGCTATAATACCGGTAAAAAATCCCGGCAATTTCCTGGGTTTCCGAACCTGTTTGAATTGGCAGGGGGCATGGATTAAGCACATCTATATATGCAAACTCAAGCCAGTCGAAAAATATATCGGCCTTTACCAGACCCTGGGTTTCTTCCCATATTCCATCAAGATTGGTGTTATAAGGCAGCCCTGAGTCTACCCATCCAATGTAGGTTACACCGTCGTGTACTTTACCAGGGCTGAGAAATCCTCCACCTAAATTGTAAAGATTATAGAAGCCCAGCTCTTCCAGGCGTTCAAATATAGGAAGCGGGTCCTCTAATGCATCTGCGGCATAACCACCCCGTCCATCGGTCTTGCACATGATAATGAGGGTATCATTAACATCAAACTGTCTTACCACCTCCTCGACAAAAAATATGTAGGGTCGCTGAATCCACGTATACTGGCTGGTCGCCGGATCATAATCCCACAACCAAAAGGGGATATTAATGACCTTTCCCTCTAAAAATGCCCCGCTGGTTCCATCATCTCCAGGGTGACCTGCCCAATACCATTCGTAAGGCGTCCTCACATCCAGCAGGTAGGTGTCAGACTGCTGGAGCATGGTATATGCCCCTGGAGCACTAACAAACTCCCATGCCGCAACCGAGGCTATACTGCCCATTAAAAGCGCCAGCGCCACTCCTAAGCCGAAAATTTTCTTCATCTTGCTCTCCTCCCGTTCTCTGGTTTTAATAATACAATTCATTGCCCTTCAGTATTACCAGGCATGCAGCTCAATTTATATAATCAGAATTTAGAATTTCCACTCCGGATACGACGAAAACAACTTAATCATATTTTAAAAGACGGATGATGTAAACTGTTTCCCTCCCATATCTTCATACAATCCTTTTTGTATATTATTTTTAATGGACCACGATCCGGTCCGAATGATCGGCTGACCTTAACAGGTTGACGTACCAACCAACTTGGTTGCCTGGACTTTGCCTGACGCATCAGGAAATCGCTTTTTGTGATCCGGGCTGAAACGGCAACTGCCAATATTACTCTGCACCGACTCGTACAGGCCCTACGAATTCATTAATCTTGATCTTTAATCTCTACTTTTTATTATGGACCTTAATGATATGGGTTGTCAATCTTAAATGGCGTTTATGTGATCTTACGATTATCTTGCGTTTAAATACCAAAATAAAAAAGGCCTTCTATTGAGAAGGCCTTTTTTATGTATGTCTTACTCCTGCCTCATCCGTCTTCGGCCGAGGCCTATCAAGCCAAGCAGACCGGAACCCAGAAGCAGAACGCTTCCCGGGATCGGCGTGGATATGGTCTCAAGATGCAGGCATGCCTTATCAAAGTAATAGTGACAATTGGTCTGGGCGTAGAGAATCGATTGATCCTGAAAAAGGGCATTAAAGTCGGCCTCACTCAGTCCTGAGAGGAGATCAAAGGTCTCAGTCCCGGATGCCCCATATGTAGCGGTTGGAATAGCCCCCAAAAAGATATCATAATTTCCCGGATTGTTTGGATGCGCGGCATATACTTTTATGGGTAGTCCACATTGATTTTCATATGTCAGCTCAAATGTAGCCACAGTGTAAAGTCCCTTCTCAAAATCCCATCCGGGCAAATCCAGCTCGAATGCATAAGGATGGCTTGAGTTAACAAGCACGTCTGAGGCAGGATTATGGCAGGTCTCATAGATAAGAGCCGCCCAAACTGAACTGTACGACCCAAATAGCATAATGGCCAATATAGATATAATCAGGTGTCTTTTTCCTTTAATCATTTTCACTTTACTTTCCCTCCTCATGGGTAAAAAATTCATTGATTGTTAACTTATGAATTTCAAACTTCACAGTGTAATATTGTCCTCAGCAAATTTATCAGTATTATTCCATTTCCTTTATTTGAGTATTCAGCAAAAAGGATACCAATTTTTCTTTTAATATTTTGCCAATTTATCCTTGATTTCAGGTACCATTTCTCAAAAAAAATATATAAGTGTATTTTTTTCTGTTTATTAAATAGAATATAATTTCCACATTTCATCCACAAGAAAATCTGTTCGTATAAAAAATTCTTTTCCCTTCCTTAAGCCTTTGCATCCTGTCTTTATAGACCAAACCTGTGTAGTATTTTAAAATGCCTGTAAAAATTGCTGACCATAAAAACCCCTGTTATTATTCCAATAGCTGGACTCCTTTCATTCAAATACCATGAAATGGCCCACCTCTGACTGTAAAGAAAAAACCTTGAGAAAGAAAATCTTTTTGATAGACTGCGGACCAATGGTAAAAGTAAGTATGTAAATACCATCCAGACTGGAAAGGAGTCAGAATAAAAGGTGCCAGGAAATACATTTGGACATTACTTCCGCATAACCACCTGGGGAGAGTCACATGGTCCCGCCCTGGGCGTGGTTATAGACGGATGCCCACCGTGCCTGACCCTTGACAAGACAATCATTCAAAAGACTCTTGACAAAAGGCGGCCTGGTAAGGGTGGCCCTGCGGAAAGCCGGCGAAAAGAACCTGACATGGTAGAAATCCTCTCAGGTGTCTTTGAGGGACAGACTACGGGTACACCAATATTACTGATGATCAGAAACCAGGACGCCCAGAGCCAGGCTTATGATCAGCTAAGGGACGTGTTCAGACCCGGTCACGGCGACTATACCTACTGGAAAAAATACGGAATTCGCGATCACAGGGGTGGAGGCAGGGCCTCGGGAAGAGAAACCGCTGCAAGAGTGGCAGCAGCCGCGGTAGCCCAGGTATTTTTAGACACCTTAGGCATCAAGGTTATCGCTTACACAGTGGCCCTGGGCAAAGTAAGGGCACAAAAACGTGATCTTGATGCGGTCTATAAAAACAGGCTTTTCTGCCCTGACCTTGAAGCAGCAAAAGGGATGGAGGAAAGAATAGCAGAGGTGAGATCCAAAGGCGACTCAGTTGGAGGACTTGTAGAGATATTGGCAACAGGTGTGCCTCCCGGCCTTGGAGAGCCGGTCTTTGACAAGCTCGATGCCGAGCTGGCCAAGGGACTGATGTCCATAGGCGCAATAAAGGGTGTAGAGATTGGAGCCGGCTTCAGGTCCGCTGAACTGTTGGGATCAGAAAACAATGACCCTATAGCTCCCGAGGGATTTTTGAGCAATAACTCAGGAGGAATACTGGCCGGTATATCAAACGGTGATGATATAATCGTAAGGGCGGCTGTAAAGCCGATTCCATCTATATCTAAAGAACAAGATACTATAACCATATCGGAGAAACCATCTAAACTCAGAGTGGGAGGCAGGCATGATGCCTCAGCCATTCCCCGGATCGTACCTGTGTGCGAGGCCATGGTTCGTCTGGTCCTAACTGACCACATACTGAGAGCAAGGGCCCTTGTGCCTGATAATTGGTCCTGAGTTTTCTAAAAACTGTGAAATCTCGAATACCCACGGATCTCGCCCCTGATGTCAGCCGCCCAACAGTCGGAATCATTGGCGGCCTGGGACGCATGGGAAGATGGTTTGCCAAATTCTTTCAGGATGCCGGCTTTCCGGTACTCATCTCTGACATGCAGACAGAACTCCGTCCCGAGGATCTGGCCCGCCAGTGCCAAGTCATCATACTGTCCCTCCCCATGCAGGTATTTCCTAAAGTGGTGGCCAAACTAGGTCCTATAATCCCGGAAAATTCCTTTTTGACGGACTTATGTTCACTGAAGCAGTCACAGGTGGCATGCATGTTGGAATGTGCCTGCTGTGAGATAGCAGGGACCCATCCGCTTTTCGGACCGGTCGAAAAATCAATGAAAGGCAGAAGGGTAGCACTATGTAAGGGGCGTGGCAAAAGATGGTTTACCTGGTGGGAAGGATTGCTCAGTAAACATGGGGCTGTTACATCCGTCGTTTCGCCCGAAGAACACGACCGCACCATGGCATGGACCCAGGCCCTGAATCATTTCATACTTCTTTGTCTGGGAAAGGCCATGGATGACCATGGTATTGACCCTAAGCAAATAATGGCGCTTGCAACCCCAAGCTTTGAACAACAGATGGAGATATTAGCCAGGCTCTATCATCAAGACCCCGAGCTTTATGCAACCATTCAGATGTCCAACCCATATACCGACGGTGTCCTTGAGACCTTCAGCCAACATGGAGCAAATTTGAGAAAAATAATCAAAGAACGTGACCGTAAAGCATTCATAGAACTCTTTGAGGAGGTTCAGGATCTGGGACATACGGTCCTTTTATCAAAAAAAAATTATGTAGACAGCCGTTAAATTCAAGGGCGACCTCCTCCACGATGATTCCGCCGTATCTGAAGATGGTTCCAAAAGGCATAGTTCTGAGTCTTTATGTGCAACCAAGATCCTCATGTACAGCTTTTGCCGGCCTTCATGGTTCGTCGCTCAAGCTTAAAGTAAAGCCTCCTCCTGTAGATGGTGAGGCCAACAAAGCCTGCCAACAGTTTCTGGCAAAACTATTCAAGGTCTCCCAATCCTCGGTTATGTTGAAATCAGGTGCCAATTCCAAAGAAAAGGCCTTTTTGATTGCGGGCATCTCCTTAGATGACGCATTAGACAAACTTCCAGACTAAGCATTCCTTCCATATAATCCATCATTATACTTACGTACAATAAAATCTTTAAATAACTCGTTACTCGAATCAAGTCCGTCCTTAACATGTCCGATAAGATCTAAAGCATATGTTTGCATTTTTGCAACCAGGTCCTACGCGTTTTTGCATTTCGGACATTCACTACTTTCTCGGGAGGTAAGTCTTTATGCCAGTCTTTGTATGGAAAGGCACCGCCATCGGAGGCGAAATACAAAAGGGGGAAATCGAGGCTCAGGATGAGCAGGCAGTGCGCCGTTTACTTCGACAACAAAGGATAAATCTTTCTAAAGTCAAGCCCAAACCCAAAGACCTGTTGGAGAATATAGCACTTTTCAAAAAAAAGGTGTCACCAAAAGACATCGTTATCTTCACCAGACAGTTGTCTACCATGATAGATGCCGGCCTTCCACTTATACAAGGGTTGGAAATCCTTGCCGGTCAGCAGGAAAACAAGACCTTTAAAAAGGTACTCATGGACACAAAGTCCGATGTGGAAAGTGGCTCCAGTTTTGCTGATGCCCTGAAGAAACACCCGAAACAGTTTGATCGACTCTTCTGCAATATGATTGCAGCAGGAGAAATGGGAGGGATGTTGGATGATGTCTTAAAACGACTTGCCGACTATATGGAAAAGGCGCTGCGCCTTAAAAAAAAGGTCAAAGGGGCACTGACTTATCCTACTATAGTACTTGCCATATCCGCCCTGGTAATTGGAGTAATTCTCATCTTCGTAATACCTGTGTTCGAGAAAATGTTTTCTGACTTAGGCGGTGCCCTGCCGGTTCCGACCCAGATGGTGGTCAACCTCAGTAGCTTTGTAAAATCCTATACCCCTCTCATGATCGTCGTTACGGCAGTCATGATATTCCTGTTTAGAAAATACTACAAAACAGAAAAAGGTATGCGTATGGTAGACGGGCTGATTCTGAAATCACCTGTATTCGGGCCGCTATTGAAAAAAGTGGCCGTGGCAAAACTTACCAGAACTTTAGGCACCTTGATAGAAAGCGGCGTACCTATACTTGAAACACTGAATGTAGCTGCAGGGACCTCAGGCAACAAAGTCGTGGAAGAGACCATATACAAGGTCCGATCCAGCATCAGTGAAGGGCGGACACTGGCAGAGCCGCTTAGTGAAAGCAAAATTTTCCCCGCCATGGTAGTGCAAATGATATCTGTCGGTGAAACGACAGGGGCACTGGACCAGATGCTTAATAAGATAGCTGATTTCTATGATGAGGAAGTGGAGACAGCTGTCGAGGCCCTGACGAGCATGATCGAACCCTTTATGATAGTATTCCTTGGTGGAACCGTAGGCTCGATAATAATTGCCATGTATCTTCCTATCTTCAAGATGGCTGAGGCGGTATCCGGAGGTTAGAGGCCGGTTGATGTAAAACGCCTCTTAACGGAAACGGAGTTATGCCTTCTATTGTTCTCCAGCATCAACGAGCTTATTCTCCGATGTGGCTGCAATGATATTAAATCGTTCCAGATTAATCCCGATGGCACGATAGAGATTTGCCAGTCCCTGGTTAAAATCCACAAGGGCCTCAGTCTTCCGAATATGGGCTCCGATGAGGTCATCCTGAAAATCCAGGATACGAAACGTGTCGGAAAGGCCTTCCTTAAAACGCTCCATCTCCTGGTTCAGGGTAGTCTGTGCCAGTTCTTCGAAACGCTCCGCCACACTGACCCTCTCAAGACTTCTTTTCACGGCTACTAAAGAATTCTTACACTCCTTTTCGATAGTCTCCTGCAAACGCTTTAGTCCATAAACCGCCTGCCGCTTTTCCAAACCGGCACGCCGATAGCGGGCATCTGCAGCCCGATTGCCCCAAGGATAGGAAAGACGAAGCCCTGCATACCACTCGTATCCATCTGCATCGGACATACGGGAAAGAGAGTCTTCATAGCTACCTACCTGTGTACTTGATGCTGTAAAATCGGCAAAGGACGTGGGACGATCTCCACCAGACAGGCCGTTGGCACCCAGGGTCGCTTCCAGATCCAGTCTGGGGAGCCTCTGATTATCGTAGTATTCCAGTTTTATATCTTGATTGGCGATTTGTATGTGCTGTCGCTGGATATCCGGACGCTTTTCCAAAGCAGTAGCCAGGGTCTGTTCGAAATCAGGGAAGGTCTGATCTGTTCCGGGGATGTTTTCTGTTACAAAAGGTTCTTTATAGAGCGGGCTTTCCGGACGTATTCCCAGAAGGTCTCTCAACCGGTTGGCCACTATCTCCATTTGCTGCCTGGCTAAAATCACCTCTTCGTCCCGGGATGCCACAGAGGTTTCGGCCTGCTGCACATCTGTAATGGGAACTACACCTGCTTCAAACTTTTCTCTGTTACCCTGAAGAAGATCCTGTGCCAGCTCCCGCGATTCGATACGATAGCGAAGGACATCCTGTGCTTCTGCAAGTTCATAATAAACGAGCTCGATTTCTTCACCTATGCGCTGGGCCCGATCCATATATTCCCTCGCAGTCTGCTGCACCAAGTTCTGGCTCATGCGTAAATTGGCCGTATTGACTTCGGTGCCGAAGTTCCTGAGGAGCGGTTGGGTGAGATCCAGCAGCAGAAAATTACGATATTGCGGTCGCAGCGCGTCCACAGAGGAGTTGTTCATGGAACGGTTGGCTTCAAAAGAAATCTGTGATTCAAGACCAAATCGAAACTTCTTCCGGATGCCGATATCACCACCTGTTTCCCGGTATAGATTGAAGTCTTCGCTGGTAAAGGCCGAAGCCGTTGGAGTCCTCTCTTCCATCGACGATATCCCCATTTCAATGGTAGGATCAAACTCCGCCCTTTCGACAATTACGTTTTCTCTGCTGATGGGTATATTGAGCTCTTCCACCTGCAGATCCAAATTGTATTGGATACCTCTTGCCAGAGCACTCTGCAGTGTCAGGATACTCGTCTCCTCCAGAATATCCTCCCCCCTCTCTTGAGCCAGGCTAAAGCCGGTCAAGAAAATGATTACCAAAAAGCATGTAACATTCGGTACCAATATCCGTTGCAACATAATGGAATCTCCTTCACCATGGAATTCAGACCCTTTTGGCCAGACTGTTATAACAAAAGTCCAGCACCTCCTGATAAATGTCCGGGATCTTTAAAGGGCACATAAGCCTCTGACGCCCGAGACCATTTAGCATCCCTATCAGGATAAAGGCCGTTTTCTCTGCCGGAATATCTCTTATGGACCCATCCTTCTGGCCTGTTTCGATTAGATCCGTGAATAACTTGACCAGGTGAAAAAAACGGGTAGTGACTATTTCACGAAAGGGCGTATCCGCCTCCATCAAATGAAAAGGAAAATCACGCAGCATGACCATGACTTCCCGGGATCTTTCATTGATAAAATGAAAATGGAAACAAATCCCCCCTTTTATGGCTTCAAGTCCATTTGAAGCCTTTTCGGCCTGTATTTCAATCCCCTGAACATAGGCATCCAACATGTCCTTAACAATATATGCCAGAATGCCTTCTTTGGTCTTGAAATGATGAAAGAGAGTACCCTCAGCTACACCAGCGGCTTGTGCAATCTCAGATGTAGGTGTAGCACTGTAACCCCGCTGAGCAAACAGTTCGGTGGCGGCCATCAATATGGCTTCCTTGCGTGATACACCAGTCCTTTCTCCTGATTCCTGTTCCATTTTTAAGGGTGGTTTTTAAAAAAGTGATTACTCAGTCAGGAATATACTGCATTAAACTCCGCCGGCAAGTGACAAAATACCGCCTATAAAGGATTAATTTGGTACTACGTAATAAATAGTATATGGCGTTTCATTCAAAAGGTATCATGACAGGCCTTGGCGGAGCAGTCAAGTGACGGAGTCTTTAAGCTTTATTATAAGGATTGCGTAAGTCGCTTCGCTCTTCCAATGGCGCCGTAAAAGTTTTCTTAAAACGCATTATTAGTGCAACCAGATACTCTGACATGGCGAATTGTCGGATCATATAGGTATGGGGTAGACACAGGCTATACTGGAAGCTGATATAGCAGCAAGGCCCGCTTGCAAAGAGAAAAGACTGACGGCATCATACTGGCCCCTGGGGAAAGGGCCTTTGCCCTGACAAGAAAATTCTTAAAAAATAATGCCCTGCCGGCAATTGTCGGCAGGGGCTACAATAATAGCTATATTTTTTATTTTACCACCAACTGACTGTCTTGTCCGCCTCGCAAATCATCTGAACCAGAATGTCATAATTGGGTTTGGGTTCACCCATGTAAAGGCTGAATTCTTTTGCATCCCTTTCACGGCTGAGTATCTCGACCAACTTTTTGACGTCATCAGTTGGTTCAGAACGATAGACATGCAATATCTTAATTTTTTCGTCGCTCATTATGTACTCCTTTTATGCTACTAACCGCAGGTGTCAGGTGGCGGAGAACTCGGTTTCGGCAAGCCGTAGGGAATTATAACATCCGCGTCACGCATACGCTCTCCAAGTTCCTCTATAGTGATGGGTGTCAGTTGCAAATCCTCTACATCAGGTGGATCGCCCCCTAAATTAAACACATCACCTTCCATATCCCTAACCCATTCAATGTTGCCTACATTATATTCATTGAACGGAGGGTACTCCCCGTACATGTATACGGCATACGCAAAATGGTTTTCTACCGACAGCCCCAATGTGGAGCGTGTGCCGTCTCCGGCATAGGACCGGTTGGGCAACAGAAAATATACTGATAATGACATAGCTGATATCTCCTTAATCTATAAATACCCTGCCTAAAGCACAAGGTATTTGCCACATTCTTCCAATAAAGCACCGTGATAGGCCTGAGTCGCCATTTGCCTGCCGGTTAATCCATTAGGCACGTCATTAGGATCATAACCTTCACACTGATAACTAGCGACACAAATAGCCAGATTCTTGATTTCACAGAGGCTGGCAACCTCTGCAAATTCAGGGCTCTTGGCCAGATGGACTGCCTTGAAGCTAAAAAAGACCATGGGCTTCATCCCTGCCCTCACAGCAGCCTTGGTAACACCTAAAACATGCCTCATATACTGCGGCGAAGTCACGAAAATTCCAAATTTGTTCGGATCAGCAGACATCCGCGTTATCCTCCATATTATATTTGTAAGCCGACCATGAACAATGTATGCCGATGCGCATAAAAAGGCACCTGTTATTTACATGGCCCGACCGAGAGGCTGAATATTAAGCCTTCTTTATATAGAAATGTAAAAAACCAGCGTCTTCTTTCTCTCCGAGATACTCGTGACCGACACGATCACACCATCCGGGAATATCATTACGCGTGCCCGGGTCAGTACCAAGTACCTCAAGGATCTCACCAGATTTAATCTTGTTTATTTCCTTTTTTGTCTTCAAAATGGGCATTGGACAGCTAAGTCCTTTGGCATCCAATGTATGGGCCACTGTTAGACCGTCTGGGGCAATTTTGCTCATAATTCCTCCTCTTTGATTTTATATAAATTTAGAGATTCTTTTAGACATCACCTTACACATGCCGAGCCTGCGTATTTTAATCACCTAGATATTACATGTCTTTGGCCAGCCGTGTTCGCCAGAAAAACTATTGGTAACTTCACCAATTTTTTGTAAGATATATTTTAAAATAAAAATGCTCGCATCACAAAAAAGGACGATAAAAAGGATCAAACATATTCCAAAAGTAAAAAACCAATATTCATCGAGTTTGTGTGTACCAAAATTCGCTTACGGTGTCAAGCTTTCATTGAATGCCCATTCATATTCAAGGTCCAGTCTATCTTGTTGATTTAAATATTGAAATAAAAACCTACTCCAGGGAGAATAATACATGTTCTTAACTAGTAAAACTATTACTCTGTGCATACTGATCATCTTTTCAATTCAGCTTGTCATACCCGTGAGTTCCTTGGCAATGGAACTTATTCCAGGACTGAGCAAGATCAAGCTCTCTAATGGACTCACTGCCATCGTGAAAGAAAATCACAGGGCGCCCGTGGCAGCCATACAGGTATGGGTTCAGGCAGGCAGTGTTTACGAAACAGAAGAAGAGAACGGCATTACCCATTTGATCGAACACATGATCTTTAAAGGAACGGAGAGAAGGGGACCTGGAGAAATAGCAAAGGAAATAGAATCCATCGGCGGTTCCATTAATGCTTATACATCACTTGATTATACAGTTTACCACTGCGTAGTCCCAAAACAGTTCCTGAACAATTCACTGAACGTACTCTCCGATGCAGTATTTAACTCGTCATTCGATCCTGATGAATTAGAGCGAGAGAAAAGAGTCGTTCTTGAAGAAATAAAAATGAGAAATGACAGGCCAAAGACAAGACTTTCAAGCTTATTAATGGAGACGTTATATAAGGTGCATCCATACGGATGCCCTGTAATCGGCTATCCTGACCCGGTAAAGTCTTTTACACGCCAGGATATCATGGCCTATATGGAAAGGAGATATCGCCCATCACAAATTACAGTTGTCGTAGTTGGCGACGTTGATCCATCTCAGGCCCGGGCGGCTATTCAGGACACCTTTGGAACAGTAACCAAAAAAGAGCCCCAGGAATTCAGCTATCCAACAGAGCCGCGGCAGGAGGCGCCCAGGATCGCCATGGAGGCAATGGAAATTCAGGAAGGCTATCTGACTGTAGCATTTTCAGGATTGCCTGATTTCAATGACCCTGATGTACCTGCTTTGGACGTTTTAGCCGCCATGCTTGGGAAAGGGGAAAGCTCCCGCCTTACTTCCTCTCTACGAAATCGACAACAACTGGTCCACAGCATTGATGCGTCAGCATTTACACCGGCAGGACCGGGATTTTTCGAAATCACGGCTTCTCTGGACCCGGAAAAGGTCCAGGAAACACTGCCACAGATCTTCCATGAGATCTTTTGTCTGGAGAATGAGATAATATCTGAGAAAGAATTGGAACGCGCAAAAGTCCAGGTTGAGACAGACTTTGTCTATAGCCAGGAAACAATGGAAGGAGAAGCAAGAAAGATCGGTGTCTTTGAAACCATTTCAAAGAATCCTCATGCAGAAAAACTTTATGTCCAGAAGGTCCGGGAGGTAAGTGTCCATGATGTCCAGCGGGTTGCCGCGAACATTTTCAGACCGGAAAATATCAGTGTAGTCATGGTACTGCCGGAGTACAGCCTGCCCGAGTTTACGAGCCAGGAACTGGAAGTCATGGCCCAGGAGGCAGAACTCCTGGCCAAGGGTATCGTGTCTGATAGGGGCGCTCATGTTCACACTGTCAAGAGGTTTAGTCTTTCCAACGGCCTTACGGTCCTTGTCCAGGAGGCCCCGGAAGTACCTACTGTAGCTTTAACAATGGTGCTGCCAGGAGGAGTAAGATACGAAAATGAAAAAACCAATGGTCTCTTCAACTTCCTCGCGAAGGCATGGACAAAAGGAACCAGGGCCCATAGCGCCCAGGATATTGCGGAACTAGTGGAGGGTCTAGGCAGCAGCATCAGTGGCTTCTCCGGTCAGAATACCATTGGGCTTCAAGGCCGTTTTTTGAGTCAGAACCTGGATAAGGGCCTTGCCCTTTTCACTGAGATTCTAGTCTCTCCCGCTTTCCCGTCTGAAGAAATAAAAAAGCTCCGTCCATTAATACTTGCAGAACTCAAAAGTCAGGATGATTATATGCCCGCGGTTGCAGTAAGAGAATTTCGCCGTCTGCTTTTCGCGCCCCATCCATATAGCATGAACCCCTTAGGTAAGCCCTCTGTCATTGAAGCTATCAGTTCAAAAAATCTGCTTGAGACCTATCGTTATTTTGTAATACCCGATAGGGGGGTTCTATCCATAGTTGGAGATATACGTACCGAAGAAATAATCTCCAGCATTGAGACAATGCTTGGTGCCTGGTCGATGGAATCAGGGATATCACTTCCCACACCGTCTGAACCGGATCCCCTGATTTCACCTAGAATTCTGAATCTAAAAAAGAAAAAACGGCAAGTTCACACCGTGCTTGGTTTTCCTGGAGCTACTTTCAACAGCACTGAACGTTATGCCCTTGAAACCATGAATGCATTACTTTCAGGCCAGGGGGGCCGCCTGTTCCTTGAACTCAGAGATAAAAAGAGCCTGGCTTATTCCGTAACCTCATTCGTGGGACTTGGCCTGGACTATGGATCCTTTGCCTTCTATATTGCGTGCGCGCCGGAGAAAAAAGACCAGGCACTGAAGGGTCTGTGGCAGGAGACATACAGGATAACAAAGGAGGTTATAACCGAGGAAGAGCTTGAAAGGGCCAAAAGGTGGCTTATCGGAACCCATGAAATAGGCCTTCAAACCAATAGAGCACGGGCCTTGAATATGGCCTTAAATGAACTCTATGGCCTTGGATATAATTACGCAGCGGAGTACATTCGAAAAATAGATGAAGTAACTGCGGATCAAGTACTTAATGTTGCTAATAAATTCATGAATTCGGAAGAATATGTGCTTGTAAGAGTGGGCCCATAAACAGACCTTATGCTCAAACATATCAGCCTCATTATCAGGCACGAGACCGAAGTCCCAAACAGGATAGGAAAGGTCATTGAAAAGCTTTTCCATGGTTATGGGGTATCTGTCACTGAAGGAAAGGTAAACCCTCAAACCGAGGCCATAGTAGTACTGGGAGGAGATGGCACCCTGCTACATGTAGCCGGGAAGGCTTATCAGCTGGGAATCCCCCTGCTTGGCATAAACCTGGGGGGTCTGGGATTTCTTACCGAGATCCATATAAACGAGATGGAACAGGCGCTGGATTCTCTGATATCAGGAACCTTCGAGCTGGATAAACGGACAATACTCTCGGTTACGCTAAAGGTAGCTGGTAGTAAAGACTCGACTTATTATGCACTTAATGAAGCAGTGATAAGCAAAGGCCCTCTCAGTACAATTATAACACTTCCAACCTGGGCGGGGGGCTCATTCCTTACCACATACCGCGGAGATGGTCTTATCATATCAAGTGCAACCGGGTCTACAGCCTATAACCTCTCTGCCGGCGGCCCTATCCTGCACCCTTGTATCGAGGCCCTTATATTGACCCCGATTTGTCCTTTTGCCCTTAATGCACGTCCTCTTATACTGCCGGGTCGAATGAAAGTAGCGATACAGCTCAGAAATGCCAGGGAAAAGATCAGCTTAGTAATAGACGGTCAAGCAGGATATGAACTCAACGAAGGAGACTGTGTCGAGGTGCAAAAGGCCCAAGGACACCTCAAACTCATAAAATCCCCAATCAGAAACTACTTCACTATTTTAAGGGAAAAGCTTGGATGGGCAAAGGGTGTTGGGACATAGAGAAGAGCGATCCTCGGGGGATCCCCCTCTCTATTTAAATCCACAGCTCATTTTATAAGTCTTAAGCCTCTTCTTGCTCTGAAGAGGTGTCTTCTTCAGCCCTTTCAGACTTCATGCGGGCAACAAGGCGTTCCTTCTCGCGTGACATTGCTTCTTTACCTGCTTCATAAGCAGATTCCAAAACAGCCCTCTTCTGTTCAACAACCCCCTTACTTTTATCAAGAAGCTCACTGGCTTTGTAACGCACATCATCTGCTACCTTATAGGCCTCACCACGGGCCGCATAGGCTTGCTCCCTTATCCGATTCCTTACTTCAGAACCTGTTTTGGGAGTTAATAACGTGGCCAAACCAGCTCCCACTGCACCTCCCAACAAAAATGCTATGGCCACACAACCTGCCGAATAGCGACCTTCACTGTTGCTCATTTCTTGCTACCTCCTTTAAATCTAAGGTTTTCAGAAAGAAACTCCAAAGACCTCTTGACGCCTGCGCTCATACTTGCCACCTGAACAGCCAACCCTGTAAGCCCCGACCTGCTCATATCTGTTGCAACCCGGATTGTCTCACCTGCCTCACGAGCAGCTTCAAAGAAGTCCTTTGTCTGGTGAATCTTGACATTAATATCACCAGTCAAGTCCTTTATTTCTCCAGTAATTTGATGAACATTATCTAAGATCGGGGGAAGATCCTTCTCCAGAGTCCTGCTGAGATCCTGATATGCCTTGGCTGTATTTTTGAGCTCTTCAATGAGAGGTATCAACTGGCCCTCTATCATACCCATACGCTGATTTATCCCGCTGAGAGTTTTCTGTGCCGTATCCTCCAGTTCTGCCATTTTAGAAACCACAACTTCGTCCAAGTTCTCCAGTGTATTCTGGGCACTCTTTGACAAACGAACGATATAAATTACCAGAACTATAAAGGCCAGGGCTATGGCGAAAAATGCAAGCGAACTTATTATGGAAGGCATATAATCCCTTTTATATTAGCAAAATATCAAGTTTGTTATTTGCCAGCTACACATAAAAATATCTTTCAAGAGCAAACAATAATCATCACTGAAGCAACAAATACTTGAAGAAAAAACAATTAGTTGCCAATATCGCTGTCGGCTTACCTTTGGAAATTCTCACAACAAAAGCACTACGCAAGGAAGCCTCTTTGAATCACCAGGTAATTAACTTAAGTATAAACATGCTCCAATACCTTTGCAAGCATATTTACAAAATTGGAAGTACCTATAGTGAACTAAAATTATAAACTACCTTAAAGGTAAAGTTTCGCTTCATACCATTTAATTATATAAAATTGACCGTGCTGAAAGAGCGCATCACAACTTTAGATATTTCGAATCAAATCTGCCCGAGGATATTATGTCATAAAAAAATCGGCTCTAATGTTAACCAACACTTTTATTTACGTTCGAAAGGTGGTATTAAACTTAGGGCGATCTGGAATAGTAAAATTACATACAAATCGTCTTCCGCACTTTCAACTAACGTTAAGGAGATGACTGAGCTGTGATCAAAATAGTGATTGTTGGAATTGGTAACTGCGCTAGTTCCCTGATTCAGGGAATTCACTATTATCGTGGCAAAGACGCAGAAGATGTTATCGGTCTGATGCATTGGGAAATTGATGGATACAAGCCTGGAGACATAGAGGTCGTTGCGGCATACGATGTTGACAGACGAAAGGTTGGAAAGGATGTGCATGAAGCCGTCTTCGCCGAACCTAACTGTACAAAGTGCCTCTATCCGAATCTCCCCCAATCAGGGGTTGCTGTTCGTATGGGTAGGATCCTGGACGGTGTCGCAAGCCACATGAGGAATTATGACGACAAATTCACTTTTGTCCTGGCTGATAAACCTGAAGCAACCAAAGAAGAAGTGGTTGAGGTAATCAAGCAGTCTGGCGCTGAAATCCTCCTAAATTATCTTCCTGTAGGCTCGGAAGAGGCCACAAAGTTTTATGCTGAATGTGCGCTGGATGCAGGAATTGCTTTTATCAATAACATTCCGGTTTTTATCGCCAGTGATCAGGGATGGGCCAAACGTTTCGAGGAAAAAAATATTCCTGTCATCGGTGACGACATTAAATCCCAGATGGGTGCAACCATAGTCCACCGGGTGCTGACCGACCTGTTTAAAAAACGAGGCGTCAAGCTGGAACGAACATATCAGCTCAATACCGGAGGCAATACTGACTTTCTTAATATGCTCAGCCGTAAACGCTTAATTTCCAAGAGGTTATCTAAGACAGAGGCTGTTCAGGCAATGGCCGCAAAGCGCCTAAACGATGAAAACATCCATATTGGCCCGAGTGATTATGTGGCATGGCAGAAAGACAACAAGATATGTTTCATTCGTATGGAAGGAAAACTTTTTGGTGATGTGCCCATGAACCTGGAGCTTCGTCTTTCAGTGGAGGATTCTCCCAACTCGGCCGGTGTGGCTATTGATGCCATTCGTTGCACGAAACTGGCTTTAAGCAGAGGTCAGGGCGGAGTCCTTTCTGCACCGGCGGCCTATTTCTGTAAACATCCTCCTCGCCAGTTCACTGATAGCGAGGCGTTTCAAATGATGGAACAATTTATCAGCGGTGACTATGGACGGCTATCCTTGATCAGTTTGAAGGGGCAGGATATACAAGATAATAATACCTGTAAGAAGCAGGGAAAAGCATATCCGCCCAAATAAGTTCTGGGCTAAAGGTTCTGTGGCCCATTCTCCGGTCTTGTGTGATGCCTCAAGGGGTATATTCTCATGGCCCGTTGTAACCCCTGCAAAAGCAAGCAATCCGGGCCAAATGGACCTCCATTTCTAACCCGATATATTTATGACTGACAGGTCACCAATTCTGGAAAAAAGACGGGCGATATTCCAGAGGAGCGCCAACCGATTAGCCCTTACATCTGCATTGTCAGTCATGACCATCACATTATCGAAAAAACTGTCTACCTGAGGCTTGAGAGACAAAAGGGTAACAAGGGCCTGCTCATAGTCCCTGTCTTGGGAAAAGGCTTCAGCCTTTTTCTCGACAGATAGATATGCCTCATGAAGGGCCTTTTCCTCCTCTGCTTCAAGCAGGGATGGATTCACTGTCCCACCCTCAAACCCCTTTAATATGTTAATTACCCGCTTAAAGGCAATGCTTAGAGGTTCAAATTCCGGCCTTGAACGAACTGACGCCAGGGCGTTTATTCTCAGAACACAGTCCTGCACATCATCAAATTCCACTCTGGTGGCTGCCTCTACTAAATCATGATCTATTCCCCGAGCGGTGAGATCATAAGAGAAACGGCGTTTGAAAAAAGTAATTACCTCACCGGTAAGTTCTTCTGATATATCTGAAAACTGATTCTCAAGCTGGCGCAATGCCTCTGCTATAAGTGCCTTCAAAGACAAAGGCAGAGATCTTTCTTCCATTATATGAAGGATACCAAGGGCCAGCCTCCTCAGAGCATAAGGATCAGCAGTACCGGAAGGTTTGAGTCCAATGGCAATAGTCCCGCAGATAGTATCCATCTTATCTGCGATACTAAGCAGCGCCCCCGGTAAACTCCCCGGGAGTCTTCCGCCTGAGCGTAACGGCATATAGTGTTCTTCTATGGCATCGGCCACATCCTGGCTTTCACCAGAGAGAAGGGCGTATTCTCTTCCGATTATGCCCTGGAGGCTTGGAAACTCGCCTACCATTTCTGTCAAAAGATCCGCCTTGCAAAGCCATGCCGCCCTCTCAATCACTGAAATATTGTCCTCGGCCACCTGTTCGGCCAAGTAATGGGCAAGGGCCTTCACCCTGTGAATTTTGTCAAGGACTGTACCAATACGTTGATGGAAAATCATACCTGAGAGACCGGCAACAAACTCCTCAAGTGGTCGTTTCAGATCCTCTTTAAAGAAAAAATCCGCATCACTAAGTCTTGCCCTTATCACCCTTTCATGGCCCTTGCATATAAGTTCCGGCCTTGGTGAACGCGTATTGTTAACAGCCACAAAATGTGACATAAGATCGCCCTTATCATCTACAACGGCAAAATACTTCTGGTGCTCCCTCATACAGGTTATTAACACATCGCGCGGAAGAGCCAGAAAACGTTTATCAAAAGAGCCGCACACCGCAGACGGGAATTCGGTAAGATATGTATTAATGTCCACCAGTTCATCGTCGGAGAGTATATTGGCCCCAACGGATGCCGCGGCATTTCGGGCCTCCTGAAGGAGTCTGTTTCTCCTGACTGATGGATCAACCAGCACAAAGACTCCTTCAAGGGCCTTTATATAGCTCTCTAAATCCGATGACACTCGAATGTGCTCAGGGGCCATGAAACGGTGTCCACGGCTTTCAAGACCGGTCTTCACCCCGGCAAGGCTGAAAGGGACTATATTCTTTCCATAAAGTGCAACAAGCCAGCGAACAGGCCTTGCAAAACGCAGGTCCTCCGTACCCCACCGCATGGTCTTGGAAAATGGAATTGCAGTTATGACGCGGGGAAGAATTTCACTTAAAAGCTCACCTGTATCTCTGCCAGGGACTATCCTTCGTAACACCAGGTAAAACCCCTTTTCCGTGTCTTCCACCTGCAGATCTTCGACCTTGACACCATGATTACGCGCAAAACCCTCTCCTGCTTTCGTAGGCTTTCCGTTAAATGAAAAGGCGGCTTTTGCAGGTGGCCCTGTGACAACTTCTTCTCTATCAGGTTGCCGGTCCTGCAGATTTCTGACAAAAAGGGCCAAACGCCTGGGAGTCCCTAATGTCAGGACATCTTCATATGTCAAATGCTCGCGATCCAGATTTTCTCTGGCCAGCAGTACCAGGTTGTCCATGGCCGATGGAATAAAGGCCGCGGGGATTTCCTCAGTTCCTATCTCCAAAAGGAGATTCCTGGTATTCACGCCTTGGCCCCTCCCTCTTCAAGAAATGTGTACTTCTCGGCAACTCCCCGTGCGAGATCACGGACACGGCCTATATATGCAGTCCTCTCCGACACGCTTATGGCACTTCTGGCATCCAGGAGATTAAAGTAGTGAGAGCACTTAAGACACTGGTCATAGGCCGGGAGCACAAGCCTTCGCTCCAGCAATCTCGACCCCTCCTTGTAGTGAAGTGAAAACAGTTGTTTCAGGGTGTCCACATCTGCGGCCTCAAAATTATAGCGTGAGAACTCTACCTCATCTCTATGATGTATTGCGCCGTATCTCACATGCTCACTCCATTTGAGATCATAGACATTATCTGTTTCCTGCAGGTACATGGCGATCCGTTCCAGGCCATAGGTGATCTCAACGGATATTGGATTTACATCAACACCGCCGACCTGCTGGAAATAAGTGAACTGGGTAATTTCCATACCATCAAGCCAGACCTCCCAACCAAGACCCCAGGCTCCAAGAGTTGGTGACTCCCAGTCATCCTCTACAAAACGTATATCATGTTCTGCCAGGATCAGATCAAAATTTGCCAGGCTGTTAAGATACAGATCCTGTATATTGTCAGGTGAAGGCTTGAGTATTACCTGATACTGGTAATAGTGCTGAAGGCGATTGGGATTTTCACCATAACGGCCGTCTGTAGGGCGGCGCGAGGGCTGTACATATGCAATACGCCACGGCTCAGGCCCAAGGGACAGAAGAAAGGTGGCCGGGTGAAAAGTCCCTGCCCCTACCTCCATATCATACGGCTGTAGCAGTATGCACCCCTGCTCCTGCCAATATTTATTTAGATTTGCTATAATTTCCTGAAAAATCATTTGTTCAGACCATCCAGTGTTTCCCCGTCAGGGAGTATTAAGTTTTCCGGCCACATATTGTTCGTGACCCTTTGGGCAATAATGCAATTTGTGCCGATTTTCGCCCCTTCAGGGACAGTAACCCATTTGCCGATCAGAGTTATGCCGGTAGAAAGGTGTTTGGGATAGAGACGATTTGCAATATCAATATTCCCTGATCCGATACTGGAGTCAGGGCCGATTGCAACCTCCTTGTCGGTCACTACTTTGTTCAAAAAGGCCCCGCTACCCACCCATGTATTTTGCATTAATATGGAATCAATCACTCTTGCCCCATATTCCACTACTACTCCAGGTGAAAGAACAGACCCACTAACTGTCCCGCGTATGATGCAGCCTTTGCTAATGGCTGAATTCTTTACTTCGGCACCGGGCAGGATCATTGCCGGTGGGCGGTCAAATAGCAAGCACTCATTTTCGACATTAGTGCATACGCTCCAGGTCTCAGGCTCCAAACCACTCCCATGCCTGAGCAGGTCCATGTTGGCTTCCCAGTATGCAGATACCGTTCCCACGTCCCGCCAGTATCCATGGTAAATGTAAGCAAACAACTGACCTTCCTCCATGGCCTTGGGCAGTATATGATGACCAAAGTCTACATGACTGGTAGCCCTAATAGATTCGACCAGATATTCAGTATCAAATACATAAATCCCCATTGAGGCCAGATTCGATCTGGCCTTTTTAGGCTTTTCCTCCCAATCGACAATCCGGCCGCTTTTATCCAGAATACCAATTCCGAATTGGTCGGTCTGCTCCGAAGGAACAGTCATCATGGCCACTGTGACTTTGGCCCCGGTAGCCCTGTGGCATTTAACCATATTCCTGTAATCCATGTAATAGACATGATCCCCTGAAAGTATTAACACCTGTTTTGAGGGTCTGGCCTCTATAAAATCCAGATTCTGCCGTATTGCATCTGCAGTGCCCTTATACCAGTCTGAATCTTTCTCCCCTGTACGTGGGGGAAGGATCTTGACGCCCCTGGTCCTGCCGGCGAAATCCCAAGCAACGCCGGTACCTATATGATCCATAAGAGAAAGGGGCTTATATTGAGTCAAAACTGCAACATGATTAAGACCTGAATTCATTACATTTGAAAGCGCAAAGTCAATTATCCTATAGATACCGCCAAATGGTACTGCTGGCTTTGCCCTGTGTCGTACCAGAACATTAAGCCTGCTTCCGGCTCCTCCAGCCAGAATTACGGCCAAGGTATCCCGCATTTGTTCCTCCTAATCATTATCTACCCGGGCTCTGTTCAGATATCAACCCTGCGATTTGCCGGCCATAAGGAGTGTCGTCCTTAGCTCTTCAATGCCTGCTTCCCCAATAGCCAACGGCTGTCAGCCTGTCTGAACAGACTGCCTTTTGAAGCAAGTTAAACGTTCATGGCCTACACCTGAGACTGATGGAGATTATACCCTTCGGGACCCGTGCTGTCAGCATATCCTTCAATATGAATCCATGAATAAAAATAATGAACGGGTAAAAATCCCTGGCTATATTATCTGTCTCGGTATAGGCATTCTAGATGCATTATGCTGGAATCTTAATAAGAAAAGAAATGGTTTTGTGAGGTTACATAAAAAATATTACATGACAAAACGCTGAATCTGTTCACCCGTGAATGGTCATAAAGCTCTCAATCAAGAAGGGCCCTGTCAGGGAATAATGGATTCTCTAAAAGGGCCCCGGAATTCAAGAGTCTTTAGTTTAACAGCCTTCTATAATCCTCCTGTTACGTTTGACTTTCAGGCTGACATCATCTCCTACAGAGGGCACGAACTCATTTTCTGATTTAAGTAATAGTATACAGAGACCGCCCTTTTCATTGTACCATATGATACTGCCTTCCTCTTTGAGTACAGCCGAGGCTATATCGTTCAATGTAGTATCACTGTTATTAAGCAATACGACCTTTGCCATGAATTTACCTGTACCTTTTACGTTCAGTATGACTCTCCGTTCAGGCTCGAGCATTTCAGGCAGGTCCCCTTTTATAAGAACCAGATTGGAGATTTGGCCCTTTACTTCGCATGGCTCTTTTCCGGGATCAGGCACGATATGATCCAGCACTCCACATATTTCAGTATCGCCTTTGACTACTGCCGCCACTTTGCCTTTATGGCTGGCTGCATAGCAGGTTGACAACATGATGTTCCATACAAAACACGTCACCGATAGCAATAAAACAAGATGAAGCTTTTTCATGGTATAACCTCCTTATAAAGTGTTGAGACAAAAGCTGACTGCTCCATAAGCGACTCATATCAATAATGTATTACTTAACATGACAACCTGTGCACTTCACCGGCCCCGTCGTCTTATCCGCCTTGTGCATATTCTTGTGACAGTCCAGGCAGACGTCATGGTAGTACTTTTTCAGATTCTCAGGCCCTCCTGCATTTGCTAACACACCTGACAACCTCTCACAGACAGGCTCCCTGGAAATTTCATTCTCTGAACTGGACCCGGGGTGGCAGGCTGCACAGTTGAAGTTGTCATCATATTGGGCAGCAGAGAAAGAAGAGTTTCCCTTGAGATACTCCTGTGCATGGGCTGTATGCCTAAAGCCCTTCACATCCTTAGAATCCTCAGGCAATCCCTGCATTGATGGACATCTGGCCTGGAGGTTAATATCTACAATTTCTGCAAACCCCTCTTCAGCACTGCCATCGTCTGCCATTATTTTGGTCTGCATTCCTATAAGAAACAGACACAAAAACGCCAATACACCAAACAGCTTGGGATTACATAAACCATATATCCCACGGCTTTCTGTGATGTTTTCTTGTTTAAACATCTCGATACCTCCTTTATTTTTTTAGAAAAGCGGCCGCGTTCCTTAATTAAAGTATCGATTCCTGATGTGGAAAATACAATGGACATCGGGACAAATGCCTCCCTATATCGCCATACATAGGCCCGATGTCGGCCACTCTTAGTGCCCTGAATTCAAGGAAAGTCTTGAGTTTTGCTACTGGTTCGTTACTATTCATGTTAAAGTCAGAAGAATCTGTATTTCCGGATAGAAAATAGTCTACGGGAAACACTTGTGATTACAGACCGTCCATCAATCGGCGGACCAGCCATGGTAAAAATCGACGGCGACAAGGTCCGTAATTTCAGAGAGTCTCTGGAACTTACCCAGCTCTATCTTGCTACAGCAGTTGGAGTAACCACAGACACCATTTCTCGGTGGGAAAATCGACGATACCCTACCATTAAGAAAGAAAATGCGGTTAAGCTGGCCGAGGCACTGGAAGTGTCCCTTGAGGAAATACTTGAAGACCATGAGGCAGGATCACAAAAAGAGGAAGTGGAGAAAAGGCAACAGGAAAATCACAAGGTTGATGAATATCGGCTGCCTAAAATTTTTACAATTCGTCCACTATTGGTATTGGCATTGGTCAGTGTAGTGACCATTTCCGGCGCTTTCTGGTGGTCTTTTTCCGGACATCAAAAAATAAATATCACCGCCTGTAGAGACCTTCCTCCACATGTGGCCCCTGGTCTGCCCTTTCCAGTCATAATAACTGTAGAAAACAACCACGCTGGATCTCATTTTCTTATATTGCGGGAGTCAGTACCTCTAGAATGTACTCCAATAGAAGCTGACCCTGCCTTTACGTCCATTGACAAAAAAACAGGTGATCTTAAATGGATCTACAGGGCCGATATGCAGAAGATTATCTTCTGTTATCTGGCAGTAATTAATCCTGGTGCCGAGTTTGGGGCAAAAAGTCAATTTGAAGGAACAGTGACTGTCAGAAAAGGCCGAAGCACTGCTTCACCTATTGATGGACCAGATACACTGCAATTAAGTACCTTGCACTGGGCGGATGTCGATGGTGATCAAAAAATTGATGACGAAGAAATACTTACTGTTTATGACGAACTGGGTAAAATAAATAATATAAATTTCGGCATAGAACAGATTGAAGATATCTGGTCTGGAAGTGGGTATCGCTGGAATGAAAAAACCAAGAAGTTTGAAATAATACCCTAATCCGGACAATATGGGACCAAATAAACTCAAAGATAAAAAACTGAATGTTGTCTTATCTCGTGCCTTCAATCTCTCTTGTTGCCGTGATTGTGTTTCCGAACTTTCCACCAGACAAGACACAAAAATAATTATTATGGTACTGAGAAAACAGGGGGCCTGAAATATATGTTAAATCCTAAAACATCCTTGAATATCTCGGTCTTTATGGGGACCTTGTTGTTGACAATACTTTCCTCACAGATCTGTGCAGGTAATCTGGTATCTGCCGAATATATTACTTCAGAGGGCAAAAAGATCGTTATGGAACTCAAAATACAGTCACCGGCCCCAAACACGATCATAGTAATCCAGCACCTCCCCAAAGACACAGGTATCAAACAATCCGATCCACAGTTTGATAAGTACAATCCTAAACGTTGTGAAGCAAAATGGCTGCTTAGAAAAGTAAAACCCGGTAATCTTCGAATCTTGATGGAAACAACAGGGTCTGTTAAAGCCGGTGAAATAAGGGGGGAAATACGTTATAAAGACCCCTTGACCGGCACGATGTCAGAAGTGCAGGTTAGTCCCTGATTCCGACTTCTTGCTATAGACCCGCTGTAAAACCAGAATACTTTCAGCAACCATCCAGATCTCTAATACAAATACTAGGATTCCAATGGAAAAAAGCAACCAGTTAGACTCTGTATAGAAGGTCTCTATATTAATTATCATGGCCCAGCCGGTCACGAAAAGCATGAATGCCATGGGAATCATTGTATAGCGTGCAGGAATTTTCTTGTGAGCAAGATAAGCGGTAACCACTAGAAGTGCCAGCCCAGCCAGCAACTGATTCACGGACCCGAACAGAGGCCAGAGCTTAAGGGCACCCTTACCGCTTCCGTTGTAGAAGGCAAGAAAAAGGGCAGTTAATACTGCAATGAAAGTAGCTGGATGTCTTTTCCCAAGGGTCGGCACCCTGCAAACAATACTCAGCTCGTTCACTATGTAACGCTGCAGGCGGGTAGCTGTATCAAGCGTTGTAGCAGCAAATGAGACCACGAACACACCCATGATAGTTAATGCGATTTGGTAAGGGATACCGATCCTTTCAATCATGTTGGCTGAACCCACTACAAATGCACTGATCTTGGATCCCAGACCCGCCGCAGCCCCCCAACTGGAATAGTGCTGAGAAAAGGCGGCCAGTCCGGTGAATGTCTGGCCATCCTTTGTCATGCCGAGGGCAAATCCCGCGCCGCAGGCAATAATGACAAAGATGGCAAGCATTGCTTCCATGAGCATCCCGCCGTAACCTATAGAGAGAGAGCTTGATTCAGCATCGCACTGTTTGGAGGATGTACCGGATGAAACCAGTGAATGGAATCCAGAGATGGCTCCACATGCCATGATCACAAATATCATGGGCCAGATAGGTGGCGCGCCTTCAGGAGAAAAATCGGTTGTCGGTGCAACCATGACGGGATGGGCAAAAAGCACCCCCAATGCAAGCAGGACAAGAGCGACAAAAAGCTGGTGAGAATTTATATAGTCCCTGGGCTGCAAAAGGATCTGCACAGGCAATGTGGATGCGATATATGCATATATCAACAAGAGGATCACCCAAAGGGCTATGGGACTCAGGCCGAAGAGGGCAGGCATTTCGATAGGGACATAAGCGCCGATTAAAACTGTAATATACATGACAATGAGGGCTCCAATGCTTAGTGGCAGGTGAGGAAGGCCTTTCTTGTAAATCATATGGCCCAGCCATAAGGCAATTGGAATTTCCAGCCATACAGGGATAACCGCCTGAGGAAACATATCAAATACAACAGCAATGACTACCCCAAAAATGGCCACAACAATCCAGAGTTCAAAAAAGATTATAATCAGAAACAGGGTCCGGACCCGTTTGTTTATGACATCATATGCAATATCGCCAATAGACCTCCCCTGGTTGCGCATTGAAACCACCATAGAACCAAAATCATGTACAGCACCAATGAAAATAGAGCCAAAAATTACCCATATCACAGCAGGAACCCAACCCCAGATAATGGCGATTGCAGGTCCGACAATGGGACCGGTGCCGGCAATAGACGTAAAATGGTGGCCGAACAGTATGGATTTCTGGGTAGGAACAAAATCTATGTTGTCCTGCAAATCCCTGCTGGGGCAAACTGCGTCTGGGTTGAGCTTAAAAATTTTCCGGGCCAGAAATTTGCCATACGTTTGATAGGCAATCAGAAAAACCACTGCGATACCAAAAGCCAGATATAATGAATTCATTGGGCTACCTGTTGAAAATCATTTATATGTGTGACACTTCACGGTATAAAAACTTATTAGCCTTTTTAATCAATACCCTTGAGGACATAAACAGGATTTTTGCGACCCTTACTTAATCACATGGATTTTCAGAGACCGCGCGATTATGGATCAAAAACTGTCTCAATGTCAACTTAGATACGGAAGGAAACCAGCCTTAAATCTATACAGCATTATATAAAATGAAAGGCAAGGTGGTAAAAAGGGGCTTGATTTGATCTGTAAAAAGCGGGATAATCAGACACAATTTTTTATTTAATATCAATTATATATAAAGCAATGCTTAAAAATTGAAAAAATAAACGACATGGTGAAAACAACATGCCGATCAGCCCTTTTATGTAGACTTTTGGGGAATATTCCTTTTGAAATCAGATGGCGGAAGCGCATGGGAATCGAACCCACCCATCGAGCTCTTCATTCCAGATAAGGCATTTTTACTGACTTTCACTGAGTGATATATAGGCAGCTCTTTGTTAATGATGACAGTGAGTTGCCTTTTCATTTAGTGTTATTGAGTATTACCGAAAAATACGGCCATTAGACACCTATATGGACACCTAAATTAAGTACCTTTTGCCGATTTGCCCCAGAGTTTTAAAAAATCCTGATTATCTTTTACTCTGACTTTGTTTCTTTCCTCGTGTGGGGAGGGTGGGAGAAAGACCCGCCCTTTCACGATTAGCGCTTAATCCTCTTTTTTAATTGTTCTACCGAAAACATTGGCTTTGATTTATGAATGATCCGGTGGCAATTGGCACAAAGAATACTCAAATCACTAAGCTTTGTTTTCTCACCTTTTTTCAATTCTGATATGGGTTTTGTGTGGTGGCATTCTGCTACTCCCAGACCAATGTCGCCATAAAATTTATGGAAATCGAAGCCACAGGCCTCACACTCAAGTTTTCCCGTTTTTCTTAAAACCTCAGTTTTTTTCTTTCTGCTGATAGCAGGTGAGCGTTCCCGGATCTTATGAAGCTTTGTTAGAAGCCTCCCTTCCTCAAATTCATCTTCATCTTCTTCGTATTCTGTTGGCCTCGGCACCTCCGACGAAGAATTGATAATTGCTTGGCTTACTTTTCTCAACTTTTCTATATCGCCACTGAATTCATACCAGATTTCTTCTTCAAGTTTTCCACCTGCTTTAAGGCCTACGCCAGAATAATTTGGGTCAAATCGAAGAAAATTACAAAGCTTCATATAAACCCCGTTGGGGTTACGAAATTTCTCGTATTCAAATTTCTGAGGATGGATAGGGAGAGAATTAAGAAGGTCGCTTAATGCTACTATTTCTTTGTTATTTTTATTAGTTTTGCTCGGTGGACAACGAAAATATAGATCAAGTGCCAAAATCAATTCATCTCGGGTCCATTTGGGATTTTTCATATTCGCTTTTATGCGCTAACGAGTGTGTAGAAAAAGTCCTTTTGAAAGCGTTGCCATTTCCCTGAACGTTGATTTTTAAACAAGTATATAGGAGTTCCCTTCCAGCTTCAGTTGCCGTTATATTTTTAAACTCAGTTTACCGTCATACTGTTCAGTTATTAACTGATTTGAAGTATGGAGCTGCGGAAATAAGCTGTCAACTTTAACAATCAGGAAATCTTTATTGCATTATGGCAATAGAAAGCCATTTAAGCTTTTTGAATTATATGTCGATAATTAAAAAAGGACTATAGATCCAACAATCTTTTTTAACATTTAACCGTTAGCCGGTGGGCCTCCCTGCCATCGGCTAACACCTCCTATTGTCAGCAGTGCATCACTTCCAGCCATAAATTCAATGTATTTCACTAAGTTTTAAAGCTGATTATTTAATCATGACCTTGAACGTATTATTTCTGTGGACTCCCCCTCAGAATGGGAATTAACTATGCCAAAATGCAGCTTCGTTAATGCTATAAAAAGCCTTATTCTTAGTCTGGTTTTCATTCTCGCCTCATCCCTCCCTTTATGGTCTCAAAATACGACATGGATAGGCAAAGTAGTGGGTGTCAGTGACGGTGACACAATCACTGTAATGCACAATGGTAAAGGTGAAAAAATCCGCCTTTACGGAATTGACTGTCCAGAAAAAGGACAAGCTTTTGGTAAAAGAGCCAAACAATTCTCCTCTAAAATGGTATTTGGCAGGATGGTGGAAGCTAAACCAATTACTACTGATAAATATGGAAGGACTATTGCCTGGATATATATCGAGGGAAAGTGTTTGAATGAGGAACTGCTTAAGGCTGGTCTAGCCTGGCACTTTAAAAGATATTCATCTGAAAGATACTTGGCGGAACTTGAAACTCAAGCAAGGCAGGAAAAAGCGGGATTATGGCGTGACCCTCATTCAGTCCCTCCATGGGATTTCAGACATGGAGAAACATCTATTATTCATCAGGGATTTACAAGTGATAGTCAAGGTATCGTTTACCATGGAAACATCAGGTCTAAAAAATTTCACAAACCATCTTGTAGGTCCTATAACTGCAAAAACTGCACGGCAATCTTTCAGAGCAGAGAAGAGGCTATTGAGGCCGGATATGACCCCTGTGGATTATGCAGACCATAAACAGTGAATATTAATTGAATCGTAAGAAAAACTCGACGCAGCAACAAACAGTTGATTTCAAGAAGCTGTATAATATCTGAAGTTATTCAGACTGATGTTTTGACAAATTTTCTTGACCAGAGAGGGATTATTTTTAAAGAGGAACTTTTAGAAGAGATTAAGAGGTTTACATCCCAAATGACAAAAGGAAAGATACCTATAGAGTCAGTAAGCTTTTCCAGATTCGAAGAACACCTGTTCTCGAAATACCAACGAGACCTACTGGAGGGTTTATTTTTAAAGACGAACAATCACCCAAGGGTTCAAATTCTCCGATAATCGAGCCGTCATCGGCATTTAGTATCTTCCCGTTTGTCGTAAAAATCCTCATGGCTTCCATATCGCAGCAAAAGTCGAATATATCTTGTGATATTTTATACGACCAAAAATCTTCATGGTATCCTGTTAGAGGGTAGCTATTTAAAAGTCCTTTGTTGTAACCGACGGCCAATCGTTCCGGGGAATCTTGGTAGTCAAAATATTGGTATTCGATACTATCCGCCATTACTCCGGGGGTTTCGATGAATTGCACTGGAGAAAGATCGTAAGCATTCAGTCTAATAAGAAAACCTTGCCTTTGATAGCGCGATCCGGTTATGCAGGCAATCTCAAAATCGTTTTGATCCCAAGCAATACAATCCGTACAAACGCCTGGTAGCTTTGTTGATGTTTCGAAAACGGGTTCTTCCTCATCTATCCGCCATATTTCAATCCGTGCTTCATCACCGCGATTACTCCACAAGGCATCATCTAGGGGATAAAAACCAAGGCCCAAAGCCAACTTAGTCCCCTCATTTGAAAAGGCAACACAATTGACCGGACCTACAAAGTTTGGGGAAATCGATTTGAAATGCGGTTGCCCAATTTCCCAGAGAACAGCATAGCCGCATCTAGTTGCCACAGAGCAAAACTGATTGTTTGCGGGATTTACACATAATGAGCTTAAACAGCTACACGGCTGTGCGCTCATTATCTTTTTACCAACGAATATTTCGCTTTGCACTGTTTTTAATCTAGTATCAACGACTTTAATAAATCCAGACCAATCAGAAATAAGAACCAGGTTGGTATCACAAAACGCAACAAGAGGATAGCCGAAAACAGCATCTATTGACCACTCTTCAATAAAAACGCCCATCTCTCTGACCTCATCTTAACCGCTACACAGTCTTGTCCTTCGTAGTTGGCTACAATGTTATAAAAAAACTCGCTAGTTGTTTTAGAAACGCAAATAAAAATGCTATTTTTCGGATAGTGAGGACTTAGATATAATGCTGTTTTTTATTATTGCCTAACCTTATATGCCTTGAGGTGATGCACTGTCAAATTTAAAAAGTAATGTAGAACAGATTTTATAACCAGAAAACTTTATAACGTCTTTCAACACCATTTCATTCTGGCTCTTCTTCTGTCTTTTTAATAAAGCGTGGGGCCGGACGGTAAAGGCCTTAGCCTCTTTCTGTACATAACGGCCAACCGCCTGCCACTGCCGATAGCCTCCGGCGTCTCCAGTATCGGCTATAAACATAAGGGTCCGGTCAAAAAGGGACCATTTGACAGCCGGTATATTGGGAACAGGAAAGGTAGAGATAGCAACTGCTTTTGGAATATCACCGTTTTTAAATCTTGCAATAATACCTTGTAGTGCTTGATGGATCTTCGTGAACAAGGACATAGTTCACCTCTTTTTTTTGTGAGAA
>JAGYNZ010000018.1 GCA_018399745.1 Deltaproteobacteria bacterium | reverse complement strand
GCTGGAAATTCCCTCCAGTTCTCAGGATGACTTAGAAAGAGTTCTTGCGGGGCAGAAGCCTGTTTATGAGGAATTTATTTCACCGGTAGTTGACTATCCTGCTTATCGAGAAATGTTGATAGAGCTGGGGAAATTAAAGGCAAAACGAGCGCTTCTTGACATCAGGGCTATTGATGCCCCAGAAGGTGTTAAAGATCGTGACGGGACCATGTACCGAAATATTCTTTCAGCTATTAACAGTGGGCAATACGATTGTTTAGTGATACTGGTCGGGAATATTCATGGCATTAAGCACATTGTATGGGCTCCCGGAGTATCTGATAATCCCCAGTATCTGGCTGGAAGATTAATCCAGGAAGGGGTAAAGGTATTCACAGTAATGCAGTATTGGGGCGAAGAAACTGAACAGCCAAGGTTGATTAGCACTACTACCCCTCAAGGTATTGCTTTGGCCATGAAGGTTATAGCCCCTGTTAAGCACGGAGCTAAAATGACCGGAAGAGACTGTGCTGATGCGATAATATTATGGCCTAAGTGAGGTAGTTCAGTTTAACACCCAGACACAGCGCGGTAGCCTATGAGAACCGCCTAGTGCAAACCCCGCTTGCCTAATGGCGTGGGGACCATGGGAGAAAGACCGCCGACTAACCGATTAGAGACCCATAAGCCTAATTTTCTTGAATGCAAGACTCTTTAGTTGAGCCTCCCTATCATGTATGAGGCTGTAATAATTGATTCCCTTTTCGTCAAGCCATTTCATGGCCTTCATAGATTCTGTAGATGGAATAAGTAATTTGATAAGAATATCCTGATTAATCTCGTTTTCTTGAATAACTTTCTCATGCCCCGCAAACTGATGATCGTTCTCTATCGCTTTTGTCGCAATAGTGTAGCACGATTGCTGACAAGTATGTCTTAAGTGCTTATGAATGTTGAGCCATTGTGAAGTAATTTGAGGCTTCCCTGTCCATATAAATTTGCTGCCGTTCATCGAATCAATAAATGCAAAAATTGCCACTTTTTTAGCCCTACCCGCACAATCACAAAATGCGAAAAAAGCAGCAATGTATGGAGACTTAGTCCAGTCCAAAAGAGGTGAAGGAAATCCATGATGACGCAGATAGGTCCAATAAAAAGATATGGAAGCAGGAATATGCACCAGAACATGATTCATGTTGTCACTCAGTTCGCGGTCTATATCTACTAAACTCGGGATGTTGCCTTTATAGTCATCGATAGGTCCCAAGCCGCGCACGCAATCGATTACAAGTTTACAATACTTCTTAATTGTCCAACGTGATTTTGAAAATCTTTCAAGTGTTGTTTTTAGATGCCAGCTTGCATTAGATTGACCGCGAAAAAGAACGGGAACATTTTTGTACTTATGCTCCAATTCTTTAACTTTTGAACAATACGCTTCCCAAGATCCCACTTCAATGTTCTTCATTTTTGTCTCTAATCGCGGTGTGTTGAACCGCGAGCATAGCAGAAAGATGCCCTCGCCGTGTATCAAGATATTACCGGTACCCATTACGGCATCAGGTTTACTGCTTTTTGTAGCTTTTTATCCTCTGTATATGTTGGTGTTATGCCATTCGAGAAATTCTGGTGAGGGTCTATCCGGCGGATTTATGGGAAGTCGAATCGAATCGCCATGATGCCTGTAATAATCCCTTCCGTTTTCAAATTCCTCCTTAATTCGTCGACTGACCTCAATATGCATCGTCGGCGTAATGGTAATGTAGCCTTTGTCGAATAGAGCGTGCAGATCTCTGCGGAACAGAATCCCGTTACTGACTAAATGCAGTCCGTTTTCGGAGTAAGGTTTAATATGGGCCGCATCGAGTGCTGGGAGTGTGCGCTCATCGGTCACGGCACATCGCCGTTCATACGCGTCGGTCACAAGTATTCTAAATGCCCCCTGGCCGAGGCGCGGGAAGGTTAGTAAGGGAGCACCATACTGCGGACGACTGCCAAGCTCTGCTGACAAGGAAGGAAGCATTAATTGGAGACGTTCCCAGAGAGTGGAACCGGGTTTCGTGATCAAGTCATATACTCGACCTTGAACAATATTGGACTTCCAGTCAGACGGAACTGGAATCCATAAGTGATGAGGAAGGAAGAAGGGCTGTTCAAGCACGATGCATCCGATCCTGTAATCCGCAGCCCGATTTTCAGCTTGTCTTCTATATTTTGCAATGCGGACACGCATCTCCGAAAGATTTCGAGCACCATTAAAGATGCCAAAGGATTCCCATGCGAGACTAATGGGTAAAAGGCTCGAATGGGCATAGATGCCGCCCCCCACAATAAAGTTTTCGGGGCTGTGGAGTTTGAACAGGAATAGTTCACCTGGGCTGAGGGCACGGAACTGCCGATTTCCGGAGGGTTGCCAGAAATTCACCTCTTCGATTAGTTCTTGATTGCTCAACAGGTCGAACCAATCTCGGTCAGTTATTCCGACGAACGCTTTCATTATTTCTTATTGTTTTCTAAGTAACTTCATGTAACATGCTGGATTTATTAGGCCTAAAATACTATATATAATGAAATTTAGTACATTGATTCACTTCTTAATATTCAACCGTCTCGGGCAATGTACTCCGCCGAGTCTGCAGAAAAAGTCTTTTTGAAATTGTTACTATTTCCCAGAAGCACCAATTTTTAAATCAGTATCCGGGAGTTCCATTACAACTTCAGTTGCCTTTATATCCAAATTCAGCCTATCTCCACACTGTTTTTGTTATTCTCCAGCTTTTTAGTATGGACCTGATAGGATGGACTATCTAATTTTAAAAGTCATGTCAAGTAAGGATAAAAATTCTATTCAAAATACCAATCCCATTCACCCTTATCAGGATTGTATAAATGTTGTCCATCCCTTGAACCTGGAGGGCCAATAGGTTCTATGGAAGGTGGTTCAGGCGGAACGACCGGAGAAATACGAGGCGTATATACTTTAGGCGCTGGTATATCCAAAGGATTATCACACACCTCTACCCATCTACAATTTCCATGATTGTCGCATAAAAATTCTGAATGGCACGATGAGAAAACATTTAAGGGAAACGATGCCATAAGCATGACGAAAATAATCATAAATCTTTTCACTATTACGTTACCTTCTTCCAAAACTTATATTGGTCTTAATACGGTTTTTGTAACATAAAATCCGCAAAAAGATTCATCAAACAGCTAGATATTAAGATCAATTTTATCTTTTTTTAAATTGTCCCTAGTCCGAACCGTTGACCCGCACTAATTCTCAATCCAGAGGGTCGGATTCAAGGTAGTCGATGGCTTGGCTTTTGTTTTCTAGCTCACTGGCCAGTTGTTTACCAAGACGTTGGATATTTAATTGAATATTTACTTGAGTAGCTTTACCCAGAACATCACTTGTTTTATACAACCCCTTGACTTTGAAAGCCATGTCTAGGGTTCGGCGTTGTGTTTCAAGGGCCGGAATCTTATGTTCAATTATATCCAGTTCCCCGTTTTTTTCTTGAATAAATAGCTTGGTGTCTTTTGCAGATAATAAACGCAAGGTCTTTTCTTTCAGCTTTGTTTCACTCAATCCTACTTCGTCCAACCATCTGTTTATATGCCTCTCAAGCTTTCTAAAGTTCTGCAATCCAATATTAGCAAAACTATTCTCAGATTTTGCCTTATATCCCGCATAAATAGCTGATTTTGTCTGATTTAAAAAAGTTTCTGGATTGGAATCATCAGTGTAATATTTAAGCCACAGGGCAAGCTTATTAGCTTTTATAGGAGGAAGTGTTTCTTTCTCGCAATCTATCTTTTGTTTTTTAAGTTCCTGTTTTTTCATGTCTTTTTTCTATTTAATATCTTACGCTCATATTTATCAACTTCTCAACATATGTATGGATATAAAGGGACATTTAAGAATTCAAGCGCAAAAAAGAGCGAAGGAATAGTTTAGAAAAATATTTTGAAAATTTGAGGCTGACAAGTGAACAAAGTATTTACATATCTGAGGTAACTCCCATCCTTTTTCGGTGATAGGGGTCCCCTTTTTGCTCTGATAAAAAAGAATTCCTTTTCCCAAAATTAGCTATTGTTCTCAATACTACAATATGAGGAAAAGTAAGACGCTCTTTCACAGCGACTTTAAATTTCTCGGGTATTCCCTGGGTTATTATTCTGTTGGTGACTGTAAGTTTCATCAGTTCCTAAAAAGTTTAGCCATGGTTAAACTTTGTAGCCTCTCTCTTCCACCAGCTGGAGTACATCGTCTTTCAGCGTTCCAAGACATTCTTGATCCCATTGCTCTTGCTCTAAATCATCTTCTAAAGCGTCCAGGTCTGTAAATCTCTCGATTGATTTTTTTACCAAGGCTTGTAATTGGTCAGGATGGAAAGCATCTAATTCATAAGCAGTGGTTCCGTACTGCTCAATAAAGCGTTTGCTCCTACTGTCTGTTTTTTTTATTGGTACAGGGTTAGCTGTTATCTGGTCAAAGTGCTCAGGATTTATACCGCACCTATAAAAGTCCAACCCGAATAGGCCAAGTTCTTCATAAAGAGTCTGCATTGCGGCATAACACATGTTTACGCCTGACGGGTCCCAGTCACCGAAGTATAGAACAATAGGCTTTTGGTCATATCCAAGTGCCTCCTGTACCCTATTGTAACACTCTGCTTGAAACGTTATGCTGTTGTATCCCCTACAAGCAATAGTCCGCCTACAGAAGTAATCAGATATGGGTTTAACAATATGAAGCAAAGCGGCCTTTTCAATCCACACTTCAATATAATATTCCTGCTTTTGAGCTCTGCATTTTCTGTAACCCTCCAAAAAATTATCTACTTCCTTAAGTATGAAATGTTCTCTATCTGAAAAACCTACCTTTGCTGTCGTAATTCTGTGCTCATCTATAATTGCGTCCCATGGTAACTTTTCCTCAATCCGTAACCATTTAAGTGTACGAATGACCGCCGAATAAACATCCACTATCCCTTTGCTCAAATTCCCATTTTTATACCAGTGAGCCTTGTTGATACGATCCGAAGAAATGAGTCGATAATAAGCCTGTCTTGCAGTCAACGGCCACCATCTTTTCATGTCATTAAAAATAGCGACCAAATCATCGCCTCTGCCCTTAGTAAGTTCCGTCCAGGCCCATGCCTTTCGATCCGATCTCGTTTCTTCGTCTAATTGTAAAGGAATCATTTGTTTTCACTCGTCATGCCGCCCCACCAGGCACATACATAGCAATTATTTCCAGTGAGGCTTTAAGTCCCCGCAATGTTTCGAGTATGGTTTGCCCCCCAGCCCACCAGTGGTATCTCGGTTCACTATCAAATGGTATTACCAGGACACCTTTCTGATTAATATATGGCAACTTTTTGGCAGCCTTGACCTTATCGGGACCGGCTTCTTTCAGAATATTGACCGCCCTTTTTAACTCTTCTTTCTCAAGGGCCTTTGACAGAATATTCAACTCACCTGTGGTCATATCCAAGTTGCCGCCGTATTGTTCTATTGTTTGTAGAGCGGCTTGAACTGTTACCATAATGTAATTGTCTTCTGGTCTTGATGTTTGTCGTTTCTACACACCCCCTGTGATTTAAAGTCTTTTTGCTTTTCTTGTATATTTAACAAAGTGTCCACAGCGAAGAGAGCGTCGGTATTATCATCTCCACTATTCACAGGAGTTATTTCCCTTTCTTTCTTTTTTTCTTTGCTTCTTTCTTTTTTTCTTTCTTTATTTATAAGGGGACCCCCCCGATTGACGGCATTTATTACGCCGTCATTGCCGTCATTGATTTTAGGTTCATTGTCCCACTTGATTCCCCCCTGCTTCCAGTTTTCCATAACAGGATATAGTCTTTTTTGGTCACTTATCTTGAATGTTTTATACATACCCTCAAGGTTTTTTTCTTTTTTCGTCCGATAGATTTTGCAGGTGAACAATTCTTTCCATTTATCCAGCAAGACAACATGATGACTGGCATGGATAGCAAATTGTCCGCCCACTGGTCGGTCTAATCCGGGGTGTTTCTGTGTAGCAAATATGGCAACCCCACCACTAAGATTTTTAAGGATTCGCTGAATTTGAGCATCTGTTTCAAAAGGATTTTGGTCTGCTCGGATATAATCAATAAGGCAAATACAGCGGCCTGTTGGTATCATGTCCTCGTATCCTGGCTTCATGGGTATCACTGTTATGTTTGGGTGCGGTCTCGGTATCCCCAGAACGTCCATACGTTCTTTTATAGCGTTCTTGCTCCATTCATCAGACACAATGAGAGTGATTTTGTTATTCAGATAATTGTCAGCCATAATCTGAAACAGGAAAGAGGATTTCCCAGCGTCATATCTGCCGGATACCTGCAACAACTGGTCTGCTTTGAGGTCGATAAGGTTATGTAACTCAAGGGGTAGGACAATATTGAAATTTAGTTCATCCTCTGAAATAGCACCGCCCAGGTCGTAGGACTCAACCTCAATCACTCTCCTATACCCGCCATGCTGGTAGTCATCTTTTTTCAATATTCCTTCACTGCATAACCGGTTGATGTTCTTGTAAACGATTTTGCGTTCCTCCCTTTTGAAGCAGTCCAGTCCTCGACAAATTTCATCGACTTTTATCTTCTGTCCAGGTACAACACACACGTCAACGTATTCTCTGAGGTCCGCCATTGAAGGGGCTGAACTTTCTCTCACGGGTGAAGTTTGTTTTTTGGGAGATAAGTCCTCAACTGCTTCATCAATGTCACTACAGCCTTCAGATTCATCAAGCGGGATCTGCCCGGAATAAGTTGCACTACAGCTTGCTATGGCCTTTGAGATAGTCACCTCGCCGTAGGTTCGCCCATCGTTATAATGATTCTCGTCCCATTTAGCTCTAATAAGGCCAGATTGACGAAAGATGCAATCCATTCTCCCGGCATCGGCTCCAGTCCAAAAGGCAAGTTGATTACACAGAGCTTGGTCTGCTTCTGACTGGGAGGGGTATCCGGCTTCTTCCCACTGTCCCTGATAAAGCAGGTTGAATTTATTCCCGTTCGCGGACTCAATGGCCTTCTGAATTAACGCTTCGTCGTCCAGGCTGGCCCGTGGGGAAGCGTTGCGCTTAATTGAGGGCTTTGGTACCTGTTTTGGGAAATGGCTTGCTAAAAGTGAGTTTATGGCATCTTGAGAGAATGTTATGTCTTGTGGTGTGCCTTCAAGGTGATTCCCAGTAACAGTGAAGTATCGGTGCTTGTTGTAAATTTCTATGTTTGGTTTTTTCCGACCGCCCTCGGGTAGCTGGCCCTTAACTATTATATGGATGCCTGAACCGGATGGACTTACCTCAGCGTAGCTTTTAAAGGATTTTATTATTTCCAAGGCCCAAGGTTCAATTTTGCCGGTCCTAGGATTTCTGCATTCGATATTTTTCTCTGGCTTGCTATCAAGGTCTATTCCGCAGTAGGGATCATCTTTACTGAAGACGAAACCGATCCCCGAATAACCGCCGGTTTCATAGGCGCTCAATGCGGCTTCAAAACTGGCCCAATTTTCAGGATTTGAATGAGACGCAGAATTACCAGACTTAGGGTCATACAAAGGTTTATCTATTTTGCCGTTTTCTTGAGGCTTAGCTTTCCACACTACCCACTGAGGAAGATTTCTAAGTTCACTAGGGATTTTTGAGATATCAATTTCAGGCATAGCTCATCCCCCGACAAATCCCACACAAATAAGCAGAACATCCGCATATCGCTGGAAAAATAAGATTTTTATTAAATTTGTGTGGATGAACCAGGAAATAGGAGAATGTAAAATTTCCATAAAAACCTCCTAGACAAATGAACTCTGACTAAATAAGTCGCCTCGGTTGCCTGCCTTCATCAATAATCCTTTGAATCTCGGCGCCTGGTATTTTTACTCGACGTCCGATTCTGACAAACTCGATTCGCCTAGTGTGTATCCACGCCCTAATCGTCGATTCTTTGATTCCTAAAATTGTGGCTGCCATAGATACATCATTAAGTTCTGGAAACGGCATTCTTAAACTCCTATTTAATAATATTTGTTGGACTAATATTATCTCTACTCTATTTTTTAAAAAAAATCAACACCCATCTTTTTAAAAATAAAAGTATCATAATTATTGACAAATAATATAATAGGTGACTAATATTAGTTTAGACTTAATTTGAGGGAGGACCATCACGTGAAGTTAAGGGAAAAGACCGCATTGATTAACAAGTTCTTGGATTTTGCTCAGAGGGAAAATCTTGAAAAGATAATAGACAAAAAGGAACTGGAGGAACTCAATGATGAGGTCGAACAATTGCTTATTGAATTGACATTTCCAAATATAAGCAGAGAAGCTTCTGTGCAAATGAAATCCGGCAAACCACCTATAACCCCGCATAAATTATCCGAAATGCTATGGGATTTCTTTGTTGCTAAAATCATCCCATCGATACCTCACGAACATAACAAATATATAGTCAACTATGAACTCGACCAAATTGAAGTATCGTCACGCATTGTTACTAATGCAGGGCAACTATGGTGCAGTGAAGACTGGAGGGTGAAGAAGGACTCATCAAAAATATATCTTTTTTGGATCATGAAATTATTAGATGGATGCCCGGCAGATAGCTTTCGTAAATGTGAAGATCCGGTATGCCGGAAGTGGTTCTTTAATCCCACAAAAAAAGATAAGCTTTATTGTTCCAAAGCCTGCTTATGGCGCCACAAGTCCCAAATCAACCGTCAGAAAGATGATTACAAGATACGCCAACGGATACGCATGAAATTCACTTACGTTGCCAGCTCAGGGAAATCCGAGGGAGGTATACGCAAAACCATGACAAAATACATGGAAAATTTGGACCTTCCCCAGAATGAAATAGATCAATGGTTTGACTGGTGGAAGCAAAAAAGAGCCAAACAAAAAAAGGAGAATTAGAAATGGGCCTGTTAATCGAGTGTCCCAGGTGCAAGAAACGCATGAGCATAAAGAACGCCGAGTGTAAGTGTGGTCTCAATATCAGAAAGTCCGCACACAAGATTTACTGGATCGAATACTACCTGAACGGAAAGCGCAGGAGGGAGAGGATTGGACCATCCAAGGCCGCCGCTGAGCAACGACTCAGGGAGGTATTGAAGGCAAGGACGGAGGAAAGATACATTGACAAGGATAAGGCCGCCAGGACTACTCTGGGAGAACTTTACAAGTGGTATCTGGATCTGTCGGAAGTAAAGGCCAAGAAATCAGTCAACAGGGACCGGGAATGCCTTTCCCATGTGCTCCGTTTACTGAGTGAGACTGTCAAAATCAGCGCCCTGACACCAGGCAGTATTGAAGCATATCAGGCCCAACGTCTAACTGAACCATCGACGAGACGAAAGGGAAAAACGACCGCGCCAGCTACCGTGCGCCTGGAAGTAACTATGCTAAAGGCACTCCTCAACAGAGCTGTGAGACATGGAAAACTTGACCACAACCCCATTCAGCGGGTAAAGATTGTGGCTGTAAATAACGTCAGAGAAAGAGTTCTAACTCAGTCTGAATTCGAGCTTTTATTTTCAGAATGTGCCGCACATTTACGGCCTGTAGTGGCCCTTGCCTACTATTCAGGCATGAGAAAACGGGAGATCCTGGAGCTCTCATGGAACGAGGTAGATATCGCCAAGGGTATCATCCGGTTGACAGCGGACCGGACCAAGACAAAAATTGGCAGAACTATCCCTCTTCACCCAAGGGTCCGTACCATGTTAGAACGTATTCCCAAGGCTCTTCATACTGACAAAGTCTTTCTGTTAAAAGGGCAACCTTTGAAGGACATCCGCTCTGCCTATGAAGCCGCCTGCCGCCGGGCTGGTCTGGAGGACTTCACCTTTCATGACCTCCGCCATTGTGCAATTAACAACCTGCGCCAGGCAGGGAATGATTATTTTAAGATTATGGCAATCTCAGGCCACAAGACAATGAGCGTTTTCAAACGTTATAATCTGGTCACTGAGGAAGAATTGGTGCAGGTGAAGTGGGCAGACCAGATGAATACTGAGGGAACGATAGACACCTATATGGACACCAAGCACAAAGAGATTACAAGCGATAAGCCGTAACCTACTGAAATAAAATGGCGGAAGCGCATGGGAATCGAACCCACCCATCGAGCTCTTCACCCGATGCACCGGATTTGAAGTCCGGGAGGGCCACCAGTGCCCTTTCCGCTTCCAAATAATCTATATAAGTCTTTCTCTTTTTTCGTTAAAATGAAGTATTATAAAGGTTTTTATACATAACTCATATCTAATGACAAATCAAACTATAGACATCATCAATGTCCGCCAACATAATCTAAAAGGCCTTGACCTGTCTATACCGTTGGGGAAAATTACGGTTTTGACCGGTCCCTCTGGCTCCGGCAAATCGACTCTGGCCCTGGATGTTCTTTTTGCCGAAGGTCAATATCGCTACCTTGAATCTCTCGGCATGGCGGTAAAACGTATTGTTGACCTATGGGACAGACCTCTGGTGGATGCAATAAAAGATCTACCTCCCCCCATTGCTCTTGAACAAAAGCCCTTTGTGAGCAATCCCAGATCCAGCGTGGTTACACTCACTGGTATAATGGACTTCATGCGTCTGTTCTTCTCCACATGTGGCCTGTCCTACTGCCCAAAGTGTCTAATAGAGATCAGTGCCCTTAGTGTAGATCAGATGGCTGACAGGATTCTGGATCTTCCGGCGGGTACAAAATTGACACTAATGGCGCCCATGACTCGAAAGATGGATCTGATGCCCCTGGATAAAATAATCAACCATTTGAAAAAAGATGGATTTCTCAGAATAAGAATAGAGGGAAGACCCTTTACTCTGGATTCCAAATTAACATTGGACAGGAGACCAAAGTCCCTGGAACTGGTAGTTGATCGTCTAATAGTGAAACAGGGGATTCTTTCACGCCTCACAGATTCGCTTACCTTGGCCCTGAAATATGGAAACGGTTCTGTGGCTATAGAGATTCTTCCTGAGAAAGGGGGAAAAAGGTCAGAGACACTCATATTCAGTGAAAAGATGACCTGCCCTAAATGCCAGGAGTCTTTTCCGACTCTCAGGCCTCAGATATTTTCCAGCAGCCATCCGGATGGAATGTGCCTCTCGTGTAAAGGCAAGGGCAGAAACATCTCAGATCAGCCCTGCCCAAAATGCCACGGGACCGGCTTAAATCCTTTTGCACGAAATATTCGAATAGATGATATGACCTTTCCCGATGTCATGTCGTGGTCTGTAAAAAAGACTTATTTGTGGCTATCTTCCTTGTCTTCGGAACTTTCAGAAAAAACCCATGGAATTAAAAACGAACAGGCTGGAATACGCATTATCGAAGCCATTTTATTCAGGCTTAAACCCTTAGAAGAAATGGGTCTTGGTTATCTCAAACTCGATCGACCTGGGACAACCCTCTCAGGCGGAGAAATACAGAGACTGCGCCTGGCAACCCAGCTTGCCCGGGACCTGACAGGGATATTATATATACTGGATGAGCCTACAACAGGTCTGCACCCTCTCGAACACCAGGCCCTGTGGCAAAATCTCGTCCGCCTCAAAGATCAGGGCAACACAATAATAATAGTCGAACATGACCTTGACATCGTTCGAAAGTCAGACCACGTAATTGAGCTGGGTCCAGGAGCAGCGAATGAAGGAGGACGCTTAATATTCTCAGGCACAGCCGAGAATATGGCAAAAGACCAAAACAGCGTTACAGGACCCTATCTAAATGGCGAAAAGTGTCTCAAAAGGCATAGTCAGAAAAGGAAAAACCATGGACAGATAATCATATGCAATGCACGCAAAAATAATCTCAGAGACATTACAGTGGCCTTTCCTCTTGGTCGTCTGGTCTGTGTGACAGGTGTCTCAGGATCCGGTAAAAGCACGCTGGTAACCGACGAATTATATCATGCGCTCCAAGAGGAATCCAAAAACGGACCTTCTGAAAAGACAAAACTTGTCCTAAAAGATAGATTGCCCAGAATACCAAAGGCCGTTCTGGTAGACCAGGCACCACTTGCAAAGACCAGATTCTCAATGCCTGCAACGTATATGGGTATCTTTACCTATATGAGAGGCCTGTTTTCCAGAATTCCCGAAGCCAGAAGCCGGGCGTACAAGGCCGGCTATTTCAGTCTTACCCGTAAGGGCGGCAGATGTGAAAGGTGCAAAGGCCAAGGTTTTATTGAACTGGACCTGCAATATCTCCCTTCAGTCAAGATAAAATGTGATATATGCGAAGGGAAGCGCTATAACCGGGAGATCATGGGAATAAGATATAAGGGGCTGAACATGGCGGAAGTCCTGGATATGACCGTAAAGGATTCGGCTGATTTCTTCGCCAGGATACCCAGGATAAGACGCCCCCTGGAGGTAATCGAAAGGATCGGGCTTGGATATCTAAAGCTTGGTCAACCTGTCTGTACACTCTCAGGCGGAGAGGCCCAGCGACTCAAGCTCGCCAGAGAACTTGCGAAACAGGTCTATGATTCCACCATCTATATCATGGATGAGCCGTCCCGTGGCCTTCACCAAAGGGACCTGGAAAAATTTATTTCAGTGCTTGACGAACTTCTTGAGCAGGGACATTCGGTCATACTCATCGAGAACCAGCCTGAAATACTGAATATCGCAGACTGGATAATAGAACTGGGACCGGGTGGAGGCCCGGATGGAGGGAACGTCATGGCTGAAGGTCGCCAGCCGTAACAAAAATGTAACTGTTCACGGGATTACAGCGCCCCAGTTTTACCGCAACCCATCGAACTGTAAGCGTTTTACATGGTGCTGCAGATGCGAGGCGGGGAGGGTGCACACACGTACTTGCTGTATTTCAATTGACCGACAACAAAGCCATATTGTGGTGCCCTGTAAACGCTTACAAAAAAACAGGGCTGCGGGATGTTTGCCCCGCAGCCCTGATGAACCTCTTTCTCAGCTGTACTTTATCGACCTATTACAGTCCAAAGATACCTTTGAGAGCAGGAAGCATCGGATTGGCATAAAGAGCGATCAAGGCTATGACCAACGCATAAATTGTCAGTGACTCAATCAGGGCCAGACCGATGAACATGGTAACAGTGAACTTACCGGCAAGCTCAGGATTGCGCGCTGTTGCATCAAGACAACCCTTGGCGCAATGACCCATACCGACACCGCATCCGGATGCAGCGATACCAACGGCAAGACCTGCGGCCAAAACAGATGCAGCCATAAGGAACCCCATATGGCCTCCTTTTTGGACATCACCATCAGCCGCCAATGCCAGACCGACAAAACCCAAAACCATTAACACCGACAAAACAGAAACCATAGAAACTTTTTTCACGTTATTCCCTCCTGTGTGAAATAAAATATATTAATTTGGCCTTCTTCGCTACGTTATTAATGTCCTTCCGACATGGCCTCCACCGAGTAAACAATGGAAAGCATCATAAAAATAAAAGTCTGAATCAGACACACCAGACAACCCAGGATCATGATCGGCAGGGGTGCCAGATAAGGCCCGGCAAGCATGAAAAGCAGACCAAGGAGGATCTCCTTTGATACCATATTCCCGAAAAGTCGTATGGATAAAGAAAGGATACGACCGATGTGACTGAAAATTTCTATCGGTAACATGACAGGGGCCATAGCCGGAATGGGACCCATGAAATGTTTAAGGTATTTTATTCCATGAAATCTGAACCCTAAGGCGTGGTATGTAAATATTGAAACGGCAGTGAGACCCAGAGTAACGTTGAGATTCGCCGTTGGGGACATAAAACCAGGGACCAATCCCATGTAGTTGGAAATAAGTATCAGATAGGCGAAAGTAGCAATCATCGGAAAGATGATCATGGCCTTCTTTCTGTCATGAGTCTGATCGTAGAGAAAATCGTCAAGACCTCCCACAAACATCTCCATCACATTCTGCATACCCGTGGGTATCATATCCCTTCTGCTGGTAGCTACCTTGGCCAAGACAATACAAATAATCATGGCTAAATAGCTATACTGCATGTGTGGAGCAAGAAGTTTGGCAAGTAACCCCTCTCCCCCATGGGCGGGAAGCCCGACCGCATCCAATAAAATACTTAAAAAAAGTAAAGGGTGTTCCATGGCTAGACAGCCTCCTTAAAACAAAATCTATGAATCACCATAGCCAACAATAAAATATAAAAATTAATCACCATAACCGAAAGACCAATAAAAAACCCTATGGGTGAAATTAATTTGGGAAATATTAAAAAGGCCGCTGTCACTGCCAAGGTAATTAGCCCCAGTCTGACAGCCAGCCCTCCGTAATAAACAATCACAGTATGCCAACGGACCATGCGCTTACAATCGCGCTCAAGCCCTATACAATTTAGATTGGCTATAAATCCGCCGGCCAGGATGCCAGTGACAATATCAAGAGACGACAGCACATTGGCCACAACCGCCATCAGAAGCAAGAGTATCCAGTTTGCAAATTTATAGTACTTAATGAAATGTTCGTCTATATTTCCGTTGATTAATGCCTTAAACATCTTCGTCCTGGCGACCCGAAGCATGTGCCTCCGGCTGATCTTTTCCCGTTCCCTCCTCAGATTCCTTGTTAAAACGCTTGGTCAGGATAAAAAAATTTTTAACAGCCCCGGCAATCCCAAAAAAAAGGCAAATAAGGGTGAGCCAATGACTTTGACCATCAAAAAGCCAGGCATCCAGATAATAACCCGTAATAGCCCCGGCAAAGATGGAAAAAACCACGGACATGGCGATGGCACTGGCAACGCTGAAACTGCGAAACTGCGACGCAAGTTCCTCTCTTATAGTACCCATATATCACCATAACTTATTTGCCGACAGGCCACTCCGTTAATCAAACTGAACGGGGCCTCATTCATTTTATATCATTAAAAAATTCTCCCAAGGACTTTCCTGTAGGATTGACATATCAATTAGCATAGGAAAACAAGACTGTCAATCCATTTGTATCAAACCAGCCCCTCATTTTTCTTTTAAGGTAACCATTCTCATTCCCTGACGGTCGACAGCATTTTGCAGATTTCAAAACATAATCCGTTGGGAATATACATTTTGGTGCAATCTGCCCGCGGTTGGAAACGCGGGGAGTAAATAATTACCACCGAGCTGTAAGCGTTTATAAGGTGCTGCAAATGTGAGGCGGAGGGTACGCAGACGTACTCCCTGTACTTCAAGTGCCCGACAACAAAGCAGGTGAAGTGCCCTGTGAACGCTTACAGATTCTTGAATGCGGATTCAGCATCCATCAGGGTCTCTTCAATCACATCCCAGCCATGGGCCAGAGAGACAAAGCCGGTCTCAAATTGTGATGGAGCCAGGTAAACCCCCTCCTCAAGCATATTCCTGAAGAATCGAGCATAAAGATCGGTATCGGACTTAAGCGCAGTCTCAAAATCAACAACAGGACCTCTTTGACCAAAGAAGGTCGTCATCATGGACCCTATACGCTGCAGACAGCAGATTACTCCGTGTCTACCGGCAATCTCAACAAGACCGTCTCCCAGGGCCTCCGCCCTTTCCTCCAGGACCTCATGGAACCCGGGACGGCTCAACACCTCAAGGGTTGCCAGACCGGCAGCAGTGGCAAGCGGGTTCCCGGACAAAGTCCCAGCCTGGTATATAGGACCTAAAGGTGCCATCTTTTCCATAATTTCCCGCCTGCCGCCATAAGCACCTACTGGCAATCCTCCACCAATTATCTTCCCAAGACAAGTGAGATCCGGCATTACCTGAAAATATTCTTGAGCACCACCCGGAGCCAGCCTGAAACCAGTTATAACCTCATCAAATATGAGTACTATGCCCTTCTGTTCGGTCCACTCCCGAAGTTTAGGAAGAAAATCCTCTCTTGGGGGAACCACGCCCATATTAGCAGGGACTGGTTCCACAACAATTGCTGCTATTTCATCTCCCTCTCTGTCCATGACGGTCTTAAGAGCCTCCAAATCATTAAAAGGCACAGCCAGTGTATTGGATACAACCTCTTCCAGCACCCCCGGACTTCCCGGTATACCAAGGGTCGCCAAACCGGAACCGGCTTTTACCAGAAAGGAATCTGCATGCCCGTGATAACAGCCATCAAATTTCAGGATCTTTTTTCTGCCTGTATATCCTCTGGCCAAACGGATAGCGCTCATGGCGGCCTCTGTACCCGAGTTTACCAGCCTCACCTGTTCAATAGATGGCACAAGTTCGACTATTTTCTGTGCCAGGGCGACTTCCCGCCAAGTGGGTATGCCAAAACTGGTCCCGGATGCCAGTGCCTCTGCGACCGCCGCCTTTACCTCAGGGTGCGCATGTCCTATAATCATAGGACCCCATGAGCAGACATAGTCGATGTATCGATTTCCATCTACATCGTATAAACGGCAACCATCTCCCTTCTCTACGAATATGGGATCACAACCCACTGACCTGCATGCACGTACCGGGCTGTTTACTCCGCCAGGAATCAGCTCCTGGGCCTTTTGAAAATAACTATTTGAAAGATGATGTTGCACGTAGCCTCCTTCTGTAAGGAAAAATATTTGATATATTATACCTTATGCCCCTCGTGCCAATCCAATATGATCTTTAACGTAACTGATCATAATATAGGACTCGCAAGAATCTCCTCTTACCTACTTTCAGGACCGCCGGGGATGTATGAAACTCGATTTCCTCAGAATGCACCTTGTTTCCGTCAACGCTTACCGCACCTTGTTTGATAAGTCGTCTGGCCTCGGAGGCACTCTCCACAAGACCGGCCTCCTTTAAAATTCTGGGAAGATAAATTGTCTTTTCATCTAGAGACAGCCTGAAATCCGGAATGTCATCAGGAATCTCTCCCCTGCTGAACTGGGCCTCAAAATCGGCTCTTGCAACCTCTGCGGCAGAGGCGCCATGAAACCTTTGCACAAGCTCCTGTGCAAACTGTACTTTAATATCCTTGGGATGAAAACGACCCTCATTAACCCCTTCTTTAAGCCCTTTTATCTCATCCAGATCAAGGCTGCTCAGCAATTCAAGGTACCTGAACATCAAATCATCTGAAACGGACATAAGCTTTCCGAACATATCCTGAGGCGGTTCGGTAATTCCTATATAATTACCCAACGACTTACTCATCTTCTGGACCCCGTCCAGCCCTTCAAGAAGCGGCATGGTTATCACTACCTGGGGCTCCTGACCGTACTCTTTCTGTATATGTCTTCCTATTAACAGGTTAAAAGTCTGGTCGGTACCCCCAAGCTCGATGTCCGCCTTTACAGCTACGGAGTCATAGCCCTGTATCAGGGGATAAATAAATTCATGTATTCCTATAGATTTTTGGGCATGAAAGCGTTTTTTAAAATCATCCCTCTCCAACATTCGGGCCACAGTATGCTTGGCACACAAACGGATCATGTCTATTGACTTTACCTGCTGCATCCACGCACTATTAAATAAAACCTCGGTCTTTTCCGAATCCAAGATTTTAAAGATCTGCTCTTTATATGTCCTGGCATTCTCCTGTACCTGCTCAGGAGTTAGGGCTGGCCTTGTCTCTGACTTTCCGGATGGATCTCCAATCAAACCTGTAAAATCCCCTATTAGAAACATTACACGGTGGCCAAGATCCTGAAAGTGCTTCATCTTCTGTATAAGTACTGTATGTCCCAGGTGCAGATCAGGGGCAGTTGGATCAAAACCGGCCTTGATCTTCAGGGATATACCGGTCTTAATGGCTCTCTTTAGCTTACTTTCCAGCTCGTTCTCATTGATAACCTCCACAGCCCCCCGATGAATGAGTTCCATGGCCTTTTTCAGATCCTGTTCCACGTTATACAGACCTATTTCGCATATTCTACGGCCCTTGTCTCCCGTATAACCGTCACCTTGATTTGACCGGGATAACTCAATTCACTCTCTATCTTTTTTGCCACCTCCCGGCATAGAAGCGGGGTCTCTGTATCAGACACCTTATCACTGAGAACAACTATTCGTATCTCCCGCCCTGCCTGGATGGCATAGGACTTCTGTACCCCTGTAAATGACTTGGCAATATTCTCTAAATCTTCCAGGCGCCTCACATAGCTCTCAAGCATTTCCCGCCTGGCCCCGGGTCTTGCTCCTGAAAGGGCATCCGCTGCCTGTACAAGGACCGCCATTACTGTATTCGGCTTCACATCCTCGTGATGTGCGGCAATGGAATGCACGATCTCCTGAGACTCACCGTACTTCTTGGCCAGATCAGCACCTATAATTGCATGAGGTCCTTCTACTTCATGGTCTACAGCCTTTCCAATATCGTGAAGCAATCCGGCCCGTTTTGCCTTCTTTACGTTAACCCCAAGCTCAGAAGCCATTATTCCGCAAAGAAAAGCGACTTCGATAGAATGCTGCAATACATTCTGGGCATAGCTGGTACGAAAACGAAGTTTGCCCAAAAGTTTTATCAGTTCAGGATGAATCCCATAGGCTCCGATATCAAAGGCAGCCTGTTCTCCTGTCTCGCGGATGGTATTATCTATTTCTTTTTCTACCTTTTTTACCACCTCTTCAACCCGCGCTGGATGAATCCTTCCATCAGCAACCAACCTCTCAAGAGCAATTCTGGCCACTTCTCTACGCACTGGATTAAAACCTGATAGAAGAACCGCTTCAGGAGTATCGTCAATGATGAGATCTATTCCTGTAACTGCTTCTATAGCCCGAATATTTCTACCCTCCCTGCCTATGATACGTCCTTTCATCTCGTCACTGGGCAAATGTACAACTGAAACAGTCCGTTCAGCTATATATTCACCTGCATACCTGGCTATGGCTAATGATATTATCTCTTTGGATCTCTTTTCGGCGGTATCGCTGGTCTCTGTCTCTATCTTTTTAATCAGTTTGGATGCGTCCTGTCTAACTTCTGCCTCTAATGTCTCGAGCAGACAATTCTTGGCCTCTTGGACCGACATTCCTGATATCTTTTCAAGCTGGTTCCTCTGTTCATAAACGAGTTCCTTTATCTCTTCTCCCTTTTCTTTGAGGCTATGCTCTAACTGCTGCAATGTCTTCCCTTTCTCAAGGACCTCAATTTCCTTATGATCAACAAGTTCATATTTACGATTTACCTGTTGTTCTTTTTGTTGTAGACGCACTTCTTGATTGTGCAGTTCGAGCTTCCACTCTTTTATCTCTTTCTCGGCCTCTTTCTTTAATTGAAATGTTTGCTCCTGCCCTTGAATTCTGGCTTCCTTGATCAGTCTCTCTGCCTCTACCTGAGCATCTTTCTTTAAACGATCAACTTCCTTTATTGAATCAACCATATCAACAGTCCTGCGCTTGGTAAGCCATATGCCTGCAGCTAAACCGACGCACAAGCCCACGATGGTCGAAATCAAAAGATAAAAAACTTCCATGATGGGTGCTCCCTTCCATATAGGATGGCCACACCCCATCCCGACTCCCCAAAGGAGCGTCTGGTGACGGTTACATAAGGATTTTGGTAGGCGGTTGAAATCCAGGTCGGGATCGACCCGAAAAATATGCTTTGACTATTAAAGGCCTTTTAGGTAAAAAAACCACTTTTATAAATCATTACAAAGCCTTTTCCCAAGTCCCGAACAAAAACGAGCAACTTCGTTTTCTTTTCGAGTTTTTTGTTTAATAGGATTAAGTTCGCTGAAAAGCCTCTTTAAAATAGTCAAGCTACTATTGCAAACCAGCCAGTTTTCCAGCGACATTTTATGGCATCTTTAACCATGAAGTCGACTGTGGCCGTTGCTCAATTTTCCTTAAGCACATATTATTGATGTGCAACCTATTCCATATCCTTTTATATATATGAACCCGAACGGGGTTATAGCCCACATAATCCCCCGCTTATGCCGTGTCGACAAAATCTATTGAACCTGGAAAACCAGGTGGGTGTCTCATACGCTATTCGGGAAAGAGATTTTTCTCCTTCCATCCCTATGCGAAGAGGAGACCCCCTTGTAAAGAGAGTTGGCTCAACAAACTCTGTCAATCACCAACACAGCAGGGGAAACAAGCCACGTTAATTCTGCCGTTTAATTATAATACCATAATCTGCAAAGTTAATCTATTGCTGAATCGATTTTAGCAACCAATCGACTGGTTTTGCTAACAACCGTCTCTTTTAATTCCCTCAATTGATGCCTGACTAGAATATAATCTTTACCGATATTGAGCATAGCTAAAACTACCATCTTATGGGAAGCCAAGCCCTTGTTTGAGGTCTCCTGTTCTCTGACTTTCGATTCGACGTATTCTACAACTTCCTTAACATCAACTTCAGGGTCGTCGGCCTTGAGCTCATACACCTGCCCAAAAAAATTAAATTTTATTTGCGTCATTTCCAATTTGTCTAGACATCCAAAGGCATATCAGTTTGACGTGCTGTGGCCATATCCTCATCGCCTCTTGAAAACGTACCAACCTGATCGATTTTACCCAACAGGTCTGTTACCCTAAGACGAACATTTTCTCTTTCTTTTTCAAACCGGGCCAATTTTTCTTCGAGTTCCTTTATCTGGGAAGCCTTTTCCTCTGTCTGCCTCCGAAAATCATCCCGCTCAGACACCAATTGTTCGCAATATCTTAATAAACTATCGACTCTATCTTCTAATAAATGTAGTTCCTGATCGCTCATATGCCATCTCCTGAATTTAAAAACATTAAACCCACTGGTTATGATTACGTCAACCCTATACGCCTTATAGTGTAGCCAGCACATTGACACAAATGAAGGCCGGGCGTAACACAATCAAACATTTAAGCGAATTTCCGTTCAGGTACTAATTAACCTGCTGAAAGGAGGTATTGTGGTACCGGGTGGCACTTGCGCCCCATCAAGATAACTAAAGGCACCCAATTTTGCTCCCTTACCCACTATTGTGTTTCCCTTAAGAACAACATGGGGACCGACTGTCACGTCACGGGACAGCACAACGTCAGGCTCTATATAAACAGATTCACAGAGCTCGAAACTCACCCCGAATTCCAGCCAACTTCTTCTTATCCTATCTAATAAAATAGTCTCCGCCCTGACAAGATCCATCCTTGAATTGACTCCAAAGGCCTCGTCCTCAGCAGCAGTTATGACGGCCCCGGTTGAAACGCCCCGAGATACTGCAAGACCGACTATATCAGTCAAATAGTATTCCCCCTGAACATTATCACAACCAACGGAACCAAGGGCATCAAATAAAAAAACCGAATCAACTGCATATATTCCTGTATTTATCTCAGTGAGCAGTCTCTGAGATTCCGTGGCATCCTTCTCTTCGATTATCCCCTGGATTTGAGGCCTTCCGGACAAAGACCTGAGTATACGCCCGTATCCTGACGGATCTTTGAAGTGGGCAGACAATAGCGAGAGAATCCTTTTGGAACCTGCATGATCTTCCATAAAGGAGGCAAGAGTAGTCTCTTTCAGTAAAGGCGTATCACCACAAATGATTAAAACATTACCGCAGAACTCTCTCAAGGCAGCTTTTGCACACAATACCGCATGGCCCGTCCCAAGTTGCTGCTCCTGCTCTATCAAAACAACGTTATATCTGGTCACACAATCTCTAACATAGTCGCCGCCATGGCCTGTTACCACTAATCTGAAAGCAATATCCAGATTACCTAACAGGCAAAGAACATGTTCTATTAGAGGCTTTCCAAGCAGGTGATGCATTACCTTCGGGATCTCAGATTTCATTCTGGTTCCCTTGCCTGCTGCGAGTATAATACACGCCCAGGGACGACTGCCCTTTAAAACGGAATTTTCTATCATAATGAAAAGACCCAGGCAAACAAAAAGGGCAAGCACGCGGCTTGCCCTGAGTAAAACATATATATCTGAATCGCGGGTTATAAAGCTAGTGACCCGCTATATGTATTCTTGTAAGTGCCCTGGCAAATGCTGCCTGAGCGCGAGCAAGATCAATGTCTCCCTTTCGCGCCTCAGCCTCCTGCAACCTGCGCTCCGCCCTCTCTTTGGCCTTAAGGGCTCTATCCACATCGATTTCCGTACTTAGCTCCGCGCTCTCAGCCAACACGGTCATCCGATTGTTGGACACGTCGCAGAAACCACCGCTTAACGCAATGCGGACCGCATTCCCTTCATTCAGATAATGCATCTCACCTATCTTAAGCGTAGCCAGAAGGGGAGAGTGATTGGCCATCGCACCAAAGACGCCATCCGTACCGGGGGCCGTAGCCAGCTCAACTTCTTCACTCACCAGCAACCTCGAAGGCGTCACTACTTCTAAAAGTATCTTGTTTGCCATTTATTTTTTCCTACACCTGTACCTGTCAGTTTATACAACCCGAAGCCACGTTGTTGCTATTACTCTTCAGCCTCATGGGCAACAGATTGATCATTATGACATCTTGGCTGCCTTTTCCACGGCCTCTTCAATACCGCCTACCATATAAAAGGCCCCCTCAGGGAGTTCATCGTGTCTACCCTCTAAGATTTCATTAAATGCACGAACCGTATCTTCCACCTTGATGAATTTTCCCGGCATACCGGTGAAGGTCTCGGCCACATGGAATGGCTGGGAAAGGAACCTCTGACATCTCCGTGCCCTCTGCACCGTGAGCTTGTCCTCATCCGAGAGCTCATCCATACCCAGAATTGCGATAATGTCCTGGAGGTCTTTATATTTCTGCAGGGTCTGCTGAAGTGTCCTTGATGCCTTATAGTGCTCTTCACCCACTATATTGGGATCGAGAATACGCGACGTAGAGTCCAAAGGATCCACTGCAGGGTATATACCAAGCTCTGTAATCTGTCTGGAAAGGACCACCGTTCCGTCGAGGTGGGCAAACGTAGTAGCCGGAGCCGGGTCAGTCAAGTCATCAGCCGGCACATAAACGCACTCAACAGCCGTAATGGAGCCCTTGTTCGTGGAGGTGATCCGCTCCTGTAATGCACCAAGGTCTGTAGCCAGTGTAGGCTGATAACCCACTGCAGAGGGGATGCGGCCAAGCAGCGCCGACACCTCGGAACCGGCTTGGGTAAACCGAAATATATTATCTATAAAAAAGAGCACATCCTGGCCTTCCTCGTCACGGAAATACTCTGCCGCCGTAAGCCCGGTAAGGCCTATCCTTGCCCTTGCCCCCGGCGGCTCCGTCATCTGACCATAGATCAGGGCGGCCTTAGGTAAAACCCCTGAATCTTTCATCTCATGATACAGGTCATTACCTTCACGCGTACGCTCACCGGCCCCACAGAAGACCGAAATACCGCCATGATGCATGGCGATATTGTGAATCATCTCCATCATGATAACAGTTTTTCCAACCCCTGCACCGCCGAAGAGGCCCATTTTGCCGCCACGGGGGAAGGGAACCAGCAAATCCATGACCTTCACGCCGGTCTCAAGGACATTGACCGTGGTATCCTGCTCAACAAACTCTGGGCATTGACGGTGAATAGGCAATGTCACACTGTCGTCAACCGGCCCTAATCCATCCACTGGCCAGCCCACCACATTCATAATCCGTCCCAAAGTCGGCTTACCCACAGGGATACGGATGGGATCACCTGAATCCCGAACCGGCATGGCACGGACCAGCCCGTCCGTGGTATCCATGGCAATCGTACGCACCATGTTGTCTCCAAGGTGCTGGGCAACCTCAAGAATCAGATTGTCCTCCTTGTCACTTATGGCTGGATTGGTGACAACGAGACCGTTTAAAATAGCCGGTATTTTCCCAGGCTCAAACTCCACATCGACAACAGCACCGATCACCTGAGATATCTTCCCCATATTTGCTCCAGTTTCACTAGCCATTTATCTTACTACCTCCCCAGACACCTAAATAGGCGCCAAAAATTTTTCTCTAACAGCCCATCACCCTCACTTGAGGGCCTCGGCTCCGCCAACTATATCCATAAGCTCTGCCGTTATTGCACTCTGCCTAGCCTTGTTATACACCATGGTGAGATCTGCGATCATGTCCTTGCATGCACGTGTCGCATTATCCATAGCAGTCATGCGCGCTGCCTGCTCGCTTGCCCCAGTCTCCAGCATGGCATGCATAATCTGCACATTCACGAACATGGGCAACAAATTATTAAGTATTTCTTCAGGATCAGGCTCATAAGTATATGTGGCCTTCGGGCCTTCCGACTTTTCTCCTTCACCCTCTTCAAGGCCTTCAGTGCTGATAGGCAGGATGCGGTTCATGGTGGGACGCTGGACGGCAACGTTTATAAACCGTCCATAAAGCAACTGGACCTCATCCACCTTTCCCTCCAGAAAGAGGTTGATGACCTCCTGGCCCACCTGCCTTGCGTTGAACATCTGTATATTGTCCATGATACCCACGCTGCTGTGCAGTGTCTCAAACGGGCTCTTCGTAAAAAAGGCATTGCCTTTTTTTCCCACACAGGCCAAGCAGCCTTCACGACCCTCTGCCTGTTGGGCTTTAAGGAACTTTTCGGTATCCCTAATAAGATTTGAATTAAACGCTCCGCACAACCCTCTGTCAGACGTCACCAGTATCAGCATGACCTTCTTCACAGGCCTGGCAGCCATGAGTGGAAAGGCATCCGGATTTATACCCGCACCTGCCAGCTCCGCCATGACCCCGGAAAATTTCTCGGCATAGGGGCGGAAATCCTCCATGCGTTGCTGTGCCCCGCGCAGCTTGGCAGCCGCCACCATATTCATGGCCTGCGTAATCTGTGCGGTCTTTTTTATACCTACTATCTTAAGCTTGATATCTTTCAGTGCCGCCATTAACCAACAGCCCCCCTTAGCTCCTAAAGATTACGGTTAGCCTTGAACTCCGTGACGAAACCACTGATTGCCGAACTCATTTTCTTGTCAAGACTATCATCTATGGCCTGCTTTTCCTTGAGTTCGCTGAAGATATCAGGATGTTTGTTACTGATAAATTCATAAAGCTCCTTCTCAAAATCCCCAAGCACACCAACAGGCAAAGTATCCAGATGCCCTTTTGTGCCTGCATAGAGAATGGTCACCTGTTTCTCCATTGGAAGCGGTTCATACTGTGGCTGCTTCAGGATCTCAACAAGACGCTCACCGCGTGTCAATTGGGCCTGCGTAGCCTTGTCCAGATCACTACCGAACTGGGCAAAGGCGGCAAGCTCACGGTACTGGGCCAGATCGAGCCTTAACGTACCTGCAACCTGTTTCATGGCCTTTACCTGGGCCGCACCCCCGACCCGGGACACGGAGAGGCCGACGTTGATAGCCGGGCGAACACCAGCGAAAAAGAGTGCCGGCTCCAGATAAACCTGCCCGTCCGTAATGGAAATAACGTTTGTTGGAATATATGCGGAGACATCACCCTGCTGCGTCTCAATGATAGGCAGGGCAGTAAGACTGCCTGAGCCCAACTCCTCGTTCTGCTTTGACGCCCTTTCCAGAAGCCTTGAGTGATTGTAGAAAATGTCACCGGGGTATGCCTCACGTCCCGGTGGACGCCTCAACAGCAATGAAAGCTCACGATAAGATACTGCCTGCTTTGACAAGTCATCATAAAGAATAAGTGCATGTTTACCTCGGTCACGGAAATATTCGCCCATTGCGCAACCGGAAAAGGCAGCCAGGTACTGCAGGGATGCCGGCTCACTGGCACTCGCTGCGACGATGGTAGTATATTCCATTGCCCCATGACGGCGCAAGGCCTCTGCGACCAGGGCCACTGTTGCCTGCTTCTGCCCGCAGGCAACATAAATGCAGTAAACATCTGTTTCTTTCTGGGCAATAATCGCGTCCACGCAGATGGCTGTCTTTCCAATCTGGCGGTCGCCAATAATAAGCTCGCGCTGCCCCCTGCCCACCGGCGTCATGGCGTCAACCGCCTTCAATCCTGTGTAACATGGCTCGTGAACGCCCTTCCTGTCGATCACGCCCGGGGCCTTCACCTCAATACGGCTAAACTCTTTTGCGTCGATTGGACCCTTACCATCTATCGGAGCACCAAGGGCATCGACAACGCGACCAAGCATCGGCTCTCCCACAGGCACCTCTGCGATTCTGGCCGTCCTCTTGACCAAGTCTCCCTCCTTGATCTCCTTGACCTCACCCATAACGGCGACACCGACATTGTCTTCTTCAAGGTTCAGGGCGATTCCCATAACGCCGCCTGGAAACTCCAGAAGCTCCATGGCCATGCAGTTGCGCACGCCATAGACACGGGCAACATTGTCACCAACCGACAGAACTGTACCTGTCTCGGCCAAATCGATTGTCTTTTCATAATCCTGAATCTGCTTCTTTATGATGTCACTGATTTCTTGCGCTTTTATCTGTGCCATTATCCCAGCTCACCCCTTCCTATGGATTCTCTGATACTTTGTAGCTGGCTCCTGATACTGCCGTCCAGAACCATATCGCCTATATGGGCTACTACACCGCCAAGTATGGCGGGATCTTCCTCTATTTGTAAAGTAACCTGTTTGCCGGTAACCTTTGCCAGAACTTCTGAAAATTGGTCCCGAAGATCTTCAGGCAAAGGAACTGCGGAGCGGACTACCGCCCTCACCACACCGGTCTCTTCATCCATGAACTGCTGAAAACAGCTCACAATCATCCTCAAGTACTGTATTCTGCCACGCTCAACTAAAAGCCGCAGGAAAATTGCAAGGGCATCTTCCACTTTCGATGCCTTGATAATCTCCTCCAGGACTGTCTGTTTAATATTAGCCGGAAACACCGGACTGACAAGAGCGGCCTCCACATCAGGACTTCCTTCCAAGAAGGCATCTATGTCCTTCAGCGCCTCACTATAGACCTCTAGCTTCCCCTCCTCTTTGGCAACGGCAAAGAGGGCCTTAGCATATCTTCTAGCTATAACTGTATTGGTCAATTTTTCTGCACCACCCTTTCAAGATATTCACTGATGAGACGATGATGGTCCTGCTCATTCAGATTCTTGCGAATTATGTCCTCCGCCATCTTGACGGCCGTATCAGCCACTTCGGACTGCAGCTCTGTCTTTGCCTTGGCAAGCTCCTGCTGCACATAAAATTCTGCCTGGGCCTTGATGCGCTCTGCAGCTTCGTGGGCCTGGGTTATAATCTTTTCTTTCTCTGCCTCCCCTTGCTCAATGAAGGTTTTCAGTATGCGCTCCGCCTGTTCATCCATATTGGAAAGCTTGGCCTCATGTTCTGCATACTTGCGCTCCGCGTCAGCCCTTTTGGCCTCCAGATCTTCAAAAGCGGCCCTTATCGATTCGGTTCTACCTTTAAGGGCACCTGCAATTGGCTTGCGCAGAAATTTAACAAGAATAAAGGCAAGAATGGCAAAGTTAAGGCAATGCCAGATAAAGTTCATTACCTGATTATGAGTCAGCCCGTGATGTTCTCCGTGGGCAGCAGCATCGTGGCCCTCTGCATGAACTGCGGCGACTTCTTCGCCATGGGATATCGTTTCGTCGGCCCCGCCGGTGGCAGTATCATAGACCGATTCCACACCCGACGTGTCGTACTGTGGCACCTCATCAACTGCCCCTGCAAAACCTCCCGTGGATATAAAGAGGACCACAAAGGAAAAAGCCACGGCCAGAAGCCAGGTGCCAGCCCAATCCTTCCTCGTAAATTTCATTTATATAGCCCTCCCAAGAATCTTCTGCGAAATATCCATAGCAAAGGCCTCGACTTTTGCCTTGAGGTCCTTTCTTGCCGCGTCAATCTCTGATGTAAGTTCCGCCATCAACTCCTGCTTTTTTGCATCAGCCTCCTTACTGCTTGCATCGGATAATTTTTTCTCTTCCTCCCTGGCCTCCTGCTTCAACTTCTCCAGTGCCCCTTGTCCTGATCCGCGAGCTTCGGCCAGCTTCGCATCAAAATCTTTAACAAGCTGTTCGGCATTGCGCTCGTATTTATCTACATCGCTCTGAATGGACGCCATCCGAGACGCCCGCTCTGCAAGCAATTTGCGAATAGGCTTATAAAGCATGCCGTTAAGGATAACCAACAGGATCAAATAACCGATTAGTTCTGCAAATAATGAATAATCAAGATCAATCATTTTTTGTTTCCTTCCCCCCCGAAGGCCTAACATCTAAGAAAAATGGGAGGTTAGACCGAATGAACCCCCATTCATAATTTTCTTCAAAATGCTTTTACATTATTTAAATAATCCTGTCAACGCCTTTTACAAATCAAATACCCCTTTTCTCTCCCCAAAGGATTTTATGCAACTGGATCTGGAACCTCACGGAAAGCCTGTCTGCTATAATCCATTCAGCCAATTGGACGGGTACCAGTCCTCCCCATGCAGGAGAAAACAGGACCTCTGTGTAACACGAAAGTCGCAATCTTACCACTTCTTTCCGTGCCCACTCATAATCGTCTCTGGCTGTTATGACAAATTTGAGCTGATCCCCCTGTTTCAGCCAACCAAGATTCTCTTCAAGGAAAAATTCTTCCATGGCGCTCCCAGGGGTCTTTCGGTCAACTATTTTGATAACTTCTCCAGGCACATTACTAAGGTCCAGACTCCCGTTGGTCTCCAGAAGTACCCTGGCGCCTTCATTCAGCAAAGCCTCCAGCAATTTATGAGTTTCTGACTGCAGAAGGGGTTCTCCTCCGGTAACCTGTACAAGACCAACCCCAGCCTGTCTCCATTCATTGATAAGACCCGCTATATCCCACTTTTCTCCCTTATTATAGGCATATTGTGTATCACAATAGGTGCATCTGAGATTACACCCGGACAGACGAATAAAAAAACAGGGCCATCCGGCCCATGCGCCCTCTCCCTGAAGGCTCACAAAGGTCTCAGAAACCGAGAGTGATTTGGAGGATCGTTGATTATTGATTGTTGATTGTTGATTTATTCTTCTCAATTTAGTTCGGGAACAATTACCACTTTAAGATTATTTCCTTTTTTTATTAAAAATTTAGAATTTAGAATTCAAAATTGTTTCTGAACAGCTTTGCCGTTCAGGATCCAGGTCCTCCCAATAGGTCACTCCGGTTTTGGATGTCTCGCAGACCGTGACTCTTACCATCTCTATATCACGAAAAAGCTTGAGATCTTTCTTTAGACGTTTATAGATATACTGTGCCAATCTCTCTGACGATGGATTTTTGTCCTTGAATTCCGGGTGATCGTTTAAATTAGTATGGTCTAGTTCAGACAACACTCCAGCCAACGCCTTTTTAAGGTCCCGAAAATCAATGCCTACATCTATTTTATCCAGCTTTTCCGCTCTGACAACGGCCTCCACATCCCAGTTATGGCCGTGAAGATGTTCACAGTTTCCGGGATAGTCTCGAAGGTAATGAGCGGCTGAAAAATGCGCCCTGATAAATATATCAAACATTTCTTTTACCTGTCGAGCACTCTCTTTGGCCGAACAGTGCAGTCCCGATACGTACCACAGTGGCCCCCTCTTCTATCGCCGTTTCAAAATCCTGAGACATTCCCATGGAAAGCTCCCTTAGCTCCGGACCATGATCTAAACCTGTAATCGTCTTATCTCTCAATTCACGAAGGGCCTTAAACCAAGGCCTTAATGATTCCGGTTCCGGCTCCCAGGGGGGGATGGTCATTAGACCACAAATATCAATACTGGATAGTTCTGTGGCTTCTGTGAGAAAAATTGGAAGTTCTGCCGGGGAAAGGCCTGATTTTCTGGGATCTTGTGCCACGTTCACCTGAATGTACACAGACAATCTCTTTCCTGCTGTCCTTGCATGACGATCAAGAGCACGGGCCAGCTTCAGATTATCTACAGTTTCAACACAATCAAACAACTGAACTGCCAGCTTGGCCTTATTCCTCTGCAAGTGTCCTATAAAGTGCCAAGTAGCCTCATAATAAAGTTCTCCCATTGACTCAAGCTTCTTTGCCGCCTCCTGCACATAGTTCTCTCCGAAAAGCCTTTGCCCTGAGGATATGGCCTCATGAATGCTGTCTATAGACACTGTCTTGGTGACCGCGAGAAGACGTACATCTTCCGGACGCCTCCCGCCTCTCTGTGCGGCCCTGCCTATCCTGGACTTAAGCTCTTGCAAGTTTTGTGAAATCATAATCTGCGTTCAAAATACCTGATATTTTAGAATTTCCAGCTCCAGAAAATACTTGACCACCTTATCCAAGGGAAGTCCGACTATATTGGAATACGAACCTTCGATCCTCTCCACCATAAATGACCCAATACCCTGAACTGCATAGCTGCCAGCTTTGTCCAGCGGTTCTCCAGTTAACACATAGGCCCTTATGATATCGGGATCCTGTTCAGCTAACCATACCAAACTGCTGGCTGAAAACTTTACTATAATCTGCTTATCCGGCAACACAATACAACATGAGGTTATAACTTCATGTGACCTTCCAACCAGCCGGCCCAACATATGTAATGCATGATCTTTATCTCTGGGCTTTCCAAGTATTTCCCCATCTAAGACTACAATGGTATCTGCACCAAGGATCACGGCATGAGGATATCTTAGTGCAACATCCCGTGCCTTTAGCGTGGAATTAAGTTCCGCATATTCCAGAGGAGACTCTCCAGGTCTTGGGACTGTTTCTTGAGACTCACTTGGCCGTACCAGGAAATCCAGACCAAGTCCGGACAAAAGTCTCTGCCTTCTGGGTGAACTGGAGGCAAGGACTAGGGCACAGGTAGCCTGAAAAGGCCCCTGGCATTGTCGCTTGTACATTGAGCGATCTCCTCCAAAGGCGTTTTTTTTATCCTGGCAATCTCTTCTGCGACATGGATAACCCGGGCCGGCTCATTCGGTTTGCCTCGGTATGGGACCGGACTCAAAAATGGAGAGTCGGTCTCTATAAGCAGACGCTCCAATGGTACATAACGCACGACCTCTTTAACAACTTTTGCATTGGAGAAAGTGATAATACCGGTCACGGATATGAAAAAACCTAAATCCAGAACCTGCTTTGCCACTTTTACATCACCAGAAAAGCAGTGCATCACGCCCCTCAAGGCCCCGAAGGCCTCTTCTCTCAATATATGAACCGTCTCGGCATGTGCACCCCTGTTATGAATTATAACAGGCAGATCAACCTGCTTGGCCATTTGGATCTGCTGCCGAAAGGCCTTGCGCTGTATGTCTCTGGGTGAATATTCCTTGACAAAATCAAGCCCTATTTCACCCCAGGCAACCACCTTCGGAGTAGCGGCAAGCTTCAGAAGCTCTTTATATTCATCGCTTGAAGCCCCTTTTGTATCGTGGGGATGAATGCCTACTGCCGCATAAACCTGAGGAAATTGCTCTGCCAGCTCAAGATTTTTTCTCGAACTCGCCAAATCTATACCTATAGTAATGACTTGATGAACTCCGGCCTTTTCAGCCCTGCTGATTACTCCGGATTTGTCCTCAGTTAGAGGCAGGATATCAAGGTGTGCATGTGTATCTATGAAGTCCATTACAGGAAAAATATTGATGAAGCCCTGGCTCAGTAGGCTTTTATAAAATAGACCCTGCAAGACACATGTCGGGCCGACCACCTAGCCTCATTAGTATATATTTTAGATTGATAATCGATCTTGTAAGCTATATCCCGAATCAATTGCCATGCATAAATATCCTAAAATTAGAGGGTATGATATGTGCTCCTCAATTCTGCTCTCACGCCTTCTCCATATATTGATCACAACTCAACGGTCTTGAACTCTGAACCCTGAAACAGTGAGCCAATTGACGGTTATTTCTTAATCACGTACACCGGGGAGGGTAATACTTACATTCGTACCCCCCAGCTTGTTTTTGGTCAGACACATAAATCCATCATGCAACTCGATCACCCGTTTTGCTAAACTCAGACCCAAACCCAATCCGTGAGTCTTGGTGGTAAAGAAAGGCTCATCTGCCTTGTTTAGATACCCGTTGGCCATTCCAAGCCCTGTATCTGTTATCTGAATTTCAACGTGTCCCGCAGATGTGGATACTGAAACTGTCAGTATTCCGCCCTCCGGCATGGCCTCTACAGCATTCTTAAATATGCTTAAAAAAGACCGCTGGATATATATGCGGTCAAGAAAGAGCACTGGCTCAGGATCAGGACAACTAACAACATTTAATGTTATGTTGTGTCTATCCAATTCTGACTGTAAAAGGGCCAGAGAGGCCTTTATCAGATCGCAAATCCTTACCAGTTCCGGATTCAACTCAGGTACATTAGCAAAATCAAAAATCACAGTCAGGGTCTTTTCTACACGCTCATTTTCTTTGACCATGATCTCTGCATAATTTATTAATTCAGAGTCCTTGAGTTTTCTCTTTAGAATTTTGGCCATGCCTCCTATTGTTGAAAGGGGATTTCGTATTTCATGAAGTAGCTGGTCAGCCATTCTTCCCAGGCTAGCATACCTTTCCGCCTCAACGAGCTGATCTTTATTCCGCTCCACTTCTTCATTCAGTTTCCTTAGCGCCTGGACCCTTTCCTCCAGCATTTCACACATACGCGTTTTGCCTACTGCTATTGAAGCAAGACCCGCAAAGAGCTGCAGGGCATCAACATCTGCCTGGTCTATGGGTCGTCCGGTAACAAAATTGTCAGCAAGTATTACTCCGTATGCCTCTTCTTGAGCATAAAGCGGGGCAATGGCAAATTCATTTGCACCCAAAATCTGCAAAAGATCCTCCGGAGCAACAGCACTGTTTTCGCCCTTCCCTCCGACCCAAAAAGCACGCCTCTCATTTAATGCCCTTATCAATATGTGATCTTGTTTTGAAAAAGGGACATTTATCTGTCTTACAAGTTGATTTATTGAATTGGTCTTATCATAAAATACACTTTTAACATCATCCAGGATTTCAAAAAGGGAAAGCCGCTTTTTAGTTATCTCAGACCATATCCGCCCGGCATCTTCTGGACTTGCCGGGCCAATTGCCAGCTTGCCTTCCATGTATTCCTTTTTAGCATCCAGTTGAAACAGAAACGCCCTGTTAAAACCCAGACCCTCTCCTACAGTAACTCCTACCAAAACGGCTTGGAGAATTTCATTGAGGTCATGTGCCATCAAAAAGGCACAATTAAGTTTTACCGCCAGATCCAACAAAGGTCTAAATCGGCCACGGCCCTGGGATAAATTCATGCTGCAAGAGGTATAATCAGGGTCTCTTTCGTAAGTCGTTGTCATTAATAACTCGCTCATCACTTGATCCAACAGCTATTTGGAAGACTTTTATTCTTTTTTGATAATTAGGCTCTAGAAAATATCTAGACCATTATTTCATTTTTCAACTAACTACGCACTAAGATAAAATTCTGAATTTCGCAAACGAATATACTCTACTTATCGAAAATTTCTCGCATAAACTCCAGAATACTTCTCATAAAATTATATTCTACACGGTCACAAATTGCACTTCTTGAATAGGTCATAATCGCAAACAGAATCTTGCAACAAAGGACTTTGCAAGCATTTTTGTAGTTGTCCGTCGGGGAAACAGCTTGACACAAGTCCACATTTTCGTATATTAATATAAACTCATAAGAGGTAGCGATTATCCTAATAGTTATTCGAAGTAATAAATTCTTACTTTAAACAACTTAATTAAACAAGGGGGGAATTATGCGCAAAAAAATTACATCAGTGGCTTTGGCTGTTATTTTCTCACTGAGCATGGCAGGTGTCAGCCTGGCAGCAAAATGCAAGGGCAAAGTCGAATCGGTCGAGAGTGGAAAGGTAGTCATCACGGTCGACGACAAATGCGATCTTAAGTGTGGTCAAGACGTAGAAATTAAGACAAAGAGAAGGATGATCGAGGGTTGCTAACATACTAAAAACTCAAAAAAGTAAAAATAGGGGGCATGAGCCCCCTATTTTTTTAACTCTCCATAAAAATTTATTAAACAGAAACGCCGCGTTCATCAATCCCTTTCTGGCCAAGCTCCTTTAATTTTTTTATGGTTGCCTCATAGTCGTGAGAGCCAAAAACAGCCGATCCGGCTACACAGATATCAGCGCCTGCTGACGTAACGGCCTCTATTGTCTGAAAATTCACGCCGCCATCCACTTCAATAGGCACATAGTGATCCAAAATAGCAAGAAGTTTCCGCAGATGCCCGATCTTACCAAGAGAGGATGGGATAAAATGCTGACCGCCAAAGCCTGGATTCACACTCATGATAAGTACCAGGTCCAAGTCGGCCAGCAAGTACTCAAGAGTCGATGGAGATGTCGCAGGGTTCAATACGGCCCCTGCCTTGACCCCAAGGGCCTTTATTGCATTGATGGTCCTGTGTATGTGTGTACAGGCCTCAACATGAACAGTTATCCAGGAAGCACCGGCTTGGGCAAAGGCATCTATGTAACGATCCGGAAATTCAATCATAAGATGTACGTCCAGCGGCAAATTCGTTACTGAACGTAGGGCTTTCACAACCATAGGACCTATAGTAATATTAGGGACAAAATGACCGTCCATGACGTCTACATGAATCACGTCGGCCCCCGCCATTTCTACCGACCTGACTTCTTCAGCCAATCTGCCGAAATCCGCTGATAATATCGATGGCGCAATCTGTATCTTCATATCATTCATAATAAAAAACCTCCTGTATATGCCAAGGGACTGTGGACAATCCATGACCTTACTTGATCTTGTTATTAATTGCTCATTTTCGAAATGGAAACTATATTCTATCTGAGACCAGGGAAAGTATCCTGAGTAATTGTTTGTAAATACGGAGTAAAATGGAAAAGACAAAAAAAATGAACCTGCCATACACCAATACAGTGGCCAAAAAGATGCTGGACTTTATGGAAAGCGCCTCCTGGATTCGGAAGATGTTCGAGGAAGGTGCCGTACTTAAGACCAGGTTTGGCGCAGACAGGGTATTTGACTTCAGTCTTGGCAATCCTGACCTTCCTCCGCCCGCAGCCTTTCAAAAAATACTTGGGACTATCGTGGCTGACCGATCCCCAGGCGTCCATTCATATATGCCAAATGCGGGTCTGCTCAATGTCAGATCAAGGATTGCCGCCCAGGTAAGCATAGACCAGCAGGTGGATTTAAGTGCAGAAGAAATTATCATGACCTGTGGCGCAGCAGGCGGACTAAACATCATTTTCAAGTCCCTTTTGAACCCAAATGAAGAAATAATCGTACCAACGCCATACTTTGTAGAATACGGTTTTTATGCTGACAATCACAATGGCAAACTGGTGCCGGTTAAATCAAATCCTGATTTTTCCCTGGACATCAAGGCCATTGAAAACGCCGTAAATAATAAGACAAAGGCGATTCTCTTAAATTCGCCAAACAATCCATCCGGAATAATTTATAGTAAGCAAGAGCTTGGAATCCTGGCAAAGCTGCTCGCAAAAATGAGTGATTATTTCGGCCACCCTATATTTTTAATCTCAGATGAACCCTATCGCAGGCTGGTATTCACCGGCTCCATTGTGCCTCCAATCCTCAAATTTTACCCCAATACTATACTAACCACGTCTTTTTCCAAGGACCTCTCCATTCCAGGTGAACGTATAGGCTATGTTGCAGTACATCCGGAGATATCTCATAAAAAGCCCCTGTTAGGGGCACTTACCCTGGCAAACCGTATTCTGGGCTTTGTTAACGCACCGGCCATGATGCAGAGAATAGTTGGAGAATTATTCGATGCCAAAGTTGACATCGGAGTATATCAAAGGCGCAGAGACTGCCTGGCAAAGATCTTAAAAGAGGCCGGCTACACATTCACCTTGCCCCAAGGTGCCTTTTATTTTTTCCCGCGCACCCCTATCCCCGACGACACAAAATTTGTCCGAATGCTGCAGAAGGAACGCATACTGACAGTGCCGGGCTCAGGTTTCGGCGCACCCGGACACTTTCGCATAGCCTTCTGCGTAGACGACGAAGTCATTGAACGATCGAAGGAAGGATTCATAAGGGCCATGGAGATGGTGAAAAAATAATAAAAATCAAAAAAGACAAGACAACCATCTTTTAATCCTTAACTCTTCACGCCTAATTCCTAATGATCTGGTATCTCAAAATTGCCGCAAAAAACCCATCAGGTCCCTGAAGCTCCGGGACTGTTACAAGAAACCCATTTTTATCTAGAAGGCTGCTCGCTTCTGCTGGAAGCATATTTCCTGCCGCCACAAGGCCCCATTGGGGATGACCAGAGAGGAAGTCCTCCACTACTTCCCTGGTCTCTTCTGGTTCCAGGGTACAGACTGCATAGACCATGATGCCTCCGGATCTGATTAACGGAGTAAGGCCATTAAGCAAAGAGCTTTGCTGACAAACCAGTTCTGACAGCGAAGCCCTGGTGCGATTCCACTTAATGTCCGGGTGACGTCTTATGACACCAATGCCTGAGCAGGGCGCATCTACCAGGATGCGGTGATATCTGCCCTCCAGCTCCGGACGTCTTGTATTAAACAATTTAAAAGGAATACAGGAAATGCACTTTATTCCCAGTCTTTCCTTGTTTTCCTTTAGAAGTTCCAGGCGAGCATCATTCCTGTCCGTGGCCTCGATTATCCCATGATCTTCGATCAACTGTGCTATATGAGTTGTCTTTCCTCCGGGTCCTGCACAGGCATCAAGTATAATTTCATGAGACCGTGGGGCCAGACAGTATGAGACCAATTGCGCTGCCTCATCCTGAACCTGAAACCAACCCTTTTTAAAACCGGGGATGGCCAAAGGCGACCCGGAATAACCACTAATTATTATGGCTTCGGGGGCATACCGACCCGGAACGGCATCTATACCATGATCCGCCAAGACCTTGAGGGCCTTATCCCTTGTGACAGTGAGTGTATTTACCCTGAGAGTCAGGGGGGGCTGGATGTTATTGGCCATGCATAGGGAGCCTGTCCCTTCAAGCCCATATCTATCCACCCATCTACTGACCATCCAAAACGGATGAGATTGCTCAATGGCAAGCCTTTCAACCGTATCAAGGCCCATCGTCTCATCACATCTTCTGGCCATTTCAGGCCCGAGGGACTCCCGCCTTTCAGCCAACCGGCGAAGAACTGCATTCACCAGACCAGAGGCCCATGCATGATTGGATGACTTTACACCTTTAACAGCCTCGTTAACTGCGGCTGAAAATGGAATGCGGTCAAGAAACAGGATCTGAAAGACCCCAATTCTCAAATGTGAGCGTACTATGTTTGAAAGCCTCTTCTTTCTGGAAATAAGCTGGGAGTCTATGTGCCAGTCCAGAAGTGCCAGCCATCTGACGACCCCAAAGACCAACTCACGAACAAGGGCTCTGTCTCTGACAGACCAGGGACCTGTGTCCTCAAGGAAATCCTCTGTTAATTGCGCCAGAGGCGGACGCTTGATCTGCGTGATACTCTCCCACTTCAGCAAGATTGAAGCAGCAAGCTGTCGGGTGTTAATTCTGCGCTTAGTCTTCCCGGAATTCAAACCTTGCACCAACGGGAATCGGCCTGCCCCTCAGGAACTCTGCGCAAGACATACGCCTCTTCCCTGGCCACTGAAGTTCCCTTATACCCAGACAGCCTTTTCCGGTAGCAATTACCAGGCCATCATCACCCACACGACGGACCGTACCCGGTTCCATATTCGCGTTATGCAAATCTATCACAAAAGGCATATAGAGTCGCAGACGATGACTATTCCAAAAGGTATACGCCCCCGGCCTGGGATCAAGTGCCCTGACTATACATGAAATACGACTTGCATTTTGTGACCAGTCGAGCCTTGCCACCTCCGGCTTGATGGGAGGGGCATAACTTACGCCTTCATCAGGTTGGGGCCTTGGTCTTAAAGTACCTTCACGTATTTCATCCACCGCCTGTACAAGAAGCCCGGCCCCCAATCGTGCCATACGCTCATATAGCTGGCCAAAGGTCTCTTCCGACTCTATGGTCAGGGCTTTCTGAAGCAGCACGGGACCCGTGTCCATCCCGGCATCCATCTCCATAATGGTTATGCCGGTCTCAGTGTCCCCCTGGATAATTGCCCACTGTATCGGCGCTGCTCCCCGATAGGCAGGTAACAGGGACCCATGGACATTGATAGGCATTATTCTTGGAATATTAAGCAGTCCCTGAGAAAGTATCTGGCCATAGGCAGCAACAACCAACAGGTCCGGAGCAAGATCCCGTACCTGACTCAGGAACTCCGCAGAGCGGGCCTTCTCTGGCTGGAGCATATAAATACCCGCCTTTTCTGCTAAAACCTTTATTGGAGAAGGGCTCAACTTCCTGCCCCGCCCCTTGGGCCTATCAGGCTGGGTCACGACAGCCACCACCTGATCAGCGCCTTTCATTAAGGCCTTCAGCGATGGAACTGCAAATTCAGGAGTACCCATAAATACAATTTTATACGGATTCATGATTGTTTAATGACCTCGGGAAAGATGTCATTTCAAAATTTTGGGATTCCGGGACCAAACAGGTTTAAAGACAAAAATTTGATTGCAGAACTGCGAAAATACAACCGCATTATCACGGTTTTATTTCGTGTTTTCAATCTTTCTTGTTTTCTAAATCTGGTTAACCCTCCTCTTTGGGACGGATCTTGGGCCATTTCTTCCTGAAAAGAGCCTTTCTTACAGGATTCAAACGGTCCACAAAACATATACCCTTCAAGTGGTCCAACTCATGCTGTATACAACGGGCAAGGAGTCCTTCGGCGTCAAATCCAATCTCCCTTTCATTCCGGTCATATCCAGTCACGTGCAGTCTGAAGGCCCGTTTTACAGGTGCAACATAATTTGGAACACTCAGACAGCCTTCTTCTCCCGCTTCCTCTCCTTCCCATTCTGTGATACGAGGGTTGATTAATACTATAGGATTGGGGCCCTCTTCAGAAGGAGTTACATCGATGACCACCAGTTGTCTGAGTTCGCCTATCTGGTTTGCTGCAAGGCCTACCCCTCTGGCCTTGTACATCATTTCCAGCATCTGGTCGATCAGGACCTGGAATTCCCCATCCAATTTATCAACAGGTCGGGCCTCTTGCCTTAATATCTCATGTGGATAAATTAGTATCTTCATAAGAACTAAATAGTAATATTTAGATGATAGCTAAGCAAGTACTGCCTCAAAAATTATGAGAGTTCATGCATTTAGAAAAGAACTTCTGAAACCAGCGGCCCAGGATTTCCGCTTCCTTCTGAGTCGTGGATATCCGAGGAAGTCAGCCCTTTTGTTTGTAGGAAATCATTTCCAGCTCCATCAAGGAGAGCGGGATCTGCTTTATCGCGGGGTCTTCACAAGAAAGCAGAGTACGTCACGATGTGCTAAGATAGTGCAGGTAAAGACAATCAAAGGGGAAAAACTGATCATAGACGGACATAACGTATTTATAACTCTTGAGAGCGCTATAAAGCGAAGGCCCGTGCTGCTGGCAGATGATAATTTCGTCAGGGACATCAGCCGCATATTTCGACGCTTCAGGCCCACATATCATACAAAGGCCGCATGGGCACTTATTGAAGGACTCCTTTCAGACTATCCGCCTTACCATGTTACAGTTCTTCTTGATGCCCCTCTTCCCAAGAGCGGGGAGCTTGGAGTAAGAATCAGACAGTGGATGAAATGCGCAAAAATCAAAGGGGATGTCACTACAGCAACAAAACCTGAATCATCTCTTCTGGCGCTTGACGGTATTAAGGCAAGTGCAGACTCAGTAATCATAGATCGCTCCACCAGGGTTTTTGACCTTGCAGGCCATATCATAAGACGGAGATTACATATTAAACCGATGTCAATTCCATAAGGTCCGCACCTAACTGTTAATTCAAGAGATTATGAGAGCTATTTTAACTCCCATCATAGTTTTATTGACCTTTATGCTCCTCTTTCCTGCAGTCCTGATAGCAAGCCTTGTCAATGCTTCAGGGAACTGGATCCACAGACTTGGAAGACTCTGGGCAAAAATTATCATTAAGACATCCGGTGTCAAGATAGATGTACAAGGCCACAGGCATATACCTGTAGGACAACCTGTGGTATTTGCCTGCAACCATGCAAGCCAATATGATATACCTGTAGTGCTTGAGGCCTTGCCTATACAGTTCCGCTTCGTAGTCAAACAAGAGCTCTTCAGGTTACCCCTGTTAGGCTTTGGTCTGCGTCATGCAGGTTATATCCCTGTCGACAGGTCCGGTGGTAAAGCCGCCATGCGCAGCCTGCAAAAAGCTGCCAAGAAAGTAACAGAGGGTACCCCCATAGTCATCTTCCCTGAGGGTACCCGCAGCGCTGACGGCCGATTGATGCCCTTTAAGATGGGAGGAATACTGATTGCAATTAAAGCTAGTTGCCCTATAGTGCCTGTGGCCATAACTGGCAGCCACAAAGTGCTTCCCAAGGGGAGCATCAGAGTCCGCCCCGGCCGGATAAGGATAACCATCGGCCTTCCTGTTCAGACCGTGGGCCCGGAAGGCCCTATCTCTAAAGAGATTGTGACAAAAAAAGTGTGGGATAGCATTTCTGCATGCCTGAATAAGGAACAATAGCTTATTCCTGATTATTTATGTCATCCTGGATACTACTCACCATATCATTCATCCTGGGACTGATTATTTTCTGATGTTTTATAATGACTGAATGGTCTTCAAATCTCAATCCAACTCAGTTTAAAGCCGTAACGCATAGGACCGGCCCTCTTCTTGTTGCTGCAGGACCAGGCACAGGCAAGACCAGGGTTCTCAGCTATCGAATCGGACACCTTATAAAAACAGGTGATGCTAAACCCGACCAGATGCTTGCCATGACCTTTACCAACCAGGCGGCAAAAGAGATCTCTGAGCGCGTATTCCGGCTTCTGAATACTGAACTTTCCTCTGGATGCGTAAATAATGGGCAAAAAGTCCCAAAAATAAGCACGTTTCATGGATGGGCACTTGAATTTTTAAAACAGACTCTGCAGGAAGCGGCACGTCTTCCCATAGACGAGAAAGATGCCAAAGATATCTGCCAAGAGGCAGCAAAAAAATTGAGATTATCAAACACAAAGCCTAAAGTACTTCAGGAACGTGTCTCAAGGGCCAAGCAGTATTACCCGCCAAGGTTAACTGAAGATGAAGATCTTACGGCGCTGATTCATGTATATCATGAACTCCTTAAAAAATACGGGCTATGGGACTATGACGACCTTCTCCTGGAGGCCCTGCGACTCTTTGAACACGATGAAATCAGGGAGAAATTCCTTAGAGATTTCCCTTTTGTCCTTGTAGATGAATTCCAGGACGTAAGTCCTGTCCAGTATAGCCTGATCAAGTCCATGGCAAAGAAAAATGGAAACATTACAGTAATTGGTGATCCCAACCAGGCCATTTACGGATTCAGGGGCGCAAGTCCTGAATTCATGCACTATTTCAAAACGGATTTCGAAGATGTTGAAACTGTAGTTCTGGACACTGTTTACAGGTGTCCTCAAATATTTCTAGACGCTGCAACTAGTCTCATCAAAGATAGATCTGCCGTGCGTCTGAAATCCGTCAAAGACAAAACGCCGAAAATCAGGATTAAACCTTTTGAAGATCCAGTTGATGAAGCAAACTGGGTGGCAAGGACTATTGAACAGATAGTGGGTGGACTCAGCTTTGTTTCACTTGACAGTGGCACAGCCGGGGGCAACACCCTGAGAAGCCTTTCAGACGTAGCGGTGATCTTCCGGGCCAAAGTGTTGGGAAACCCGGTTGCCCAAGCACTATCAAAACAAGGGATACCCTTTCAGCGGGCAGATACCCCTGATCCGCTTGCCCAAAAAGAACTTCGCTCTATATGGCGTGTCTGGGAAATCTTGAAGGGACGAAATATCCAGTATCATCTTTTAAAATTACCAGGTGGTAAGGACCTGTGGAATAGAAAGCTCTTTGACTTAAAACCCGGATTTCAGGACAAAGATGGTCCTCAACTCCTGAGCTACATAATCGATATTCTTGATCTTGACCCAAACAGGCCTCTTCTCAAGGCACTTGCGCGCGCCATAAAAGGAAATCCGCATGTGAACTCCCTTGCGGTCCTGCTACGTAACGAGGCCGATATGCTGGATATCAATATAGAAGCGGTGTCCCTGCTTTCGATCCATGCGGCCAAAGGCCTTGAGTTCCCGATAGTCTTCCTGATTGGCTGTGAGTCAGGGATAATTCCATGGAAAGAAGCAGACCCTGAAGAAGAGAGACGACTTTTTTATGTAGGTCTTACCAGGGCATCTGAAGAAATATGCCTGAGCCATGTTAAACACCGAAGGCTTTTTGGGCAAATGATGCATGGCGGCCCAAGTACCCTTATTGCTGATATTCCCCAAAATCTCCTGATCAAAGAAAAGGCAAAAAAAACCAGGGTCCCCCAAAGGCCTAGACAGCAAAGACTCTTTTAATAACTTGTTTCCATGTTTACAATCAAAAAGAAAGGCCCCGGCAGTTTTAAACCGAGGCCTCATAAGAGGAGAATAAGGGCTTTGGAAAGCCATCTTACGGAGGTATTTAATTTATCGGAAAAACATCCAATCAACTTTAACTTTTTTTTATTTTTTCTCGCCTTATAGTAAAACATCATCAAACCTGAGCCGGAAGAAGGAAAAGAGGGGAAATAAGCTATTTGCTATTGGGATTTATTCTGCCTCGTGGTAAGTCATAGAAAAATATCATAACACAAGACATCGAGCGTAATCATAATTACAGATTTTTTGCAATATAACGAGAAGGAGATTATACGTCCGTGAAGATAACTACCTCCGAAATTGAACATGTGGCGCAATTGGCTCGTCTCAGCTTTGATCCGTCTGAAATTGAAAATTTCACCAGACAACTAAATGATATCCTAGTATATGTAAGCAAATTAGAAGAGCTGGATACAAGACGGGTTAAGCCCACTACCCATGCCCTGCAACTTACAAATGCCCTCAGAAAAGACGAAGTAAGGCCTTCTTTGCCGATTGAAAAAATTCTCTCCAACGCACCTGAACGGGAAAATGGAGGATTTGTGGTACCCAAAGTCATCTAATTGAGGAAGTAGAAGATGTCAAATTTAATCGATTTAAGCATATATGAGCTTCACAATATCCTTAAAAAAAGAGAGGTTTCAGCAATTGAGGTCACAAGGGCATATCTGAACAGGATAGATAATGTTGATCCAAAAATCAGGGCATATCTGACAGTAACTGCCGATAAGGCGCTAGCTCAGGCAGAAGATGCGGACAGACGCCTTAAAAAGGCAGACGCCGTTACTCCCCTTACTGGAATTCCTATGGGTATTAAGGATGTTATATGTACGAGAGGAATTCGGACGACCTGTGGATCTAAAATCCTTGAAAATTTTGTACCACCCTACAATGCTACAATAATGGAAAAACTCGAGGCCCATGGGGCGATAATGCTGGGCAAATTAAATATGGACGAGTTTGCCATGGGATCGTCTACGGAGAACTCTGCTTATCATCCAACTCACAATCCTTGGGATCTTGAACGAACCCCCGGTGGGTCAAGCGGCGGTTCAGCAGCATCCGTTGCTTCCAGAACCTGTGCTGGTTCACTGGGCTCGGATACAGGCGGATCGATACGCCAGCCGGCCTCATACTGCGGTGTTGTGGGTCTGAAACCCACATATGGCACGGTATCAAGGTTCGGTCTTGTGGCCTTTGCATCCTCACTTGACCAGATAGGACCGATTTCAAGGGACGTTACTGATTGCGCACTGCTGTTGAATGCCATATCCGGCCATGATGATAGGGACTCCACCTCTGCATCCAGAAATATATCTGACTATACCGGTTTCCTGACTCAAGGTCTTAAGAATTATACTTTAGGAATTCCTAAGGAATATTTTATTTCAGGTCTTGACTCAGATGTGGAAAAATCAGTTAAGCATGCTATCTCCGCTTTAGAATCCCAGGGAGCTAACGTAGTTGAGGTAAGTCTTCCTCATACGGATTATGCTGTCGCTACATACTATATTATCGCTCCTGCCGAGGCTTCTTCTAATCTCTTCCGTTATGACGGCGTTAAGTACGGATTGCGTGTCGCAGACTATAAAAACCTCATGGATATGTATATAAAGACCCGGTCGCAAGGTTTCGGCCCGGAGGTCAAAAGGAGGATAATGATAGGGACTTATTCCCTTTCAGCCGGATACTACAGTGCATATTATAAAAAGGCCTCTCAGGTTCGGACTCTTATCACTCGTGACTTTAAAAGGGCATTTGAAAAATGTGATGTGCTTGCTGCACCTGTCGCTCCAACTGCAGCATTTAGGCTTGGAGAAAAAATAGATGATCCACTTCAGATGTATCTATCTGATATTTTTACAATTCCTGTAAATTTAGCAGGTATTCCAGGGATTTCTGTACCATGTGGCTTAACCAGCAACGGACTCCCCATAGGACTGCAATTAATGGCAGGACACTTTGAGGAAGCAAAGCTTCTCACTGTGGCGTATAACATGGAATTGGCCCTAGGCCTCTGTGAGAACTGGCCTATACCCTAACGCTCCTGCCTCTGACACACCAGATAATTACCCCAAGTAAAAGCAACACCAGGCTCAGTAGCTGACCCATGGTTACACAGTCCCAAAGGACATAGCCCAATTGTGGATCCGGTTCTCGAAAGAATTCAACTCCTATACGACATATGGCATAAAGGACGAGAAAAAGTGCCAGCTTCCTCCCGTACGGCCAGGGCTTGGAACGCAAAGACCACAGGACCATAAAGAGCAGAAGCCCTTCAAGTAAGGCCTCATAAAGTTGAGACGGATGCCGGGGTACCTGCCCACCATGAGGAAAGATCATAGCCCATGGTACATCCGCAGGACGGCCAAACAGCTCCCCGTTAATAAAATTTCCTATACGTCCCAGACCGAGACCTACTGGTGCTGTGACCACAAAGCGATCAGACCACTTCCAGAAATCAAGATTATGACTCTTACAATATATCCAACCGGAAAAAATCACTCCGGCCACTCCTCCATGAAACGACATGCCTCCGTGCCAAACAGCAAATATCTCCAGAGGATGTGCAAGAAAATAGGAAAGGTTATAAAATATGACATAACCCAATCTGCCTCCCAGAATGATCCCTAAAATCAGAGAAAATAAAATCCCGTCTAGTTGACTCAATTGAGATACAATGGAAGACCCATGATATTGGGGGTCGGAAAAGGCGTTTTGACCCTCTTCAAGAATCTGCTTTCGCACTAACAGGTACGTTGCTCCGAAACCGAGCAGGTACATAAAACCATACCAATGAATACCTATTGGACCAATACGGATTATTACCGGATCAATATCCGGAAAAGTAAGCATCGACCCTATTGTTTCTCCTTGCGATCACTAAGGGTAATGACTTTTGATCTGCCGGTCGGCTCAGTTGGATAAGGACCATCATCCTTATCCTCATCACTGGAAGCTTTCCCCGATAAGGTAACACCTTGTTTGCGTAAAACAGCTTCCTGCAGATTATGATACTGCTGAATGAGCTTAGGATTGATATCCGGTTCCAGGACGAAAAAGGATATCCGGCTCCGCTGTATTCGTATGGAGGAGATGGTTATGGCTGTAAGAACATGCGGATGGACAACAGGACCACGATTCTGATCGTATAATACAGTACACGGGAAGTAAAGATCGAAAAAAGCCGTTTTTTCCAGGGCAAAAAGGACTGTCTCGGTCTGGCGATTGTATTTGATCTCTCCCAAAATCAGTCCAAGCCCATCCAGTTCTATCAAGACCATCTCTTTGGCATTTTGACGCAACTTCATACTTGGACCTCCTAAAATTATGATATTGAATGGTTGGGTATATGAGAACGCCGCTTTCTCCTACTGGATTTCCTTAAGGGCTTTGATCCTAAGCGTAGGTGTGGGTCAGGGCCAACTACCGGCTGGCCCAAAACCTCATGGACTAAATCATAAAACATGATGGACTCCCGGAATGTGGCCTTGTTCCAAACGCGCTTGGGCCAATTACTCTTTGCAAGACATATGGAGATATTCCACTGGCTGGCCAAGATCTGAGCAGCCGCATCTCTTGCACATCTTCTGAAGTCATGCGGAGTAAAAACCTTTCCCAACAAGGACTTCACTTCCTGAGTAGGCCACTTCAGGCGGTCAACCTTAAGGGCTTTCCAATCTGGTGTTACACATAGCCCGGGATATGCGAAGAGGGCCAGCATAAAGGCTTCACTGACTTCAATACCATCATTTACCATAAGATCAAGATGCCCCAAAAGCCCAAAAAGCAGCTTTTGGACCAACCAGTCATCCTTACTCTCAAAAGCTGAAATATAACCGGAAAAGACCGAGGTAAACAACCCGCACTTAAGCATAAGCTCGGCCCATGGCCTGCTATATCCGGAACGTAAATCCTTGAGCCACTCGTCTCTTACTCTCGAAATTGCACACAACCGAATCCTGTCGCTGTGTCTGAGCATGCTCTGCCAGGTATTAGTTTCTATTGTAAAACCTGTCCTGGCCGCGTGTCTTATTGCGCGCATCATTCTCACCGGGTCTTTTAGACATCTGTGTTCTGGATCATTACCTATGAACCTGACAATACCCTGTTTAAGGTCTGCCATGCCTCCCACGTAATCAATGATACTGAAGTCCGCAATATTATAGAAAAGTCCATTTATCGTGAGATCTCTGCGAAAGGCATCTTCCTGAGGAGAACCGAAACCATGGATATGCCTGACCCGCTCACTCGCGTATTCACTATTATCGTGATCACTCCGGCACCTGAAGGTCGACACTTCGATTGTTTTACCACTTCGGGAATAAACGTGAACCAGCCTGAAACGCCGGCCTATGATCCGGCTGTGACGAAAGAGTCTTTTCAAATCTTCGGGTTTGGCATTAGTTCCGACATCAAAATCCTTTGGGCGCCTGCCAAGAAGCAGGTCTCTCACACTACCGCCAACAAGATAGGCTATATAACCATTGTCCTTCAGACGATAGAGGACTTTCAATGCCTCCCTGTCTATATCCCTTCGGCTAATGCAGTGTTCCGGTCTGGGAATTATCCTGGGATGGTTTCCCGGATCTCCAAATAGACTTGGTTGCTCGGCCGGTAAAAACTGGGCTGGCTGTGCAGTTGAAAAGGATCTATTTCTGCGGCTGTATTTCTTTGCTTTCGATAAGGATTTTGACATAAATGACGTAAGACTTTCCCAAAATTTACAGTACTTAACAGATAAACTGGCATAGTGCCTAAGTAAACTGAAGTTATCGGCGTATCAAAAGGCCTCGCTTAGCTATATCTGAATTATAATTATTTAAAATTGACCACGCTGAAAGTCCATACATAACTTCCGACATTTTCAGCTAACTCTGAGCACTTCAAGCTCAATTAGTTAAGCCTCTCATCTATCAATTCAGCCACTCTTTCACCGGACAATAACATGCCCCCGAAAATGGGCCCCATGCGAAACGATCCAAAGGTGGCGTTTGCTGCCATCCCGGCGGCAAAAACGCCGGGAAAGGCCTCCTTGGTATTCTCCAATGTGGTATTTTCGGCAACATCTGCCCACATGGACTTCTCTCCCATTATTTTTCCTGTATCTGTAAGAAGCCTTCCGCCGGTTTTATTCTGCACGACCTTGAGAACCTCTGTGTCATGACCGGTGCTATCTACAACATATTCGGCCCTGACAGCCAAAGGATCCACATGGAATCCCGCAATATCCACGGCACTCCAATTGATTACCAGACCAATGACCCTGTTATCCCTGACCATCACATCCTCTACGCTCATAAGATTGAAAATCATGGCACCGGCTTTACATGCAAGGCTGGTTAATGTTGAGGTGCACTCAACAGAGTCGGCTGTATAATATCCGTCTCCTGCATCCCTTATAGAGATGTCAAGGTCTTTAAGGATAGCTGCACCTTGATCCTGAACTACTATCTCATTGAACATCATGCCACCGCCCCACATTCCTCCGCCGATACTGAGTTTTCTCTCAAAAACAGCTACTTTGTGGCCTTTCTGGGCAAGACGCAGGGCCGCCATAAGACCCGATGGACCTGCACCGACGATTGCAACATCCAGTTCCAGATAGTCGGAGAACTTGGCCACAAAACGACTTAAAATAGCTCTGCTGATCTTGATTTCATCTAAAGCCATATACTTTAACCCCCATAAAATTATTGACCAAGGCACATTACTGTGATTCGACAAATATGCAACTTTAGTATAACAACTCACCTTAATGGAATATAGATCATCGATGAAAAAACCTGCTTGGGTTGAGTTTTGCCAAAGTAATGGGTCATATGATATTATGACTTCAACTACATTGCAAAAATGAAATATGTTTCCCCTGAAAATGTTCTGGATGCAATATTCAGAATTTTTCAGGAGTGTGCGCACTTATTGTAAGTCGCAGTTACTGGCAAAATTAAGCAACGCAGCTGACCGAGAATTTTCAGCATGATCTGAGCTGAAACACATTTATTCATAAAAGGAGTAAAGAAATGGAGGGTCTAGGCATTACTGTCACTGAACATTTGTTGATTCACCAAAAAGAATCTCCCGCAGCTACAGGGAGACTGACAAGGCTTTTGCAAGAGCTCATTTTCGGAGCAAAAATTATATCCCGTGAAGTCAACAAGGCGGGACTCGTTGATATCATGGGGCTTACCGGTGAGGTCAATGTGCAGGGAGAGCGGGTGCGCAAACTGGATGATTTCGCAAACCACGTATTAATCTATAGAATGGAGCGTTCAGGTGTTATCTGTGCTATGGCCTCTGAAGAAAATGCCGATATCATAACAGTCCCTGAACACATGTCCCGGGAAGATTACATCTTGATATTTGATCCCTTGGACGGCTCATCCAACATCGACGCGAATGTCAATATCGGCACAATTTTTTCAATCCATCGAAAGGTGAGCGAAAGGCCCTATATTACCCTTGATGACTTCCTTCACCGTGGTTCGAAACAGGTGGCGGCAGGCTATTTCATTTACGGTCCCAGCACAATGCTGGTTTATACCACAGGCAAAGGGGTGAACGGCTTTACTCTCGATCCGTCAGTAGGTGAATTTCTCCTCTCTCACCGAAATATAATGACACCTGAAATTGGAAAAATTTACTCTGTCAACGAGGCATATACCTGTTACTGGGACGAGCGGACAAAAAAGACAGTGGACTACTTCAAAAGTCAGAAAATAAAAGGGGGGAAACCTTACGCTGCCAGGTATATCGGTTCCTTTGTGGCTGACTTTCACAGAAATCTCCTGTATGGAGGCATATTCATGTATCCGGCCGACAAGAAAGACCCTGCAAAGCCAAGGGGCAAACTGCGACTTTTGTGCGAAGTTGCGCCCATGGCCTATATTATCGAGCAGGCGGGCGGAGCAGCCACAGATGGTGAACAAAATATTTTGGATATAAAGCCTTCAGAACTCCATCAAAGAATTCCGGTCTTTTTGGGCAGCAAATTTGACGTGAAGAAGGCTACAGATATCATGCAGGGCAAAAATTAAATGCCCACCTGCTGAATGCCGGACCCTTGCCTTAAGATGAGAAAATGATCATATTGGAGGATAAACATCTTCACTGAAGAATAACTGATCAAAAATCAATTTATATAAGAAGACCCGGAGGATTATTCTACAATATGTATAATACGTTTAAGACATTTATCTTTTTGGCCGCCCTTACAGCTCTCTTTCTGCTCGTTGGTGGGGCACTGGGTGGACGCACGGGTATGACAGTGGCCCTTTTGATGGCCGGTGCAATGAATTTTTTTGCCTATTGGTATAGTGATAAGCTCGCCCTTAAAATGAGTGGTGCCAGAGAGGTCTCCAAAGCAGAAACTCCACAACTCCACTCTATAGTTGAAGGGCTTGCGCATAAAGCCGGATTGCCTAAGCCTAGGGTTTACATCATAGCCCAGCAGACACCTAATGCCTTTGCCACAGGGCGAAATCCAGACCACGCCGCGGTCGCGGTCACAGAGGGTATCATGCACCTACTTAATCGAGAGGAATTGGAAGGAGTGCTTGCACATGAATTCGCACATATCCGCAACAGGGACATACTGATAAGCTCCATAGCTGCTGTTATAGCAGGCGCCATAAGCTATATTGCCACCATGGCCCAGTGGGCTATGCTGTTCGGGGGATTTGGCAGTTCCGATGACGATAGCGGCAACGCAGGCGGTCTATTAGGTGGACTGGTCATGATGATAATAGCGCCAATAGCTGCGGCCCTTATTCAAATGGCCATATCAAGGAGCAGAGAGTACCAGGCTGATGCCGTAGGGGCCGAAATATGTAAAAATTCGATGTCCCTGGCCAACGCCCTAAAAAAACTGGATGAATGGAATCACCGTGTGCCCATGAAAGTCAACCCTGCAACTGCGCAAATGTATATAGTGAATCCCTTAACAGGTGCGTCATTAGCGAAGTTGTTCAGCACCCATCCTTCTACACATGAACGTATTCGCAGGCTTCGCTCCATGGCCGTATACCCGGAAGGGTTATAAAAAAAGGGGAAATCGCGGGTGAATTGGTTTCCCGCAGCCCTATTGACTGCTTTGGCTAATGCCACAGGCGACACTATCCTGAAGGCCAGGTTCAGCCATCTGTCTCCGCAGAGTATGGCTATAGTGAAATCCACTGCCCCAATGCCCTTCTTGCTGCCCTTGCTGCTTGCTATATCCTGGCCGGAAACCGACTTGGTTTTTTGGCAAACAGTAGGCATTCTGGTCCCTTTTGAGATCCTTGCCCTGCTATTATATATGCAGGCACTCAAGGTATCTCCTATGTCACTCAGCATACCTTTCCTTGCTTTCACCCCGGCATTCATTTTACTGACTGGTTGGCTGGTTCTTGATGAAAAAGTAACGCTAGCAGGGCTCCTGGGCATATTGTGCATTGTAACAGGGGCCTATGTCCTCCATATCAAAAGTGGAAAAAATAGGCCTCTAGAACCATTCAAGGCCATTACGAAAGAACAGGGATCAAGGCTCATGCTGGGAGTTTCCGTGATATACAGCATTACCTCCGTATTGGGGAAAAAGGCGATTCAACATTCCGATCCAATATTCTTTGCCTGTTTTTATTTTGTATTAATGGGAATAATCACCCCGTTGGGCCTCGGAGCACTGCATTGGTTGACTAACGGATTTGGTCCATATAATAAGCGATCAAGCCTGTGGTCATTTAAAAAAACAGGACTGGTTTCATGGGATGCATGGTTTGCAGTTGGTATTGCCCAAACTGTAATGGTACTCAGTCACATGTGGGCAATTCATCTGATCACAGCGGCATATATGATCGCAGTAAAAAGGACCAGCCTGATCTTCAACGTCATTTATGGAAAATTTATATTCAAAGAAAAAAAGATCGTTCAACGCTTAACTGGAACAAGTCTGATGTTGCTGGGTGTGGGCCTCATAGTTTTGGCAGGTTAATAATGAAAAAGAAAGATAAATATTCTTGGCTGGAAGAACGGAAAGATCTCTTTGTAAAAAATGTATTGAGAGACTTCATTCGTTCATACTCTTTTTTTATGGAAATAGAAAAAAAATACAGGGATACAGGAATAACCTATGAAGGTCTGGATAATTGGGTCGGGACACAAACAGAGAGAGGTAGATTATGGATATTAAAGGATAACTGTCACAGACTTTGGAAAGATATCAACCCGGAAAGTCAACCAGAATCATTTTTCTTTGACTGGATGGTAGGGGCCATATTCCATGAGGCCATGAAGCTAAAGGAAAATGTGTATATGGTAGATCGTTATCATCCTGTTTATCAGGCGGCCTCGACCAAATCCAGCGCTTACGATTGGCAGGAAAACTGTCGGCATTTCTTTGGAGAGACAACGCAAGACATACACCGAGGGATAAACAGGATCCAAAAACTTTTCCTTTGTGCGGCTGAACATCTGAAGTCATTGCTATTAGCTGAGCGAGACAACTCTTTACTTATACGATTTATGCTTGAACATAAGTCAATAACCAATAAACTCTGGCAGAAAAGTGGTGGACTGAATAAGATCCTTGAGACCATGTTCCCCTCAGGCCCTGAATATGCGTACTGCATGGCTGGAGAAAATTATTTGGAAGGCAGCTGGTATGAAGATGCACGACTCGCCTTTATTGAGGCGCTTAGGATAAATCCGGACTGCAAAGAGGCAAAATCCGGACTGCAAATTCTGGAAAAACGTCTGAAGGAATTAGCCCATATATTAGAGAGGGAGTATAGCTTGGCGAATTCTAATCAAGTCCAAAGCCATAATCTTCCGGACAGGGCTACATTCGCTATTATAAACAAGGTAATCAATTCATCTGTTGATAAAACAGATAAGATATCAAGGAATCCTGATCAGCCGGAAGGATTTAAAAAAAACGAAATGTGAAGAATGGCTGGGGGACTAGGATTCGAACCTAGATAGGCAGATTCAGAGCCTGCAGTCCTGCCGTTGGACGATCCCCCAGTAGAACAGTTAAGCCAGATATATAAAAATTTTAAGATTATAAGTCAATACACATAATCATTATTCAATTATAGAACTCGTATATCCAACTACCCATGCATAGTCTCCTTTCACGTCGTAGGACGTAGCGTATCGGGTCAGATCAGATCAAAAGTAATGCAGCCGCAGTAAGAAAGCCGTAGTCTGTTAGGCTTGCATTTTGCTCCAATAGTAGGCTATAATATCCATTCTGCCGATTATTCCCACCAATTTTTTACGACTGTCGACTACCGGAAAACATCGGTGTCTTTGTGTTCTGAACATGCGCACCACTTTGGCAACACTCCAATTTCCATCGGCCGTAATAACGCCTCTAGTCATAATATCGCTTACCCGCTGGCGGAAATTGGCTTCTAAGATGAGATCAGTGCCCGAGAGAATGCCGATAACTTTATTGCGATTGTCAATAACGGGCAGCGCCGACACCTGGTTGGCAAGCAACAACTCGATGGCTGTTGTGCAATAGGCATCCATCTGTACCGCAACTACGTTTTTGTTCATTATTGAGGCGACATTCACGTTTTTTGCTTCGCTGAAACGGCGAAGGTCCAGCGCCATGTCGAATTCGCCCGAAGGATCAAGATTAATGTATTCGAATCCGCATTTCCGGTATATATGGCGAGCGATATAATTTTGAGCGTTGACCGACAGCCATATCTTTTCTATACCGGCCTCATATGCAACTTCGATAATGCTGCGCGTCAGCTGTGTTCCTATCCCCCTTTTGCGGTATGAAGGCATAACGACGATCATTATTTCGCACATGCGGTTCGGCATGGGGAAAATGCTTGCAGAGCCGACAATTCCTTTGTCGAATGAAATAGCAATAAGGTGTATGCCGTTTTCCATAATGCCATCGACCCATTTCTCACACGCAGCATCGGTTTCGGGCGGAAGGCCGTTGAAAGAGTTCCTCGGTATCTCTTTCACATGCATTGTCCGAAACTGCTGACACTTTTCCCGGTTTAGGGGCATGATCAGCTTCGGGTCATTGCGTTTGTCAACAAATGCAAGGGGGTATTTGAAGATGCTGCATTCTCTGAAATCCAGCTCTCTGGAGGATGCAAGGTTTTTGGTCGGCTGTCCCATAACATTTCGCCCAGGATTTCATGCACCCGACGCCACATGTTGAAAGTCGACAACGGCATTGCTTATGGAAAGGACATCGGCAGCTGCGAAATCATCGCTGGCTCGCCTCAGCATGATAATGCGGTGCTGTTTCATAAGCATCCGCCGCATCAGGCCGATAACGAAAATCCTTATTGGATAGACAACTTATCCAAGGTACAACCCACGATTTACTGTCTGCCGCTTTCAAGAAATTGCTTCTTGTGAATTGGACTAAAAAGGCACTTTCAAGCTCAACACACTGATTTGTATAGCACTATTGTAAGAAAAAAGTCAAGTAATTTTAGTTTATCGCGGAAAAGAGGCAAAAAAAAATATTTTATGCCTTGAATAAGTTAACTGAAGTTTCCTGGAAAAATTTCATGCGGCCATCCGCATTA